>NZ_JBEFTX010000014.1:0-216963 GCF_040195635.1 Actinopolymorpha sp. B11F2 | reverse complement strand
ACCCCCGCCCCCGAAGGCTCCACCATCACCGTCTACTACTCCAGCGGCCTCATCGAAGTCCCCGAAGTCCTCGGCGAAAGCCAAGCAGTCGCCGAAGCACGACTAGAAGACGCCGGCTTCAAGGTCAACGCCGTTGGCCAGTACACCACCGAGGCGCCGGCCGGCACGGTGATCGAGCAGGTGCCGAGCTCTGGAACGCGCCGTGAACGTGGTTCCACGGTGACGATCGAGATCGCCCGCACACCCGAACCGGAGCCCACGCCGGAGCCGACGGAAACCCCGACGCCGACGGAGACCCCGACGCCGACGGAGACCCCGACGCCGACTGACACGCCGACGTTCCCGTTCCCGACTGACACGCCGACCGACCCTCCGGACTGACACGCCGACCGACCCTCCGGACGACGAGTGAGCCTCGCTCGAGTCACCCGACCCCGATGGCACACCTCGAAGGGAACCTAGGGGGACGCTGGCGACGCGTACCCACGGTCTAGCGGCTGACCACCGGAGCGAGGCCGGCCGACCGGGCCACGGCGTCGGTCTCGCCACACACCTGCAGCCAGTTGGCGAGCATCCGGTGCCCGCCTTCGGTGAGGACGGACTCGGGGTGGAACTGCACGCCCTCGCAGGCCAGCTCGCGATGCCGGAGTGCCATCAGGACGCCTGATTCGGTACGCGCGGTGACCTCGAGAACGTCAGGCACCGACCCGGGCTCCACGGCGAGCGAGTGGTAGCGGGTCGCGGTGAACGGATCGGGCAACCCGGCCAGGACTCCGACACCGGAGTGGTGGACCAGGCTGGTCTTGCCGTGCAACAACTCCGGTGCGCGGGTCACTGATCCGCCGTAGGCGACCGCGATGGCCTGCAGGCCGAGGCAGACGCCGAACACCGGGATCCGACCGGCGGCGTGGCGCACGACGTCGATGCACACCCCAGCCCGCTCAGGGGTGCCCGGGCCCGGAGACAGCAGGATGCCGGCGAACCCGTCGACGTCGCCCGGCACCAGGTCGTCGTTACGACGTACCTCGCACTCGACCCCCAGCTGGTAGAGGTACTGAACGAGGTTGAAGACGAACGAGTCGTAGTTGTCGACGACGAGGATGCGTGCGGTCACCAGGCCATTGTGCTCGGCCGACCTACTCGTCAGACGGCTGGGCGTCCTTTCGTTCCTCGGCGTAGTCGAGGTTGAGCGGCCCGTCGAACGCGGGCACCTGGATGTTCGGGGAGGTCTTCAACGACCAGCCAAGGTGGTATTTGGCCGCATAGTCACGGTAGATGTCGACTTCCGGCGATTCGCCAAGGGCTTCGACCATGCCTTCTGCGTCACCGATCGCCTCGATGTGGTACGGCGGCGAATAGACCCATCCGTTGATCCGGACGGTGTTGCCGACGCAGCGGACCGCCGAGGTCGAGATGACCCGCTGGCCCTGCAGGGTCAAGGCCTCGGCACCGCCCGCCCAGAGGGCGTTGACCACGCCCTGGATGTCCTGCTGGTGGACGACGAGAGCGTCCGGGTCGACGTCCTCCGAACGGCTGCTCACGGGCGCGTCGTCGAGTGTGACGCTCACGCCGGGTCCGGAGAGCGCGGTGAGGCCGGCCGTGGGAGCGAGCTGCTCCGCCTGCTTCTGCATGCGGTCGGCGTTGACGCCGCCGAGTTGGCTGTTGAGGAGGTCGTTGACCTCTTCTCGGAGTTCGGACCGGTCCGCGTCGAGGGTGCGGTTGCGCTGCACCTGGGCGCGGGCGAGGTCGGCGACGTCGGTCTGGCGTTCGGCACGCAGGTCGGTGCCGTCGGCGCTGACGGCGCTGGTCGCACCGAGGAACCCCGCCGCGCCGAACGTGGCGGCGGCGAGTAACCGGGTCAGGATGCGGGTGGATCGGCTGGTCGGGTGCGCCGTGGTCTCGCTGGACTCGGCGGCTGGGCGTGCCGGTGGCCCGGCCCGTTGCTCACCCACGTGCCCTCCGTCGTTGTCGCGGCAGCCGTGGAGACTACGCTAGCGGACATCGCGGTCAACTGACCCGAGCCCAAGACGTCACATGCGGAGGTCGGCGACGTGCCTGAGTCGCGCAACCGTAAGAAGCAGGCGTTCACGCCTCCACCACGGAAGGCGGCCCCCAGCAGACTTCATGGTGGCCGCTGGGTGGCGCCGGTCATGTTGTTCTGCTTCCTGGCCGGTCTTGCGTGGATTGTGACGTTCTATCTCGCCGGCAGCCAGATCCCGGGCATGAGTGATCTCGGCAACTGGAACATCCTGGTGGGCATGGGCCTGATCACGATCGGCTTCGTCGTCGCCACTCAGTGGCAGTGACCGTGCAATGACAGCGGTGTAGTTCTCCACCGCACCGTCCCCAGCTGTGGACAACCTCCTGCCAAGGCAGCGTTAGAGGCTTCGTCCACACTCCCGGCGTACACCGCCCATAGGTCGCTGACCTGCGAAGATGTCCTACGCGAAGACGTGGTCACCGCGAGTTATCCCCAGTTTCCACAGGCTCCTGGGGAGAACTCCGTCTCCAGGTGGATGTGCTGGTCAGGACGTGAGTTGTGCGGTACGCCAGAGGATGAGGGCGAACGACGCAAGCAGAACCGCCGACAGGCCCAGGCCACGCAGTCCCGGCCGCCTGGGCATGTAGGCCAGGACCGCCGCGACGGCCATCCCGGCGACGAAGCCACCCAGGTGTGCCTGCCAGGACAGGAAGCTCCGGAACAGCACGTTGAGGACGATGTTGATCACCAGGACGCCGACGAACCAGCTCATGTCGGCCCGCAGCTTGCGGGCGAGCACGACCATCGCCCCGAACAGTCCGAACACCGCACCTGAGGCACCGACGACCGGGACGCCCGGCGGCGTGAACGCGTAGGCGACGGCCCCACCGGCGATCGCCGAGATCACGTAGAGGTTCACGAACAGCTCGCGACCCAACAACTGCTCGAGCATCGGACCCAGGATCCACAGCGAGAACATGTTGACCGCGAGATGCCAGATCTCGAGGTGGACGAACGCCGACGTGACGATGCGCCAGTAGCCGCCACCTGAGACACCCGGGACTTCGCCGCCGTTGACGCCGACGAACGAGTCGCCGCCCAGGAGCACGAGCCACTGGGACAACACCGGACCGAACAACAGCACCGCGACGAAGACAGCGACGTTGATCCCGATGATGACCTTGGTGGCTACCGCACCTTCACCGCGGACGACGCCACCGAAGCGCGTACGCGGCGCCCGCACGGTCCGCGCGCCCTCGCGTACGCATTCGACACACTGGAACCCGACGGCGGCCTGTCGCTGGCAGTCCGGGCAGATGTGACGCCCGCACCGCTGGCACCGGATGTAGGTCTCGCGTTCGGGATGCCGGAAGCAGGCCGGCTGCTCCTGCGGCGCCGAACCGCCAGTCTCAGCTGGCTCGTCCGGTCGCGGGTGGTCGGTCATCGCGGGCCGTCACGCCGCGCGGTGTTCGATCTCGACCGACTCGATGACCACAGTCTTGATCGGGCGGTCCATCGGCCCGGTCTCCACGGTGCTGATCCCGTCGACGACTCCCTGGCTCGCCGGGTCGGTGACCTCGCCGAAGATCGTGTGCTTGCCGTTGAGGTGCGGCGTCGGCCCCACGGTGATGAAGAACTGCGAGCCGTTGGTGTTGGGCCCGGCGTTCGCCATCGCCAGCAGGTAGGGCCGGTCGAAGCGCAGGTCGGGGTGGATCTCGTCGGCGAACCGGTAGCCGGGCCCGCCGGTGCCCGTGCCGACCGGGCAGCCTCCCTGGATCATGAAGCCCGGGATGACCCGATGGAACGTCAGTCCGTCGTAGAACCGCTTCGTGGTCTTCTCACCCGTCGAGGGGTCGACCCACTCGCGGTCACCCTCGGCAAGGCCGGCGAAGTTCTGCACGGTCTTCGGCGCGTGGTCGGGTAGCAGCTTGATCTGGATGTCGCCCGCCGAGGTCCGAAGTGTCGCGAAGGTCTCGTCCGTCACGAGAATGTCCCCTTGTCTGCAGCTCATTGCCGTCGAGTGCGATCCTTTCACGGCAACGTACAAGGTGGTTTCGGGGTGCCCTTTGCGCGAGGCCAGGTGTGCCGTGCCCGTGCGGTGGTATTCGGTCTGTGCTGTGTGCGTCGGACAAGGTCCCTCATGGAGGGGCATGATCGGGAAGCAACGTGGGAAGGCATCACGCACGGGGTACCGGTACAGGAACCGACGGACCAGCCCACACTTCCAGCTGCGGGACGAGGAGGCGCAACCTGATGGGACGCCACAACAAACGGGGCGGCAAGGCCCCGAAGGCCCTAAACAAAGCCAACTTGGCCGCCGAGCACGCGTGGGAGAAGGTCAACCCGGCGATGACGAACGCACGGCAACGGATCGCTCCAGCCGTCGACGAGGCCAGGACGAGGATCGCGCCCGCGATGGACCATGCGCGAAACATCCTCGCCGAGGACGTCGCCCCCAAGGTAAGCACCGCCATGTCCTCGGCGGTGGCGGCCAGTGAGCCCTACCGTGCCGAGGCGAAGAGGCGGGGGACTGCCGCGGTCGCCGCGCTCAAGGGCGAGGTGGAGACCCGCCGACGCAGGCGCCGCTGGCCAGGGCTGCTGTTCATCGCGGCGCTGGGCGCGGGTGCGGTGGCGGCGTACCGCTATCTCAAGGGCGGTACGGACCGGCAGTGGGAGCCGATGCCGTCGACCACGCCGCCGTCGCGTTCGGACAACGCCGGGCCGTCCGGGCCGAGTCGGGGTGCGGCGCAGGAGTCCGATCCGGCCGGCGCGGCACCTGACGAGGCGGTCGCTGACGAGGCGGCTACGAACCCGCCGCCGACCCGGCCGACCACCCCTGACAATCCGACGACCCACACCGAGACGGCCACGAGTGGCTCGTCCGAAGGCGGGGCGGTTCCTCCGCAGAAGTCGGGGGACAGCGGGAGTGGGGCGAGGTCGGGTACGTCGTCGCCGAGTCAGGCCGCACGTCGGCGTTCGCCCCGCTCGTCCGGTTCCGGCGGGTCCGCTGGATCGGGTGGATCAGGCGGCGCCGGTGGGTCGAGTGGCCCCGGCAGGTCCGGAGGATCGACCGGTGCCGGCGGGCGTTCAGCCGGCAACCGGAACCGCCCGAACAACGGCTGACTCCGCCGACGGGACCTGACGGCAACCGACAACGCTCCCGGGGGACGCCTCCGCCCGGTGCGCACGGACCACACCCGGCCGACACAGTTCCCGAGTACGCGTCACGCGGGCGCGGGGATGGGTCCGTCGAGCAGAGGATCACCGGTGGCGCGCTGCCAGCGGACGAGCGTGTCCGCCAGCTCGCGTTCGACGTCGGCGACCTCGGGTTTCCCGGCGAGGTTGTCGCGTTCCCACGGGTCGGCCGTGAGGTCGTAGACCTCGACCGCGGCCCGCTCCACCAGGTGGGCGTCACCCATGCCGGCTCTGGTCGCGCTCGCTTCGATGTCGCGTGGAAGCAGGAGCCGTGGACCTGGCTCGGCGTTGTGGATGTACTTCCACCGATCCGTGCGTACGGCCCGCATCGGGTCGTACGCATCGTGGTAGGTCTTCTCCGCGAACACCTCCGCCCGCACCGGGATGTCGTCGCCCCGCAACCACCCCGCGTGACTCACGCCGTGCAGGCCGGCCGGCTGCGCCCCACCGGCGAGGTCGATCAGGGTCGGCAGGACGTCGACGTGTGCGGCCAGCCGACTGGTGGGTTCGCGCCGGTACGCCGACCCGTCCGGTGGGCGCATGAGCAACGACACCTGGATGCCCGGGTCGTACAACGTCGACTTCGCACCGGGGAAGGCCATTCCGTGGTCGGTGGTGAAGACGATCCAGGTGCGGTCGAGCAAGCCTTCGGCGCGCAGAGTCTCGACGAGCCGGCCGACGGCCCGGTCGGCGACCCGGATCGATCCGTGGAACGCCGCGAGGTCCTCCCGGGTGTGCGGGTTGTCCGGGAGGTACGCCGGGACGGAGACGGTCGCCGGGTCGTCCGGCGGATAGAGGTCGGCGGGGTAGGGGCGGTGGACCTCGAAGAAGCCCACGACGGCGAGGAACGGCTCGCGGCGCCGGTCGGCTGCCGCCAGCCACGTCGTCGCCTCGTCGACCACCGTGTCGGCGCGCTGCCAGCCGGTCGCGTGATCGCGCCCTTCGTACACCTCGTCATAGCCCAGTCGCGACGGGTCCTGTGACTCGTGCTGCATGCCGAAGTTCGCACTGTGGTAGCCGAGCCCACGTAGGTGCATCGGCATCGTCTCGATCCCCGGTGCGTACTCCCAGCCGCGATGCTGCAGGCCCATCATGCCGTTGGCGTGCGGGTAGCGGCCGGACATCAGCGCCGACCGTGCCGGGCTGCACAGCGGCGTGGCGCAGAACGCCCGATCGAAGCGCACGCCCTCGGCCGCGATCCGGTCGACGGCGGGGCTCGGCACGCCGGGCACGCCGTAGGTGCCGAGCCGGGTGCCGAGATCATGCCAGTGGACGAGGACGATGTTCGGTCGCTCGGTCGAGGTCACGGACCGAGGCTAGCTGCCGGCGGCGCCATGACGGCACCCCGGCAACGGGTTCACGGACGCGTTCGATCAACATGACCGGGTCATCGCCTGGTCGTGACCAGTCCCGATCCCGGTACGGGCGGCCGGATCGTCAGCGCGCGAGCCGGCCGAGCAGGGCGGACGCGGCGGTGATGCCGGCAACGGCCGCGACGACGAGCACCCCGAAGTCGAGCCAGAGGTTCGCGGGCGTACCGATCAGGAGTCCACGCAGGGCGTCGACCTCGTAACTCAGCGGGTTGGCGTGGGCGATCCAGCGCACCCAGTGCGGCATGACGTCGATCGGGTAGAGCGCGTTGGACGCGAAGAACAGCGGCATCGTGATCGCCTGCCCGATCCCCATCAGCCGGTCGCGGTTGAGGACAAGCCCGGCGATCGTGAGGGACAGGCACGAGAAGAACGCCGCGCCGAGGACCAGGGCGACGAACGCGCCGATGATCCGCAGCGGGTTGGGGGTGAACGTCACGCCCAACACCAGGGCGAGCAGCAGGACGATGACGCCCTGTACCGAGGCGCGAACGCCCGCCGCGAACGCCTTGCCGGTGACCAGCGCGGCCCGAGGCGTCGGCGTGACGAGCAGCTTCGCGAGGACACCGGCGTCGCGTTCCCAAATGATCTGGATGCCGTAGAAGATCGCGATGAACAACGCAGACTGGGCGAGGATCCCGGGGGCGAGATAGTCGAGGTACGGCACGTCCCCGGTGGGGATGACCCGCAGCTGGCTGAACGTCGTACCGAAGATCGTGAGCCACAACGCCGGCTGGATCACCCGCGTGACGAGCTCGGTGCGGTCGTGGCGGAGCTTCTGCAGTTCGAGCAGGCACAGGGTCGCGACCCGGCTGGGCAGCCGCCAGCCGAGCGAGCGCCCGGCGATGCGGGCCTCAGCCGAGTCGGCGGGCGGTGCGGCGGGTGCTGCGTACGGCACGGAACCCCCCTTCCGGGTTGTCGTTGTCGGTGAAGGTGTCGCCGGCGTGGTGGCGGAACACGTCCTCGAGCGACGCGTCCGGACCGAGGGCGGCCTTCAGCTCGGCCGGTGCCCCGACGGCGCGGAGCCTGCCCAGGTGCATGAGGCCGAGCCGGTCACACATCTGGTCGGCCTCGTCCATGTAGTGCGTGGTGACGAGGACGGTCATGCCGGTGTCGGCACGGAGTTCTGCGACGTGCTCCCAGACGGTGCCGCGGGCGATCGGGTCGAGGCCGATGGTCGGCTCGTCGAGAACCAGCAGGCGCGGCCGGTTGATGAGAGCCTGGGCGAGTTCGAGCCGACGGATCATGCCACCGGAGTACGTACCGGCGAGCCGGTCGGCCGCGTCCTGCAGACCCATGACCTCCAGGGACTCGTCGACTTGGCGGCGGCGGTCGCGGCGAGGTACGTCGAAGAGTCGGGCGAACAGCATGACGTTCTCGCGGCCGGTGAGTGCGGCGTCGGCGGACAGCTGTTGGGGTACGTAACCGAGGAGCCGGCGGATGGCGATCTTGCGGTGGCGCACGTCGTTGCCAAAAAGGCTGGCCTCGCCTTCCTGGACCGGCAGCAGGGTCGTGAGGACGCGGAGCGTGGTGGTCTTGCCGGCACCGTTGGGTCCGAGGAGGCCGAACACTTCGCCCCTGCGTACGTCCAGGTCGAGGTCGGCAACGGCCACCTGCTCCTTGAAGCAGTAGGTGAGGCCACGGATGACCACCGCGAACGCGCCGTCCTCGTTTGTGGTGGCCGCACCGGTGGTGGTGAGGGTGTCGTCGGTCACTGGCTGCCCCCTCGTGCTGCTTCCTGGGCGGAGTTGGTGGCTGCCTTCGTCGCGCTGGTGATCGCGCTGGTGGCGCTGGTCGCCGCCTCGAGGTGGTTGGTGAGGGCGGCGAGAGCGGGTACGACGGCGGTGAGGACGGCGCGCTGGTCGGCGGGCAGGGTCCGCAGGGCCGCCGCGACGGCATGGCTGCGGCGGTCGCGCCAGGCTCCGAGCCGCCCCTCCGCCGCGGCGGTGAGCTGAAGGCGGGCCACCCGGCGATCGCTGGCGTCGGCGTCCCGGCGCAGGAGCTCGGCCGCGGTGAGCTGGCGGACGAGTGTGCTCACCGTGTTAGGGGCAACCCTCAGCGTCGCTGCGGCTGAGGCGACCGAGATGCCTGGTTCGCGGCGGACGAGACGGAGCAGTTCAGCCTGGGCGCCGGTCAGCGGCCCGAACGGCCAGTCGGGACCGCAGCGCAGCAGACCACGACGGAGTGCTCCGATGCCGCTCAGGAGGTCCTCGGCGAGCGTCAGTTCAGCTTCGTCCTCGAGCGAAGGGGCGGGCACTCTCGAGGTGTCCGTGACCGCGGCCTCCTCGAGGGGAGTGTCCTCGATCGCGTCCTGGACCGGAGCCTCGTCTGGTACGGAAGACACCACCCTCGCAGAATAGCTCTGTCGCAGAGGTATTGCGAGAGAGCTACGGGCCCGTTGGCGCAGGGCGCTCCCCACGCGAAAGCGTCGGGTCGAGATCAGCGGGAGTCGAGTGCCAGGCGCACCGCGAGGCCACCGAAGATTGCCGCCGAGGCGCGGTCGAGCCACCGGCGGACACCGGTACGCCGCAGCACCTGCTCGGAGAGTGCTCCGGCCGCCACTCCCGCAGACGCGTCGACGGCCAGTCCGACCACGATGAACGTCCCGCCAAGCACCAGGAACTGCGCCGTCGCCGGCCAGCTGCCCGCACCGGTCGTGAGGAACTGCGGGAAGAACGCGAGGTAGAAGAGGATCACCTTCGGGTTCGCGAGGTTCGTCAACACAGCCATCACATAGACGCGGGACACCGATCGGGGGCGCTCGAGCCGCTCAACCGTCATCGCCTGGCGCGTACGACTCGAACGCCACGTGGTCACGGCGAGGTAGACGAGGAAGGCCGCGCCCGCGATCCGTACGCCCTCCAGGAGGGTCGGCGCCGCCTGCATCAACGCGCCCAGACCCAACGCGGCCGCCACCGTGTGGCACGCCAGCCCGGTCGACATGCCGAGCGCCGCGACCACGCCAGCCCGGCGGCCACCGGTGATGGCGTTGGCGACGATGAAGAGCATGTCGGGGCCGGGCGCGAGACTGACGAGGGCGACGGCGACGACGAATCCGATGAGCAGCGCATGGTTCATGCGCCCATCCTTTCCGACCGCCCCGACCGCCCCGACAACCCGACCGCCCCGACTCGGCGGCCAAGGCCCGGATAGTGCGGGATCTCCTCGAGCGCGCACGGCGATGGTCGCTCGACGTTTCAGGCGGAGATTGCTTTCAGCGGAGAGATTGCGTCGTCGCTAAGGAAGGTGTGCCGAGTCGTCGTGTTCGATGATGTTGATGAGCATGCCGCCAGGTGCGCGGACGAAGAACCGCACCCTGCCGTCCGGCTCATGCGTCAGCGGATAGGCGATGTCGTAGTCACGGAACTTCGCCTCTTCGTACGCCTCGCGTGCGTCGGGCACGTGAATGGAGATCGCCGGTCCGTCGTCCTGACTCAGTTGGACCTGCGCCAGGGGATTCTCGCGCGAGCGGAGGTTGACGACTCCACGATGGTCGAAACCCATGCGTAGGCCGAGGAACTCGATCAGGAAGTCCCGGGTCGCGTCGGTGCTGTCGACCCGCAGGTTGGGCACAATCGCGGTGACTTTCATCAGCGGATGCTATCCGCCGGCGGCACCCACGTCGGTAACGTTCCGACGCATGGACATCGAAGTGGAGGCGCTTCGCGAGGCAACTGAGGAAGCGGTGGAATGCTTCGCCCGCCTGTTGCCACAACTGTCCTCGTCCGCGCCTTCCCCGACCCGCGCCAGCCTCGAGAAGATCATCGCGTGTCCCACGAATACCGTGCTCGCGGCGCGAGGCGACGGGCGCCTGGTGGGCGCGCTGACGCTGGTCATGATCCCCATTCCTACCGGCCTTCGTGCATGGATCGAGGACGTCGTCGTCGACACCGACATGCGCGGGATGGGCATCGGTGCGGCTCTCACATCGGAGGCCGTACGGATCGCAGCGGAGGCAGGCGCCCGGACCGTCCACCTGACGTCGCGCCCGTCGCGGGCGTCGGCGATCCGACTGTACGAACGAGTCGGCTTCGTCAGGCGGGACACCAATGTCTACCGATTCACTGTTGGATCGTGATTTCTGCTGTCGTACAAAGGGGTTCTGCTGGCGGGCTCGGTTAGCCCACCACTGCTCAGGCATCGCTGAGGGGCACCCGCGACGTTGGAAATTGCCGTGGTCCCCGAATCATCCGCGGCGAACCCTGTCGATCCGACGGCCCGTCATTCGTATAAGAGGTGTGAGAAGGGCCGGCACCACGGCCACGAAACACGCCCAGCGCCTCGAGAGCGCCGAAGGAGGAGGACAAAATGGCGAAATACCTGCTCAGCATCTACCAACCCGATGGTGATCCACCGCCGCCCGAGGTCCTCGAGCCGATCATGCGGAACATCGAGGCGGTCAACGCCGAACTTCGGGCAGCCGGCGCCTGGGTATTCTCCGGCGGCCTGCACTCTCCGGGCGCCGCGACCGTGGTGCGACTCCAGGACGACGACGTGCTCACGACCGACGGCCCCTACACCGAGGGCAAGGAACACATAGGCGGATTCACCGTCATCGAGGCGCCGGATCTCGACGCCGCGCTCGAGTGGGGCCGCAAGCTCGCCCGGGCGATCACGCTCCCGATCGAGGTGTGGCCGATGCGGTACGGAACCTGCACGTGAGATTCCGGTGACGCCCGACCCACCGGACGCACCCGACCCACCGGACGCACCCGACCCATCGGTGTCCGCCGCCGAGATCGACCGCGTCTTCCGGGAGGAGCACGGCCGTGCGGTTGCCGTCCTGGTGCGCGTCTTCGGTGACATCGACATCGCCGAGGACGCGGTCCAGGACGCCTTCGCCGCGGCCGTCCAACGATGGCCGGACACCGGGCTCCCCCCGAGCCCCGCGGGGTGGATCATCACCACGGCCCGCAACCGGGCGATCGACCGGCTCCGCCGGGACTCCTCACGGGAGGACCGCCACGCCCAAGCCGCCCTCCTCCACGCCCGCGACGAGTCTTCGGGCTACGCCGAGGAGGGACCAGTGCGCGACGACCGGCTACGCCTGATCTTCACCTGCTGCCACCCGGCGCTCGCCACCAGCGTCCAAGTGGCGTTGACGCTCCGGCTGCTGGGCGGGCTCACCACGGCGGAGATCGCCCACGCCTTCCTCGTACCCGAGCCGACCATGGCGCAGCGACTGGTTCGCGCCAAGGGCAAGATCCGCGACGCCAGGATCCCGTACCGCGTCCCCCGCGATGCCGACCTTCCCGACCGGCTCCGTTCCGTACTCGCTGTCGTCTATCTCATCTTCAACGAGGGCTACACCGCGAGTTCGGGCGACCGGCTCGTGCGCGAGGACCTCTGCGGTGAGGCCATCCGGCTCGGCCGGCTGCTGGCCGACCTCATGCCCGACGAACCGGAGGTCATCGGCCTGCTCGCGCTGATGCTGCTGATCGAGTCACGGCGAGCCACCCGTACGACAACGGACGGCGACCTCGTGCTGCTCGCTGCCCAGGACCGCGGACGCTGGGACCGTGAGCTGATCGCCGAGGGTCAGTCCCTCGTACGACAGTGCCTCCGGCGCAACCAGCCCGGTCCGTACCAGATCCAGGCGGCGATCAACGCCGTCCACAGCGAGGCGACCACCGCCGAAAACACGGACTGGGCGCAGATCCTCCAGCTGTACGACCATCTGCTGGCGCTGACCCCCACGCCGGTCGTCGCGCTCAACCGTGCCGTCGCGGTGGCCGAGGTCGAAGGGCCCGCGGCCGCACTCGCCCTGGTCGACGGCCTCGGCCTTCAGCGCTACCACGTGTTCCACGCCATCCGCGCCGATCTTCTCCGCCGCCTGGGCCGCACCGCTGAGGCCGCGCAGGCGTACGACGCCGCGATCGCCCATACCCAGAACGCCGCCGAGCGCACCTTCCTCCAGCGCAGCCGGCAGACCCGCGCCTGACGGTCGCCTGACGCACGGATCCACGTGAGGTATGAAGGGAAGAGGGGGTGTCGTGGTATGCCTGGCGTGCAAAAGCGGTCAGAGGACCCGGCGGAGCGAATCCGTGAGATCGAGGCGATGTTGGCCGCGATTACGGCATTCGAGGTCACCATGCTCGATATGTCCGGACGTATCGCCAGTTGGAGTGCTGGTGGGGAAGCCCTGACCGGCTACACGGCGGCGGAGGTCCTCGGCCAGCCCGCCTCGATGTTCTACGCCGATGACGACCGGCCCGAGATCGAGCGCCGCCTGCGGACCGCGCAGGACGTCGGCCGGTCGGAGTTCCAGGGATGGCGTTGGCGCAAGGACGGCGACAAGTACTGGGCCGGTGTGGTTCTCGCGCCGGTTCGCCGCGACACCGGTGAACTGACCGGCTTCGTCTCGGTCACCCGTGACGAGACCGAACGCCGTGACATCGAGGAACGCCAACAGCGGCAACGGGACGAGATCCTCGAGCTGTCGACGCCGGTCGTCCAGGTCTGGGACGACGTACTCGTCCTCCCCATCATCGGCACCCTCGACTCTCGCCGCGCGGCCCGCCTGACCGAAGGGCTGCTGGCGACGATCGCCGAGACGCAGGCAAAGGTCATCATCCTGGAGGTCACCGGCGTACCCACCATCGACTCCGTCCTCGCCCAGCACCTGCTCAACACGGTTCGCGCGGTCGCCCTGATGGGCACGGTGAGCATCCTGAGCGGCGTACGTGCGGAGGTGGCCCAATCCATGGTGAACCTCGGCGTCGACCTCGGGCAGCTCCGGTCGCGCTCGACCCTGCGCGACGCCCTGCAGTTGGCGTTGCGGTTGTTGGCGGACCAGCCGAGTACGCCCGGCAGCGGGCGTCCGGGCGGCGACGACGCGGAGCGGTTCGGCCTCGGCCACAGCACAGAGCGGCCCTCCTGGCCGGGAAGCGTCTGATCCCAGGACGTTCGCGGACTTGTGTCGACTGGCTTCACCAGCCCCGTGGTCTGCCCATCCGGTGTACGCAGGACTGTCGGCGACGCGTGCCAGACTTCGCCGGCGTGCGCACCGCGCTGGTTCCACCCCGCCTCGAGCACGGGGACCGCGTCCGCTTCGTTTCGCCGGCCAGTCCGCCGACCCGTGATGGGGTCAAGCGCGGCGAGGAACTGCTGACGGGCTGGGGACTCACGGTCGAGATCGGCGAGCACGCCTTCGATCAGGTGGGTTTATCTCGCGGGAGCGGACGAGGATCGCCTGGCCGACCTGAACGACGCTATTCGCGACCCGGGCGTCCGCGCGATCTTCGCGACCACGGGCGGCAAGGGTGCCTACCGGATCGCCGGTGACCTCGACTTCGCCGCCGCCCGACGCGACCCGAAGCCCCTTGTCGGATTCAGCGACATCACGCACCTGCATCTCGCGTTGTGGCGGCGGTGCCGGCTGGTCGGCCTCAGCGGCCCGTTCGTCAACTGGTACGACGAATACACCGGGCCGGCATCGGCGGAGTCGCTGCGGCGGGCGCTGATGACGACCGACCCCATCACGGTCCACCAGGACCCGGCCGAACCCACCGCCGCGGTCACGGTCGAGGGCAGCGCCAGCGGTTTCCTCATGGGCGGGAACCTCAGCGAGCTCCGCGGCGAAGTCGGCGTCGAGCTGCCCAGCCTCGACGGCGCCATCCTGTTCATCGAGGACGTCAAAGGCACGGGGCTCGGCCAGGTCGACCGGGAACTCACCCAGCTCATGAGGTCAGGCTCACTCGACGGGCTCCGCGGAGTCGCGGTCGGGCAGTTCCCGGGTTTCGAGGAGACGGTTCGAGGAGGGTGGACGATCATCGACGTACTCCGTGACCGGCTCACCAGGCTTGGCGTTCCCGTCCTCGGCGGGCTGCCCATCGGTCACGCGCACAACCCGCATCTGCCCACCCTGCCGCTCGGCACCAACGCCACCGTCGACACGGCGGCCGGCACCCTGACGGTCACCGCAGGTGTGCGGTAGCCCGGACCACGACCTAACGAGGGGGCCGCTCGGCGGCGAGTGCGACCCGTCTGGTCGCGGTGACGTAGCGATTTGTCACCCAGTCCTGGATCCGGCGGATCACCGGGTCGCCGAAGCGGCTCAACGGATTCGCCGGACGGGAGAACGCCGTCACCTCCAGGACCACGGAGCCATCGGCCTGCCGCGACACCACGAAGGACTCCTCGCCGGACTCGGGATGGCCGGCCAAGGTCCCATAGGCGAAACCCCGCCGATTCTCCTCGCGTACGACATAGATCACCCGGCACGGCGCCACGACTCCGATGGCACCGACGCCGAACACGACCGCGACAACAGCGTCAGGCTGCGCGACAGGATGGCTCGGGTGGACGCGAAGGCCCGCACCTCGATGCAACTGCCAGGACAGGACGGCCTGCCCGCAGCGCTCGAAGACGTCGTCGCCGTGCCCCAGTTCTGCCCTCCGGACCACATGCCGATAGCCGGCCGGTAGCTCGCTCGCGGTGGCGCCGACCTCCGGGTAGGTCACCTCAGCCTCGGCGAGTTCCGCAAGTGGTGGAACGCGCAGCATCACCCACACACCACCAGTCTTGCCGAAACACGGTCGTAGGGTCTGGTGCATGGCATCTCTCGTACGACACGTGACCATCGACTGCGCCGACGCCTACCAGCTGGCGTCGTTCTGGGCGAAGGTCCTCGACAGTGCGGTTTCCGATGAGGACAAGCCGGGTGACTCTGAAGCGCTGGTCACCACGACGGGCGCGGCCTTGCTGTTCGTCACCGTGCCCGAGCCCAAGGGCGTAAAGAACCGGGTGCACCTGGATCTCCAGCCGCAGGACCGCACCCGCGACGAGGAGGTGGAACGGCTGCTTGCCCTGGGCGCGACGCTGGTCGGCGACCACCGCGTGCCGGACGGCAGAGGGTGGGTGACCCTCGCCGATATCGAGGGGAACGAGTTCTGCGTGGAGCGCGGCGCCGCCGAGCGTGCTGGCTGATCGCTGCGTTCGACACCTTTCGGCGGCGATCTGAGGGAGTGGAGTCATGACCCTCACGGGGGACACGTTGCTGGACTTCAGGGATCGCACCGGTAACACTCTCCCCGTGGCGATGATCCTTCCTGCCCAGGACGACTGCTCGTTCTGCGTCTTCCTGCTCGGGCACCGCCCGTACACCATCCTGGAGCGCTCTGCCACGGTTGCCCTCCTGGTCACGAGGGAACAGCGCGGTATCGGCCACCTGCTGGCGATTCCGACTGCCCACCGGCCCACCATGCTCGACCTCCAACCAGACGAGTTCGCACCGCTGCTGGAACTGACCCAGCGGGCAACGGCCGCGATCGTAGGAGCCTTCGACGTCGAGGGCGTAGCCGTGTGGCAGAACAATGGCGTGTCAGCGCGCCAGTCCGTTCCGCACCTGCACATTCACGTGGCCGGGACGTTGCCTGGCGGAGGAACGGAGTGGGGCGAGGTCCCGAGACTTTCGATCGCCGAGACCGACGGCATCGCAGATCGGCTGCGCCCCCACCTCTCGCCGCGCAGAAACTCACCGCAGCACAGAGAGTTCGCCGTCTGACATCCCGTCGGGAGAGCCCATGCCGAATCCCGTCATCGGCCGGCTACTGCTGATCACCGGAGCGACCGCCGCCGGCAAAACGACTGTGGGCAACGAAGTCGCCTCGTTGCTGCCGCGAGCCGTGCACATCGACGGCGACTCCATCCAGCGCTTCGTCGTCTCTCGGGCTGTGGCTGGACAACGGCCATCACTCGCCGGCCGAGACGGCCGCCGAAATCGTCGACCGGCTTGACGAAACCGCAGTGACGCAACGCGTGCTGCTCGTGCGCGTGAACGCGCCCGAACGGACGACATCGTGACGCGGGCGATCACGCTGGGGAGATGTGAGTCATGGCGAGATCCGTGTCATGGTCGGGGGTCTCGATGCTGGCGGTTGATTTCGTGAGTACTCCGGCACGGCCGTCCAACCAACATACGTAGGCGGCGTCGCTGATCGTGCCGTGCGCGGGCAGGCCGACCAGGCGCAGCCGACCGCCCGTCTGGGCGTTGACCTGCCGCCACGGATCTGCGCGCAGAGGTGTCCACGTGATCGCCAGACATGTCCACCATCGTCCCAGCGCACCGACCCGCGAGCCACCTGGCGCGCATACACTTCGGTGCCAGGTCGAAGCGGGGGGAGTCATGATCCGCCTACACAGGACACCAGCCGTCGAACGGCTGGAGTGGATCCTCGCAGGACTCGACGGCGCCGAGGACTGGGGCGCCGACGTGGATTCGGTGCTGGCACCGGAGTTCACGGCGGTCGTGGCACCGGATGTCTTCGTGGACCGGGTACGAACCCGCACGCAGACGTACGCGCCGGTGGTGGTCGTTGGTGTCGACGTCTCCGACCACACCGCCAAGGCTCGTTTGCGCCGGCCGGACGGCGACGTCGATGTCCTCAGCTGCGAGGTCGAGCCTGAGCCGCCGCACCGCATCACGATGACGTGGATGCTCGGCATGGTTCCGGCCGGCCTGACACCTCGATTGCCGATGGACTTTGCCGACTCCGCCGACTTCGGCGACTTCGGCGACCTCGACGGCTTGGACGGCGCGCAATCCGGGCGACGGGCCGCACTCGTGATCTTCTCCGGCGTACCTGGGAGTGGTAAGAGCACCATCGCAGAGGCCACCGGGCGGAAGCTCAACATCCCCGTCTTCGCGATCGACTGGCTGCTGGGTGCCCTTACCCCCTTCGGCGGACGCCACTTCGCAGAACTGTGGGATATCGGAGTGGAACAGCTGACCACCCTCGCCCTACGCCAGCTCACGCTCGGACAGTCCGCGATCCTCGACACCCCCGTCGAGGACCACGCGACCCGCGTACGTTGGCGCAGTCTCGCCCGGCGCGCGAACGCCGACTTCAAGGTGATCGTGTGTACGTGCTCAGACCCGAAAGTCCATCGCGCCCGCGTCGAGGACCGCCATCGTGGTATCCCCGGCTGGCACGATGGCGGCGACTGGACCAACGTCGCGCGACGCCTCGCGAAATTCCCTTCCTGGGACGAAGAGGCGTTGATCATCGATTCGATACAGCCACCGGATCGCAATCTCGCGGCCGTTCTCGATCATCTTGGTCGTTAGGCGTCAAGGACCTTTGTGCTGGCAGTTGCTGTAGTGCTTTCCACGCAGATCATGGGATGCTACGGCGATGGTGAGTCTCGGATCGATCGTGCTGAAGGTTTCGAGTATCAACCGGGCTGCTGACTTCTGGAGCAAAGCCCTCGGATACGTTCCCACCGACAATCCAGCGTTTCTCATCCCTGCGAACGGCGAGGGCACCCGCCTTCACCTGGACGAGGATGACAGGACCCATCTGGACCTGTGGGTGGACGAAGGAGAAGAGGTGCAGGCTGAAGTCGAGCGGCTCATCTCTCGGCGCAAAGCGAGTGGACTGGGTGTATCCAGAAGGTGCCGACTTCGTGGTTCTCGCCGATACGGAAGGCAATCTCTTCTGCGTCATCGGTGAATAGCTGAAGGCAATCCCGTCCCGCGTCCCGGTCTGTTCGGGCTCACCGCGGACGACAGATACACGCGCGGACCGCGTTTTTCCGATCATGCGGCAGCCGTCCCCCAAGGCATTTTGCTTGCCGAGTTGTGGGCGCCGTTCAGCGGCGGCGCCGTCGTACACCGAGCACTACGAGCCCGCCGAGCAGGGTCAGCACACCGACCGCGAACCACACGAATGATCCACCGGTCACGGGCCGGCAGTCAGCCACACACGCGATGGGCTGAATCCGAACGAGGTCGGCACCCTGAAGAACCCACAACAGGCCGAGCAGCGTCATGACTACTCCCACGCTCACCCGGGCGGCCCTGCGCCACGTCGTCGCCGGTCTCGCCCGCGCTCGGACAGCTTCTGGGGCGGGTTCGGGGTGTGACATCGCTCGACCTTTCGGTTACGGTTGATATATACAGGCGCCCTTAGAAGGTGAACTTATAAGGTGACCGAACAACAAGCAAGTGAGGCTCTGTTCTTGCCCCAGCTCATCGGTCAGGTCTTCGACCGACTTCTCAACGACCTGCACCGCCACCTCATCGAGGCCGGGTATGAGGACTTGCGACCCACCCACTGCTTCAACGTCCTCCGACTCATGGACTGCGAGGGCACACGGCCGACGGAGTTGGCGCGCCGAGCAGGGATGACACCTCAGGCGATGAGCGATCTGGTCAGCCACCTCGAGCAACACGGCTACGTGCGGCGGGTCCCCGATCCTGTCGACCGTCGAGGCCGGGTCGTCGTCTACGCCGACCGTGGTACGAGCGCCGCCATGGTCGCGACCAGCTTCTTCGCCGACCTGGAGGCCCGCTGGGACGGCATCGTCGGACGTGACCGGTTCCAGGACGTGAAGGTCGCGCTGGCGGAGATTCTCAGCTCCTCTTCGACCGGCAAGTCCACTACCAAGACGGGTTGACGGTGTGACTTCGGAGATCGTGATCTCGTTGCCGTTCGAGGGACGTTGGCTTGCGAGAAACAGTCCGGCCCGGCGGGTTCCCAGTCACGGTGCCGACCTGATGGGCGGGCGGTACGCCATCGACTTCATCGGTGTCGATCACCGTCATCGTGTCGCAGAGCGCCGTGACTGGCGAACTCTTCTCGCCACCGAACCGGTGGAGCGGTTCTTCGCCTACGGCCGACCAGTCCTGGCGCCCGCCGACGGCGTCGTCGTCCAGGTGCACCAGGGCGAGATCGATCACGTGGCGCGCCGGTCGCAGTTGGCCCTCGTGCCCTACGCGTTAGGTCAGGCTGCCCGCCTCCGCCAGGGTGTAACTGCCTTGGCCGGCAACCACCTGGTCATCGCGATGCGGCACGAGAGCGCATTCGTTGCCCTGGCCCACCTGCGGGACGGTTCCGTTCGGGTGACGGTCGGCGAGAAGGTGACGGCGGGGCAGCGGGTCGCGGACTGTGGCAACTCCGGCAACTCGACCCACCCGCATGTGCACGTACAAGTGATGGACGGCCCGGACGCGTCTGCTGCTCGAGGCATTCCGATGGCATTTCGGCGCTTCCGTGAGTGGCCGCGAAGGGCGGATCATTTCCAGATCCGCGAGTCTGGCCTCCCCGAGGAGGGCGCCGTGGTCGAACCGCTGCCCATCATTGCCTCGGACATGGGCACCTGATCGGTGCGCGGGACGCTGAGCGCAAGGTCTCAAGCAGGTGCGTGCGACGTCGGACGAGGTGCCTCCTCGCGTCCGGATGCGACGGCGACATCCACCTCGTTGCCCTCGGGATCGGCGAGGGTCCACCACGCGGGTGCTTCGGAGTCGTTGGCGATCCGGCCGCCGGCTGCCAGCGCGGCGTCGATCCGGGCCTGTGCCTGGTCGTCGGGGACGAACAGATCGACGTGGATCCGGTTGCGCTGCGCCCGCCGCGCTTCGTCATGGACGTCCTTGGCGTCGATCTGTTGAAACCAGAACACCGGGTTGATCCGGCGTGGATCGTAGATGTCCTGAAGCAAACGTTGGTAAGGACCCTGCTGATATCCGAGTACTGCCATCCAGAACGGCCGCACCGCTGGAACGTCGACGGCGTGGATCGAGATCTGGAGGAACCGTCGGCGGGGAGAGGGATCGGCGGGGCGCCCCATCCCACGCGCCGCGGCCTGAACCCGACGGGCCAGCTCCATGAACCCCTCGTCGAGGTCGAAGTTCTCGGTCTCGTGTTGGTCTTTGCCGGAGTCGAGCGTGATGCAGCCGGGACGCACGTCCACCATCAGCGCCTTCCCGGCATAGTCGGCGAGTCGGGCAACGGCCGTAGCAAGGTCGACCGACTCGCGGAAAGAGCCTGTCGGGTAGCACGTAATCGCGCTGCCCATCTGCCGCCAGTCTTCAGTTTCCGGGTCGTCGCCCAGGGCTGCGGTCGGCCCGAGCGGGAGGCAGGCCTCGTTTCCCTCGGGGTCGTCGATCACCCACGGGCGCTCGTCGTTGACCACGTGACCACCGTTGGCCAGCACCTCCGCACGTCGCGTGTTGGCGATGTCGTCCGCCCAAGCGACATCGACGTGGATCCGGTTACGCAGCGGACGCGGCTGATCGGCCTGCTGGAACCAGATTCCCGGATCCCGGCGCAGGCTGTCGGTGAGGCCGTCCTCCGACTCCTCGTAACCGAAGACGATCCGCCAGAACGGCATCACTGCTTTCATGTCGACAGCATCGATCGCGAGCTGTACGGACTGGAGCGCCGCTGGATCGGCCCTGAGCTCCAGGCCCCGGGCGATATCCGAGATCGCACGGGCGAACGACACGTCCGCGGCCGTCAGGCCGGTAGGGCCGGACGGAATCCGTACGTGCATTCCGCTCTGGCGCAGGTCGACGTCCGGCTGCCGTGCGCCATCGCCGACCAGAGCGACGATGCCGCGCAGCAGCTCCGCACCAGCCGCATGAGACGGCGCATCGAACCAGCTGCTCGCCCCGACGGCGAGCACGCGCCAGTCCTCCGTGCCGCCAGCTTCCTGGAACTGCTTCGCGGTAAGTCTCACGTCGGGCATGGCCGCAGAATGCCAGCCAGTGATCTCCCGCGGAACCCCTTCGGGTTTGGCGCTTCGAACCGCAGGCGTGTCCAGTGTGCTTCTTGCGGTTATTACGGCCCGCCGCCAGGGCTGGGAGGATCCTCCTGTGGCCAAGACGATCTACTACGTCTCCAGCAGCATCGATGGATTCATTGCCGGCGCGGACGACTCGCTTGGTTGGCTCTACGAGATCGATCCGGGAGATCGCGACGTGTCGTCGTTCGTCGGCGAGATTGGCGCCTTGGCGATGGGCGCCGCCACCTACGAGTGCGTGCTCCGGGATTCGCAGCTGCTGGAGCATCCTGAGAAGTGGCAGGAGGCGCACAGCGACAGGCCGGTATGGGTGTTCACTCATCGGGAGCTGCCGAAGGTCCCTGGCGCCGACATCACGTTCGTCAGCGGCGACGTCCGCCCGGCGCACCGGGCGATGGTCCGCGCTGCGAGTGGTAGGAACATCTTGGTCGCCGGCGGCGGTTCCTTGGCCACGGCATTCGTCGATGCCGGCTTGTTGGACGAGATGTTCATCGGTGTCGTGCCGGTGATGCTGGTGAGTGGCAAGCCCTTGTTTACTGGCCACCTCACCTCGTCACGGCTCTCGCTGTCGAACGTCGAACAGATTGGCCAGGTCGCATACCTGACTTACCACGTGCTCCCTGCTGATTGAGCGGCACGAGCTCCTGGCCGGTGTCACGCCGTCCCTTCCGGTGCCGATGAGTTTCCCGGTCATGGGAGGTCGGTACGAGTGACAGCTGACAAGCAGAGGAGGCCCACGATGGGCAAGGTGTTCACCCACATGACGATGTCGCTGGACGGGTTCATCGCGGATCCGAACGATCAGCCCCGGGAACTGTTCGACTGGTACGAGGCCGGGGACGTGACCGTGCCCAACCCAAATGAGGACGTTTCCTTCCAGGTCGACGATGCCAGTGCGGAGGTGCTACGAGAGTTGACCGGAAACACCGGTGCACTCGTCGCCGGCCGACGCCTGTTCGACATCGCCGACGGTTGGGGTGACAAGCATCCGGCCGGTGCTCCCGTCGTCGTGGTCACCCATCGCGCACCCGAGGACGCCACCAAGAGATGGCCGAGAACGACATTCGTCGACGGCGTCGAAGCCGCGATCACCCGGGCCAGAAGGATCGCCGGCGACCAGGACGTCACCATCGCGAGTGCGGCGATCGCCCAGCAGGCAATCGCCCTCGGTCTGGTAGATGAGGTGTGTGTCAGCCTCGTGCCAGTGCTGTTCGGCGAGGGGATCCCCTACTTCACGAAGCTGGAAAAGGGCCACCAACTCCTCGAGGACCCAATTGTCGTCCAGGGACGCCGTGCCCTTCACCTGCGATACCCAGTCCGACGCTGAGCCCGCTAAGCTGCGAGCGGTCCTTCTGTGCGAGGGACCGCGGCGGTGGGGCCCGCCGCCCCGGCCATGGTCGGGAGAACTGCGGCGTATGCCGCCAACGGTCCCTGCCAGTGGAGAGCGCGTGTTGCTGGTAGGAGGCCCATATGCCCGATCCGATGCATTCTCGTCCGGCCACAGCCAGCGATGATCTACCGCTTCGGACCCGTCGGCTCCAGCAGTGGCGGGGAGCGTTGCCGGTGCTGGCGGCGGTGTCGGCGGGTGGGGTGCTCGGTTCTTTGGTCCGCTCCGGCGTGTCCGTCGCCTTCCCTCACAGGTCCGGCGAGTTCGCGTGGGCGACGTTCGCGATCAACGTCTCCGGATGCCTGCTCATTGGTGTGTTGATGGTGCTCCTCGAGCAGGTATGGACCGGCCGACGGCTGCTGCGCCCGTTCCTGGGGATTGGGGTACTGGGCGGGTTCACGACGTTCTCTACCTACATCCTTGACGCCATCCGTACCTCAGCTGAGGCGCCGCGAACCGGGTTGGCCTACCTGGCCGGCACCTTGCTCCTCGCGCTGTCCGCGGTGTGGATCGGCGCCACACTCACCCACAAGACCATCGCCCGACGACGCCAGGAGTCCTCATGAAACTCGAGGGTCAAGCCCTGCGGCTGACGATCTTTGTCGGCGACACTGACCAGTGGCACCACAGGCCGCTGTACCACGAGATCATCCACCGAGCTCACAAGGCGGGTCTGGCCGGCGCCACCGCACTCCGCGGAATCGAGGGCTACGGCGCCTCCAACCACATCCACACCACCCGGATCCTCAGCCTGAGCGAGGACCTTCCACTCGTCATCGTCATCGTCGACGACCCCGACCGCATTCGGGCGTTCCTCCCTCAGCTCGACGAGTTGATCGGCGAGGGCCTGGTCATCGTCGAGCCAGTTGAAGTGATCCGCTACGTCGGCCGCGGGCGCGAGGCGCGATGACCATCCTGCTGGTCGCGCTCGGCGCCGCGATCGGTGCGCCGCTGCGCTATCTGGTGGACCAGGCCGTACGTGCCCGCCATGACAGCCTGTTTCCGTGGGGCACCTTCGCGGTCAACGTCGCCGGCTCCCTGCTCCTCGGCCTGCTGGCCGGACTACCTGCCCCCAGCGGAGTCATGTCCCTTGCCGGCATCGGATTCTGCGGGGCGCTGACCACATACTCCACGTTCGGATATGAGACGTTACGACTCACCCAGGACGGCGCGCGCCTGTACGCCGTCCTCAACGCGGCGGCCAGTGTCGCCGCCGGACTCGGCGCCGGCTACACCGGACTGCTCCTTGCCCGAGCCATCCATGGCTGACGCAGCAAGCGCACGTTGACTGCACCCGACCTAGCGGTCCGAAGTTCGCGTGGCGTCAGGTTTCTTGTGACTCGGCCCTCCTGCGGTGATAGGCCAGATGCGTTGAGCGCTCAGATTCTGACCGCACGCACGGTCCGACGGACGATGCCTTCACGCGCACACAGGTGGCGAGATCGCAGCCACGGCGTCTGTTTCTGTCACCAACGGTCTTCTCATGCCTGTCGGCCCCACATACTCTCCGATCATGGTCACGAAACTCGGCATCGTCGGTGCGATCCTTCTCGGCGTCGGGCTGCTCGCCGGGTTCGTGCCCTTCACAAGCGGCTTCTACGACTGCGGCTCCGCCTTCGTCCCGAGTAGCCACGAGCGGGAGTTTGCACGCGTGAACGACTTGGCTGACCTGCAGCCTGGCCGTCCGACGGTTGACCCGCCGGCGTCCCAATGCGACGAGCGGCGATGGCTCGTGCGAATAACAGCCTTCGGACTGGTCGCGGCCGGAGGAGCTGTGCTCATCAGCCGTTGGTATGTCGCCACACAGTCAGCCGGCAGGGCGCGTGCAGGCGGCTGGCCGACAACTCCGAAGTGAACTCAGTCTGGTGCCAGTGGACCGGTGTTACACCTCGTCGAGGCGACCGTTGCCGTTAAAGTCCGCGGCCTGAGGTGTCCAGAGGTGGGATCAGCGTAGGTGTCGGGCGCGACGGTGGCGGCGAATTGGAGAGGATGGGCCACACCAGCGCGGGCTGCGCTGATCTACCTGCACGCAGTGAACGCCCGGGACCGCGCCATTGCGGACTCGATGAACGTCCACCTGGGATCCGACCTCCCACGGTGCGGGCGGGGACACCGCGCGTGCCCTTCGGCTCCCCTTCCAGCACAGGGAGGACGCGCGAGGGCCGCGCGGAACGGTCGCGACGTCCGACACGTGGAGAGGCCCGGGACTCTGTCCGGGCGTTGACCCGGGGATTCGTACGTGTGGAGACGAGGGGACTCGAACCCCTCACCCCTTGCCTTGCAAAGGAACGTCGGGCTCGCACGCCGCACTGAGCGTGAGTCGCCTCCGCGTCTCAGCTCGGCTGTCGTGACCGTAGTTGACCGTTGCAGACCATGATCGGCCCTGGTGTGGGGCACGCGGAGGGCACGCCGACCCTCAGGCTGCCGTGGCGTGAACAGGCTGCCGTGGCGTGAACAGGCTGCCGTGGCGTGAACAGGCTGCCGTGGCGTGAACAGGCGGACGGCACGCCGAACCCCGCTGGTGGGGGAAGCGCTTGGTACTGTCGCCAGCCATGGTGTCGTGGTGCGAGTTCACTAGTGAGGCCCCGCGGATCGCTGAGGTCTTCAGTCGACGTCATGCCGCCGCCGGCAGCTTGTGCCTGCTAGGAACACTGCGAGCGGACGGATCGCCGCGAATAAGCCCGATGGAGCCTCGGGTCTTCGAGGGGCGCCTCGTCTTGCTCGGCATGCCCAACACCTTCAAGTTTCGCGACCTCGAACGTGACCCTAGGTTCTGCCTCCATACGGCAACGTCCCCTCCTCACCAACGTGACGGGGACGCCAAGCTTTGGGGTCGCGTCCAGAACATGCAGGACAAGGACTTCCACCGGCTATTCCTCACGAACTTGTACGAGGAGGCTGGCTTCGACCTTCGGCGCCAAGCGTTCGATCCGTTCTTCGTGGCAGACCTCACCGGGGCCTCCTCGGTCACGTCCGGCAAGAACAACCAGCTCATGATCACGATCTGGCGGCCCGGCGAGGGCGAACGAGTCACCACGCTCGATTGAGTGTGGATCGGCCTCACGTTCCGGCACCGCCGTGGTGACCGTTGTTGACCATGATCGGCCGCTCCATCTGGCACGCGACTGGCACGACGACCTTCCGCTGCGACCTACGCACGGTCATGGCGAGGGCGTAAGTCCGAGACGGGTCAGGGCCTGCTTTAGGACGCCGGAGCGTCCCTCCATTGCATCCACGCTGAGCACGATCCAGCCCGCTTGTCTCAGGATCTCAAGGTCAGCTTGCCGGGGTTGCTGCGAGCGTTCCTGGTAGTAGACGATCCGCTCCAGGTCCGGCCCTGAGGGTGCGCCGTGTTCGGCGGCGATGCGGACCCAGTAGTCGACCCACACCTGGCCGCGTTCTGCGGCCGCGCGGCGGGTCGCTTCACGAACGTCGCCCGTGAGGAACAGGACGACCGGCGACATCTCGGCGGCCAGCTTCTGGACGTCACGCACCAAGCGGTGGAGTCTCAGCGGCTCCGCTATCGCCCACGGCATGTCACTTGCCATCCCCACACAGGTCCAGTCGAAGATCCCCCAGGCGTGTCGTGCCCTCATCTGCTCGATGGTCGCCGTGTACGCAGGTAGGAAGACCTCCGGAGTCGGGGAGTTCTTGTCTCGGAACCCCTGGGCAACGTGCGCGAACTCGGGGCGCGTGAACAGATCTTCCTCCGGAAAGAGGTCGGCGGCCGCACCGCCATCTTTGAGAACGGCAGCAATGGACGCCGCAAGGGTCGACTTTCCGATACCGGGAGCTACCCCGTCCACCATCACAAGCCGTGGGTCGATCATCGAGCGATGATCTCGTTGCGGGCGCGCTGGCGGCAACTTGATTGCGGCGACCACTCATCCCCGTCGTCCTCGCAACCAGCCAGATTGAAGGCTGGAGCGGAGGCGGTCAATGGTCGGCGGAGCCGATCACGAAGTGACGCCGCCAGGCGTCATTGAGGGCCGGAGTGGAGGCCGGAGACTGGCATGCGAGGAGGGCCGGGTCACCTGAAAGCAATGTCCGGCCAGCCGCTTTCGACATGCTTCGTCTGTCCGCCCGGCGAGCCCGAGGACGGCCGCCCACGGCGGCCCGCAAGGGCGGTAGCCGGGCGGTGCGCCGCGCCAGCGGCGCCTTGATCTCATAGAGGTCAACTCAGCAATGCAGAGATGACGCCCTGTGTCCTGTGCCACCTGATGCTTGACACTCGTCGTGTTCGGCCAACCTGTTTCGCCGGCGTTCCGGACTCAGTTCCGGTCAGCGATGGTCTTCTCTTGGCTGCTGTACGCACATACTCTCCGGTCATGGCCACGAGACTTGGCATCGTCGGTGCGGTCCTGTTCGGCGTCGGGCTGATCGCCGGGTTCGTACCCTTCACCAGCTACGGCTACGACTGTGGCTCGGCCTTCGTCCCGAGTAGCTACGAGCGGGAGTATGCACGCGTGAACGACGCACGCGTGAACGGCTTGGCTGACCGGCAGCCCGGCGGCGCGATTAGGATCGTTGACCCGCCGGCGTCCCAATGCGACGAGCTGCGATGGCTGGTGCGGATACCAGCGGTTGGACTGGTCGGCGCCGGCGGGATCGTCCTCGCCCGCCGCTGGTACGTCGCCACACAGTCAGCCGGCAGGGCGCGTACAGGCGGCTTGCCGACAACGCCGGCATGAGCTCCGTGTGCGACCAGTGGCGCCGCCTCACACTTCCTTGAGCCGGCCGCTGCCGTCCCAGTCGGTGGTGTTGGCCGGGCGCTGGAAGAGGGCGCCGGAGGGGTAGTCGCTGTCGAGGGTGCGGACGTGCTGGAAGCCGTTGCGCTGGTAGTAGCGGTGCAGCGGGGTGTTGTCGGTCCAGACGTCGATGCGGACCCAGGCCTTGCCCAGCGTGGCGGCTTTGGCGGATGCCCAGTCGAGGATCTCGGTACCGAGGCCGGCGTAGGGGCGGCGGACGATTAGGCGGTGCAGGTACATCGCCGGCTCGTCGATCTCCTCGGGTGTCCAGAGGTGGGGGTCGGCGTAGGTGTCGAAGGCGACGGTGGCGGCGAGGGGGTCTGTGATCGCCTTGGTGAGGTACTTGGTCAGGCCGACCGCAGGGTCGGGTAGGCGATCACAGACCCGCTCGACGACGAGACGGACGACGTGTCGGCGGCCCGGCTGGCGCACATTGACCGGCTGCACGAACAGGTCCGGTGGCTCCCATGCTCGCGGAGGTGCTGGAACTGGCTCGCGTATGGCATCCAGCCCAAAGACGCCGCCGACGGAGCGGCACCAGGCCACTGCCCGAACAAAGCCCACGACCAGGAACACCTCGGCTGCGGGGGCCCTCGTGTCCTCGTCTCCCGCAAATGGACCGGCAAGACCCTCTCCACCCACCGGGCCGACCGACGCTCCGTCGTTCGCGAGGTACTCGAAGCCGCAGGCGTCGATCCCGGCGAGGCCGACCGCTGTTCGGCAACACAGACCCGGGACGACGGCCAACCCCGCTACCAGTGGCGGCCCGTCGACCGTGACGACCTGCCCGACTACATCGAGATCATCGCCGCATCCATCGGCGAACGACACCGCTGGCGTGCCCAGTACGAGCAGGCGAAGCAACGCGCCGGACCCAACCTCAGCCGCAATTCGGCAACTCAGCAGGCAGTCATGGCGAACGAGAGGGGACAGTAGTCATGGAACGGCTCTTGAGCATCGACCAGGCCGCCGAGATCCTCGGCACGACGTCGCGTTTCCCCCGACGCCTTGTCGCCGAACGCCGGATCAGATTCGTCAAGGTCGGCCGGCACGTCCGTATCCCGGCGAGCGCTCTTCGGAAGTACATCGACGACCGCACCGTCGACGCGATGACGGCTCGGTCGTGCGGACGTAGGGCGGTGGCCTGATGCCTACCGCGCGACGTGCATTCGGAACTGTTCGGCAACTCCCGTCGGGACGCTGGCAGGCAAGGTATCGCGGGCCTGATGGCGTGCGGCATTCGGCGCCACACTCCTTCTCCCGGAAGCGGGACGCGAATCTGTATCTCGCTGAGGTGCAAGGGCAGGTCGCACGAGGGGACCGCTGAGCGCTACGAGAGCGCGTTCCGGCTCAAGATCCTGCCCCGCCTTGGTGACCTACCGATCGGTGAGATCCGTGAGCCTACGGTGCGTAGATGGCACCGTGCCGTCCTCGATGATGGCAACGGCTGGCCATCGGTGGCGAAGGCGTACCGTCTCCTGCGCGCGATCCTCAACACGGCTGTGGAGGACGGACTGATCCGGAGAAACCCTTGCCGGATCAAGGGAGCGGGCGATGACCGTAGCCCTGAGCGCCAGGTCCTCACCGTCGCTGAGGTTCATCGTGTGGTTGACTCCATGCAGGAGCGGTACCGGCTTCTGGTCCTTCTTGCGACGTTCACGAGTCTGCGTCTTGGTGAGCTGGCGGCACTTCGTAGGCAGGACCTGGACCTCGACGACGGATGGGTCAGGGTGGTCCACGGTCAGGTCGAGCTGAGCACGGGGCAGCTCATCATCAAAGGGCCGAAGTCGGAGGCCGGCAGGCGTCGTGTGGGCATCCCGTCCGAGCTGCTTCCTGCGCTTCGGTGGCACATCTCGAAGTTCGCCGAGCCTGGTCCGTCCGGGCGCGTCTTTGTCGGGCCGTATGGCGGTTACTTGCGGCGGCAGAACTTTCGACGCATCTGGGTTCGTGCCCTGAGCAAGGCTGACGTCGCCCCTGTCCACTTCCACGATCTCCGTCACACCGGCAACACGCTGGCGGCAAGCAGTGGGGCCAACCTCCGGGAGCTGATGGAGAGGATGGGCCACGCCAGCTCACGGGTAGCGCTGATCTACCTGCACGCGGCGAACGAGAGAGACCGGGCTATCGCGGACTCGATGAACGTCCACTTGGCGGGTGCACTTCGGCTCCCATCTGACCGAGCGGAGGACGCGTGAAGGGCACGCAGGGGGCACGCCGAGCGGACTGTGATGTCGTGTGACGGTACGACAGATGTCCGCTCCGTAGCGGTTGACCTGGGGATTCCTGGTGGTGGAGACGAGGGGACTCGAACCCCTAACCCCTGCCTTGCAAAGGCAGTGCTCTGCCAGTTGAGCTACGCCCCCTGGAGGTGTGGACGCAGGGTACCTCGCCGCGCCTGGGTCAGCGCACGCCACCTGCCGGCGGGACCGTGTCGGTGGCTTCGGCCCAGAGGCTCTCCTCTGCCTTGTCGGCCTGCAGCCGCCGGTAGGCGAGCCAGCCGCCGAGGACGGCGAGTACGACGAGAAGCAACTTCTTGCTCATGAGTGGAGCCTCCTAGCGAACGGTCCAACAGCCCATCGCGGAAGCGTGGCTGGCCGACGCGGACCAACAGCCGGACATCCCGGGTGGTGTGGCCGACGGCCAGGCGTTCCCACCCGCCGATCCCGCTCCAGATGACCGGCCTTTCCTGGACCACAACCAGCGACCGCTTCCTTGTCAGGGTCGCTGCGAGCCTACCGTGACTTGTGGCTACGCAGAGGCTGCGGGTCGCTATCCGCCGTTGCCAGCTCAACCCCCGTCACCTGAGCCGCCTGCGCCTCCCGGAACGTCCTTCGGAGTCCGTTCCTCGATCAACTGGCTGACACCGTGGATGATCCGGGCCAAGCCGAACGATCGGATGTCCAGCGTGACGGGAGACTTGCTGGCCGCCAGGAGCGCCGGGTATTCGTCACCGTGGTCGGCAAGGACGGATGAAAATTCGGATCCGAACTGCGCCGGGTCGAGGCCGGTGCCGGCGCGGCGGGTCGACTGGGTGTTGCGGATATGGCCGCTGATCAGCCGGACCACCGCGAGCTGTTCGGCGTCCGTGAGGCCGGTACGGTGCAGGGAGCGAAGCGCCGCCTCGACCCACCCTGCTTCCTTGGGGCCCATCAGCCGGGTGCCTTCGGTGGCGGCGGGCAGCCATTGATGCCGGTCCCAGGTCTCCCAGAGCAGTTGGGCCCACGTCGTCAGCTTCTCCCGCCAGTCGCCGGCTACGGCACCCAGATCGGGCGGGTCGCCTACCGCTTCTTCGATCATCACCGCGATCAGCTCCGCCTTGCCGGCGACGTACCGGTAGAGCGACATCTTGGTGAAATCGAGTTCACCGGCGACCCGCTGCATGGAGACCGCGCCAAGGCCCTCCGCGTCGGCGATGGTCACCGCTGTCTGGCCGATCTGGCTCACGCTCAACGCCGGCCTGGGTCCGCGGGTCGGAGGCTTCCGTAGCCCCCAGAGCAGCTGGAGGGTACGGCTGCCGTTCTGGTCCGCCATTCGTACTCCCGTCCATGTCGGGCCTTGCCAGTGTTCGAGAACCGTGTCTAGCATACACAGTGTCCACTGGACACAATTTACTCACGCGTCACGTATGGGGAGAGCGGTCGATGACAACGAACGAAGCAGTGGCAGGAACCCAGGCCATCAGAACCACCACGCCGCCGCGCTGGGCCAACATCGGAATGTGGGTGCTGCAGGCACTCCTGGCCCTCACGTACCTGTTCAGCGGCGTCAACAAAGTCGGCGGCGAGGCACAGACCGTGGCCGGATTCGACGCGATCGGCTGGGGCGACTGGTTCCGGGTCCTGATCGGCGTGCTGGAACTCGCCGGAGCGGTCGCCTTGATGATCCCGATCCTCTCGGGCCTCGCCGCGTTGGCATTCACCGGGCTGATGATCGGCGCGGTGATCATGACCGTCGCCGTGTACGGAGACCTTGCCCTGGCGGTCATCCCAGCGACGGTAGGCATTCTGGTCGCGATCGTCGCATGGGGCCGTCGTCACCGCACGACCCAACTGTGGGCACTGCTGAGGAGCAGACGATCGTGAGGCCGATGAACATCCCCGGCTGCACGGAAGGATCTCCGAGCCCGGCAGCGCTGTGATCGCCTCACAAGGGTCAGAGTCGGCACCAGGAGGCACGGTACCGGCTCTGACCTGGGCATATACACGCTCCGTGTGCTTCGTCGTGGTGCACCCATGGGCCGGCCCTACTCCGCGGGCCGAATCTCGACGACAGTCTTGATCCGCTGGTTGTTGACCGACTGTTGACTCTGGTCAAACCCCATCTGGACGACATGCTTGCCTACGGCGCGTATGGCAAGGGAGCCAGCGGGACATTGCCTCCCGAGGCTCCACCACAGGCCCGACTCCTTGACTGTTCGGACGATGCCTCTAGCCCATCCCGCCATCGTGGTGACGTCGGGACGGAATGCACGATCATGCCCTTAGGCGTCGACTGCGCGCTCATTGGCAGATGAGACCGGTTGGACTACTCGTAGCCGTGAAGATTTTGCCGGCAGGCTGTCGGATCCGAAGCGAGGCGTTCGTAGAACAGGTGAGAGGCTGCCGGAGGAGGCCGCCGGGACAAGGAGCAGACATGACCGAGTACCTCATCTACTTCAACCAGCAGTGGGTGGGCGACCACACCGAGGAGTGGTTCCGCGGGCGCGGGCCGCTCGCCATGGCGGTCGTGAACGAGATGAAGGCGGCTGGCGTGTACGTGTTCGCCGGAGGGCTGGAGGAGGAAATCGAGGAGGCCTTCAGCGCTGACGCGACCAGCGGCACGTTGATGTTCACCGACGGGCCATTCGTCGAGTCCAAGGAGTTCCTGGGCGGGCTCACCGTGGTGGACGTTGCCGACGAGGATGCCGCCAGGATGTGGGCCGGCAAGGTCGCGGAAGCGTGCGGCTGGCCCCAGGAGGTTCGCCGATTCAAACCGCGGCCCGGAACCAAGTGATGAGGTCGCGACTCGTCAATGGAGGGCTGAGTCAGGCGACGCTGGTGCGACCTCGGCGATCCTTCCTGCGTTTACGTTCCACGAAGGTCGTCACACCCATTCGACCTGGCTCGCGGCAGATCGGGTCCCCGAAGTGGCCCGGCGGGCGAGGTTGGGCCATCGGATGCGAGGTATGGGCCGTGTCTGCGATCACGTGACACCGGACGTGGAGCGCGTCAGACGCTAGACGCGCTGGAGGAGCACTGGTCGGCCTCTCTAGGTGTGCTCGCGGGCCAGAACGGGCGCAGCTCGTGGCCTGCATTCCTGGCCTTCGGTCCGCGAGGTCCAAGCCGCCGAGCGTGAGCAGTCAGCCAAGACCATCCACTCGTGCGTGGAAGATGATCTCCCAAAGACTCAGCCGGGCACGTCCATGCGCTGTGTGCCGATCACGGAGAGTAGCCGTAGTGCCTCCTCTGCTGGAGAGTCGGGCTCGGCCGTGTAGATCACGACTCGTTGGTCTCGGTCGGTGATGTCGAGGACGTCGCAGTTGAGGGTGATGGGGCCGATCAGCCGGTGGTTGACTGTCTTGCGCAGGGTGAGCTCGGTGCGTACGTCGTGGGCGGCCCACAGCCGGGCGAACTCCGCGCTGCCGGAGATGAGGTCACCTACCAGGGTGGCTATCTCGGGATCGTCGGGGTAGCGGGCGGCGGTGGCACGCAGGTCCCGGGCGGCGGCGCGGGCGAACGCCTCCGCGTCGGACAGGCTGTACAGCAGCCGTTCCCGCGACTGCGCCGCGAGGAAGGCCTGGCGCACGAGGTTTCGCTCGTGCCGCGGCAGAGCGGAGAAGTCTGCCAGGAGGGCGGTCGCCAGGTCGTTCCAGGCGATCACCTCATACGTCGCGGACAGCACGATCGCCGCGGCGTTCGGCAGCCGCCGCAGGAGGTCGAGGATGCTCTGCCGCACCTCGCGTGAGGGCCCGGCCGGCGGGCCGGGCGGGGCGCCGGCGAGGTGGTGCAGGTGGCCGCGCTCGGCGTCCGACAGGCGCAGGGCCCGGGCCAGACCAGCGAGTACCTCGCGCGACGGGCGCGGGCCACGGGCCTGCTCCAGCCGTGTGTAGTACTCGGTCGAGATGAACGCCAGCTGCGCCACCTCCTCGCGGCGCAGCCCCGGAGTGCGGCGGCGCGGCCCGGCGGGCAGCCCCACGTCGGCAGGGGTGATGCGCTCACGCCTGCTGCGCAGGAAGCCGGCCAGCTCTCGTCTGTCCACGTCCCTAGTGTGCGCTGGTAGCGCGGAGCCGATCCAGGTACCGCTGGTGCCTGGATCGGCTGTGCGGCCGGACGCAGGCTCGCTGCCATGGACAACACACAGACCACCGACACCTCCACCCCCGCGGCTCATGGGCTGCTGGCCGGCAAGGTCGCCTTCATCACCGGTGCCGGTCGCGGTATCGGCGCCGCCGCGGCGCGGCTGTTCGCTCGGGAGGGCGCCCGGGTCCTGCTCGCGGCCCGAACGGAGGCACAGCTGAAGGCGGTGACCGAGGAGGTCCGGGCGGCCGGCGGCGCCGCGGACTACACGGTGTGCGACCTGGCCGACGGGGCCAGTGTCCGTGCCGCCGTCGACCGCGCCGTAGATCTGTACGGACGGCTCGACGTCGCCTTCAACAACGGCGCGACCGCTGTGTCGCCCGGCCCGATGGACCAGGCGACCGAGACCGACTTCGACCACATCTACGCCGTGAACCTCAAGGGCACCTGGGCGGCCATGGTCGCCGAGGTCGCCGCCATCCGGGCTACCGCCGGCACGGGTGCCATCGTCAACAACTCATCCGTCGGCAGCCTGAGGGGCAACGCCCCGCTGCCCTCCTACGGCGCGATGAAGCGGGCGGTCAACAGTCTCACCGAGTCGGCGGCGATCACCTATGGCCCGGAAGGCATTCGCGTCAACGCCATCGCCCCCGGCACCACGCTGACCGACATGGTGCGCGGCTGGAACGAGCTGTCACCTGGCATCGTCGACCAGCTCAACGCGCGGACCCCATTGCGTCGCGCGGCCGAGCCCGACGAGATCGCCCAGGCCGCCGCCTGGCTCCTCAGCGACCGCGCCTCCTACGTAACCGGGACGGTCCTCTCGGTTGATGGCGGCATGCAGGCGGCATGAGTCGGGGACGCCTGGTACCCGGATGCTCCTGGCCGGCCGGGATCGACAGCTGCTCTCACATCTACTTCGTTCACGTGGCTACTCATCAGGTGGTATCTCTATGTTCTCGTGGCTAGGCCGCTTCGCCTACGTGCGTAGGCGCTTGATCCTCATCGCGACAGCCCTGTTCGTGGTGCTCGGTGGCGCCTGGGGCACCGGAGTTTTCGGCGCGATGGTCACTGATGGGTTGGAGCCGCCGGACGCGGAGTCCAAACGGGCCGTCGACCTCCTGGACGACCACTTCGGGCACCAGGCCGGTGACCTGGACTCGGTGGCGGTCTACACCGACCCCACCGGCGAGCTGAGGGTCGACGACCCGGCCTTCGAACAAGCGGTGACTGCGGCGCTCGAGCGGCTGCCGGAGTCCGAGGTCCTCTCCTGGACCAGCTATTGGAGCCCGGAGCTCACCGACGAGGAGCGCGCCGGCTACGTCTCCGAGGACCGGTCTTCCACGCTCATCAGGCTCACTCTGCAAGGTGAGGACACTACCGAACGCCTTGAGTCATTTGGCGAGATCGAGGGCCTGGCCCGCGCCGACGACGGTCGGCTAGAGACCTATTTCTCGGGCGGGTCCACCACTGTGCACCACCTCCAGGCGCAGGCCGCAGAAGGCCTGGCCACCGCGCAGATGATCTCGCTGCCGATCCTGCTGATCCTGCTCCTGATCACCTTCCGGGGCCTGGTGGCCGCCTCCATCCCTGTCGCCCTGGGGATTCTGGCGATCATCGGCTCGATGATGCTGCTGCGCTGCCTGGCATACGTCACTGACATCTCGATCTTCGCCATGGAGATCACCATGCTGCTTGGCCTCGGCCTCGCCATCGACTACGGACTCTTTATGGTCACCCGGTTCCGCAACGAACTGGATCGCCACGACGGCGACGTGAGCGCGGCACTGGTGGCGACGATGAGCACATCCGGACGCACGATCGCCTTCTCCGGCATGGTCGTCGTCATCGGACTCTGCGGACTGCTGTTCTTTCCGCAGCCGATCTCCCACTCGTTCGGCTGGGCCGGCATCACGGTGGTCCTCTTCAACATCCTCGCCGCGCTCGTGGTGATGCCCGCCGCGCTGGCGGCGCTCGGCCCCCGGATCAACGCGCTCAGCCCTCGCTGGCTGCGTCGCCGGCGAGGCGCCGTCACCCGGGAGGACCAGGCGTGGGCCGGCCTGGCCCGCTCGGTCACCCAGCGGCCCATGCCGTGGCTGGCCGGTGGCCTGCTGGCGCTCGCCGCCGCCACGGCCCCGCTGTTGTCGCTGGAGCCGGGCCTGACCAACCACCGTTACCTGCCCGAGGACAACGAGGCCCAGGTGGTTCCCGTGATCCTGAACGAGGAATTCCCGGACGACCATGCGGGCGAAGTCCAGTTCGCCATCGCCATCACCGGCCCGGTAGAGGAGCAGTCCCTGGCGGACTACATGCGAGCCGTGGACGGCGTAGACGGGGCGTACGATCCCGTCGTCCACCGCGCCGACGACGAGGTGACCTGGGTGAGCGTCGGCTACCGGGGCGAGGTCGACGTCGACCATAACGAAGAGATGGTGCGCGAGGTCAGAGCACTCGACGCCCCGGCCGGCGCAAACGAGGTGCTCGTCGGCGGTGAGGGCACCCCGGCGGTCAGCCTCGACAACAACGAGGCGACGACCGACGCACTGCCGTGGGCACTCACCTTCCTCGGCCTGTCGACCCTGATCGTGCTCATCATCTGCTTCCGGTCGGTGCTCGTGCCGATCAAGGCCGTTGTCGTCGCCTTCCTCTCGCTGGGGTCCTCACTCGGCCTCATCGTCTGGGGATTCCAGGAGGGCGGCTTCCAGGGCCTCCTGGACTTCTATCTGGTGGGCACAACCGACGTGTGGGGCCTGGCGGTCATCATCACCATCGCCTTCGGTCTTGTCACCGACTACGAGATGTTCCTGGTGAGCCGCGTCTACGAGGAGTACCGGGCCACCGGTGACAACCAGCGCTCCATCCGGGTGGGCCTTCAGAGCACCGGTTCCGTCATCACCCGGGCCGGGCTGCTGATGGTCATCGTCCTCGCCGCGATGGGCTTCACCGCCACATCGCTGTTCGTCATGACCATCGGGATCGGGCTGACGCTAGCGGTGGTGATCGACGCCACCGTAGTCCGCTCGATCATCGTGCCCGCCGCGATGCAGCTGATGGGACGCGCCAACTGGTGGCCTGGAGGGCGCCAAGGCCGGCCGGTTGACCGACCGGAGGTCCCCGACCGGGCGGCAGGGTCTGACCGCTCTCGCGCGTGAGTACGTCGGCTGGGAGGGGCAGTCCGGGAACGTTCGGCGAGCGTTCCGACGGCTCCTGGACATGGCCGGAATGGACGGTGCGCGGTGGACACCACAGGAGCTACGCCACAGCTTTGTCTCCCTGCTGTCGAACCACGCGGGCGTGACGGTCGAAGAGATCGCCAGGCTTGTTGGTCACGCCACCACGACGGCGACACAGAAGGTGTACCGGTTGGAACTTCGCCCGATGCTCATTGAGGGTGCGGAGGCTATTGATCGACTCTTCACGGAGCCCTGTTAGACCCCCTGTCTGACCCCCTGGCCGTTTGGAGAAGGTTGGAGCCGGTCCAATCCGAGTGCCGGACCGGCTCTGACCTGGGCCTTTGTGGGTGGGCCTAACTGGACTTGAACCAGTGACCTCTTCCTTATCAGGGAAGCACTCTAACCAACTGAGCTATAGGCCCCAGCGCGCCAAGGAACGCTACCTCAACCCTAGCGTCCACCCAAAACCGGGCCCGACCAGGGCGGGATCACAACAGCCAGGGGGCGGGACCGTGGCGGAGGGTTGGCGGGACCAGGTCAGAAACGATGCGCGCAGAGCGGTCAGTCCTCTTCGGCCAGGGTGACTTCCAGGCCGCCGAGCAGGCTGCCTGAGAGGTTGTAGAGGAACGCGCAGAGTGTGGAGATCGCCGTAATGAGTACGACGTCGACCACGCAGATCAGGGCGGTGAACCCGAGGACCCGCTGCAGTCCGATGTAGTCCTCGAGGTTGAAGCGGGTGTCAGACGCGCTGCCGAGCACATCGGTGATGGTCCGGCTGATCGAGTCATAGACCCCGGCCGCATCCAGGACGTACCACACCACCGTTACCGCGACGACGGTCACGATGGCGAACGCGATCGACAGCAGGAAGGCGGTCTTCATCACCGACCACGGGTCGACACGTACGGCGCGCAGCCGGGCGCGGCGGACCCGGGCACGATCCGGCGGCTCGGGACGAGGCGGGGCGGGGCGTTGCTGCCAGCGGCGAAGGCTGTTGTTGTCGAGGGCGATGGTGTCGTGCTGGCCCGCCTCACGGGACGCACCGGCGCCGGCGTTCGTGGGATCCGGTCGCTGCGGTTCCGGCCGCCGGACGTCCGGCCGCGACGCCGTGCTCCGCGGCTGGTGCTCCGCACGCTCGAATCGTTCCGTACCTGCCGGCGCACCCAGCCCAGCGGACCCGGGTGAACCCGCTGACCCGGGTGAACCGGTCGGAGGGTGCGAACCACTTGTCCCGGAACTTCCGGACGTGGCCGAGCCGATCGGGCCCGGCGACTTCCCCGAACCCGAACCCGTCGAACCCGCGGCCCCCGAACCTGGGCGAGTCTGTCCTGACTGCTGGCTACCACCGCCAGGCGCGGAGCCCGATCCGGAACCCGACGTGGAGATGACCTGGGTTGCGGATTCGTCAGGCCCGCGCTTCCCTGTCACGTGCTGTCCTCCTGGCTGTCGACCCGGGGCTGTTCATCCGGACCATCCGTAAGCCCATCATCTGCGGGCAGGTCCCCGTCCGTCTCAAGTTTCCCGTCGTCCCCAGCATCGTCCTCGGTGTTTCGTGCGATGGCAACGACCGCGTCACCCTCCCGCACGCCGGCAAAGATGACGCCCATCGTGTCACGTCCCTTGACGGGCACGTCGGCAGCGGGACTCCGGGTCACCTGTCCACTTGTCTTGACGCACAACACCTGATCTCCGTTGCTTACCACGATCGCTCCGACCAAGGATCCACGCGTATCGGAGATCCGCATGGCCTTGATACCGAGACCGCCCCGGCCCTGGCGTCGGTATTCGGAGACGGCCGTACGTTTGGCATACCCGCCATCGGTGACGGTGAACACGTACTGCCCTTCCTCCTGCCCGGCGCGGATCACCGCCATGGCCAAAAGCTCGTCGTCGTCGCGGAACCGCATGCCAGTCACACCGGACGTGGCCCGGCCCATCGGACGCAGCTGGCCGTCGTCGGCCCGGAACCGCACCGCCTGGGCTTTGCGGGACACCAAAAGCAACTCATCGTCGGGGCCGACCAGTTCGGCACCGATCAACTCGTCGTCGTCCTCGCGGAAGTTCAGCGCGATGATCCCAGCCGCGCGGTTGGAGTCGTACTCCTGCAGCGGGGTCTTCTTGACCAGACCCTTCTTCGTCGCCAGGACGAGATACGGCGCCTGCTGATAGTCCCCGAGCGCGACGACCTTCGCGATCTCCTCATCAGGCTGGAACGACAACAGCCCGGCGACATGCCCACCTTTGGCATCCCGTGCCGCTTCGGGCAGTTCGTACGCCTTTGCCCGATACACCCGGCCACGGTTGGTGAAGAACAAGATCCAATGATGGGTACGGGTGACGAACAACTGCCCCACCACGTCATCACCCCGCAGCGCCGCACCCCGCACACCCCTGCCACCACGCCGCTGGCTGCGGTAGAGATCGGCGCGGGTCCGCTTGGCATAGCCACCGAGGGTGATCGTCACCACCACGTCCTCATCCGGGATCAGGTCCGCCTCGGTCAGATCACCATCGGCCGGGATCAGCCGGCTCCGCCGCTCATCCCCATACTTGTCCACGATCGCGGTCAGCTCCTCAGCCACGATCGCCCGCTGCCGGGCCGGCGAGGCGAGAATGTCCTGCAAGTCCGCGATCAGCGCCTCGAACTCCCGCAGCCGGTCCACAATCTGCTGCCGCTCCAGCGCCGCCAACCTGCGCAGCTGCATGTCCAGGATCGCCCGCGCCTGCACCTCGTCGATGTCAAGCAACTCGATCAGCCCGGTCCGCGCCTCCTCAGCTGACGGACTCCGCCGGATCAGGGCGATGACCTCGTCCAGCGCGTCGAGCGCCTTCACCAGGCCGCGGTAGATGTGCGCGTCCTCTTCGGCCTTGCGCAGCCGGAAGCGGGTACGCCGCTGGATCACCTCGATCTGATGGTCGATCCAGTGCGAGATGAACTGGTCGAGCGAGAGGGTGCGTGGGATCCCATCGACGAGCGCCAGCATGTTGGCGCCGAAGTTGTCCTGCAGCTGCGTGTGCTTGTAGAGGTTGTTGAGCACGACCTTGGCGATCGCGTCGCGCTTGAGGACGACGACCAGCCGCTGGCCCGTCCGCGAGGACGAGTCGTCGCGCACCTCGGCGATTCCCGTCACCTTGCCCGAGTCGGCGAGCTCGGCGATCCGCAGGGCGAGGTTATCGGGGTTGACCTGGTAGGGCAGCTCGGTGATGACGAGACAGGTGCGGCCCTTGGAGTCCTCGTCGATGTCGACGATGGCCCGCATCGTGATCGAACCACGCCCGGTGCGGTAGGTGTCCTCGATGCCGCGTCGCCCGACGACGAGTGCGCCCGTCGGGAAGTCGGGTCCGTGGACCCGCTCCATCAGCGCCTCGAGCAGCTCCTCCCGCGTCGCTTCCGGATTCTCCAATGCCCACAGGGCTCCGGCCGCGACCTCGCGCATGTTGTGCGGCGGGATGTTGGTGGCCATGCCGACCGCGATGCCGGCCGAGCCGTTGACCAGCAGGTTGGGGAACCGGCTCGGAAGAACGACCGGCTCCTGGCTGCGGCCGTCGTAGTTGGGCCGGAAGTCGACGGTGTCCTCGTCGATGTCGCGGACCATCTCCAGCGCGAGCGGAGCCATCCGGCACTCGGTGTACCGCATCGCCGCCGGCGGATCATTACCAGGCGAACCGAAATTCCCCTGCCCCTGCACCAGCGGATAACGCTTCGTCCACGGCTGCGCGAGCCCGACCAGGGTGTCGTAGATCGCGGTGTCGCCGTGCGGATGGTACTGACCCATGACGTCACCGACGACACGGGAACACTTCGAGAAACCGCGGTCGGGTCGGTAGCCGCCGTCGTACATCGCGTACAACACGCGGACGTGGACCGGCTTGAGGCCGTCGCGCACATCGGGCAGCGCACGACCCACGATCACGCTCATCGCGTAGTCGAGATAGTTACGCTGCATGGCGGCCTGGAGATCGACCGGGTTGATCCGCGAAGGCGGCGGCGGGAGGGCGGTGGTGTCTTCGGTCACTGGCTCAGTTCCTTCACACGTGCGGTCAGCACGACTTCGGTCTCTGAAAGGTCTCTCTCAGTTCTCGACGACTGTGCTCGAACAGCAGGCTGTTTCCCCAGGTGTCACGGCTGCACTCGATATCGAGGCTGCTCTAGATGTCGAGGAAGCGGACGTCTTTGGCGTTGCGTTGGATGAACGAACGTCGCTCGCCGACGTCCTCACCCATCAGTACGGAGAAGATCTCGTCTGCCTGTGCGGCATCGTCAAGGGTGACCTGCCCCAGAATGCGGCCGACCGGATCCATCGTGGTTTCCCACAGTTCGTCGGCATTCATCTCTCCCAGACCCTTGTAACGCTGGATCGGGTTCTCCTTGGGAAGCTTCCGGCCTGCCTCCTGGCCCGCAGCGAGCAGGCCGTCACGTTCCCGGTCGGTGTAGGCCAACTCGTGCGGCGCGTTGGTCCAACGAATCTTGAACAACGGAGGTTGCGCGAGATACACATAGCCGGCCTCGATCAACGGCTTCATGAACCGGAACAGCAACGTCAACAACAGCGTGGTGATGTGCTGGCCATCGACATCCGCATCCGCCATCAGCACGATCTTGTGATAGCGCAGCTTGTCGATGTCGAAGTCCTCGTGGATCCCTGTGCCGAGGGCGGCGATGATTGCCTGGACCTCGTTGTTCTGCAGGACCCGGTCGATCCGCGCCCGTTCGACGTTGAGGATCTTGCCGCGAATTGGCAGGATCGCCTGGATCCGCGGATCACGACCACCCTTGGCCGACCCACCCGCCGAGTCACCCTCGACGATGAAGATCTCACACTCCTCCGGGTTGGTCGACTGGCAGTCGGACAACTTGCCGGGAAGCCCACCACCACCGAGCAGACCTTTGCGGTTGCGGGCCAGATCACGTGCCTTACGCGCCGCGATCCGGGCCGTCGCAGCCGCGATACCCTTACGCACAATGTCTTTGCCCTCGCTCGGGTTCTTCTCGAACCACTCACCGAGCCGGTCATAGAGCAGCGTCTGAACGAACGTCTTCGCCTCGGTGTTGCCGAGCTTGGTCTTGGTCTGGCCCTCGAACTGCGGCTCCTCGAGCTTCACCGAGATGATCGCGGTCAGGCCCTCCCGCACATCGTCGCCGGAGAGCCGGTCCTCCCGCTTCTTGATCAGGCCCCAGTCCTCGCCCCACTTGTTGACCAGACTGGTGAGCGCAGAACGGAAACCCTCCTCGTGCGTTCCGCCCTCATGGGTGTTGATCGTGTTGGCGAACGTGTGCACCGACTCGGTGAACGACATGTTCCACTGCATCGCCACGTCGAGACTCATCCCGACGTTGGCGTCCTCGGCCTCGAACGACACCACGCTGCGGTGCACCGGATCCTTGGTGGCGTTGAGGTGCTGGACGTAGTCGACGAGGCCACCGTCGTAGCGGTAGACGACCTCGCGCACCTCACCGGACTCGCTCATCTCCGTGCGCTCGTCGCGCAGCACCATCGTCAGGCCCTTGTTGAGAAAGGCCATCTCGCGCAGGCGGGTCGAGATCGTCTCGTAGGAGAAGGTTGTCGTCTCGAAGATGTCGGGGCTCGGCCAGAACGCCACAGTGCTGCCGGTCTCGTCCGTCTCCTCGTGCCGCTGCAGCGGGTGGTCGGGCTCGCTCAGATGGTAGGACTGCGTCCAGCGGTAGCCGGCGTTCTTGATGTCGACCTCGAGCTTGGTCGACAGGGCATTGACCACAGAGATACCAACGCCGTGCAGGCCACCCGACACCTTGTAGCCACCGCCGCCGAACTTCCCACCCGCGTGCAACACCGTGAGCACGACCTCGACCGCCGAGCGTCCTTCGCTCTCGATGATCCCGGTCGGGAATCCGCGTCCGTTGTCGACGACGCGAACGCCGCCATCAGCCAGCAGGGTGACCTCAACCCGGTCGGCGTGTCCGGCCATCGCCTCGTCGACGGCGTTGTCGACCGCCTCCGTGACGAGCTGGTGGAGTCCGCGTTCGCCGGTCGAGCCGATGTACATGCCCGGACGCTTACGTACGGCGTCCAGACCTTCCAGAACTGTGATCGCGCTTGCGTCGTACTCTGTTACTGATGCTTGGGCCACCGGCGGCTGAGGCACTTCAGCAGTCGTCACGTGGGGTTGACCTCCTGCCAACAGGACACGAAAAGGGGCCGCTCCGTGTGGACGTCCGGCGCCTGACGGAACGTGGCGCCCCAGACGGCGGAGCAGCCGTTGAACTCCTGTTCAGTGTACCTGGCTCGGACTTCAAGACGCCCGCTGGCAGGCCGTAGAAGGGGTCCTCGCCTGAGAAGTTGCGGGACACGTATCCCCCATCATGCTCCTGATCTCCGAAGCGGCGTGCGGCGCTTCTGCCGGTCATGAGCGGGAGTACATGGAAGTTGTCACAAATACGTCAGACCGGCAGATTTCGGGGCTCGTCGCGTGCGATGAGGGACATCCTCATCCCATAGGTTCGCGGCAGGGCATCCTCCACCAAACCGGGCGCGTCGAGCGACCACCGCGATTTCCGCTGTGTGTGGAGCTGCTAACCGTACGTATCGCGCGGTCCACGGCCGTCCCGCACGCTGCGGGGACCGCGACGCCAGCTCGGCGCGGTTGGTCCGAGAACCGTCACCCGGGTGACGGTGTTGTCACCGAGTTCCTGGTTCAGTCGCTTCACCAGACTCGGGGCGAGAAGCCGGACCTGGGTCGCCCACGCGGTCGAATCGGCACGGACAGTCAGCTCGGTGTCGGCGTACCGCTCCGCGCGGCAGTGCGCCGCCACGTCCGGTCCGACGATCTGGTCCCAGCGCGCGATCGCGCCGGCGACGGCCACGTCGGTGGCCCACCCCCGATCGTTGACCAGCCGATCGATCGTGTTGTCCAGCAGTTGCGGATCGCGATCGTCGGGCGCCGCTCCGGACCGCGTCGAGCGGTCGCCGCGTGCGCGACCACGACCGCGCGTGGCCCGCCCCCCGGACCCGGAGGTCCGCATACCGCGGGGCTTCGCCGCGGCGCCGAAGGCGGCGGCCACCGCCCGGGCGAGCTCGACCCCGGCCGGATCCCACGCGGGTGCCGCCGGATCGCCCCCCGTTGCGTCGCCCGCGACGCCGGCCGTCGGGTCGCTCGTCGGGTCGGCCGTCGAAGGATCCGAGGGACCGCCCGCGGTCCGGGATGTTGGACGATCGCGGCAGTCGGAGTCACGACCCCGGCGGTCACGACCCCGGCGGTCACGGTTGCCACGCTCACTCGACACCGTGTACCTCCCCACCGGCCACGTCGTACCACAGCCCGGCCAGCTGCTCCGGGACATCCTCGCGCACCGCCGCCGTCACCAGGACCTGTTCGGCCCCGGCGACCAGGCTGGCCAGCCTGGCACGCCGACCGCTGTCGAGTTCGGCGAACACGTCGTCGAGCACCAGCACCGGCTCGCCGCCGCCGTCGGCGCACAGCAGGTCGTACGCCGCAAGCCGCAGGGACAGTGCAATCGACCAGCACTCGCCGTGGCTGGCGTACCCCTTGGCGGGAAACTCGCCCAGACTGAGCACCAGGTCGTCGCGATGCGGCCCGACCAGCGAGACGCCGCGCCGGAGCTCCTCGTCCCTGCGTTCGGCGAGCGCGTCGGTGAGCTTCGCCGCGAGCGCGTCGGCGCTCGGCTTGTCGGCCGCGTCGCCGAGGTCGCAGTTGCTGCGGTAGTCGAGCCGGGTCTCGTCCTGGGCCGGGGACACATGGGCGTACGCCTTGGCGACCAACGGCTGCAGCAGGTCGACCACGGCCAGCCTGGCCGCGAGCAGTTCGCCACCGAGCCGGGTCAGGTGCGCGTCCCACGCGTCGAGCGTCTTGAGTGCTCCCGATGAGGCCTGGGCCGCGGTCTTGAGCAGGGTGTTGCGCTGCTTGAGGACCCGGTCGTAGTCCTGACGTACGCCGGCCATCCGGGGCGTACGGGCCACGAGCAGGTCGTCGAGGAACCGCCGCCGGGTGTCGGGATCGCCCTTCACCAGGGCGAGATCCTCCGGCGCGAAGAGGACGGTACGCAGGATCCCGAGGACGTCCCGCGGCCGCGACACCGGCGCCCGGTTGAGCCGCGCCCGGTTGGTCCGCCGTGGCGTGATCTCGATCTCGATCAGGGCGTGCCGCCCGTCGCGCACGATGTCACCGCGGACGATGGCGCGCTCGGCACCCGACCGCACCATCGGCGCGTCGTGGGGTACCCGGTGCGAGCCCAGGGTGGCGAGATAGCCGACTGCTTCGACCAGGTTGGTCTTGCCGTGGCCGTTCAGGCCGACGAAGACCGTCGCGCCCGGTGCCAGGGTCAGGTCGACCGCCGGATAGTTCCGGAAGTCGGTGAGGGAGAGACGGGCGACAAACACGGTGGCTCCACGCTAGCCGGCCCTGCCGTCACCCGCCGCGCGGGCGCCTGAGGTTCCGCCACGGACACGGGATCTCGCCCACGGACAGGGGAGCCAGGTCTCTGTCAGGGAAGTCGCCATCTGTCAGGGAGCTTCGGTATCCGGCCGCGCGGCACTCGAGTCTGGGAGGACCGCATGTCCGCCGAACTGGTTGCGCATCGCCGCGATCGCCTTCATGGCAGGCGAGTCGTCCTGCCGGGACGCGAACCGAGCGAAGAGGGCGGCCGCGATAGCGGGCATCGGGACGGCGTTCTGGATCGCGGCTTCGACCGTCCAGCGGCCTTCGCCCGAGTCCTCGGCGTACCCCTTGATCGCGGTCAGACCGTCGTCCTTCTCCAGCGCCGCGACGAGCAGGTCGAGCAACCACGACCGGATGACGGTGCCTTCGCGCCACGACCGGAAGACATCGCAGACGTTGTCGACGGTCTCGGTGGCCTCGAGCAGCTCGTAACCTTCGGCGTAGGCCTGCATGATGGCGTACTCAATCCCGTTGTGAACCATTTTCGCGAAGTGCCCGGCTCCGACCCGGCCGGCATGGACGAAACCGAACTCGCCGTCGGGCTTGAGCGCGTCGAACGCTGGCTGGACCTTGGCGACGTTCTCGGCGTCGCCTCCGCACATGAGGGCGTAGCCGTTCGTACGACCCCAGACTCCGCCCGAGACCCCGCAGTCGACGAAGCCGATGCCGCGCCCACCGAGCAGCCGGGCGCTGTCGTCATCGTCGGTCCACCGCGAGTTGCCGCCGTCCACCACGACGTCGCCCGGGCCGAGCAGCTCGGCCAGGTCGGCGATCACCTGCCGCGTCGGCGCACCCGCGGGCACCATCACCCAGACCACCCGCGGCGACGGAAGGCGCTGGACGAGGTCGGTGAGGCTGTCTGCGTCCGAGGTGTCGGTGTGCGGGTCGAAACCGACGACGGTCTGGCCCTTGGCGCGCAACCGCTCGCGCATGTTGGCGCCCATCTTGCCGAGTCCGACGAGGCCGATGTCCATGACGAAGCGGTCCTTCCCCGGGCGTAGGTGCGGCTCCGCGATCAGCCCTGCAGACGCACCGGCATGAGGAGGTAGCGGTAGTCGAGGTTGGGTTCGGCGTCGATGGCCGTGAGTCCGGTGAGGACGGCGGGCCGGGTCGGCTGGGTGAACGCGAACTGCGCCACCGGCGACTCGATCGCACCGAGCCCGTCGAGGAGGTACTGCGGGTTGAACCCGATCGTCAGCGCTTCGCCGTCGATGCCGGCCTCGATCGATTCCGACGCCTGCGCCTCGTCGCTGCTGCCGGCCTCGAGGGTCGCCATCCCGTCGCCGAGGGTGAGCCGAATGGGGGTGTTGCGTTCGGCTACCAGGGCGACCCGCTTGAGTGACTCGACGAGAGGGCCGGTCTCCACCCTGGCGACCGTCTGCTGCTCGGGTGGGAACAGGGTGCGGTACTTCGGGAACTCGCCGTCCAGGAGTCGGGTGGTCGTCCGCCGCATCGACCCACCGCTGGTCCCGGCGAACCCGACGAGGCCTTCGCCGGCACCGGTGCCGGGACTCGCGAGAGCGATCGTCACGTCGGAGCCGCTCGCGAACGCCTTCGCCGTGTCGGCCAGCACGCGGGCTGGGACGAGAGCGGTCGCCGAGAGGTCAGGCTGTTCGGGCGTCCAGCTGAACTCGCGGACCGCCAACCGGTAGCGGTCGGTGGCCGCGAGGGTGACCGCCGCGCCTTCGATCTCGATGCGTACGCCGGTGAGGACAGGCAGCATGTCGTCGCGCCCAGCGGCGACCGCGACCTGGGAGACCGCGTTGGCGAACACGTCGCCCTTGACGGTGCCCGAAGCGGTCGGCATCTCCGGAAGTGCGGGATAGTCCTCGACCGGGAGGGTCTGGACGGTGAACCTCGCGCTGCGGCAGGTCACGACCACCTTGCCGCCCTCCGCGGTCAGCTCGACGGGCTGGGCAGGCAGGCTCCGGCTGATGTCGGCGAGCAGTCGGCCGGAGACGAGCACCACGCCCTCGACCTCGACGTCGGCGGGTACGGATACCCGGGCCGAGGTCTCGTAGTCGAAGCCGGAGAGCAGGATCTCGCCGTCGCGGGCGTCGACGAGCATGCCGGCGAGGACGGGCAGGGAGGGTCGGGTGGGGAGGCTGCGCGCCACCCACGCCACAGCATCGGCGAGGACGTCACGGTCTACGCGGAACTTCACCGCTCATCGCCTCCTCGACGTACGGCGGCCGGCATGGAACGAGTGCCGGGAGCACGACGGTACACCGGGGCGAAGCGACCTGGTGGAGCCGGGTGCGCGTTGTGGATTGTGGTGTTTTTGTCATTCACGTAAGGAGACTCGACATCGTCTTAGGTGCGGTGGATGTTGTGGACGACGGGCGTTTTTGCAGGTCAGTAGGTCTGGCGTTGTCCACGCCGGCTGTGGGCGAAGCGGGGCGTGCGCCGAATCCTCGGTGGAGGGCGAAGCGTCGTCCCTTGTCGTCCACAGTCCTTCCCACGACGATCCGCGCTTGATCCACAGAGTTGTCCCCAGCCTGTGTGGACCGGGTTCGGAGGTGTGGTGGGCTGGAAGGAACGGCGAGAGGGAACGGATCGTGGGCAGTAGACGTGAGGACGCGGGCCGTCATGGCCGGGCCTGTTGCTTGATCCGGTTGGTCAGCTCGGTGACCTGGTTGTAGACGCTGCGGCGCTCGGCCATGAGCTGGCGGATCTTGCGGTCCGCGTGCATCACCGTCGTGTGGTCGCGGCCGCCGAACTGCTGGCCGATCTTGGGGAGAGAGAGGTCGGTCAGCTCGCGGCAGAGGTACATCGCGATCTGCCGGGCGGTGACGAGGACGCGGCTCCGGCTCGACCCGCAGAGGTCGTCGAGCGACAGCCCGAAGTACGACGAGGTCTGGGCCATGATCTGTCCGGCGGTGATCTCCGGCTCGCCACCGGTCGGGATCAAGTCCTTGAGCACGATCTCGGCCAAGGCGATGTCGACAGCCTGCCGGTTGAGGCTCGCGAACGCCGTGACCCGGATCAACGCGCCCTCGAGCTCCCGGATGTTGGTCTGGATCTTGCTCGCGATGAACTCCAGCACCTCCGGCGGGGCGGTCAGGCGTTCCTGCGCGGCCTTCTTCCGGAGGATCGCGATCCTCGTCTCGAGGTCGGGCGGCTGGATATCGGTGATCAGTCCCCACTCGAACCGGTTGCGCAGCCGGTCCTCCAGCGTCTCCAGCCGCTTCGGTGGCCGGTCGGAGGAGATCACGATCTGCTTGTTGGCGTTGTGAAGGGCGTTGAACGTATGGAAGAACTCTTCCTGCGTTCGCTCCTTGTTCTCCAGGAACTGGATGTCGTCGACGAGCAGCACGTCGACATCGCGGTAGCGGCGCTGGAACGTCGCGGCCTTGTCATCGCGGATCGAGTTGATGAAGTCGTTGGTGAACTCCTCGCTCGACACGTACCGGATCCGCGCGTTCGCGTACAGATTGCGTACGTAGTGACCGATCGCGTGCAGCAGGTGGGTCTTGCCGAGCCCTGAGTCGCCGTAGATGAGCAGCGGGTTGTACGCCTTGCCGGGCGCCTCGGAGACCGCTACCGCCGCCGCGTGCGCGAAGCGGTTGGACGAGCCGATGACGAACGTGTCGAACATGTACTTCGGGTTCAGCCGCGGCGGCTCGGTGTCGGAGCGCACCGGTTGGCCCGGTGGTGCCGAGGAGAGCGTGAACGCATCGGTGCCCTTGGGCGCCACCGCGAGCCCGGACCGGTGGTGGCTGTCCGCCTCGTCATGATCGGGAAGCGGTGCAGGATCGGCCGATGACGTGGAGTAGGACTGGCGCGACGTATCGTCACTCGACTCGGCCCCGGCGGTCTCGTCGGCATGGTCGAGGTCGTCGAGTGAGAGGGACGGTTCGACGGTGATGGCGAGGCGTACCGACTCGCCCAGGGCGGAGGACAGTGCGTCCTCGAGCCGGGGGCGCAGCTTGGTCTCGAGCTGAGTGCGGGTGAAGTCGTCGCGGACGGCGACGATGGCCGTGTTGCCGTGCAACGTGACCGGCCTGCACTGTGCCAGCCACACGCGGTGAGTGGCCTGCAGGTCCTGGTCGAGGCTGTCCCGCACCTGTCGCCAGGTGGCGGTCAACGCGTCAGACTCCGCGACCACTGCGCTACTCCCGTTCTGCTCAGGCGATGTCCTGACTCCCCGTGCGCCTGCGACATGGCTCTTCTACGGCGTCCATGACCCACGTTGGTGGCTCACGGTGAGCGCCGCGGGGCGGCCGGCTGACGTCCACAGATTGTTCCACAACCTGTGCAAAGAGGTTGTGGATGACACTAGAAGGGCAGGACGGTAACAAGCTCACAAGGTGGCGTTCAAGGCGGGAGCGTGGCCGTACGCCCGAAATCGCCGTGCGGACTGGCGTCGTGTCGGCGTGTCGCGTCGACACGCCACGGCGCCGTCCGAATGATGGGCTGTTTCGGTCCACCTGATCAGGTGGGGCAGTTTGACCGGGCGACCGGCCGGCCCGTACCGTAAGTCGGTCACGATGCCGTTCTCTCGGCGATCGCCGTATGCTCACGGACAGTCGCAACACTGCGCCTCAGGCGGAGTCGGTCCAGGGGGCCGACTTGAGGTCGTCTGGTGCAGGACGCGACAACGCAGCCGCGGGTGGACGGTGACGTCGAGGCGTCGGTGCCCGCGTCCTCATGATTTCTGATCGGGAGAATTCCTGTGAAGCGTACGTTCCAGCCCAACAACCGGCGACGTCACAAGACGCACGGCTTTCGCCTCCGCATGCGGACCCGGGCGGGTCGCGCGATCCTTTCCGCCCGGCGGCGCAAGGGGCGCCAGCGCCTCGCGGTCTGAGGCGCCACGCGGTCTCGCCCAGGTCGAGTGCGATGTCGTGGTGCCGGCCATTCACCGGATGCGTCGTTCGGGGGACTTCGCGACGGCGGTTCGTCGTGGCCGGCGCGCGTCCCGGTCGACGCTGGTCGTCCATCTGGTACTCAGCCGCCGCGACGAACCCGCACGGATCGGGTTCGTCGTGAGTCGCTCCGTGGGCAACGCGGTCGTCCGCAACACGGTGCGCAGGCGGCTGCGTCACCTCATGCGTGAGCGGCTCACCGGCCTCCCCACCGGAACCTTGCTGGTGGTCCGCGCGTTACCGTCGGCAGCGGAGGCGACGTCGGAGCGGCTGGGTCAGGAGATCGACGCGGCGCTCGAAGAGGCGCTTGCACGGCCGCGATACCTCGCGGTGGAGAGTGCGCGGTGAAAACGATCCTTGTGATGCTGCTGAAGGGCTATCGCCTGGTGGTGAGCCCGATGTATGGCCAGGTGTGTCGTTACCACCCGTCTTGTTCCGCGTACGCCCTCGAGTCCGTCGAGACCCACGGGGCCGTCCGCGGCAGCTGGCTCGCCGCCCGCCGGCTGGTGCGGTGTCACCCATGGACCCCTGGCGGATATGACCCCGTTCCGCCCGCCCGAACGCGCGCCGGTGTGGGCGCGCCAACCCACACCAGAGGTGCATAAAGCGTGGCCTGGTACGACAAGATCCTGTCGCCCCTCTACGACGTCGTGTCGTGGATCATGTGGGCGTTCCACTCTCTCTTCGCCCCGATCCTCGGACCTGACTCGGGCTTCACGTGGGCGCTGTCCATCGTCGGCCTCGTGGTGGTCATTCGGATCGTCCTGATCCCGTTGTTCGTCCGGCAGATCCGGGCGAGTCGGAACATGGCCCTGATCCAGCCGAAGGTGAAGGAGCTGCAGAAGAAGTACGGCGGCGACCGGGAGCGGATGGGCCAGGAGCTCATGAAGCTGTACAAGGAGAGCGGGACCAACCCGTTCTCCTCGTGTATGCCGATCCTGTTGCAGTCACCGATCTTCATCGCCCTCTTCCGGGTGCTGGACGGTGCGGCGCACAAGATCGTGCGCGGTCGCGGGTTGAACCAGGATCTGGTCAACTCGCTGAGCGACGCGACCCTGTTCGGCGCCAAGATCTCGGACAAGTTCATCGGCGCCGACAGCCTGAACGTCCAGATCGTCACGGTCGTGCTGATCCTGCTGATGACGGCGACGACCTTCACGACCCAGCGGCAGTTGATGCGCAAGAACATGCCGCCCGAGGCGTTGACCGGTCAGTTCGCGCAGCAGCAGAAGATCCTTCTGTACGTGCTGCCGGTTGTCTTCGCGGTCGGCGGTGTCAACTTCCCGATCGGCGTCCTCATCTACTGGTTCACGACCAACGTGTGGACGATGGGCCAGCAGTTCTGGGTGATCCGCCGCAACCCTGCACCGGGGAGCCCGGCGTTCGAGGCGTACCAGAAGCGGAAGGGCGGGAAGGGCGCACGGAGTGGCCTGGCCGCATTGATCCCGGGGACGAAGGAGACGCCGAACGGCGCGACGCCGACTGTCACGGACAACGGTGAGGCGGCGACACCGGCGCCCACCGTCAAGCGAGTGCAGCCGCAGCGGTTGCCGCGGAGCAAGCGTAAGAGCCGTTGAGACTCTCGACCCGGCTGTGTGTCGTCGGGGCGAACGAACCTGGCTGTTGGCGTCCGATCGAGGGCGCGGGGAATGAAGGAGTAAGTCGTGGGTGATCGCGCTACCTCGTTCGTCGAGGACGACAACGACGGCGGTGAAGGCCAGGCGGTCGACGCCGAGCAGGCGGAGGCACCGCCCCGCCAAGGCTCCGCCGAGCCGTCGCCGGAGGACGTGGCGCGCCTCGAACGTGAGGGGGACGTGGCGGCCGACTATCTCGAGGAGCTGCTCGACATCGCCGACGTGGACGGGGACATCGACCTGGACGTCGAGGGAAGTCGAGCGATGGTGGCCGTGGTCGGAGGTGACCTGCAGCACCTGGTGGGTCGGGACGGTGAGGTCCTCGAGGCGCTCCAGGAGCTGACCCGACTGGCCGTCTACAGGGAGACCGGTGAGCGGAGCCGGTTGATGTTGGACGTCGCTGGATACCGGGCACAGCGACGCAGTGACCTCATCGCTCTCACGGAAAAGATCGTGGCCGAGGTCATCGCGAGTGGTGAACCGGCGCGACTGGAGCCCATGACACCGTTCGAACGAAAGATCGTCCACGACACGGTGGCTGCGAAGGGACTGACGAGTGAGTCGGAGGGCGAAGAGCCCGAACGACGGGTGGTCATCCAGCCGGCGTGAGCCTGAGGGTGTTTCACGTGAAACCGGGACGAGGGTAGACGTTCCTTCCCCGCCGTTGGTCGCACGACAGGTCTTCGGTGAACATCTCGAGCGTGTCGAGCGCTACGCCGCACTGCTGGCCGGCGCGGGGGTCGAACGCGGGCTGCTCGGGCCCAGGGAGGTGGCGCGCCTGTGGGACCGGCACCTGTTGAACTGTGGCGTACTCGCCCCGCTCGTCCCCGCGGATGCATCGCTGTGCGACGTCGGCACCGGAGCTGGTCTCCCGGGGCTCGTCATCGCACTTGCTCGCCCTGACGTCTCCGTCACCCTTCTCGATCCGTTGTTACGTCGGGCAGACTTCCTTCTCGAAGCCGTCGCTGAACTTGGTGTGGCAAATGCCTGTGTCGTACGCGCGCGCGCCGAGGAACATGCGGGACGCTATGACGTCGTGACCGCACGAGCCGTGGCGCCGTTGGGCCGGCTCGCTCGTGTCGCGATGCGGCTTTGTCGGCCCGGTGGTTCATTGTGGGCGGTGAAGGGTGAGCGGGCCGAGGAAGAGCTTCGTGAAGCAGCGCCCGAGCTCCCGCGGTGGGGGGTGGCGACCTGGTCGGTCGAGAAGGTCGGTGAAGGCATCGTGTCGCCACCGACGACCATCGTCCGGCTCATCGCACGTTCCGCTGGGGCCAACCGCCGTCGGCGGTAGCAAGTGTCGAAGTGGCCGTCGCCCCCGAGCTTCGGTTTGGTGGGGAGGCTGAGTGTGACGGAGGTTCACGTGACCGCTGGACTTGGATGGCCGCTCGACTGGCCGTCGACTACCGAGGAACAGGATGCCGAAGAGACTCGGCCTCGTCGTCAGGCCGTGGGTGGACTGGGTTGGCCGGTCGAAGGGCCCGCTGGACTCCGCTGGGCGACGGAGGTCGGCGCCGGCGAAGGGGCGCCCATGTCGACCTCCACTGCGGTAGTGGAGGACGAAGGGCGCGAGGGTGGCACCCCTGGAACGTCGGCGTTGTCCGCGGACCTCGGTGCGATTCCACAGGTGTCCTCAGCGGTCGAGATGTCCGCCGAGGAGACGGCCGATCTGGGTGCCACCAATGCCGCGGCAGCGACCGTTTCACGTGAAACACCCGAAGATGCCGAACCGCCGCCAACGGCCGGACTTCAGTCCAATGTGCCCGTCGCCTTCAGTCCCACCCTTCCCCGCCCGGTGCAGACCCGGGTCTTCGTAGTGGCGAACCAGAAGGGTGGCGTCGGCAAGACCACGACCGCCGTCAATCTCGCAGCCGCCCTGGCTGGTTCCGGTGCACGTGTCCTCGTCGTCGATCTTGACCCCCAGGGCAATGCATCGACCGCCCTCGGCATCGACCACACCGAAGGCGTACCGAACATCTACGACGTGATCGTCGAGGGTGAACCGATGCGAAACTTCGTCCATCCGGTTCATCGCTTCCCGACACTGTTCGGGGTGCCTGCCACGATCGACCTCTCCGGTGCCGAGCTCGAACTCGCGAGCGTCGTCGCACGAGAGGCCCGGCTCAAGAAGTTCCTCGATGCGTACCTCGACGAGCAGGCGGCCGCGGGCGAGCGGTACGACTACGTCCTGATCGACTGCCCGCCCTCACTCGGCCTCCTGACCATGAACGCCTTGGTCGCCGGCAGGGAGGTACTGGTCCCGATCCAGTGCGAGTACTACGCACTCGAAGGCGTCGAGACGCTCTTCCGCATCGTCAACCTCGTCCGCGAGCTCAACCGTTCCCTGCAGGTGACGACGGTCATCCTCACGATGTACGACGCCCGCACGCGGCTCTCGGCCCAGGTGGCGGAGAACGCTCGGGAAAGCCTTGGCCACACCGTCCTCCGCAGCGCGATCCCTCGGTCCGTACGAATCTCGGAGGCGCCGAGCTTCGGGCAGACGGTCATGACATGGGATGCCGGTTCGCCGGGAGCTCTGTCCTATCTCGAGGCGGCGCGCGAGCTCGCGCTCCGCGATCCGGCGGCACCATCCGCGGCCGGCGCCAACCGCTCGATCGCGGCACCCGACGTCGTTCGGCAGGAAGTACTAGGCTCGGCGACCGCGACTGGAGTCGATCGAGGGGATCTCAGATGACGGTTCGACGTGGCTTGGGGCGTGGACTCGGCGCCCTGATCCAGTCCGCTCCACCCGCCAGCGAGGTGGCCCCGCCGGAGCGCGGCGCTGAACCGGCGCATCGTGCGGCGGTGGATGTCGACCACCCCTCCCCGTCTGCGCCCGACGAGCCGGCACCGGTCCAGGGTGCCCACTTCGCCGAACTGCCCATCGACACCATCTCGCCCAACCCGCGCCAGCCGCGCCAGGTCTTCGACGAGGAGGCGATGGCTGAGCTGGTTCACTCGATCAAGGAGATCGGCCTTCTCCAGCCCGTCGTCGTACGCCGGCTGGGGGATGAGCGCTACGAGCTCGTCATGGGTGAACGGCGTTGGCGCGCCACGCAGCAGGCGGGCCTCGACGTCATCCCGGCGATCGTTCGGGACACCGGCGACGAGAACATGCTGCGCGACGCGCTGCTGGAGAACCTGCACCGCGCACAGCTCAATCCGCTGGAGGAGGCGGCGGCCTACGGGCAGCTGCTCGACGACTTCGGCTGCACCCACGACGAACTCGCCCAGCGGATCGGACGGTCGCGCCCTCAGATCACGAACACGCTCCGACTGCTCAAGCTGCCACCAGCGGTGCAGCGCCGAGTGGCGGCAGGGATTCTCTCGGCCGGTCACGCGCGAGCGCTGCTGTCCGTCGCCGAAGAGGAGGCGCAGGAGAAGCTTGCGCACCGGGTCGTCGCGGAAGGACTCTCGGTGCGGGCGCTCGAAGAGATCGTCACGGTCAGCGCCGGCGGAAAGGAACGCAAGAGCAAGGCCGCCCGTTCACCGAAGCCGGTCGCCCCTCGGCTCGGCGATCTGGAGGCCCGGCTCACCGACCGCTTCGACACCCGGGTGAAGGTCGATCTGGGTCGCCAGAAGGGCAAGATCACGCTGGAGTTCGCGTCGCTCGAGGACCTCGAGCGGATCGTCGACCTGATGGATCCGCGCAGCGCCTGACGGTAGCTGGGAGCCGCTCTGGTCCCCGCCGGTCCGTGACCGACCGACCGATCGGGACCGTCGACCGGCGTCGGGTGACCGATCGTCAGGAGCGTCGAATCTCGGACCGCTGGGCGGCGGCCTGGAGCAGGTCGCGGCAGAGCACCCCGAGATCCCGGCCGGCCGACTCGATGGCGAGCGGCACGAGTGAGGTCTCGGTCATCCCAGGCGCGACGTTGACCTCGAGGAACCACGGGACCCCCGCGGAGTCCACGATCAGGTCGGTACGCGACAGGTCGCGCAACCCCAGCGCCCGATGCGCGGCGAGCGCGGCTTCTTCGCAGGCGTCGGCCGCCGAATCGGGGAGCCGGGCAGGAGCGACGAACTCCGTCGCGCCGGCGTTGTAGCGCGACGCGTAGTCGTAGATCCCACTGTCGGGAACGATCTCCACACCAGGCAGGGCGCGGGGTCCGTCGCCGACGTCGATCACGGCCACGCTGACCTCGGTGCCAGCCACGTGGCGTTCGAGCAGCGCCACCTCGCCGTAGGCGAAGCAGCTCACCATGGCCGCCGGAAGGTCCGCGATCGTGTGGACCACCGTGCAGCCCAGCGCGGATCCACCGCGGGACGGCTTCACGACCAACGGCAGACCGAGCCGGTCGGCGATGCGTTCGAGAACTGTCTGCGCGCCGAGTTCCCGAAAGGTGTCGTGCGGGAGAACGACCGACGGCGGAGTCCGCACACCGGCGGCGGACACGATCGTCTTCGCCACCGGCTTCTCGAACGCCGCCCGGCACGCGACCGCGGTGGATCCGACGTACGGCACGTCGAGCAGGTCGAGGACCTCCCGCAACGCACCGTCCTCACCGGCGGCGCCATGCAGGAGCGGGAAGACCGCCGAGGGTGGATCGTTCTCCAGCGCGGAGATGAGGCCTGCATCGGCGTCGCGTTCTTCGACCTCGACGCCGACCGCCCGCAGCGCCTCGCTCACCCGCCGCCCGGACCGCAGGGACACGTCTCTCTCATGGGAGAGTCCGCCGGCCAACACCTGGACCCGTCCGAGATCGCTCATCTGTTGCCCCTTCACTTCCACCCGGGTCGCCGGCCACTCATCGCAGATCTGGCCCGGGAAACTCGACACCTTGACCTCTACCCAGATGAAGTGGTCCGAAGGTCTCCCGAAGTTCCATCTCATGTTCGACGACGGCGGCGAGCCTACGGATCCCTTCCCGGATCCGATCAGGTGGCGGGAAACAGTACGACAGGCGCATGCACTGGCTGCCGAACCCGTCGGAGTAGAACGCCGTGCCGGGTACGTAGGCGACACGAGCGGTTACAGCACGTGGTGACATCGCCTTGGCGTCGATGCCGTCTGGCAGTGTCACCCAGACGAAGAACCCGCCCTTGGGCGTGGTCCACGTTGTCGTGGCCGGCATCAGGTCGGCGAGTGCCTCGAGCATGGCGTCCCGGCGTTCGCGGTACATCTCGCGGAACGCCTTGATCTGGCCGTGCCAGTCATGGTTGGCGAGATAGGTCGACACGGCCAGCTGGTTGAACGCCGGCGGGCACAGCGTCGCCGACTCCTGGGCGAGGATCAGCTTGTCCCTGATGGCGTGTGGCGCGAGCGCCCACCCGACCCGGAGCCCGGGGGAGAACGTCTTGGAGAACGACCCGAGGTAGACCACCCGTCCCGGGTCGTCCGCGCGGAGCGCACGGTAGGGCTCACCGTCGAACCCGAGCAGGCCGTACGGATCGTCCTCCACCACCAGGACGTCGTACCGGTGGCAGATCTCCAGCACAGCGGCCCGGCGTTCGGCACTGAGGGAGACACCGGCCGGGTTGTGGTAGCTCGGGATCGTGTAGAGAAACTTGGCGCGCCGTCCACTGGCCGCCACGCTGCGGAGAGCGGCGTCGAGGTGCTCGGGGATCAGCCCGTCGTCGTCCATGGCGACGTGGACGACGTCGCATTCGTACGACGCGAACACCCCGAGCGCCCCCACATAGCTGGGCGCCTCGCAGATCACCACGTCGCCCGGATCGCAGAAGATCCGCGTGACCAGGTCGAGTGCCTGCTGGCTCCCGACGGTCACGACCACGTCGTCGGCCGACCCCTCGATGCCGACGAGCCGCATCACGTCGGTGATCTGCTCCCGCAGGGTCTGGTCGCCCTGCGCGGTGCAGTACTGCAGAGCCGTGGTGCCCCGCTGCAGGACCAGGTCCCCGATCAGGGAGCTCACGACGTCGAGGGGGAGTCCGGAAATATTGGGCGAACCGCCCGCGAGCGACACCACCTCGGGCCGGTTGGCGACGGAGAAGAGTGCGCGGATCTCGGAGGCGACCATGCCGCGAGCTCGGGATGCGTACCGTGCGACGTCGGCGTCGAAACGCGTCTCACGGTGCAAAGGTTGACGATCCGGGCTCTCCTCCATGGGGATACGGCTCCTCTCCGTTCGAGAGCGGCCCAGCCGTTGTCACCAGGCGGGCCACCCAGCTACTACGATGCCTCATGAGGCGTCCCCTTGGGGAGTGGGTGCTCGCTGGAAGGGTTGTCATGCGGATCGTGTCCTGGATTCTGTGCGGAATAGGTGCCGGCGTTCTGGCCGGCTTTGCCACGGGTCTGCTCCGTCGTCGGCCGAAGCATCCGGAACCTCTCGTGACGAACTATGCGGGTGGATATTTCGCCCCCACGCCGTCTGACGATCACACCGCCGTCCAACCCGGTCAGTAACTGTCGGGGAATGCGCCCTTTGGCATCACATACGCGATATGAGTACGATGCGCCGCCTTGCCAACATCACTCTGGACAACCTCGACGATCTGCCGCGGCCATGTCGTCGTTGTGTCTTCTGGGAATTGGACCCGGTGGCGCGCCGTCGGGCCGAGGAGGCCGGTGATCCCGCCCTCGAGAAGGAGGCGTGGATTTCCGCCGTACTCCTCGAATGGGGCTCCTGCGGCAAGGTCTGCTACGTCGACGGGACGCCGGCCGGATTCGTCGTGTACGCACCACCGACGTACGTCCCGCGTTCGGTCGCCTTTCCCACCTCTCCGGTGAGCGGGGACGCCGTTTTGTTGATGACGGCCTACGTCATACCGGAGTTCGCGGGTGCCGGCCTGGGACGCATGCTGGTCCAGGGCCTTGCCAAGGACCTGGTCAAGCGTGGAATCCGCGCGATCGAGGCCTTCGGTGACGCGAAGTGGCGCAAGCCGTCGTGCGTCGTCCCGGCGGACTACCTGCTGTCCGTGGGCTTCAAGACGGTACGCCCGCACCACCGCTATCCCCGCCTCCGGCTCGAACTCCGCAATGCCCTTACCTGGAAGGAAGATGTCGAGGCGGCGTTGGAGAAGCTCCTCGGCTCGATGACACCCGAAGGTGCGTTCCGCCCGGTCCGGAGTTGATGTTCAGTTCCCCGGTGGGGGAGCGTACGCGCGGGGCAGCCGGAACCCTCGCTCTGCCATCACCGACCGCAGCCGGTCGGGGTAGTCGGTGATGATCCCATCGACACCGTCGTCGATGAGTTTGTTCATGGTCGGTTCGTCGTCGACGGTCCAGGGGATCACCTGGATCCCACGTGCATGGGCGGCCGCGACCATGTCGGCGGTGACGTACGGCTCGTAGCCAGGGTCGGTGACCTTGCCGTTCTGAGGGAAGCCGTGGACCGGCGAGAAGGCGTCCGCACCGAACGACGCGATCGCCGCCAGCGGGTCACCGCCGAAGTCGTCGATGTCGAGACCGCCGAGCCACGGTGACGCTCCGGCCTGCCCGGTCTGCAGGAAGTCCCGGTTGGTCAGGGCGACGATCGGTAGCCGGGGTTCGACCTCACGCATCCGCATGAGGGCGCCCCAGTCGAAGCTCTGGATCGTCACCTGGCCGAGCATCCGGGCCCGCCGGATCTCCTTCACCGCCACCTGGACGAACTGCTCCCGCGGAGCCGTCTCGCTGGGTGCCCCGGCCTCGACCTTGGTCTCGATGTTGAGCGTCACGCCGTATGCCCTGTACCGGTGGACGAGCGCGAACACCTCCCGAAGGCGCGGCATGCGCTCGCCGGGGAACGCCTGCTGACCGGGAAACTCCGGCAGCGTCAGCGACCCGCAGTCGAGCGTCCTGACCTGGGCGAGGGTGAGCGTGTTGATGTACTTGCCGACGTACGGAAACTCCGGGTCGCCCGCCACCACCGGCGCCGTGTCCTGGCACTTGCGGTCGCTGATCCGCCGGTCATGGGTGACGACGGCCTCGCCGTCCTCGGTGACCTGGATGTCGAGCTCGAGGGTGCTGACGCCGAGTTCGAGTGCGTGGGCAAACGCGGGAAGGGTGCTCTCCACCACCAGGCCGAGGCCGCCCCGATGCGCCTGCAGGTCGAAGGCCTTGTGCCCGTGCCCGGCGTCGGCCTGTGGTGCGGCGGACGCAGGTCCGGGGAACAGGAGCGATGTGGCGGCGACGGTGACCGCGATGGTGCGCCAAGACTTCATGTCGAAGAACCTCCCGCGAGCGGCGAAATGATGTACCACGACGGGAGAAAGAGATACCGGACGGCGAACGAATTGTCCTACGGAACGACAAGGCTGGCCAGGTGACCTGGTGAGGGTGCAGCGGTGCGCGGCAGGGGCGTGTCCTCGATCAGCGGATGAGCTGGCCGAGTTGGAGAACCCCGGTCGGTGAGTCCATGTCCGGTGGGAGGTAGACCCGCTGGACGGCGACGACGATGGCCTCGGCGACGACGTCGCGGAATCCCGGATCGGACAACCGGAGTGCGTCGCCTGCGTTGGTGACGTAGCCGAGCTCGATGCGTACGGCCGGCATCTTCGTGTAGCGGAGCAGATCCCAGGTCTTGGCATGCGTACGGCAGTCCCGTAGGTCCGTACGGGCAACCACTTCCCGCTGCACCAGGCCGGCGAACCGCTCGCCGAGCGTCGACCGCATGTCGTCGTCGCCCACCGTGCCGTAGTAGTACGTCGCGACGCCGCCCGCCTCCGGACTGGGGTGCTCGTCGACGTGGAGGGAGACCACCAGGTCGCCGCGGGTCTCGTTGGCGAACCGGGCCCGCTCCGCCTCGTCAGGGCTGGTGTCGCGACCGCGGGTGAGGAAGACCCGTACGCCGGTGGCGGCGAGCCGACCCTCGATCCGGGACGCCAGGTCGAATGCGATCTCCGCTTCGGACAGGCCGTGGGAGAAGCAGCCGCGGTCGACACCGCCGTGGCCCGGGTCGATGACGACGACCTTGCCTGGGAGTTGCGGGCCGGCCCGGTGGATGCGTTCGGACTCGCGCAGGGCGTCGGCGCGTCCGCCGGTCACGATCGGGGAGAGGCGCGCCAGGGCCTTGAACGTCGCGGGGCCGCAGGTTCCGTCGGGCGGCGCACCAACGCTGCGTTGGAACTCCTTGACGGCACGTTCGGTGGATGGACCGTAGACCCCGTCGACCCGGTCGACGCCGAATCCCAGCTCCAGCAGCCGCTGCTGCAGGGTCGCCACGTCGTCGCCGATCAGCAGGTGCCCGGCCTGGAAGGACAACAACCGGTCACCCAGGCGCCAGCGGGCCTCGTCGAGCACGCGATAGGTCTCGGCATCGACCACGCCGTTGGCAGTGAGGCCGCGCTGCTGCTGGAACTGGCGTACGGCCCGGTCGACGCTCTCGTCGAAGACGGCGGCGCCCGGGTCGAGATCCTGGTCGGGGGCGGCGGCCAGCAGGCCCAGTTGGGTGAGCTTGGAGCGGATCTCAGCCACCGCGGGACCGCGGTTGCCCAGCCCGTATCGATGCTCGGCCATGGGCGCCTCCGAACGACGTCGCGTTGCACGCAGATCCGGTCGTGGTCTTCCGGATCACCCACGCCATGCTAGCTGGGCCACCTCCCCACGCTCGCCCGGCGCCGCCGCGAAGCCCGGAAGACCGTACGGAAATGCCGAGCCCGGGCTCACCCATGCGGGTGGCCCGGGCTCGTCGGCTGAGGTGTGCGGCTGAGCAGCAGGCGGGTTGGTCAGGTGCGGTTGGTGCTCAGGCTGCGACGAGGGTGGCGAGTTCCGCCTTGATCGCCGCCTTGGGCCGAGCGCCTACCAACGACTTCACGACTTCGCCGCCGACATAGACGTTGATCGTCGGAATGCCGGTGACGCGGTACTCCAACGGCGTCTGGGGGTTTTCGTCGACATTCAGCTTGACGAAGGTGATCTTGTCGGCATATTCGGTCGCGAGCTCCTCGAGAACCGGCGCGACCTGCCGGCACGGACCACACCATTCCGCCCAGAAGTCGACGACCACCGGCTTGTCGCTCTGCAAGACAGTGGTGGCGAACTCGAGATCGGTCACGGGCTTGATCGCGCCCACGGGCTTCTCCTCTCCGCTTACGTACTCAGCACAACACCGAGGACGGGCTTCTTCATCCCGCCCCCATGGTGGGCGCTGTGGTCTGCGCGGCGGAGACCTCCGGGACGTCCTCCAGCGCGGCAAGGAACCGCTCGGAATCCAGCGACGCGGCGCAACCCGTGCCGGCCGCCGTGATCGCCTGACGGTAGGTGTGGTCGACCAGGTCGCCTGCGGCAAAGACGCCCGGCAGGTTGGTGCGGGTCGTCGGTGCGTCGACCTTGACGTAGCCCTCGTCGTCGAGATCGACCTGGCCGCGTACGAGGTCGCTGCGCGGGTCGTGGCCAATCGCCTCGAAGAGCCCGGTGACCGGGAGGGTGGACTCCTCGCCGGTACGCAGGTTGGTCAGGCGTACGCCCTCGACCTTGTCCTTGCCGAGGACCTCGCTCACGGTGGAGTTCCACACGAACGAAATCTTGTCGTTGGCGAATGCCCGGTCCTGCATGATCTTGCTGGCGCGCAGCTCGTCACGCCGGTGGATCACGGTGACGGACTTGGCGAACTTCGTGAGGAACAACGCCTCTTCCATCGCCGAGTCGCCGCCGCCGACGACCGCGATGTCCTGGTCGCGGAAGAAGAACCCGTCGCAGGTCGCACACCACGAGACGCCGTGCCCCGACAGCAGGTCCTCACCGGGGATGTCGAGCTTGCGGTAGCGGGAACCCATCGCCAGGATGACTGCCCGCGCGCGGTGCTCGGTGCCGGAGCTGTCGGCGACCACCTTGATGTCGCCGGTGAGATCGACCCGCTGGACGTCGTCGGGGATGAGCTCGGCGTCGAAACGCTCCGCCTGCTTGCGGAACGCGTCCATCATGTCGGGTCCCATGATCCCGTCGGGGAAACCGGGGTAGTTCTCCACGTCGGTCGTGTTCATCAGCGCGCCGCCGGCTTCGACCGAGCCTTCGAAGACGAGGGGGTTGAGCCGGGCACGTCCGGCATAGAGGGCCGCGGTGTAACCGGCCGGGCCGGATCCGATGATGATGACATTGCGGACGTCAGTCACGGACCGATCCTCGCATTCGTCGGGGCAATCTGGAGCGATGTCACTGCGGTAACCGATCCTAGGTGCCCGACATTCCGTGACGGGGAGGGCGCCACGGGTGGCTACGAGGCGGGACCTTGGAGGCCCTCGTCAGCGGGGGGCGATGTCCGCGGAACGGACAATCTTGGCGTTCATACCGCAGGCGATGGCGTACGCACGGACGAGTCCGGGCTTGCCGGTCTCGGTGAGGGCGAGGGTGACCGGCTTGCCGTCGAGGCTTGCCGACATCGTGGCGAGGAGCTTGCCGGCGTTCTCGGTCTCGAGCAGCTCCTTGACGCAGCGGTCCGTCGGGCGGGTGGGCGGCGCGATGCCGGGAATGTCGTCGGTCTGGAACGACTTGCTCGGCGTGGGCGAGGGCGCCCGCCGACGTTCCAGCAGGCCGTCAATCTGGTCGGCGAAGCTTCCGGCGGAGAGTGTCGCCTTTGTTCCGGCCCGGAAACCGACCGTGGTGTCGCCCTTCGGTGCCGGAGTGCTCGACGACGGACCCGGCTTCTGCGCCGTGGGCGTTCCGGCGCCACTGAGGGCGGAGTAGACGGCACCGCCGCCCAGGGCGAGTGCTGCCACACTGGCGGCTGCGGCGAGCGCTGGCACCCAGCGTGGCTTCTTTCGTTCGGCCCTGCGGGCTCCAGGACGCGACATGCGCCTGACCCGTCCGAGGCTGGTTCCCGAGGGAGTGGCGGTGTCGGAAACGTAGCCGGGCTCGTAGGCTCCTGAAGCCTCCGCACCCCGTGCGGCGACCTCGGCGCTGATCACCGCTTCCAGCCGGTCACTGACGACAACGGGCATCGGGGCGGGCCGGGTGCCGGCGTCGCGGAGCAGCAGGCGAAGCTCGCCCAGGCTGTCGGCGACCGCCTGGCAGGATCCGCAGGCCCGCAGGTGAGCATGCACCTGCGCCGTCTCATGATCGGTCAGCAGACCTTCGAGGAAGTCGGCGAGGAGGTCGTTGCTGATATGGGGACCCACCGTCACCTCGCCTCCCCTGCGTGTCGGTCCGTCGTACGCCGACGGCGTCCTCCGGAAGCCGTCGGCCAACCCGGATCCGGCAGCTGTCCCGGCCCAGGCACGCCTTGGACGTCAGATGACGCGGTCGGGTTCCCGGAAGAACCCGGATCCTGGTCCGGTTCCCCCCGCCCACCCCGCAGGTGGAGGAGAAGGGGGACCAGCCGGGCACGCCCACGGGCGCAGCGGCTCTTGATCGTGCCCGGCGCGCAGTCGAGCATCGAGGCCGCCTCGTCGACGGAGTAGCCCTCCATGTCGACCAACACGATCGCCGCCCGCTGATCGGCGTTCAGGCTGTCGAGAGCGGTCATGATGTCGATCCGGAGCTCCTGCTGTTCGGCGGGATCCGGCGGGCGTACGGCCGCGAGCTCAGCCGCCCGGTCGTCCTCGGGGAGGGGATCCGCGGCGCGGACAGCGCGGCGGCGTACCCGGTCGAGGCAGGCGTTGACGACCACCCGGTGCAGCCAGGTCGTGACGGCCGACTCACCCCGGAACTGACCGGCGTTGCGGAATGCCGACACCAGGGCGTCCTGGAGGGCGTCGGCGGCCTCCTCCGGATCGGCGAGGGTTCGCAGCGCCACCGCCCAGAGCCGATCGCGATGCCGGCGGAACAGGTCGGCGAAAGCATCGGGGTCACCGGCAACGTGGCGGGCGATCAGTTCCTTGTCCGTGGGCACGTCGTTGCCCTCGATGAGACGGCTAGGGGTGCTCGAGGTCATCGGCGGACGACGATCTCCGCAATGCCGCCGCGATATTCCCCGCCGTCGGGCGGGAGCCGTGTCATCCAGACGAGTACGTACCGCGTGCTGACCTCGTTCTTGGGCTTCAACGTGACCTGTTCGTCGGCGCCTTTGGTTGACGCCACGGGGTCCCATCCGTCCAGAGTCGCGGGCGGGCCGCTGGCGTCCTTCGGCGCAGCCAGGAGTTGGAGGTCGGTGCCGCCCGGAACGAGGGTGAGGCGTACGGAGGTGAGATCCTGCGCCTTGCCGAGGTCGAACCAGATGCCGACGCCGGGCTTGTATGTGGTGAGGGGGTCGTCGAAGTAGGACATCGTCGTCCACGAGGTTCCCGGGTCGCCGTCATAGGCGTTGGAGATCTCCTCGGGATGCTCTTCGCCGTTGCCGCCGGGCGGCGGGTCGAAGTCCTTCGCGGCAACGACCTGAATCTTGACGTTGGCGGGCGATTTGGCATCGGACGGCGTCGAACCAGGCGACGACGTCGGGCCGGGGTCGCTGGGACCGAACGCCTGGCTCATGAGCTGCCAGCCGAGCAGCCCTGCGCCGGCGAGCAGGACGATCCCGACGAAGACGCCGGCGAGGCGCCGCCAGCGCGGGTTGACCGGGCGTGGGGCGGGTGCGTAACCGTGATGTTGGCGGATGGGCGCGTAGGCGCCCGAAGGCCGGTACGCGCTGTGGGCGTCGTCGTCTCGACGACCGCCGTATCCAGCGGGACCGCCGTAGCTCGCTGGGCCGCCGCGGTCAGCAGGCAAAGCGCCTGTGCTCTCGCCGCCCTCCATCGCCACGGCACCGTTGGGGACGCCTGGATCGAGGTCGACCGGTCGCCCACCCACCTGGGTCGGCTCGTCGGCGTAGCGGGACCGCCGCGGCTCCATCGCTCCACCGAGTGCATCGGCACCCGACGCCCCGGCAGGAGGTAGCAGCCCTTCGATCGGGGTCACGCCGACGACCTCGGTCAGGGCGGTGGCGATCTCCCGCGCCGTCTGCAACGGCGAGCCACTGCGTGGATGCTCGACGAGGATGCGTTCGGTGATCTCATCCAGTGGACGGGGTACGCCGGCCCGGCACTGCCGTGGCGATAGGAGCGAGCCATCGGCGGCCCTCGGCGCCGCACTGAGCCCGGACCGTGGACCGGTCGGCCAGCGGGCGGTGAGGCCGGCGTAGAGAAGCCGACCGAGGCCGAGGGAGTCGAGCCGGCCCGGCTCATCTTCTCCTCCGCCGCCACCGTTGGAGGTGAGGGCCGCCTGGGTCGCAAGACCCACGATCTTGAGCGAACCGGAGTCGGTGACGACGATGCTGTCCGGGTCGAGGCGTTCGTGGGTCAGGCCCTGGTCATGGGCCCGCGCCATCGCCTCCGCGACCTCGCGGACCAGCAGCCCGGCCTGGTGGGGCGGCAATGGGCCGTCAGCCAGGACGGTGCCGAGACTGCGACCGGCCACCCACTCGCGGACGACGTAGGCGACGCCATCGTCACGGAGCGCGTCGAGGACTCGGAGGAACCGGACGTCCGAAGCCGTGGCGGCCTTGCGAGACGCGTCGAGGAGCTGGTCGGCACGGGGGTCGTCGGCAGCCAGCACATGCAGCACTACCGAACGTGAGAGGACTTCGTCGACCGCGCGCCAGGTCTGCGCCACGCCACCATCACCCGGGGTCTCCGCGAGAAGCTCGGCGACCCGGTAGCGGCCAGCGAGCGTCACGCCCGGGTCGACATCAGTGGGATGCACGGCCCTCCTGCCCGCCGGGGGACGACGCCGCGCCCCAGTTTGGTTGGCTTGCGCCTACATGCTAATGCCAGCGCCGTCCTTGTGCTGGAACGGCAACTTCCACCTCTCCGGCACCTTCGCGGCGGTCGGACCCCGCCTACGAAAGACGTGTCGAAGCAGACCACGACCAGGCCCTGGCCGGTGACCGCTGCGCCCGCCGGGGACGGCCGGCGGCTCAGACTGAGCCACGGCCGAGGCGACCACGGACCAGCGCGACGAGTTCGGCGATCTCACGGACCCGGAACACCTGTGCCAGCAGAAGATAGCCCCCTGCCAGGACGGTGCCACCGGCCAGCACCGCAGTCGCCGCCCCGATCGCGCCACCGTCCAGGGCGCCTGACACCAGCCGGCCCACACCGTACGCCCCCAGCCCCGCGAGCAGTGCCGCGGCACCCGCCCGGGCGTACGTACTCTGCAGGCGACGGCCGTCAACCCCGCCGATCCGCCGCCGGAGAACCGCGACACTGGCGAAGAAGCCGATCCAATAGCCGATGCCGTACGACACGGCGATGCCGACCGTCTTCCACTGCACTGGAAGGACGGCGTACGCGGTGATCGCACACGCCGCGCTTGCCGCCACCACGAGGATCTGGATGAAGACCGGCGTCCGGGTGTCCTCGTACGCATAGAAGCCACGCAGCATGATGTGCTGGCTGGAGAAGCCGATCAGGCCGAGCGCGAAGCCCATGAGGACGTACCCCATGAACCGTGCACTCGCCTCGTCGACCTGGCCGTGCATGAACAGGGCCACCGTCATGTCAGGACCGAGCGCGAGGAACGCGACCGCCGCCGGGATGATGGCGACGGCCGTGAGCCGCAGCCCGTGGGAGAGGTCCGAACGCACCTGCGCCGGATCGTTCTCGGCGGCCGCCAGGCTCATCCGGGGGAGCAGGGCCGCCACGATCGACACGGTGATCACCGCGTGCGGCAGCATCAGGATGAGGTACGCGTTGAGGTACGGCGTCAGGCCGTAGCCCTGCTCGGCGCCGTACACGGTCAGCGCTTGGGCACCGACTCCGGTGGTGAGTCGCGTCGCGGTGACGAACCACAGCTGGTTGATGAGGACGTACCCGATCGTCCAGGCGGCGAGCTTGCCAGACCTGCCGACGCCGCCGCCGCGGAAGTCGAAGCGAGGACGGAGCCGGAACCCGGCCTTCCTGAGAACGGGAACGAGGCACAGCGCCTGCAGCGCGATCCCCAGTGTCGAACCGAGGCCGAGCAACGCGATGTCGCCGCCGTCGATCGACTGCGGCGAGTCGGCGTCGGAGACGACGATGAACGTACCGAAGACCGCGATCGCGATCAGGTTGTTGAGGATCGGCGACCACATCATCGGGCCGAATCGTCCACGGGCGTTGAGGATCTGGCCGAAGATGATGTAGAGGCCGTAGAAGAAGATCTGCGGCAGGCAGTACCACGCGAAGGTGACGGCGAGGGTGAAGTACGGCCGGTTGGCCTGCTCCAGCAGGTCGTCGCTCGCGTAGACGCTGACAAGTGCGGGTGCGAAGAGCACCGCCACCACGCTCATGCCGGCGAGCACGATCGCGGTGAGAGTGAGCAGCCGCTGTCCGAACGCCTGGCCGCCGTCCGGGTCGTTCTTCATCGCGCGGACCAACTGGGGTACGAAGACCGCGTTGAGCGCGCCGCCCGCGACCAGGATGTAGAGCGAGTTGGGCAGGGCGTTCGCGAGGTTGAACGTGTCGGCGAACAGCGCGGTGCCGAGCGCCCAGACCAGGACCAGGCTGCGGACGAAACCCGTCAGCCGGGAGACGATGGTGCCGAGTGCCATGACGGCGCTGGCGCGAAGCAGACTCGACTGGCGGGCCGGCGCGTCCGCCGGGGCCACAGTTTCCTCGCTCACCGCGGCGCTCTCGTCCTGTCGTGGTCGGGGTCGGTGCCGTTGGACTCCGAGCCCGCGCGCACGCCGTGGTGGGCGGCCGGGTCACGGTCGGCGTCGGCGCCACGGCTCGCGTCGAGGCCAGTGCCTGTGCAATTGCCGGTGGCTGTGCCGGTGTCGATGCCGTTGTCGGCGCCAGTGCCGGCGTCGGCGGGGTGCTCCGCTCCGGTGCTGTGCTCCGCTTCGGTGGTGTGGTTCCGGTCCTGGTGTGCCGCGTTCAGCCTGATCTGGCCGTTCGACGCGCCGTCGGGAAGCTCGAGGTCCGGCAGCGACGCAACGCCCCGCGGGGCGGGGGGCGGCTGCTCCGTCCCTTCCTCGTCCCCGGTCTCGCCGACCTCGCCTCGACCCTCGCCTCGACCCTCGCCAGGACCCTCGCCAGGACCCTCGTCTGGATGCTCGTCGGCATCGTGTCGGCGGGTGACCACCGCACGGACCCGGCGGAAGATCCGGGTACTCGCGCCCAGCAGCAGCAGTCCGAGGCCCGCGCAGATGATCACCCAGCCGACCTGGCCGTAACCCCGGATGTTGACCGGGAACGATTCGGTGGCCCCGAACTCCGTTCCTGCCGTCGTGGTCAGACCCACCTGCATCAGGACCGACCGCGCGCCGCCGGAGGTCTCGGCGTCGACCCGGACGGTGACCTTGCGGTTCGGGTCGACGCGTACCGGCTCGATCGGGGCGACCTTGAGCCGGTCAGGGCTGGTGGACCGGACGTCGAGCTGGACCTGGACCGGGTTGTCGCCCTTGTTCTCGATGGTGACCGGGAACCGGCCGGTACGACTGGACAAGGTCACCAGAGGTGGCGGGATCACCGACACGTCGGTGATCGTTTCCCGTAGGTCGGCGTCGATCGCGTCGATCAGCTCGGCGGCCTGCTCTGGCTCCTGCCGCCAGGCCATCGAGGTCCCGCGCAGGAACGCGAGGTCGACGCGCGCGCGGGACTCCTTGGGATCGGCGAGCAGGTCGAGGACGGTGTCGGTGGTCGCATCGAGCTCCCGGAGCTGGCTGAGGACGGAAGGACTCAGCTCGGCACGTTCGTCGGCGCCAGACCTGGCGAGCGGACCGCCGTACGCCGTCGGCGGCTGGGACAGCAACGCCGCCGCCGATACCGGGCGTAGCCAGGACGTGGAGTCGACGGTCGAGAACAGGTGGGAGCCGGCCGCGCCGGGGTTCCACCCGCGGGGGAACACCGCGACGACGCGGCGCTGCGGGTCCTGAGGACTCCCGGGAGCCGCGGGGGCGGCGCCGGTGCCAGGCGGCCCGGCGGGTCCCGAGGAGGCGGCACTCCCCGCGGCCACGGCGTCAGGGTCGACCTCCTGCATGGCAAGGAGCGCGGTCTCGCTGAGGAACCGTTGCTGGACGTTGACCACCGAGGACTTGACCGCCGGACCACCACCGGCCGTGAGGGCCGGGTCGACCACCAGGGCGGTGAGTGCGCCCTCCGGGGTCGCGAGGGACGCCACCGGGCTCGATCCGTCGCGCGGCAGGTCCGGCATCGCGTGCTTCGACAGCAGCACGGTCTTGGCCCCACTCGCGGCGATCATCTCCAGTGTGCCCGCATCGGCGTAACCGTCGCCCGGCCAGGCGAGGGTGCCGCTCGCGCGGTAGTCCTTGACCGCCTGCTTGGCCGCGTTGACCGCCTGGCCGGAACGTTCGGTGAACCGGTGACGCTCGAGTGCGGGCAGGTCGGGATCCGCGTACGGCAGCATCAGGGTGTGACCGGCGTCCAACACTCCACGGGCGCGGTTGAGCCACCGGCGGATGTCGGCGGTCTCACTGGCTTTGACCTCCCTGCCGTTGGAGGTTGTGTAACCGTCGGCCATGCGTTCGGCCTCGGCCAGGAGCGCCGGGTCGACGACGAAGGTCAGGTCATGGGCCGAACCGAGCTCGAGAAGGCGGCTCAACCGGCCGTTCGGTCCGAACTCCTTGAGGTTCGGCAGGCCGTCCGGTGTGGTGGTGCTCCGCGAAGGACTCGTCCGGGGTGGCGTGCTGATCTCCTCACCGGCGACCAGGCCGGGGCGGCCGTTGATCGGCAGCAGGAACGACACCTCCACCGGCGTCATCGTGGTGCCCTTCTCGATGAACGGAAGGAACGACCGGGCCCGCCAGGTCTCCCGCTCGGAGGTGTCCGGTGGGAGCGCCCGGATGTCGACGCCGACGACATAAACACCGGACTCGTCGAGCTGCAGCTCGTCAGTGGGGACGGCGACCTCGAACTTCCTCGTCGCCCGCGGTGGCAGCGTCGTCGCCACCTCGTCGACGAGCTCCCATGGCTCGTCCAGGCGTACGCCGAGGCGTTCGCCGGGACGTTCGGCCGCCGCCGTCGCGAGCTGATCACGGGTGGTGAGAGGGGTCTCATCGAGCCACAGCATCGCGTTGACGGTGGACAGCGGGACGTCACCGGTGTTGGTGACCCGCCCGGAGACCCGGATCTCCTTGGTGGCGGACGTGGCATAGGGGGTCTGTGAGTCGACGGTTACGCGGAGTCGAGGCTCCCCGTCGGCCGTGGCCGGGGTCGCGGCCGAGAGCACGCTGACGAGGCTGGCCAGCACGGTCAGCAGCGCGCACAGCAACCTCGGACGCGGCAACACCCCTCGATGCTAATGGTCGCCGCTGAGAGGCATCGGCCGTCCCGGGGATGGCGGGAGGGCGGGCGACGGCCAGACGGGCTGGGGCCACGCCGTACGCTTGCCTCCCGTGTCGAGCGACCGGCTGAGCGAGGCCCAGCGCCGAGGCGTACGCGAACTGTTGCGGATCGCACCCGTGATCGACGAGCTGGGCGCGCGGTTCCAGTCCGCGGGCGTCCCGCTCGCCCTGGTCGGCGGGTCGGTGCGTGACGCACTGCTCGGGCGGCTCGGCCACGATCTCGACTTCACCACCCGGGCACGACCCGACGAGATCGAACGCCTGCTGACCGGGTGGGCCGACGCCACATGGGACATCGGCCGCGACTTCGGCACGATCGGCGCGCGCAAGGGCGAGTGGACGATCGAGATCACGACGTTCCGTGCCGAGTCCTACGACCCGGAGAGCCGTAAGCCGACGGTGACCTACGGCGACACGCTGGAGGGTGACCTCGGCCGGCGCGACTTCACGGTCAACGCCCTGGCCGTCACGCTGCCGGTCACCCAGCCGGAGCGGGTCTTCGTCGATCCGTACGGCGGTGTGACCGATCTCGTGGCGGGTGTTCTGCGTACTCCCGGTACGCCGGAGGCGTCGTTCACCGACGACCCGTTGCGGATGCTGCGGGCGGCGCGCTTCGCCAGCCAGCTCGGCTTCGCCGTGGCGCCGGAGGTGGTCGAGGCGATTCGGGCGATGGCGGACCGGATCTCGATCGTGTCGGCCGAACGCGTCCGCGACGAACTGGTCAAGCTGGTCTGCGGTGCGCATCCGCGGGCGGGCCTGGAGCTGCTGGTGAGCACGGGTCTGGCCGATCAGGTGCTGCCAGAGCTGCCGGCGCTGCGGCTCGAGGTCGACGAACACCACCGACACAAGGACGTCTACGAGCACAGCCTCACCGTCCTGGAGCAGGCGATCGCGCAGGAGCAGCGGGTGCGCCCAGACGGCGGCGCCGACTTCGTGACCCGCTTCGCCGCGCTGATGCACGACATCGGCAAACCGGCGACGCGCCGGTTCGAGGGCGGCGGTCGGGTGACGTTCCACCACCACGAGGTGGTCGGGGCGAAGATGACCGCGAAGCGGATGCGGGCGCTTCGGTTCTCCGGCGAGCAGATCCACGACGTGGCGCGGCTGGTGGAGTTGCACCTGCGTTTCCACGGTTACGGCGGTGGAGAGTGGACCGACTCGGCCGTACGACGCTACGTCCGCGACGCCGGCCCGCTCCTCGACCGGCTGCACGTGCTCACCCGGGCCGACTGCACCACCCGGAACAAGCGCAAGGCGGCCGCACTCCAGCGCACCTACGACCAGCTGGAGGAACGCATCTCCCGGCTGGCGGAGGAGGAGGAGATCAACCGGATCCGGCCGGACCTCGACGGGAACGCGATCATGGAGCTGCTCGGCGTCGGGCCGGGGCCGATCGTGGGGCGGGCGTGGCGGCACCTGCTGGAGGTCCGCCTCGACCAGGGACCGCAGGACCCCGAGGCCGTCCGGGCGGAGCTCCTCCGGTGGTGGAAGGACCAACCCGAGTCCTCCGGCTAGATGGAGTGACCCGGGACTGCCGGCGGACCACCGGCTGAGCTGCGTGCGAATGACAGCTCGGCACAGGACCGGCTCAAGACGGGACGGCCCGGCGGCGGTCGGACGGCGGTCGGACCGCGAACGGACCGCGAATGACCACGCTGAGCATGCCTGTGGCACCTGGAACAGGCATGGACGCCTCGGAAGTGTCCACAGGCCTGCTCAGCGTGGTCATTCCCCGCCGGCCGGCTGGCGCGGCTGGTCCAGGTTGTCCGCCCGGCCGACCCGCCCGGCCGACCCGCCCGGCCGACCCGCCCGGCCGACCCGCCCGGCTTGCCGCGTGGGTCAGCCCGCCGGGTCAGGGGAGGGAACGGCGGGTCAGGGGAGGGAACGGCGGGTCAGGGGAGGGAACGGCGGGTCAGGGGAGGGAACGGCGGGTCAGGGGAGGGAACGGCGGGTCTCCGCGTACGCGTCGTCCCGTGGGCGGGTCCAGACTCCGGTCACACGGGCGTAACCCACCGCGGCCGCCGCGTAGACCGCCGCCGAGCAGATGAGGATCGCGTACGACTTGCCGGTCGGGGGCAGCGTGACCGCCGCGAACGCCGCCGCCGCGACGAAGACCACGTTGAACAGCACGTCGTAGAGTGCGAAGACGCGCCCGCGGTAGACGTCGTCGATCGTCTCCTGTACGAGCGTGTCGACGCAGATCTTGATGCCCTGCGCCGCGACCCCGAGGACGTAGGCCGTTGCCAGCATGCTGACCCGGGTGTAGAACGCGCCCGGCAGGACGATGCTCACCGCCGCCGCACCGAAGAGCGCGACCATCCAAGTCTCCTTCCTTATCCGGCGTACGACGATGGGCGTCAGCAGCGCGGCCGTGCCGTAACCCAGCCCGCTGGCGAGAACGGCGGTGGCGACGCCGGCGAGTCCAGCTGAGGCGTTCGCGGGCGAGAAGTAGTTGCGGTAGAGCAGCAGCATCGCCACCGCGGAGACGCTGTAGACGAACCGCTGGACGCCGATCGCCGCCAACCCGTAGACGGCCGACCTCCTCGACCACACGTGCCGGGTGCCGTCGACGAAGCCCTGCAGGACGTGCCCGACCGCCTCTCGTACCGCCCGCCGCGCCGTGTCGAGGTCCGGCCCGAGCAGCCGTCGAGACATGCGGAGCGCCAGCAGCCCGGCGGCCAGAAAACCGATTGAGGCGGCGCTGAGCACCACCGTCTCAGGGCCCGCTGACACCATGTCCCCGCTGAGTGTCGCGACGCCTGAGCCAACCCCGATCCCCACGAGGTAGGCAAGGGTGCCGCAGGTCGGGGAGACGGCGTTGGCCATGACGAGACGATCAAGCGGTACGACATGCGGAAGTGCCGCCGACAGGGCCGTCAGCAGGAACCGGTTGACCGACAGGCAGGCAAGGACCAGCAGGTAGAAACCGGGACCGTCACCGTTGCCGGACACAAGCACTGCGATCCCGGCCGCCAGGACCGCCCGGAGGAGGTTGGACGCCAAGAGCACCTGCCGCCTCGACCAGCGGTCGAGAAGCACCCCGCAGAACGGCCCCAGTAAGGAGAAGGGCAGCAGCAGCGCCGCGAACCCGGCCGCGATGGCGGTAGCCGTCGGTTGCCTTTCCGGAGAAAAGAGAACATACGACGCGAGTGCGACCTGAAATATCCCGTCGGAGAACTGCGAGGCAAGACGGACCGCGAAGAGCCGGCGGAAATCCCGGTACCCCAGAAGCACCCTGAGGTCGGTCACGAACTGCACTTCCCAAGGCTAGTTCGCAAAGCCTCCACCCCGGGGCCAGACGAACCGGCTGCCCGGGGTGGAGGAGAAGAAGCTCAGCGCTTCTATGGTGAGGGTGGAAGGTTCAGCGCTCGACGTCGCCGCGGATGAACTTCTCCACCAGATTCCGCGCCTCGTCGTCGGAATACTGCACGGGCGGGCTCTTCATGAAGTACGCCGACGCCGAGAGGATCGGGCCGCCGATGCCGCGGTCCTTCGCGATCTTCGCGGCCCGGATCGCGTCGATGATGATGCCGGCGGAGTTGGGCGAGTCCCAGACCTCCAGCTTGTATTCCAGGCTGAGCGGCACATCACCGAACGCACGCCCTTCCAGTCGTACGTACGCCCATTTGCGGTCGTCGAGCCACGGCACGTGATCACTCGGACCCACGTGCACGTTGCGCTTTTCCAATTCGCGCGGGATCTGCGACGTCACCGACTGGGTCTTCGAGATCTTCTTCGACTCGAGCCGATCGCGTTCGAGCATGTTCATGAAGTCCATGTTGCCGCCGAAGTTGAGCTGGTACGTCCGGTCGACGACGACGCCGCGGTCCTCGAAAAGCTTCGACAGCACGCGATGCGTGATGGTGGCGCCGACCTGACTCTTGATGTCGTCGCCCACGATCGGCAACCCCGCGTCGGTGAACTTCTTCGCCCATGCGGGGTCGGTCGCGATGAAGACTGGCAGGGCGTTGACGAAAGCGACACCCGCGTCGAGCGCACATTGCGCATAGAACCGGTCGGCCTGCTCAGAACCCACCGGAAGGTACGAAACGAGCACATCGGTCCCGGCGTCCTTCAACGTCTGCACGACATCGACGGGATCCTGGTCCGACTCGGTGATGGTCTCGCGGTAGTACTTCCCGAGTCCGTCGAATGTCGGTCCGCGCTGAACCGTCACTCCGGTCGGGGGAACGTCACAGATCTTGATCGTGTTGTTCTCGCTCGCACCAATGGCGTCGGCGATGTCCTGGCCGACCTTCTTGGCGTCGACGTCGAAAGCGGCGACGAACTGGACATCCCGGACGTGATACGGGCCGAACTCCACGTGCATGAGGCCCGGCACCTGCTGACCCGGGTCGGCGTCCCGGTAGTACTGGACGCCTTGGATCAGTGAGGTCGCGCAGTTGCCGACACCTACGAGGGCAACCCGGATCGCCTGCGAATCCCTCAAGGTCATCTCCCTTGTCTTAAGCACCGCAGTGTCGATGCACCCCTGAAGGTGAAGCGCACCGTTGTCATTTGTGCACCGCTAGGGCGTGTCTCCCAAGTCGTCTCGCGCGCGAAGGTCGACGCGGCTCAGTTCGCTGGCTGTCCGCGTTCCCGCTGCTCCGACGCGATCATGCTGCTGAGCCAGCTCACTTCCCGTTCGACGGACTCCAGGTCGTGGCGGTGGAGTTCGACGGCATAGAAGTCGACCCGTTCCTGGGTGCGTTCGAGCTGGGTGCGGACCCGGTCCAGCCGTTCCTCCAGGCGGCGCCGCCGCCCTTCGAGGATCCGCAGGCGCACGCTGATGTCCGTACGGGCGAAGAAGGCGAAGTGGACGCCGAAGTTGTCGTCCTCCCAGGTCGAAGGGCCACCCTCTGCCAGGAGTTCGGCGAACCGGTCCTCACCGCTGTCGGTGAGCTGGTAGACGATCTTCGCGCGGCGCCGTCCAGTTGTGGTCGTGTCTGACGTGTCCTCGGAGATCCAGCCCTGCCGGAGCATCGCCTTGAGGCACGGGTAGAGCGAGCCGTAGGAGAGCGCTCTGCCCCACCCGAACTGGGCGTTGAGCCGCTTCCTGATCTCGTACCCGTGCATCGGGGTTTCGTTCAGCAGCCCCAGCACAGCCATCTCGAGTACGCCGCTTCGTCGTGCCACGCCTTCTCATCCGTTCCGGGGGTTCGTTCCGGGGGCCCAGCGACACCGGAGTCGCGCTGGGTCCATGCCATGCCGGCGTCGACCGCGGTGCGGCCTCAGGCAGGCGACGCCGCCCAGCACCGGACGAGCCTCGTCGCTCGTGGTCGGACACCAGCTCCGATATATCGCATCGATACATCGACGCGATAGGCGTGCACGATAGGTCAGCGAGCCGGTCCGGCGCAATACCCCCATCGGCGTACGAACCGCGCATGGGCGCGACCTTCAACCCGCTGGCATGAGGCCGTACCCTCGATGCCATGTGGTCCCAACGGTCGGTCGTCGATTACAGCCTGCAGCGCAAAGCCACGCTGCTCGCGCTGTTCGGTGGCCGCGCGACCGTGATGGAGGACGTCTGCGACGCCGACCCGTATCTCCTACGGGCGGCGAAGTTTCACGGGGAACCAACAGACCGGACCTGTCCGGTCTGCCGCAAGGAGAAGCTCACGAACGTCACCTATGTGTTCGGTGACGAGCTCGGGCAGTACTCCGGCCGAATTCGCCAGACCGCCGAACTCGAGGCGATGGCGCGCGAGCACGGGGAGTTTCGCGTGTACGTCGTCGAGGTGTGCCAGGGCTGCGGGTGGAATCACCTCACCACCTCCTACGTCCTCGGCGATGGTGTGCCGCGGCGACCCCCCCGTCGACAGCGCACGGTGGAGGACGAATACTCGTAGACCGGACACTTTGCCGTACCCGTCGGTAGCGCCAGTCGCTGCCGGCCAACCCTAGAGGGACGACACTGTGACGCGGATCCGTTCCCGTGGCGGCCGTGACGACTATCGCGGAGCCACACCTGCCGCCGGTCGGCGTACCGGCGGCAGTTCGTATGACGACGCTCGGCGCGCCGACGGTGCGTACACCGGCGGCGGTGCGCACTCCGGAAACGGTGTGTACACCGGTAACGGTGGCCGGCACACCGACGGCTACGGCAGTCGTCGTGGCCCCACCTCCATCGCCGCGCGCGAGGACGGCTACGTCGGACAGCGTGCCGACCGCTTCAGCGGGATGCCCGACGACCGCCCGACCGAGCGGCGATCCCTCGGTCTGGTCGACGTGTTGGACGACGGCTACTCCGGCCGTGCGGGCGACGGTCACCGCGGAGGACGCGCGAACGGTGGTGGTGCGGGTGGTGGCCGACCTGGTGCACCGCTGGGGCACCGTCGAGGAGGCGCAGGTGGTGGTCGGTCGCACGGCCGGGTGCGGCGTCGCCGGCGTGGTCGCCAGATCCTGATCGGGCTGCTGCTGACGTCCGGTCTCGGCCTGCTCGCGGCGGTCGTGGCGTTCGTCATCATCTACGCGCGCACCGAGCCCCCAAACCCCAACGAGTTGGCGACGGCCAACACCACGACCCTGTACTACAAGGACGGCAAGAGCGTGATGGGGTCGTTCCAGTTGGAGGATCAGGACCGGATCTCGGTTCCGCTCGACCAGGTGCCGCAGCGCGTCCAGGACGCCATCATCGCGGCCGAGAACCGGACCTTCTGGACCGACAGCGGGATCTCCCCGACCGGCATCGCCCGTGCCGTGTGGAACCAGGCCCGCGGCCAGTCGACGCAGGGTGGCTCGACGATCAGCCAGCAGTACGTCAAGAACTACTACCTCACCCAGGAACAGACCTGGAAGCGGAAGTTCAAAGAGCTCTTCATCACGCTGAAGATCGAGCGCACGCAGTCGAAGCAGCAGATCCTGCAGAACTACCTCAACACGAGCTACTTCGGCCGAGGAGCCTGGGGCATCGAAGTCGCCGCCGACGCCTACTTCGGCAAGCACGTGCAAGACCTCACCCCGCAGGAGGCGGCGGTGCTGGCCGCGGTGTTGCGGGCGCCGAACAACTACGACCCGTCGGTCGACCCGACGAACAAGCCTCGGCTCGAGGGCCGCTACCGGTACGTCCTCTCCGGGATGGCGCAGCTCGGCTCCAAGGTCACTCCCCAGCAGGCCAAGACGTGGCCGCTACCCAAGATCAACCAGTCCAGCAACAACAAGACCTATGACGGGCCCAACGGCTTCCTCCTCGTGCAGGTCCGCAAGGAGCTGTCCAAGCTCGGCTACAGCGAACGTGAGATCGACTCCGGGGGCCTGAAGGTCACGACCACGTTCGACCCCAAGGCGCAGCGGGCGATGGAGCAGGCGTTCACGAAGAACTTCCCGAAGAAGAACGCCAAGGGTGTCCACGCCGGAGCGTCGGCAGTGCGCCCCGGCACGGGCGAGGTCGTAGCCATGTACGGCGGGCCGGACTATCTCAAGCGGCAGTTCAACGACGCGACGCAGGCGAAGCTGCAGCCTGGTTCGACGTTCAAGGCGTTCGCCCTGGCCGCAGCGCTCGAGAACAACATCTCACTCGAGAGCAGGTTCTCCGGAAACTCGCCGTTCGAGCTCGAGAACGGCGACGAGGTCAACAACGAGTTCGACGAGGACTACGGCGAGTACGTCGACCTGACGACGGCGACCCGCGAGTCCATCAACACCGCCTTTGCCGATCTGACTGTCAACGCGCTCAAGCCGGGTGGTCCCGGTAAGGTCGTCGACGCGGCCATCCGGGCGGGCGTTCCCGAAGACACCAAGGGTCTGGACAAGCACGCCAAGGTCGCTCTCGGGTTCGCTTCGGTGTCGCCGACGGACATGGCCAACGCCTATGCCACCTTCGCCGCCGGTGGGCAGCACACGAAATGGCACGTCGTCCAGCAGGTCGCCAAACGCAGCGGCGAGGTCGAATACGAGCATCCGATCGGACTGGACCGTGCGTTCGACAGTGACGTGGTAAGCGACATCAACCACGCACTACAGGACGTCATCCAGAACGGAACCGGTGAGAACGAGGCCAAGGCGATCGGCCGGCCGGCCGCCGGCAAGACCGGTACGCACGAGGACGAGACCGCCTGGTTCGTCGGCTACACCCCACAGCTGTCGACCGCGGTCGCGTTCTACAAGGACGCCGACGGCGACGGCAAGAAGGAGTCGCTGGACAACGTAGGCGGCCAGGGCACGTTCTTCGGCGGCGGCTATCCGGCGCGGATCTGGACGTCGTTCATGAAGGCGGCGTTGAAGGGTCAGCCCAGGACCCCGTTCCCGCCGCCGGCCGAGGTCGGCAAGGACGTGAACCCGAAGCCGACCTGGACGCCGACGCCGACCGCGGAGCCCGAACCCACCACGACGGTCCCGCCGGGGCCCGGCGAGGACCCGGGCCCGAATCCCAAGCCGACCTTCACCGGGCCAGGTGAGCCCGAGCCGACCCAGTCCCCGGAGCCCACACCGACCGAGGACGATGACTGGCCGCCCTGGGGCCGAAACAACTGATCTGCCTGCGTGATCTTCGTACGGTGGCCTACCGATGGGTAATAATTCCGGGTCAGACGGGCAAATGAGTCCTCTCCAGGTACCGACAACCGGGGCTCGATAGGGCACGATGGGGCGGAACCGGGACCGACTCGCTCATGCCCCTTCGAGCTGGTGGTCCCGCACCCCAGACAGCCGGTGCGAGGTAGGACTCACGGAGGCGTGGTGAGCAGGAGCCCGTCGCGGGAAGATCCGCTGGCCCGCTTGGCGACCACGTGGCTCGGGGGTCCGATCGGTCGCCATGCGCGGATCGGTGTCTCCCGGTGGACGCCGCTCGCCGTCGCGTTCCTGGTCACGACCGCGCTGTTCGTCATCGGCATCGTCGAGAAGGCCCCGTGCCACGGGCAGGGCTGGCCGCGTGACAACTACGCGTTCAGCCACCTCTGCTACACCGACGTCCCGTACCTCTACCGCGAACGCGGATTCGCCGAGGGCGGGATCGCCTACCTCGACCGCGGGGACTACCCACCACTGGAGTACCCCGTCCTCACCGGGGCGGTCATGCAGGTCACGGCGTGGGTCACGCAGACGTTCGAGAGCGCAGACGCCGTAGCCGCCAGCGTGTTGTTCAACGACCTGACCGTCGTCGTGCTGTTCGGCTTCGCCCTGCTCACCGCATGGGCGCTGAGCCGGATCACCCCGCATCGTCCGTACGACGCGATGTTCTTCGCCGCCGCGCCGACCCTCGCGTTGGCCGGCACCATCAACTGGGACCTGGTGGCGGTGGCGCTGACGACGTGTGCGCTGCTCACCTGGTCGAAGTCCCGGCCGTTCGCGACGGGGGTCCTGCTCGGCCTGGGGGCGGCCGCGAAGTTCTATCCGCTGTTCCTGCTCGGTCCATTACTGGTGCTGGCGCTGCGGTCGGGGAAGCTGCGCCTGTGGGGCGTGACGCTGCTGTCCGCCGTCGCCGCCTGGATGGTGGTCAACCTGCCGCTGCTGCTGTTGGCGCAGGACAGTTGGGCGGCCTTCTGGTCGTTCAACGCCGACCGGGCCGGCGACTTCGGCTCGATCTGGTATGTCCTCGGCCTTGCCGGACACCCCGTGTCGATGGTCAACGCGGCCTCACTCGGGCTCTTCGCACTCGCCTGTGTCGGCATCGCGTGGCTGGGACTGTTCGCTCCCCGGCGACCCCGGCTGGCGCAACTGGTCTTCCTGACCGTCGCGGCGTTCGTCCTGGTCAACAAGGTCTACTCGCCGCAGTACGTCCTCTGGTTACTCCCCCTCGTCGCCCTGGCTCGGCCCCGGTGGCGGGACTGGTCGGTGTGGCAGGCCGGTGAGCTCATCTACTGGGTGGCGATCTGGTTGCACCTGGCAGGGGCGCTGGTTCCGGCCGCCGACGGGACTCCGGACCGGTTCTACTGGCTCGCGGTCGGTGTCCGGATCGCGGCGACGGTCTACCTGTGCGTGATGGTGATACGCGACATCCTCGCCCCCGCGACCGACGTCGTACGTGAGGGCGGGCTCATCGACGACCCGGCCGGCGGTCCGTTCGATCACGCGGCTGACGCGGGCAGGCTCCGGCGCTGGTTCGGTGCCGAGAGGCCAGGACGCGCCCCGGTCGGGGAGGGCGCCACGCCGTGAGCGGGAGAAGGAGGGCGAGCGACGGGCCACCGCCGGACGAGCACGGCCAAAGCGGTGACGGTCACCGGCACTCCAGCGCACCTCCACCTCCTTCCAGCCAGCACGCCCGGCGGCGGAGCGATATCCCTGGCTGGGGCGCGGGCGCCGGGCCCGGCACGTACCAGCCACGGCGCGCCTCACGTCGAGTCGAGCCGCCCGAGCATCCGGCGCCCGGCGTTTGGCCCCCACCGGCCGACCCGCCACCGGGTGGCTGGCCAGGAGGTGGCGAATGGCCACCGCGTGTCAACCCCAACGGTCTGTCGGACGGTCCGAACGGCAACGTCAACGGCCCGCCGAGCGGGACGCTGAGCGGTCCGTTGGGGGCGATGTCCGCGCCGCCGTCGGCCGCCCCCGAGCTGCCGCCGGCTTTAGGCGCACCTCCGTGGGAGCAGCACACGCCGGCACCGCCATCGCGGGAGCAGTCGTCCCGGGGAGAGCAGCAGTTCGCCTCGGGGTGGGAGCAACCTCCTCTGCGCGGCTACGCCACGCCAGTCGAGGAGGAGCCGCCGCTGTGGACCGACCCGCTCGGCACACCGCAGGGATGGGGAATGACAAATCCGGCTGTGCCCGACACGAGGAACGGCAACACTGGTCGACATGCGGACATTGCCGCCTGGAACTCCGACCAGTCACGGGGGGCCGAGCCTCGGACCGGCATCGAGCAGGTCAGTGAGCCCGTCACCGATCCCGGCTTGTGGTACGCCGACGCCGGGTCCGGTCTGGCCGGTAGGGGCCACTCGGAAGTCCCGTCGGCGCGGCCACGTATGCACGACGCACTCGACGATCCCACGACAACCAGCCATGCTGAGTGGGTTGACGAGCAGCCGCGGCGTACGCGGAGTGAGGGGTGGATGATCGACAGGCACGAGCATGCACGCGCGCCTGGGCTTGATGACAGCAATCGGTGGGGGGACGACCGTAGCTGGAACGGACGATGGGGCGGCCCGGACGCGGAAACCACGGGTCACCATCTCATCGACCCACCGCCGGGCCAGATGATGGAACAGTCACCGCACCGGCGCGCGGACGGCTTGCGGGCCGAAGGCCACCGGTCTGAGGGACCTCGCGGCGAAGGTCTGCGAGGTGAGGGTCTCCGTAGTGAGGCGCCTACCCGCACCGATCCCGTACCCGGTCGGTGGGCCGACGCCCCGCAGGACCGGTCCGGTGAGCGTCGCCGGCACGGCGGCGATCCGCCGCCAGGTACCCGCCGCGTGGGCGTGGCTCCCGCCGGTGCCTCTGAGGTCGGGTCCAGAGCCGAGTCCGACGGGTACGCCGAGACGCGTTCGCGGATCATGGCCTGGACTCGGCTCACGCCGCTCGACCTCGAAGTCCTGCAGTGGTGGTTGCTGACCAGGCTCGGCATTCTGATCGTCGTTCTCAGTGGGCCATTGCTCTTCCTCACCGAAGGCGAGGTCCCCGGCTTCCTCGACCGGTGGAAGCAGTGGGACTTCTGGCACTTCGACCGGATCGCTGTCCACGGCTACTTCGCACCAGGGTGGGATGTGCCGGTGGAGGCGTTCTTCCCTGGACTACCGACCGTGCTGCGGCTCGGGCACGCCGTCGGGCTGCCAACGGTCATGGTCGGCCTGCTGGTGTCGTTCGTCGCCGGCGGAGTGGCGGCGGTGGCGCTGGCGAGGCTCGCCGAGGCCGAATGGGGTGAAGGTGCCGGCCGGAGGGCCGCCGTCATGTGGATGGTCGCGCCCCCCGCGATCTTCCTCGCCGCGCCCTACACGGAGGCGTTGTTCCTCGGACTCGCGATTCCGGCCTGGCTGGCCGCGCGGCGGGGCCACTGGTGGCTCGCCGCGGTGCTCGCGGCAGGTGCGTCGACGGTCCGGGTCTCCGGACTCTTCCTCGCGCTCGCGCTCGCCGTCGAGTTCCTGACCTCCCCCAAACGGCGGGAATGGGTGCAGGGGCTGTGGCTGGCCCTGCCGCTCGCCCCGTTGCTCGGCTACATGGCCTATCTCAAGGTCGAGACGGGCGACTGGCTGCGGTGGTACAACGCCCAGGCTGACGAGTGGTACCGCGGCTTCACCCCACCGAACGAGGCGCTCATGAACACCATGGATGCCGCCGGCGGGAAGGACGTCTTTGGCGACGTCAGCGAGGCGGTCCGGGCCAACTTCGAGTGGATGTTCCGGGCCGAGATCGTCGCGATACTGGTCGGCGTCGTACTGACCGTCGTCCTGCTGGCCATCCGCCGTTGGGGCGAAGCTACCTGGGTCGGCATCCAGGTACTCGCGTTCATGACGTCGTACTGGTTCTTCTCCGTGCCACGGGCATCCCTGCTGTGGTTCCCCCTGTGGATGGGGCTCGCGGCGATCTCGCTCCGCAGGCAGTGGGTGTGGCTGACGTACCTCCTGGTGGCCGTCCCCCTGCTGGGCATGTGGACGTGTGTGTACGTCACCGGCAAGTGGGCCGGCTGAACGTCGACGTCACGTGGGGTCGGTGGCCTCCGACGAGGCGCGCGGGTCACGGGTGCCGGGCACGGCCTCGTCCATGACGATGCGGTCGAACGTCGTGAAGGTCATCCCGACGTTGACGGGGAGTTCCGCGCCGACCTCGGGAGGGCGTACGGACGACGGGACGAACAGCACGCTCACCTGCATGTGCGGCGGCTCCGCGAACCATCGCCGGTGGCCCTCGATCGTGAACGGTGACAGCGCCCGGCCGGCGGCTTCGAGGCCACTCAGCGCGAGCGTCTTGGCCCGTGTGCGCAGGTCGCCCACATGGCTCGGCGCCTCGACGGCGATGCCGTGGGCCGTGCCGCCACTCACGACGACGAGGTGACCGTTGCCGGGCACCTTCCGCTGGCGGTACCCGAACCGCTCGCCGCGGCGTACCGGATGGACGTCGAGGACGTGCGCCCTGGCGTGGAAGGCGTCCCGGTCGGCCAGCCACAGCTTCGTGCCGACCCGGGGGCGGAACTCTGTCGCCGGATGCGCGGCGGTGAGCTCCGCCAACTCCTGCGGAGTGAGGTGGGAGACCCACAGCCGGTCGAGTGGCAGGTCGGCCTCGCGGAAGCGTTCGATCCAGCTCTCGACCTCCTGTCGGTGCGCACCGGCGATCGGGAGGGGCAGGTGCAGCGCCCAACCTTCACATCGCACGCCGTCGAGGAGCTTGGCGACCATCGGAAGATCATCAGCGGGTATGCCGTGGCGCTTCATCGACGTGAGCAACTCGACGACGACCCTCGGCTCGCCGGGGCCGTCCACCAGCGCCTGCAGGTCGGCGAGCCGCGAGACCGTCTGGATGATCCGTGCCTCCGGCACGCCGTCGGTGTCGGTTGCGCTCTGGGACGGCCCCGGCCCCGACGTACGGGCTGCTCCCTGCGGTCCGTCGCCCACCCCGTGGAACGCACGCACCGGCGTCAGCACGAGTAGGTCGCCCGGAAACTCGTCCGCCACGCTGGCCAGCTCGTGGTAGGTGCCCACCGCGAGCGTGTCGGCGCCCAGGCGGGCCGCCTCGCGGGCAAGCCGGGCCAGACCGAACCCGTAGCCGTTTCCCTTGGCGACCGGCACGATCCGGGGGTACGCCACCAGCGAGGCGGCATGATGCGCCCGCCAGCGTTCGGTGTCGACGTACAACGTCAGAGCCATGGCAGTGTCCTCACCGTGTGCGGCCTCGTACCTGTGTCTACCCGCGTCGGCGCATGTAGAGGTCGAACGCGCTGTAGAGCAGTCGGGAGATCGGGAGATCCCACTCGCCGAGGTATTCCACCGCCTCGCCTCCGGTGCCGACCTTGAACTGCAGGAGCCCGAAGTGCGGGTCGTCCTCGTCGAGGGTGTCGGTGATGCCGCGCAGGTCATAGACCGTCGCGCCGGCGTCGAGGGCGTCCCGCATCATCTGCCACTGGATGGCGTTGGAGCCGCGGACGTCCCGTTTGTGCGTGGACGAGGCACCGTTGGAGTACCACACGTGGCTGCCCATGCGTACCCACGTCGTCGCTGCCACCAGGTCGCCCTCGTGGTGGGCGAGGTAGAGCCGGATCCGGTCGGGCTCCTCGGCATTGAGGGCGCGGAACATCGTCGAGAAGTACGTCAACGGCCGGGGATTGAAGTGGTCGCGCCGCGCCGTCTCGACGTACAGCTCGTGGAAGGCGGGCAGGTCGTCCGCGCTGCCACGGGTGACGACGACGCCGGACTTGGCGGCCTTCTTGATGTTGCGGCGCCAGAGCTGGTTCATGCCCTTGAGCAGGCCGTCCTCGTCACGCCCGTCGAGCGGAACCCAGAAGACGTGGCGCGGCTGGCCCGCCGCGAACCCGGTCGCGTTCTCGGCCGGTGGGCGCCAGCCGAGCGCGCGGAGCTGGTCGGCGACCGCCGTCGCCGCGTGGTCGGTGTGATCGGCGGGGACATCGCCAAGCGCCTGCGTGGCCCCCTCGGCGAGGGCGGTCTTCACCGTCGCCGCGGTCCAGCGTCTGGTGACCACCGGCGGCCCCATCCGGATCCCGAACGCCCCCTGCGTGGTCACGTGCTCGGTGAGCGGCGTCAGCCACCGACCGAGGTCAGGGTCCGACCAGTCGATGATCGGCCCCTCGGGGAGGTACGCCAGTGAGCGGCGCATCTTGGGCAGCCGCCGGTAGAGGACAAGTCCGGCGCCGATCACCTTCTCGCCACCGTCGGCGTCATCGACCCAGCCCACCGACTCGGCCCGCCACTCCCGCTTCACCTCCCCCCAGGCAGGGGTCTGCAGGAAGCTGGCCGACTCCAGGGTGGCCAGGAAGGCCAGATGTTCCTCCGGCGCCAGGGTGCGTACGCGCAATGCCACGCACGCGAGGCTACCGGTCATGGGAGAGGTTCGCGGCCGAGTGGCCAGGCTGTCCTGCGCCGGGTGCCCGGGCGCGCCCGGGTGTTTGGCGTTCTGGGTCGTGCGAATGACCACGCTGCCCATGCCTGCTCTCTGGCAGTGACCATGCTGCCCATGCCTATGGGCGCAGGACAGGCGTCGATGCCTGGGTGTGGTGCTACAGGCATGCTCAGCGTGGTCATTCGCGCCGTGGCGGAGGCTGTCCGCCAGCTGAGCCCTGGTGGGCGGGACAGTCGGGACGCCCGGGAGAGGCCGCGGGGCCAGCTATCTGGCGTCGAGGTGTTTGCGGAGCCAGGCGATGTCGGCAGCCTGCCCCTCAGGGCCGCCGGGTGTCTCCACCACGACGGGCGCCTCGGCGGAACGGATCACCGTCAGCAGGTCCTCGGGGGCGATCTTGCCAGTGTCGAGGTTGGCGTGCCGGTCGCGCCCCGAGTCGAACCCGTCCTGGGAGTCGTTGGCGTGCACCAGGTCGACCCGGCCGGTGATCGACTTCACCCGCTCGACAACGGTCGCGAGCTCCTCGCCCCCGGCGTGGAAGTGGCAGGTGTCGAGGCAGAACCCGATGGCGTCGCCGCCCTTGGCGGACCCGATCGCCTCCCAGAGTCGGGCGATCCGGTCGAGCCGGCGGGCCATCGCGTTGTCGCCGCCGGCGGTGTTCTCGATCAGCACCTGGCAGCGCATCTCGAGCCGGTCGATGGCCTTGCGCCAGTTGTCGAACCCGATCTCGGGATCGTCGTCCTTGAGCACATGACCCGCATGCACGATCAGGGCCTGGGCGCCCACGTCGGCCGCCGCGTCGACGAACTGCTGTAGCAGCTTGCGGGACGGGATCCGGATCCGGTTGTTGGTGGTCGCGACGTTGATGAGGTAGGGCGCATGGATGTAGAGCCCGACGCCCGCCTCGGTGGCCGCCGCGGCCAGCCCTTCGGCACCTCCGGCGTACGCGATCTTCGGAGCCTTGTAGCTTTGCGGGTCGCCGAGGAAGAACTGCACGATGTCGGCGGAGCGGGCGCGCGCTTCGGCGATCGGGTCTTCCTGATCGACGTGGGCGCCGATGGGCACGCTGGTCATGTTCCGAACCCTACGAGGTACCGCCGACACCCTGCGCGCAGCGGTGCGTACGGGGACCGCGTGGGCATCCTCGTCGGCGGCGCGCACGGCGGGAGCTCACGCGGACGACCGGGCCCAGCTCGGGAAATGTCCCGCTTCGCCAAGGTCCCGCGCAATCGCCAGAGACCGCCCCGCCACGGCGGCAGGTCCGCGCATTCTGCCCCGTGGTCGGCTGGTAGCCTGTCCGTTCGGTCTGGCGTACGAAAGCGCACCCCCAATGGCGCGCCTCAGCCGTCGCTGGCCTGACGCAAGCCCTCCTGCCACGGAGAGACCGTGGCCGCCCGAGTCCAGAGGAGGTGGGGTTCCACATGCGTCGCTACGAAGTCATCGTGATCCTCGACGCCGATCTCGAGGAACGCACCGTCGGACCGTCCCTTGACCAGTACCTCACGCTCGTCCGTCAGGGCGGCGGTTCGGTCGAGAAGGTCGACGTGTGGGGTCGGCGCCGCCTGGCGTACGCCATCAACAAGAAGTCCGAAGGCATCTACGCGGTCCTCGACCTGTCGTGTGAGCCTGCGGTCGTACAGGAGCTCGACCGTCAGCTTGGCCTGAACGAGTCGGTGCTGCGGACTAAAGTCATCCGCCCCGACGCCCGCTGATAGGAGACGTTCATGGCAGGCGACACGATCATCACCCTCGTCGGCAACCTGGTCGACGACCCCGAGCTGCGGTTCACCCCGTCCGGCGCCGCGGTCTCCAACTTCCGGCTCGCCTCCACTCCGCGCACCTACGACCGGCAGAGCGGTGAGTGGAAGGACGGCGAGACGCTGTTCCTCACCTGCAACGTGTGGCGGCAGGCGGCGGAGAACGTCGCCGAGTCGCTGCAGCGCGGCATGCGCGTGGTGGTGCAGGGCCGGCTGAAGCAACGGTCGTACGAAACCCGCGAGGGCGAACGCCGTACGGTCTATGAGATCGAGGTCGACGAGGTGGGCCCGAGCCTGCGCAACGCGACCGCCAAGGTCACCAAGACGACCCGCTCGCAGGGCGGCTTCGGTGGCGACGACCCGTGGCAGACGCCGCAAGGCGGCGGTGGCGGCCGGGGCGGCCAGTCCGGCGGTGGCCAGTCGGGAGGCGGCGACCCGTGGGGCGGCGGCCAGAGCGGTCCAGCCCAGGGCGGCCAGCAGGGCGGGTCCTACGACGAACCGCCGTTCTGACCGGACCTCCCGGCACCACGACCACCGAGACTCCGTATCTGTCCATCACTGACCATTCCCGCACTGTGCTGTGCCGGTCCCGACGAGTTCGGCTCGCCGGTCCGTCCCACCACCAGCGGGGCTTCTGAGGAGGAGCACCACGATGGCCAAACCACCTATTCGCAAGCCCAAGAAGAAGGTCTGTGTCTTCTGCAAGGAGAAGATCTCCTACGTCGACTACAAGGACACGACCCTGCTGCGCAAGTTCATCTCCGACCGCGGCAAGATCCGCGCCCGGCGGGTGACCGGCAACTGCACGCAGCACCAGCGTGACGTCGCGGTGGCGATCAAGAACTCCCGCGAGGTCGCCCTGCTGCCCTACACCAGCACCGCGCGCTGAGGGAGGCCGCTGACATGAAGCTCATCCTCACCCAGGAAGTGTCGGGTCTCGGCGCGCCCGGCGACATCGTCGAGGTCAAGGACGGCTACGGCCGCAACTACCTCATGCCGCGCGGGCTCGCGCTCAGGTGGACCCGGGGCGGCGAGAAGCAGGTCGCATCGATCCGCAAGGCACGCGAGGTACGCGAGATCCGCGATCTCGGCCAGGCCAAGACGGTCAAGGGCCAGATCGAGAGTCTCGACGTCAAGCTCACCGCGCGATCGGGCGGCAGTGGCCGGCTCTTCGGTTCCGTGACCGTCAGCGACATCGTGGCGGCGGTCAAGGACGCTGGTGGGCCCAACATCGACAAGCGGCGGATCGAGATCACGACGCCGATCAAGACACTCGGCAGCCACCAGGTGTCCGTACGCCTGCACGCGGAGCTCAGCGCGACCCTGTCGCTGGAGGTCGTCTCCGCCGCCTGACGTGGGACAGCGGAGCCCAGCGCGCGGTCACTCCCAGGTGCCGCGGGTGTTCAGGTGGGGGAACGGTTGGTCGGGAACCGGCTGTCCGAGGAACTCGCACAGCGGTTTCCAGCCCTGGTCGACGCGGTGGACGAGGAGCCGTTCGGGCGCGATGGTCGCTCGGACGGCGTCGTTGTGGCGCCGGAACGCGTCGATCACGTGCCTGCGGTCGTGCGGTTCGCCGCCGAGGCTGCGTTCGACGATGACCCGCCGCGCCATGTCGTTCCACGACCCGGTGGGATCGTCGGTCCACCCGAGCGCGACCGGGCGGTAGATCGTGCCGCTGTAACTGTCGAACCACTCCGCCGGGTCGCGCACGCTCAACAGGACCTTCGCCTCTGGGTAGGCGTCGGCGAGCTCGCGCCAGAAGGCGCAGCCCGGCCAGTCGAGTGTCGCGGTGTAGTCGGCGTAGATCCGCTGCCAGTCGAAGGCGGGATCGTCAGCCGCCTGGACGAAGAGTTCGGCCTGCTCCGGGTGCGCGAACACCTCGCTCATGTGATGCGGGGTGTAGCCGAGGATGGCGAGTGCGGAGCGCAGGGACACGGTCCCGGTTCGCCCCCAGCCTGCCCCGATGAGCTGTAGTGACATCACCGCAAGCATAGGGCCGATCTTGCCGGGACGAGATCGCGAACACGGTGCCGCGGGCAGAGGGGAGCATCCCTCGGTGCCGAAGACCGGCTATGGCGCCGGACGGGTTCGAGTGCTCGTGGGTCAAGGCGTGCTGACCGGGTCCGCCGCGTCGTGGCTGGGTGCCGCCACACCGGAACGCCGGAGTTCGGCGATCTCGGAGCGGAGCGCGCGGACCTCCTCGAGAAGCACCCGGTCGCGTTCCTGTGCCGCGGCCTCCTGCTCGGCCTCCTCGACGGCCCGTTCGGCGGCGATCTCGGCCTCCATCGCGCTCACCACGACCGCGATGAAGAGATTGAGCACGGCGAAGCTCGAGATCAGGATGAAGATGACGAAGAAGATCCACGCCAGCGGCACCTCGGCCATCAGCTCGCGGGCGATGTCGGGCCACGCCTCGCCGGTCATCACCTGGAAGAGGGTGAAGAGCGTGGTGCCGAAGTCGCCGAAGTACGCAGGGAGCACCCCGCCGAACAGCTTGGTCGCGATGACGGCCGCGACGTAGAGGATGAGGGCCAGCAGGGCGCCCGTGGACGCCATGCCCGGCATCGCCGCGAGGAGGCCGGACACCACCCGGCGCATCGAACGTACCTGGGAGATCAGTCGGAGCACGCGCAGGACCCGCAGCGCCCGGACGACGGCGAACGGGCCCGACGCCGGGATAAGGGCGATCGCGACCACGGTGATGTCGAAGATGCTCCACGGGTCGCGGAAGAACCGCCGGCCGTGTGCGTAGATCCGCAGCAGGATCTCCACCACGAAGAAGATCAACGCTGCGCGGTCGATCCAGTGCAGTGCGTCCCCGAGTTCGCGGAGGAGGCCGGGTGAGGTCTCGAGGCCGAGTGTCACGGCGTTGAGCACGATCACGGCAGTCACGCACTGCTGGAACCAGCGGTGTTCGACAAGGTTCCGGACCTGTTCGCGTGCCACGTACGTACTCCCTCTTCGGTGTAGCCGGCGCAGGTGGGAGGGTAACGAACGGTCGCCACCATGTACGCAGTGTCACCATGCCGATGCGTACCGTCTGCTGTGGTCACGTCGTCCACGTCCGGACGTGGGCCACCTCGGCTCGCGTAGTTTCCCGCGTGGCCGCGCCGCATCGTCGGTCGCCCATCCCTCTCAGGGGTTCCGCCCGTCCGCGATCCGTGCGTACGGTGGGCCGAGGCATCGCGAAGCTGCGACCACCTTCACGGGCGGAACCGACCGACCCGCTGAAGGGAGCGTCGACGTGAGGCGACAGGGCACCGGACAGCTTCGCGTCATCGCTGCCGCCCTGGCCGTGGTTCTCCTCCCTGGCATGACGGCGTGTGAGGCGACGGGGACGCAGCGGGACGCAGGTGGGTCGGCGCGCGAGAAGGCGGCACCGCGGACAAAGACCCGCTCGGCCACACCGACCCCCACCGACACGCCTCGTCACGACGGACGCGCTGGACGCGACCGCGGTATGCCGGTCCCGGACTCCGGATCCGCCGTCGACACGACCAGGCTCGCGGCCCAGCTTCGGCAGGCGCTCGACGAGCAGCGCTTCGGTGAGGGCATCGTGGACCTGACCCTGGACCGGCGGGCGGCCATGCCCAATGTGGACGTGGCGGTCATCGAGCTCGACGCGTCCGGTCGGCCGAGCGCGGTGGCGAACGCGGTGGTGAGCGCCGACCATCCGCACGGAGCGGTGGTGCCGATCGGCGAGAACCTCGGCACCACGAAGGTGCGCTGGCGACGGTGGGACATCAACGCGTGGGAGGCCGGCAGGGCCGGGACGGACGACGTCGTTCGCGGGCGCGAGGACGCCCCGCTGGAGCTCATGTCGCCGTACCCCGCGTCGGTCGTGAAACTGATGGTCGGCTTCGGCGTGCTGCGCGCGGTGGACCGCGGCCAGCTCTCGCTCGACGATCGGCTGTCCTACACGGGAACTCCGGAGAGCTGCACGGAGCGGGGGGAGAAGCTCACCCGCGACGTTCGCGACTGGTTCGACCGGATGATCACGGTGTCGGACAACGCCGCGACCTGCGTCCTGCTGGCAAGGCTGCACGACCTGGAGGCGGTGGAGCCGCTCAACGCGACGTTCCGCCGGGTCGGCCTCACGACCCTGCAGGTCAGGGGCACCGATCCGGAGACCGGCGGCTGGTGGCTCGACATGAACATGTCCGCCCTCGACACCGCCCGCCTCCTGTTGGTGCTCTCCGGTGCTCCCGGCACGCTCTGGCGTACGCGCGAGGGCGCGGCCGTGACCGCAGACCTGCTGAGCCCGTCCTCCCGGGCGTTCTTCACCAGGACGCTCGGGCAGCAGGGCCTGAACCATGCGCTGTCGACCAGCAACTGGTGCGGACGGGAGTACCCGGCCAGCGGGATACCGCAGCGGGTGCCCGAGCGGTGGATCCGGCGTACGGACGGCACCGTCACGGTGGACGGCCGTGCCTATCGGCAGGACGTACGCCCGTGCAACCGGCGGGCGGAGGTGACCTTCGCGCACAAGACCGGCCTGTCGATGGAGGCCGCCGCCGACGTGGGGATCGTGCGGTCGCTGCCGGGAGCGCCTGAGCGGCACTACATCGTGGCCGTGTTCACGAGCCTCGGCCAGCGCTTCACCGACGCGGACAAGCCGGCGGATCCGCCGGGCACCTACCCGGTCGCCTACACCGAGAAGATCGCCAAACTGGGCCACCGCATCGACACGATCATGATCGAGCGGCACGCGAGTCCCTAGCGTCCGCAAAGGACGCCAAACATCGCGGCGGCCGGGGAATGCCGCTCTCCGGTCCTGGGGATGCCGGCTGCGCTGATCGGTGACGGGTAGCGGGAGCGCACTGCGCGGACACAGGAGTGCACTGTCGGCGTACCAAGATCACATCCGGGTTGCGAATGCCCGGCCAGGTGTGGAAATTTCCTTCAGCCGTGTGCCACCTTTGGACCGCGGTCGCCGTAAGAGGTCTGTCCAGTGGCGTGAACATGCGCGTCGAACCAGTCGCACCAGTCACTCCAGTCCCACCAGTCGGGTGAAGGTTCGCTACAGCGCGGATTCAGGTCGTTCGGACAGGCTTCGTGCTGCTGGACCCCGCTCCGCCTCGAGCAACTCGATCCGGATCCTGTGAAGGAGATTCCTCACGATGCGTGTGCACTCCCGCGCGAGCAGGCTGCTGCTGCCGGCGGCCGCCGCGATGGCCGTGACGGCGGCTCCGCTGCTGCCAGCGGTCGCGGTCGAACCCGACGCCTCGTCGCCGGCCGCTCGTGCGCTGGCCGCTCGTGCCCTGGCCGCGGGCGCGCCGACACCCGGCGCGCCAGATGTCGGCGACAAGGTGTACCCGAACCTCGGCAACGGCGGTTACGACGTCTCGAAGTACCTCGTGGACTTCGACTACGCCGAGCAGGACCAGACCGTCGATGCCCAGGTCCTCCTCACGGCCCGGGCGACCCAGGACCTGTCGAGGTTCAACCTCGACGCCGTGGGCCTCACCATCAACTCCGTCGAGGTCAACGGCAGGCCGGCGACCTTCGCGCAGGACGGCGAGGAACTGGTCATCACCCCCGCCTCGGCACTCGGCAAGGGCAAGACCTTCGTCGTCAAGGTGAGCTACGGCGCCGACCCGCGCACGCCGGTTCCCAACCAGGGCTGGGTTCCGACCGAGCGCGGCTTCGCCTTGGCCCCCCAGCCGGCAGGCGCGCACGCGGTGCTGCCGAGTAACGACCACCCGTCGGACAAGGCCCACTTCGCGTTCCGGATCACGGTGCCGGAGGGGACGACGGCGGTGGCGAACGGCACCAAGGTCGCCGAGTCGACCAAGGACGGCCGGACGACAGTGGCGTACGTCTCCCGCGATCCGATCGCGACCGAACTCCTCCAGATCGCCGTCGGTGGCTACGAGATCGTCGACCGTGGCACCGACACCGGCGTACACCTGCGAGACGTCGTGCCGGCCGAGAAGGTGTCGACGCTCGAGCCCGCACTGTCCTTGACGCCAGGACACCTCAACTGGATTCGGCCCTACCTCGGCGACTTCCCGCTGGAGGCGTACGGCCTGCTGCCGGCCGACACCGACGACCCCGAGGCGTTCGACTTCACCGGTCTGGAGACGCAGACCCTGACGCTCTACAAGCCGGCGTTCCTCACCCAGGAGGAGAAGAACATCGGCTCGCACATGATGCACGAGATGGTGCACAACTGGTGGGGCAACAGCGTGTCACCGGCGTCGTGGTCGGACCTGTGGATCAACGAGGGGCACGCCGACTACTACGGCCTGCTCTACCGGTACGAACGCGGCTGGCCGGACGCGCGCGGCTTCACGACGATGGAGCAGCGGATGAAGTACACCTACAGCCAGGGCGACATCTGGCGGGCCGAGTCAGGTCCGGTGGCCGACCCGAACGCCGCGAACCTGTTCGACAACCAGCGCTACACCGGCGGTGTCCTCGTTCTCTACGCCCTGCGGGAGAAGGTGGGTCCGGAGCCGTTCGCGCGGATCGAGGACGCGATCCTCGCGAAGTACCGCAACGGCAACGTGAGCACGGCGCAGTTCGTCGCCATGGCGGCCGACGTGTCCGGTGATCCGTCGGTCAAGCCGTTCCTCCAGGAGTGGCTCTACGGCACGAAGACGCCGCCGATGCCGAACCACCCGGACTGGCCCGTCTATCCGGTCCCGACCGGGTCGGTGGCAAAGAGCACGCTCCAGACCGACCGGCTCGGGATCAAGTAGGAACGGACGGAGCAGTCGACCATGCGGGACCAGCGACGAGCCCGACACCTCGGGGCCACACTCATGGCATCTCTGCTGGTGGGGTTGATGGCCGTCCCCGCATGGGCCGGCGGTCCGACACCGGCCGATGCTGGTGGCCCGGCGGGGGGTCTCGCGTCACCAGAAGGGAGACGACCGGTTGAGTCCGCTCGGCTCTCCGCCGAACTCAGGAAGGCCGTCGACGACCAGCGGTTCGCCGACGGTCTCGTCGACCTCTTGCCACCGGCGACCTCACCGGCCGATCTCCTCCGCGAGGACATCGGTGGCGGGCCGTGGCCGATGCGGCCGAACGACGCGAGCGTCGCCAACACCCGCACGCCGAACGTCGACGCGGCGGTGATCGAACTCGACGGCTCCGGTCGGCCGAGCGCGGTGGCGAACGTCCTGCTGAGCAAGGACTACCCGCACGGCGTCGTCGTGCCGGTCGACGAGGATCTCGGGACCACCCAGGTCCGCTGGCGGCGCTGGAACACCGAGGAGTGGGACGCCGGTTCGGCCGGATCGGTGGACGTCGTTCCCGGCCGGGAGCACGCCCCGCTGGAGATGATGTCGCCCTACCCGGCGTCGGTGCTGAAGCTGATGGTGGGCTTCGGAGTCCTCCAGCAGGTCGACGAGGGTGTACTCGGGCTCGACGACGATCTGGCGTACGCACCGGCCAACCCCAGCTGTGGCGAGCCGGACACGATGACGGTCGCCGAGTGGTTCGAACTGATGATCACGGTCTCGGACAACCGCGCGACCTGTGCGTTGCTCAAGAAGCTGCACGACCTGGGCGAGGTGGACGCGCTCAACGCGACGTTCGCCGACCTGGGGCTCGGGACCCTGCAGGTGCGGGGCTCCAACCCCGCGACCGGCGGTACCTGGCTGGGGATGAACATGTCCGCGCTCGACACCGCACGCCTCCTGCTGATCGTCTCCGGGGCATCGGGAGACTCTGGCGTACGCCTGCCGGCGAACCGGTGACCGCCGACCTGTTGAGCGCGTCCTCGCGCGAGTTCTTCACGGGACACCTGGCTGACCAGGGTCTCAATCAGGCACTCTCCACAACCAACTGGTGCGGTCGGGACTACCCGGCCGCGGGCATCCCGCAGCGGGTGCCGGACCGTTGGATCGATCCGGACGACGGCACGGTGACCGTCGCCGAGCGGGTCTTCGGCCAGGACGTACGACCGTGCAACGAGACCGCCGAGGTGGAGTTCGCCCACAAGACCGGCCTGACCAACCAGGCGGGTGGTGACGCGGGCATCGTCCGCTCCCTGCCGGGTGCGGGTGCGGGTGCGGGCGCGGCGCGGCAGCGGTCGTACATCGTCGTGGTCTACACCAACCTCGGTCTGCGGTTCGCCGACGCCCACAAGCCGGCCGACCCGCCGGGCATCCACCCGGTCTCCTACACCGAGAAGATCGCCACGCTCGGGCGCGACATCGACCTCATCATGGCGCGCCGAGGGTAAATGACCACGCTGAGCAGGTGCGGGGAACCCGGGCCAGGCGTAGATGGCTTGCGGGACATCACCCGCGTGCTCAGCGTGGTCATTCGCCGGCCGAAGCTCTCGGTCCCCGACCCCGCCGACCGGCCGATGATCAGCAAACGGTGCGCCGACTCGGGTCAGTCCTCATGCTTACCGTGCCGCGTGCTCACCGGGCCGGCGACGGCGCCGGTGACGAGCCAGGCGCCGCTGCGCTCGCGGAGCATGAGCGTCACCAGGCGCGCCACCATGAACCCGCCGAACGCCCACCAGAGCGCCACCAGCCCGCCGTCGAGACCGAGCACCAGTCCGGCCAGTGGCAGGAACGCGACGAGCGTCCAGAGTCCCGCGTACGCCAGATAGCGCCCGTCGCCCGCACCGATCAGCACACCGTCGAGCACGAAGACGATGCCGGCGAGTGGTTCGAAGACGGCGAACACGAGGATCACGTCGGCCAGCAGCGTCTGCACCTGCGGATCCGCGGTGAAGAGGGGGATGTAGAGCGGCCGGGCCAGCACCAGGACGAGCCCGAAGACCAGGCCGGCCGCAACGCCCCATTCGATCATCCGCCGAGTCGCCGCCCGGGTACCGGCGACGTCGGAGCCGCCGAGATAGCGCCCCACGATGGCCTGGCCGGCGATGGCCAGCGCGTCCAGGGCGAGCGCGAGAGTTGTCCACAGGGTGAAGGCGACCTGGTGGGCGGCGAGCGCGGTGTCCCCGACCTCGGTGGCGACGTAGGTCGTCACGAGGATCGCCGCCCGCAGGGTGAGGGTGCGCACGAGCAGTGGGACCCCGCCGTGTGCGGAGTCGCGGATCCCGCCCAGGTGGGGACGCAGCGAGACGCCGTGCCGGCGGGCGCCCCGGACGACGACCACCACGAGCGCCACGGCGCCACCGGTCTGCGCCACCACGGTGCCCCACGCCGAGCCACCGATCCCCCAGCCGAAGCCGTAGACGAAGAGCACATTGAGGACGACGTTGGCGCCGTACGCCGCGCCCGCTATCCACAGGGGCGTCCGAGTGTCCTGGAGGCCACGGAGTACGCCGGTGCCGGCGAAGGTCAGGAGCAGCGCCGGCATGCCGAGGACGCCGATCCGCAGGTAGGTGACGGCGTACTCCTGCACCGCCGCCGACGGGTCGAACGCCCCCACCGCGGCGGGTGCGGCGGCCACGCCCACCAGGGCGAGGGCAACACCGAGTCCGAGCGCGAGCCAGAGCCCGTCGATGCCGCCGGCGATCGCGGCTCGCCGGTCGCCCGCCCCCAGCCGCCGCGCGACGGTCGCGGTGGTGGCGTACGCAAGGAAGATGAAGAGCGTCGCCAACGCCTGGAGGGCGGTGCCGGCCAGACCCAGCGCCGCGAGCTGAGGGGTGCCGAGGTGGCCGACGATGGCTGAGTCGGCGAGAAGGTAGAGGGGTTCGGCGACGAGGGCGCCGAAGGCCGGGACGGCGAGCCGGAGGATCTCGGGGTCGTGCGGGTTCCGCAGCGCGCGCCGGAGGCGTGATGACACAGGCGGTGACTCCTCGGACAGCAGAGTGGGACTTCTCAGAAACCAGGGCGTCCACAGCGACCCCCGATGGACGGGCATCCGAGCGGCGACGGCGGCGCGCGGAAATTGCCCACCACATAGTTTCTATCCACAGCGTGGGGACGTCGAATGCGCAGGCGATCAGGCTGATCGACACCGCAACCGGCGGCCATCCACAGGGAAGTCCCCAGGCTGTGCACAGCGAATCCCCAGGTTCTGCACCATTCCACGGGAGTCGTCCACAGCTGCTGTGGACGACGAGCTTCGTGGCGGGCGGTGTTCCCGCGTACTGTCGTGCTCCACGTCGCACAGCGGCGTTCGCCCTGCTCACACCCCCGATCCGAGCTCCGCCGGCAGCTGTCGGTGCCTTGCGGTAGGACAGATCTCGCACGCCGGTGGAAGCTGGTCGCCCACCACCTCGGGGGCGTGACAGGGTCGCGACGTCCGCTACGTGTGGAGTTCGTCGGTGCACACCGAGCCTGGGGGAAGGACTACACCAGCTGTGAGCGTGAGTGAGCTACCTGGACCGCGATCGGCCGCGCCCGGTGGCATGCCGGACCGCATCCCGCCGCAGGACGTCACCGCGGAACAGTGCGTCCTCGGCAGCATGCTCCTGTCGAAGGACGCGATCGCCGACGTGATCGAGGCGGTCCGCGGCACCGACTTCTACAAACCGGCGCACGAGACGGTCTACGAAGCGATCCTCGACCTCTACGGACGAGGCGAGCCGGCCGACGCGGTTACCGTGTCGGCCGAGCTTCAGCGCAGCGGCGAACTCGGTCGGATCGGCGGGGCGCCCTACCTCCACACCCTGATCGCCTCCGTACCCTCGGCCGCCAACGCGGGTTACTACGCCGCGATCGTGCGGGAGAAGGCGATCCTGCGTCGACTCGTCGAGGCCGGCACCAAGGTCACCCAGCTCGGCTATGCCGGCGACGGTGATGTCGACGACGTGGTCGACCGCGCGCAGGCCGAGGTATACGGCGTCACCGACAAGCGCGGCAGCGAGGACTACCGCCCCCTCAGCGAGATCATGGAGGCGACCCTCGACGAGATCGAGGCGATCGGCTCCCGTGGCGGGCAGATGATCGGGGTGCCGACCGGCTTCGCCGACATGGACAGCCTCACCAACGGCCTCCATCCCGGCCAGCTGATCGTGGTGGCTGCGAGACCCGGCGTGGGCAAAAGTATCCTCGCTCTCAACCTTGCGCGGTCGGCGTCGATCCACAACGATCTGGCGTCGGTGATCTTCTCACTCGAGATGAGCCGCACCGAGATCACCATGCGGCTGCTGTCGGCCGAGGCGCGGGTTCCCCTGCAGCACATGCGGCAGGGTTCGATGAGCGACGACGACTGGGCGCGGCTCGCTCGCAAGATGGGCGAGGTGTCCGGAGCACCGTTGTTCATCGACGATTCGCCGAACATGACGTTGATGGAGATCCGCGCCAAGTGCCGACGCCTACGGCAGCGGCATGATCTGAAGCTCGTCATCATCGACTACCTGCAGCTGATGACGTCGGGCAAGCGGGTGGAGAGTCGTCAGGTCGAGGTGTCGGAGTTCTCGCGTAATCTCAAGTTGCTCGCGAAGGAGCTCGAGGTCCCGGTCGTCGCGGTCGCCCAGCTCAACCGTGGTCCCGAGCAGCGCACCGACAAACGCCCGATGCTCTCCGACCTTCGCGAGTCCGGGTGCCTGACCGCCGACACGCGGCTGCTACGTGCCGACACCGGTGCGGAGGTGTCACTCGGTGAGCTGCTGGCGTCGGGTGCGCGGGATGTGCCGGTGTGGTCCCTCGACGACCGGCTCAAGCTGGTGCCGCGCACGATGACGCACGTCTTCCCCAGCGGTGTCAAGGAGGTGTTCCGGCTGCGTCTGGCCTCCGGTAGGGAGATCACCGCCACCGCCAACCATCCGTTCCTCACCTACGACGGATGGCGACCGCTCGGTGAGCTTGCGGAGGGCACTCGGGTCGGGGTCGCCCGCCACGTTCCACCACCGTTGGACGTCGAGCCTTGGGATCCCGACGAGGTGGTGATGCTGGCGCACCTGCTGGGGGACGGTTCGTTCGTACGCCGGCAACCGATCCGCTACGCGAGCATCGACGAGGCCAACCTCACGGCCGTCACGGAGGCGGCAGCGCGCCGCTTCGGGATCACGGCCGTCCGGGACGACTACCCGGCCGCGCGGGTGACGACGTTGAGGCTTCCGGCGCCGTATCGGCTCACGCACGGGCGCCGCAATCCGATCGCCGCCTGGCTGGACGAGTTGGGGCTCTTCGGGCTGCGGTCGCCCCAGAAGTTCATCCCTGCGGGCGTGTTCGCGCTCCCGAAGGCGCAGGTCGCGCTCTTCCTCCGACACCTCTGGGCCACCGACGGCTGCGTCCACTGGTACAGGAAGTACGGCTTCGCCCGTGTCTATTACGCATCGACGAGCCGGCATATGGTGGACGACCTTGCTCGACTTCTTCTCCGCTTTAATATCTGCGCGCGAATAAAGGTTGTCCACAAGTCTGGGTATCGCGACTCGTATCACCTCCAGGTCCATGGCTCGGAGAATCAGGTGCGCTTTCTCGACGAGATCGGTATCAACGGGTCTCGCGGTGAGATTGGTCGGGAGGTCGCGGACCAATTGCGCAAGATCAAGCCAAAGGCAAACGTCGATACGGTGCCTGAGCAGGTATGGGAGAGTGTTCGCGGCGCCTTGCAGGAAAGGAAGATGACCAGCCGATCGCTAGCTGTCGCTATGGGTTCCACATCCGGTGTCCTTAGAAGTGGTCACAGTGTCGGCCGGACACGCTTGGCGAGGATTGCATCGGTCTTGGAATCTGAAGAGCTTGAGCTGATGGCCACCAATGACCTTCTCTGGGACACCGTGGTTTCGGTCGAAAGTCTTGGCGAGCAGGATGTCTATGACGCGACGGTGTTGGGCACACACAATTTCCTCGCGGAGGGAATTGCCGTGCATAATTCCATCGAGCAGGATGCCGACATGGTGATTCTCCTGCATCGTGAGGATGCGTACGAAAGAGAATCGTCGCGGCCAGGCGAGGCGGACTTCATCGTGGCCAAGCACCGTAACGGTCCTACGGCCAACCTCACCGTCGCCTTTCAGGGTCACTACCAACGTTTCGTCGACATGGCGCAGGGATAGCACCACCGGCGGATCGGCCCGGGCGTCACTTCTCCTGGAGAACGGACAGGACGTTGCCGGCCGGATCCTTGAACCATGCGATATCCGGTCCGTGGCCGCGCATGACGCCCTTCTCGTCGGTCTTGATTCGCTCGTACCGTTCGAACTCGACGCCACGCCGCCTGAGTTCGTCGACGGCGATGTCGATGTCGTCGACCGGGAAGTTGAGGATGGTGAACGTCGCTGGCGTGTGGTCGCGTTTCGGATAGACGAAGATCTCGGTTCCACCCGCGATGTGCAATGTGAGCATCCCGTGTTCCTCGGACACGTCCAGCCCGAGCGTGTCGCCGTAGAACCTCTTCGCGGCCGGGATGTCGTTGACCGCAAACCCGCTGAATGCCCTGGCGTCCTTGAACATCTGGCGTCCCCCTTTTGCAGTGACGACGGCAATCGCCCGACGACGTGGACGAGTGGTCGCCACAGTGATCCCGCTGTCCACGCTACCGCCGGGACAGGACCATGCACTTCACAGCCGACCCAAAGCCTGGCAAGTCGGGCAGTTGGCGCCTATGCGGGGAAGGCGTCGGCGGCAGGGGAGGTTTCGGCGGTGGGGGAGGCGTCGGCGGCAGGGGAAGTCTCGCCTGATCCGCGCCGTGGTTTGGCGTTGCGCAGCCGGATGCCACTGAAGCTCAGGGTGCTGGCGATCACCTCGTCCCAGAACTCCCAGAGGTTGTCGAGCAGCCGGAGCTGAATCCCGGCCGCCCGGTGGAGGGACAGGAGATCCCGCACCGGCTCCGGCGGGCCCAGCGGCTCGACCGGCTCCGTGGCGACGACCGCGTGTGGCTCCGCCCCGCCAATAGGGGCGAACGGTGCGGCCGGCAGGCGGTAGGCGTACAACCCGACGCTCTGGATTCGCTCGAGCCAGCCGTACTCGATCGCGTGCACTCGGTTCCCGCATCCCGCCCCGATGATCCTGTCACGGTCCGCCACCGTCGTGTTCGGACCGACCCATGCCATCGCCCGCGGGCAGTCGCGAGGGAACCAGTAGTCCTGTGCGCGCCCGGCGTCGACCGCCCATACGTACGCCTCCTCCTGGCTGGAGGTGGGCGCGACGTGCGGGACGAACCTCGTGATCGTGGGATCCTCGGAAAAGTGCAGCACTTCTCCGTACTTCGGTCGCATCCTGATGTTCTATCGTCGGACGACCCTGGCCGGCCAGGCCAATTCCGCGCGCACGAGAGGTGAGGTGTCGAGGGTGACGACGTGGGATGCGGACCAGATTCTCGCCGAGTCGGCGAAGTGGCACTGGATACCGCCGGGCGCGACGGAGGTGGAGACGGACCAGATCCACCTGTATGTCAACGCAGGAGCCGCGACCCTCATCCGCGCCGACCCCGACCCTGCCGCCGACCCCGACCCTGCCGCCGACCCCGACCCTGCCGCCGACCCCGACCCTGCTGCCAGCCTGGGCGCGGGCACCGGAACGGCTGCGGAACTCGCTCCCGAAGGTGCTGGCGCCGTCGGTACGCCGGACACCGAGGACGCCACTCGCCGGCTGATCATGAAGGTCGCCGACCTGGCCCGCCGCCACGGCGCCGACCGGGTGATGTGGGGGGTCGGCCCCGACACACGGCCCGCGAACCTGCTCGACGTCCTTCAGGCACTGGGCGGTGAGGTGACCGTGACGCTGGACGTCTGTGCGTACGACCTCACTACCGGCATGCCGACCATTCCGGTGCCGGAGGGTGTGACCGCGGGGCCGGTCGCGACCCGGGAGGACACGGGCGCCGCCATGCGGGTGGGGGCGATGGTCTGGGGTGGTGACGAACCGACGGACGCCGAGATCGACAAGCAGTACGACAATCTCGGCGACGAGCCCGGACTCTTCCTCGCTCGACACGCCGATGAGCCTGCCGGAAGTGGCGGCTACACTCTCGCCGGTCCCGTGGCCCGGCTGTGGGGTGCCGGCGTCCTACCGGCGTTGCGGGGCAACGGTGCCTATCGCGCGCTGGTTGCCGCGCGGCTGCGCGACGCCGTGGCGCGCGGCGGGACCCTGGCGCTCGTCCACGCCAACGTGGGTACGTCGGCGCCGATCCTGCGGCGACTGGGGTTCACTGTCTACGGCCAGCGTCAGATCGTCACCTTGCTCATTCGGTAGGTCGCCGCTCATCTGGTAGGTCGCCCGGGGGCCGCGAATGACCACGCTGAGCATGCCTGTGGTACCTGGACCAGGCATGGACGCCTCGGCAAAGTCCACAGGCCTGGCTAGCGTGGGCTTTTGCGGCTCGGCTTCCTCGGGCGGTCTGGTTGGTTGGGCGGCATGTTTGGTTGGGCGGTCGATCGGCCCGGTCGGTCTGTCTGGTTGCCCCGGGTCGCTGATCCGGTTCCGGTACGGCTTCACCCCCGCCGCCTTCAGCTCCCTGGTTGCGCTGGTCGGTCTGTCTGGTTGCGCTGGTCGGTCCCGGTCGATCTGGCTCATCACCCTGGTCGTCGAACAGGCTCCCGTTCAGAACCCTGGCCGTGCAGGTTACTTGCCTGGGCGGCCAGGCAAGTGCTCCTCGGCGAGGCGTCGATGCCCTGCCCGGGGTGCTGGGGCATGCTCAGCGTGGTCATTTGCAGGAGCTGGCGGCGGCGTCTCACCTTCAGAGCAGTCGGCTTCGCCGTCACCGGAGTCGGGAGCTCAGCGGGCGACGAAGGCGAGCGGGTCGTCGGCGTCGACGATCTCCTTGCCCAGCGGGAACAGCGAGACCGGCACCAGTTTGAAGTTGGCCAGTCCGAGCGGGATCCCGATGATCGTGAGGCACTGTGCGATGCCGGTGACGATGTGGGCGAGCGCGAGCCACCACCCGGCGAGGACGACCCAGATCACGTTGCCCAGCAGGGACGGCGCGCCCGCGTCGCGACGGTCGATCAGGCGCCGCCCGAACGGCCAGAACGCGAAGTTGGCCATCCGGAACGACGCGACACCGAAGGGGATCGTGATGATCAGCAGGCACAGGACCACCCCGGCCACGGCGTAGCCGAGGGCGAGCCAGAAGCCGCCGAAGATCAACCAGATCACGTTCAGAAGGAGCCGCACTCCTTCATTGTCGCGCACGCGTCGGGCCTCGGTGGGCGGTCTGGATGCCGAAAACTCCCCTTGAGGCGTACCAGTTAGACCAGATAACGTCTACAAGGTCCAGGTGGTCCAGCCGGCGATGATGAACACGACGAAGGAGCCCACCCGCGTGCGCGTACATCCCACCGTGTTCGCCGACCCGTCCGCACTCGGCGAGGCGCTGGCGGTCAGGATCGCCGACGGGCTCGAGGCGGCGACGAGCGCCGGTCGGCGTTACGTCCTCGGCTGCCCCGGCGGGCGGAGCCCGATGACGACCTACACCGCTCTCGCCGCCCTGGTCCGCCAGCGCCAGCTTGACGTGTCCGGGCTCGTGATCGCGATGATGGACGACTACGTCGAGCCCGCATCGACGCGGCCCGCCGGCTTCGCCCACGTCCCGGACAACCTGCCGCACAGCTGCCGCCGGTTCGGCCGCGAGGTCATCGCCGAACCGCTCTCGACCGCCGCCGGTCCCGGCCGGGCCATCCCCGCCGACCAGCTGTGGATGCCCGATCCCGCCGACCCGGAGGACTACGACCACAAGCTCGCGGCCGCCGGCGGGATCGACCTCTTCATCCTCGCCACCGGTGCGACGGACGGGCACGTGGCGTTCAACCCGCCGGGCACGCCGGCCGGCTCGGTCAGCCGGGTCGTCACCCTCGCGGACAGCACGCGCCGGGACAACCTCGTGACCTTCCCGCACCTCCGCTCGCTCGACCGGGTCCCCGAACACGGCGTCACGGTGGGCATCGACACGATCCGGCGCCATTCGAAGAGTGCCGTCATGCTCGTCCACGGCACCGACAAGTCCGAGGCCGCCGCCAGGCTCAGCACCGCCGATCGGTACGACCCCGACTGGCCGGCCACCGTGATCACCGAGTGCCAGAATCCCGCGCTGTACGTCGACAAGGCCGCCCAGTCCGGTCCACCACACGCCACGAGGTTCTGACCACACCCCCTGCCGCAGAGCCCGCCCCAGTCCACCGCTTTCGAAGACAGTCAGCCGCTTTCGAAGATCGTCCCGTACGCAGGCGAAGGAGAAGTCATGGCCCGGATCAAGCTCGCCTACCTCGGCGGAGGTTCGACGCGTGCGGCCGGCACGATGGCGTCGTTCGTCCATCACGGCACGGAGTTCGACGGATCCGAGGTCGTGCTCATCGACCTCGATGCCGAACGCCTCGCCCTGATCAAGGAGCTGGCCGTACGCATGGCGAAGCATGCCGGCCTCGACCTCACGATCACCGCGACGACGAACCGCAGGGAGGGGCTGCGCGACGTCGACGCCGTGTTGTCCAGCTTCCGGCCCGGTGGCTTCGAGGCCCGCGCCCTCGACGAACGCATCCCGCTCAAGCACGGCGTGATCGGCCAGGAGACGCAGGGTCCGGGCGGGTTCTTCATGGCCCTGCGTTCGATCGCGGTCATGCAGGCGGTGGCGGACGATCTCGCGGCGGTGGCGCCGAACGCCCGGATCTTCAACTACACCAACCCGGTCAACATCGTGGCGCAGGCGATGACGAGCTACACCGACATCCCGATCGTCTCGCTGTGCGAGGGGCCGATCATCTTCCCGCGCGGGGTCGCGGAGGCCGCCGGTCTCGATCCCGACAAGCTGCAGGCGACGATGGTCGGCATCAACCACAACTGTTGGAGCACCGACCACACCTACGACCGGCAGGACTTCATCGCCGTCCTGCGCGAGGCGTACGACGGGCGCCGCGACGACCCGAGCATGTCGGAGGGGTCCCACCAGCTGATCCGGCTCGCGCTCGCGATGGAGTCGGTTCCGTCGTACTACTTCCTCAACTACTACTACCGCGACGAGGTTCTGCGACACCTGCGCGGCAAGGCGACCACCCGGGCTGAGGACATCATGGCCGAGGTCCCGGGCTACTGGGCGCACTACACCGAGCAGGCGAAGTCCGACGCGCCCGTGCTCGACCCGCGGCGGTCCCGTGGTGGCATTCACGAGCTGGAGCTGGCGATCGACGCGATGAACGCCTTCTACAACGACACCGGCGAGGTGCTGCCGGTCAACCTGCCGAACGCCGGTGGGGCACTGCCCGGATTCGACGACGACGTGGTGGTCGAGGTGTCGACGAAGGTGGACGCGAGCGGGTTCACGCCGCTGCCGCAGAAGCCGCTGCCGCATGCGGTGCGCGGGCTCGTGCAGGCGCTGGCCGAGCACCAGGTGCTCGCGGCGAAGGCCGGTTGGGAGGGGTCCGCGGTCGACGGGGTCCGTGCGTTGGCCGCCCATCCGTTGGTGCCGACCCTGCCGGTCGCCGAGGAGCTGTACGCCGAGATGGCCGCCGCCCACGCCGCCCACCTGCCGGCCCGGCTGCAGGCCTAGGGAGAGCGCGGCTGCTCCACCGTGATCCCACCAGACACCCCCTGCCGTTCGTCTAAGGTGCTGGCCTGATGACCCCGCTCTACCTCGGCGTCGACGCCGGCAACAGCAAGACCGTGGTCCTGCTCTGCACCGCCGCCGGGGAGGTCGTGGGCAGCGGGCGGTCCGGCAACGGCGACATCTACGGCGCCTCCAGCGAACGGGCCGCGGTCGAGGCCGTGATCGCCGCCGTCAAGGAAGCCTTGACGGTGGCCGGCGCTCAACCGGACGGCATCGGTGGCGCGGCCTTCCGGTTGGCCGGCGTCGACTGGCCGGAGGACCATGCGTTCTGGGTCGACGCGCTGGCGGCGGAGTTGCCGGACGTCGCGGCGTTGCGGGCGTACGACCGGTGTTCGATCTCGAACGACGGGTTCGCGGCGATCCGCTGCGGCGAACCGAGCGGGAACGGCGTGGCGGTGATCGGCGGCACCGGCTCGGCGGTGGCAGGGCGCGGGCCGGGCGGTGCGGAGTGGAGCATGAGCTTCTGGATCCAGGACGCCCACGGCGCGTCGGGACTGGTGGCCGGCGCGCTGCGGGCGGTCTACCGGGCTGAGCTGGGTCTCGGGCCGAAGACGGCGCTGACGAAGCGGCTGTTGGCCTATTTCGGGTACGCCGACGTCGAGGAGATGCTGCACCAGTTCACCCGTCGGGGCGACCGGCCGTCGCGGCCGTGGCACACCGCTGCCCGGGAGGTGGCAGGGGCGGCGGCGGACGGCGACGCGGAGGCCCTGCGGATCCTACGCGAACACGGGGAGCACCTGGCCGACTATGCGCGGGTGACGGCGGCGAGAGTCGGTTTTGACGTCGCGAGCGACGAGGTGCCGGTCGTCCTCGCCGGCTCGGTGATCGATGCCGACGGGTCACCGGTGCGGGCTGCCGTGTTGGCCGCCCTGCCCGAACGCTTCGCCAGTGCTCGACCCCGGCTCGCGACCCTGCCGCCCGTCGCGGGCGCCGCGCTCGACGCGCTGGCCGAGGCCGGCGTGGAGGTGACTCCGGAGGTCACCTCCCGTCTGCGGGCGTCCATGCCACCACCGGCGTTCGTCCGGACCTGAGCACGGATGCTGACGTGGACGTGAGCGGTCGCCGGCTTGGTACCGTCCACGCTGTGAGTACCCAGGTGGGGACCGGGACCGGCGCGGGGAGCGCCGCGATGCCCGACCCCGCCCTCGACCCGCCTGCCCCGCTGGACTCCGACATTGCACAGGTGCCGGGGCCCGCCGCGCAGGTCGCCTACACCGAACTGGCCGACGGCCTCCGCCGCGGTATCTATCCGGAGGGCTCCCGCCTCCCCGGCGAGCGGGACCTCGCCGCGCGGCTCGGGGTCAGTCGTACGACATTGCGCCAGGCACTCGGCCGCCTCGCCGCCGAAGGACAGCTGACGCGAGCGTCACAGCGCGGCTGGTTCGTGGCGCGCCGGGTCGTCGGCGAGCCACCCAGCATCCTGCAGAGCTTCAGCGAGATGGCTCGCGCCCGGGGACTCGAGCCCAGCTCGCACATCCTCGCCCAGGAGGTACGCCCGGCGACGTTCGAGGAGGCGGAACGTCTCCGGATCACCCCGTCGTCCCGGGTCCTCGAGGTGCGGCGGGTCCGCGGCATGGACGCCGTACCCGTCTGCCTCGACACCACGGTCCTGGTCGCTGCCCGCGCCGAAGCGCTGGTCGACGCCGACCTGGAGGACCGTTCGCTCTACGACGCGCTGGCCGAGCTGTGCGGTGTGGTCGTGGCGCGCAGCTCCTACGCCGTGCAGGCCGCCGCGGCGGACCACGAGGCCGCCCACCTGCTCGACATCGACGAAGGCAGTCCGGTGCTCGTGGGGCAGGAGATCACCTACGACGCCGAGGAGGTGCCGGTGCTGACCAGCCGGACCACCTACCGCGGTGATGCGTACCGCTTCCAGGCCGACCTCTACCGCCCGCTGTCCTGACTGGTCCTACGGCCGCCCTGACCGGTCGCACGGAAAGGAGTCTTCGCGTGAAGCACCTCGGCGCCTACACCGATCTCGTCCACGCGGCCGCCCGGCACCAGGGGGCGCGCCCGCCCGTGAAGCCTGGCCCGGACCTCCGGAACGCGATCCGCGACGTCCTCGGCTTCGGTGCGCTGCCGGCGGTCCCGACCGACGTACGCACCGATCGCACCTGGTCCCGCGACGGAGTTGCCGGCGAGGAGGTCTCGTGGTCGGTGGGCTACGGCCCGCGGACGCAGGCATGGGTGCTCAGGCCGGCCGGCGCCACGGGGCCGCTGCCCGGCATTGTCGCGCTGCACAGCCACGATGGCGTCAAGGCGTACGGCAAGGAGAAGATCGCCGACGGTCCCGACGGGTCCGTCGCCGAGACGGTCGCGCGGATGCGGGGCCAGGCCTACGGCGGGCGCGCGTACGCGAACGCACTGGCGCGCGAGGGTTTCGTCGTCGTCGTGCCCGATGCCTTCTGTTGGAGCAGCCGGCGGTTTCCGTTGGAGACGATGCCCGAACGCATCCGCCTGCTGGGCGCGCAGTCGGCGGCCGCGGCGGGTGACGGTCCGGAAGGGGCATACGAACGCAGTGCCCGGCTGCACGAGGACCTGGTGGCGAAGTACTGCAGCGTCCTGGGAACCACGCTGGCCGGCGTCGTGGCATACGAAGACCGGGTGGCGGTCGCCTATCTGCGGTCCCGGCCAGACGTCGCCGGGGAGGGCGTCGGGTGTGTCGGCCTGTCTGGGGGCGGATGCCGCTCGGCGCTGCTGCAGGCGACCTGCGACGACATCGGCGCCGCCGTGGTCGTCGGCATGATGAGTACGCACGCCGCCTTGCTGGACCGGCTGGTCGACAACCACACGTGGATGTTCTTCCCGCCCGGGCTGGCCCGACTGTGCGACTGGCCGGACCTCGCGGCGAGCCGGGCGCCCGCTCCGCTGCTGGTTCAGTACGACCGGGACGACCAGATCTTCACCCTCGACGGGATGAAGGCCGCCGATGCGGCGATCGCCGAGCACTACCGGCAGGCGGGCGCGCCCGAGGCGTACCTCGGCGAGTTCTACGACGGGCCGCACAAGTTCGACGAGGCGATGCAGGAGTCGGCCTTCGCCTGGCTCCGCGCGCAGCTGGCGTAGCCCGCGGAAACGCGCCCAGCTGGTGTAGCGCGCGGAGACGCGCGTCCGCTGACGTGGCCCGCAAGGCCCGTCAGCTGGCGAACTCCACGGAGCCGGTCAGCTGGCGAGCCAGGCGTCGATGCCCGCGGTCTCCTGTTCCTTGACCTGTGCTGGCGCGGCGGAGGCGAGGACGGAGGTCCGCGCGACGACGGCGAGCTGGTCGTCGGTGAGCTTCAGCTCGGCACGGCACCGTTCGTACTCTCTGAGCAGGTCGGTGTCGAACAGCAACGGGTCGTCGGCGTTCACGCTGCACGCCACCCCCGCGTCGAGCAGGCGGGGCAGCGGATGGTCGGTGAGGGAAGGTACGACGGAGAGCATGACGTTGCTCGTCGGGCACACGTCGAGGCTGGTCGGCCCCTCGGCGAGCCGGGACACGAGCGCGGGATCCTCCACGGCGCGCACACCGTGCATCAGTCGGTTCGCTCCGAGCAGGTCGAGGGCGTCGCGGATGCTCGACGGCCCGCTCAGCTCACCGGCGTGCGGCACCGCGAGCAGCCCGGCCGCCCGGGCGATGCCGAACGCGTCCACGAAGTCCGCCGGCGGCGCGGCGGTCTCGTCGCCGTCCAGGCCGAAGCCCACGACGCCACCGCCCGCCCGAGCGGCCGCCAACCGGGCCACCTCGACCGCTTCCGCGGGCCCCCGGTCCCGATTGGCGGCGACGACCAGCCCGAATCCGGTGCCTGTCGCCGCCGCGGCCGCCCGGCCCGCCTCGACGACCACCGCGATCGCCTCGTCGTGCGTACCGATCCGGCCGCCGAACAGCCCCGGCCACATCGACACCTCGACCCAGCGGGCGCCGGCCGCTGCGGCGTCCTCGACGATCTCCCGGACGACCCGACCCACGTCGTCCCGGGTGCGCATCGACCGGGCCGCGGCCATGATCGTCTCGCCGAAATCGGCGAAGCTGCCGTACGACGTCGGCAGTGGAGCAGGAAGCCCGGCCGCTGCCGCGAGCTCGCGGTAGGTCGACAGGCGCAGGGCGCCGTCGAGGTGAAGGTGCAGGTGGGCCTTGGGCAGCGCGCTCAGCTCTCGCATCGGTCGATGATCGCATCCGGAGCAGAACTTTCGTGATCACGCTCAGGATCGCGGGACCGAGCCGAGCACCGCTTCGATATGAGGGCCGACAGTGAACGACAGTGAACGACAGTGAGGCCGACAGTGAGGCCGTCAGTGGGGCCGACAGTGAGCGACAGTGCGGCCGTCAGTGAACGACAGTGAGGAGCAGCCCATCGCCACATTGACACTCTCTGGGGCGGAGCCTACGGTGCCGTGTTCGACGTCGTGACGACGTGCCTGCCACGGGACTCGGCTCCGCTGGAGAACCATGCTCTGGAACAAGTGGGACAAGTCGGCCAATCTGGATGGCGCGCCGATGGACAAGGAAAGCCGGTCCGGCAAGAACAACCCCCGGCGGTGGTATCCGAAGCTCCGCTCGCCGGCGCTGTCCCGGGTCAGGTCGTTCAACAACTACGCGAAGCAGCTGAGCGACGACGAGATCGAGGCCGGCCTGCATCGCAAGCGCGTCGGCGCCTACTGGCAGGAGGTCGGGAAGCTCCAGTTCGACTTCCTTGTCTCCCAGGGGTTGCAGCCCGATCACCGGTTGCTGGACGTCGGGTGCGGCGCGCTGCGGGGCGGTCTCCATTTCATCCGCTACCTCGAACCCGGGCACTACTACGGCATCGACCTCAACCAGAGTTTGCTCAAGGCAGGCATCGAACACGAGGTTCCCAGGGCGGGACTGACCGACCGGATGCCGGCGACCAATCTGCGGCAGACCGACATGTTCGCCTGCGACGACTTCGGCGTCACCTTCGACTTCATGCTGTCGGTGTCGGTGTTCAGCCACCTGCCGCTGAACCACCTTCGGCTGTGTCTTCACCAGCTGGCGAAGGTGACCAAGCCAGGTGCGAGCTACTTCACGACCTTCTTCGAGGCCGCTGACGCCCTACCGCTCGACGAGCGGCAGCGCCGGCCGGACCGGAAGGGCTGGACCTATTCCCATCGTGACCCGTTCCACTACACCCAGGCGGACCTGGAATGGGTGGCCGGCGTAGGCCCCTGGAAGTTCGTCTACGTCGGCGACTGGAGTCACCGGCGAGGCCAGAAGATGGCCCAGTTCATCCGTACGGACTGAAGGCCGAGTGGCGCACGCGCCGCGTCACCTGAGCAGCTTGTCGAGCGTGATCGGTAGGTCGCGGATGCGGGTTCCGGTGGCGTGGTGGGTGGCGTTGGCGACGGCGGCGGCCGCTCCGACGATGCCGATCTCGCCGATGCCCTTGGAGCCCATGGGGTTGACGTAGGGGTCGTCCTCGTCGATCCAGGTGGCGTCGATGTCGGCGACGTCGGCGTGGGCGGCGATGTGGTAGGTCGCGAAGTCGTGGTTGACGACGTGGCCGAAGCGGGGGTCCAGGACGCTTTCTTCGAACAGGGCCATGGACAGGCCCATGGTCATGCCGCCGATGAACTGGGACCTGGCCGTGGTGGGGTTGATGATCCGGCCGGCGGCGAAGACCCCGAGCATGCGCGGGACCCGGACCTCGCCGGTGTCGGCGTTGACGCGGACCTCCGCGAACTGCGCCCCGAACGCATGCATCGCGAAGTTCTCCTGATGCGGATTGTCCGGCATGCCGGCGGTGATTTCCGCCCCGGCGGGCGCGTCCACCCCGTGACGTTCCCGGAACGCACGTGCCGCCGCGACGACCGTCGAACCCCAGCTCGCCATCCCGGTGGATCCGCCGGCGACCGAGGCGGCTGGCAGGGCCGTGTCGCCGATGCGCAGGTCGATCGCGGAGAGGGGCACGTCGAGAGCGTCCGCGGCGATCTGCGCCAGGGTCGTCCAGGTCCCGGTACCGATGTCCGCTGCCCCGATCGACACCTCGTACCGCCCGTCGCCGCCGGAACGGATCGAGGCGGCCGAGCCGGGCAGGCGCCCGGCAGGGTAGGTGGAGCTGGCGACGCCGGTGCCGACGAGCCACCCGTCGCGCAGGCGTACGCCCGGTGTGGGGTCGCGCGACTCCCACCCGAAGCGTCGGGCGCCCTCCCGCAGGCAGGCGACCAGACCACGGCTCGACCAGGGCAGCCCGGACTCCGGGTCGCGCTCGGGATCGTTGCGGACCCGCAGCTCGATCGGGTCGAGGCCGCAGGCGACCGCGAGCTCGTCCATCGCCACCTCGAGCGCGAACATCCCGGGCGTCTCGCCGGGTGCCCGCATCCAGGTCGGCACCGGAACGTCGAGGCGCGCCAACCGGTGCGTGGTCCGCCGGTTCGGCGCGGCGTACATCAGCCGGGTCGCGACGGCCGTCTGCTCCGCGAACTCCTTGAACCTCGCCGTCTGCTCGACCACCTCGTGGGCGATCGCGGTGAGGCGCCCGTCGGCGCCGGCGCCGAGCCGGATGTGCTGGATGGTCGGCGTCCGGTGCCCGGCCGGACCGAACATCTGCTGCCGGGTCAGCGTGAACTTCACCGGTCGGCCGGCGGCCATGCGGGCGGCCAGCCCGGCGAGCACGTTGTGGGCGTGCGGCATGCCCTTGGACCCGAAACCGCCGCCGACGTACGGCGAGACGACCCGCAGGGTGTCGGCGTCGAGGCCGAACACGGGCACCATCGTGGCCTTGACCCAGTGCACACCCTGGGACGAGTCGTACATCGTCAGTCCGTCGTCGTCCCACACCGCGACGGTCGTGTGCGGCTCCATCGGGTTGTGGTGCTCGGTGGGCGTGGTGTAGGTCTGGTCGACCGTGACGGCCGCGTCCCCGAACGCCGCCTCCACATCACCCTGGACGCTGTCGGTGGGAAACCACGGGTTCACATGATCGGGCGCGTAGAGGTCGTCGTGGTCCGCGCGGAGGACGACGTCGTGCGGGTCCGCGGCGTAGTCCACGCGGACCAGGCTCGCCGCGTGTCGTGCGGTCTCGAAACTCTCCGCCACGACCGCGCCGATGAACTGGCCGCGGTAGGCGACGTCCCCCGACTGGAGTACCCAGTACTCCAGGTCGTCGTTCGAGGCGAGCCGTGCCGCGTTCTCGTGGGTGAGGACGAAGGCCACACCGTCGCAGGCCTCGGCGGCCGCCGTGTCGATCCCGGTGATCCGGCCGCGGGCGATCGTCGCCTGGACGGGATAGAGGTAGAGCGGGTGGTCGACCTTCTGTTCGTACGCATAGGACGCGGTGCCCGTCACCTTGGCGACGCCGTCGGCCCGGGTGTGCGGCTGGCCCATCTCGCGCGGCCGGAGCAGGTCGGTCACGGTGTCTCCTTCGCCGGTCCGTCGGCCGACGACCGCCACGGGCCGCGGGGGCGGTTCATGCCCAGTCCTCACGCGCGAGGTCCCGCAGCACCGCGACCATGGTGTTCCGCGCCAGCGGGACCTTGAACGCGTTGCCGGGAAGCGGTCGCGCGGCGGCGAGTTCGGCGTCGGCCGCCTGCCGGAAACTGTCCTCGGTAGCGGGTGCGCCCCGCAGCGCCTGTTCCGCACGGGTCGCACGCCACGGTTTGTGCGCCATGCCTCCCAGCGCGATCCGGGCGTCGGAGACCGTGCCGTCGGTGACTTCGAGAGCAGCCGCGACGGACACCAGGGCGAAGGCGTACGACGCCCGGTCGCGTACCTTGCGGTAGGTCGAACGGACCGCCATCGGTAGGTCCGGCAGGTCGATGGCCGTGATCAGATCGCCGTGCGCGAGCACCGTGTCCCGCTCCGGCTCGTCACCCGGCAGCCGGTGGAAGTCGGTCATCGGGATGCTGCGTTCGCCGTCCACAGCGAGGACGACCACGGACGCGTCCAGTGCCGCCAGAGCGACGGCCATGTCCGACGGGTGCGTCGCCACGCAGTGCTCGGACGCGCCGAGGATGGCGAGGTCGCGGTGGAACCCGTCGATCGCCGAGCAGCCCGTGCCGGGCTCGCGCTTGTTGCACGCAGTGGTGACGTCCTGGAAGTAGACGCACCGGGTGCGTTGCAACAGGTTCCCGCCAGTGGTCGCCACGTTGCGCAGTTGTGCGGACGCGCCGGCGAGCAGCGCCCGCGACAGCATCGGATAGCCGGCCCGGACGATCGGGTCCACGGCCAGGTCAGTGTTGGACACCGCTGCGCCCACCCGGACACCGCCGTCCGGCCGCGGCACGATCCGGTCGAAGGGGAGCCCGCTCACATCGACGAGCAGGTTCGGGGTGGCGACGCCGAGTTTCAGATGATCGACGAGATTCGTACCGGCGCCCAGGTACGCCGCCCCGGGTCGTTCCGACACCATCGCGACGGCGGTGGGTGCGTCGAGCGCCCGCGTGTAGTCGAAGGGCTTCACTGGGCGGCCACCTCCCGGATCGCGGCGACGATGTTGACGTACGCACCGCACCGGCACAGGTTGCCGCTCATCCGTTCCCGGATCTCCTCGTCGACCAGCTCCATGTGCCCGCCATTGAGGTATTTCGTGACGTGACTCGGATGACCGGCCTTCACCTCGTCCAGCATTCCGACCGCCGAACAGATCTGGCCCGGTGTGCAGTACCCGCACTGGAACCCGTCGTGGTCGACGAACGCCTGCTGCATCTCGTGCAGCTCGCCACCGTCCGCGAGGCCTGCCGCGGTCGTGATCTCCGCGCCGTCGTGGGCGACCGCCAGCGCCAGACAGGTGAGGGCCCGGCGGCCGTCCAGCAGCACAGTGCACGCGCCGCACTGGCCGTGGTCGCAGCCCTTCTTCGGCGACGTCACCCCCAGCCGTTCGCGGAGGGCGTCCAACAACGTCGTCCTGGTGTCCACGGTCAGCGACCGGGGCTCGCCATCGACTCGGAGGGTGATCTGGGCATCCACGCTGATGTTTCACCTGGCTCTCACGGCATGCTCCATGCGCTCATTGCGACGTACCCCACCGGTGAATCGGCGACACTTCCGGGGTGTGGGCCGCACCGGTGGTCGCGGATAGGCTCGAGGCCCACGCGCCTGGGGAGGGAACGAACGGCATGGTCGACGACGCGGGCTACCTGCGGTTTCCGAGCATCAACGGCGACGTCGTGGTGTTCGTCAGCGACGATGATCTGTGGAGCGTGCCGGCCGAGGGTGGCCGGGCGTGGCGGCTGACCGCCGGAGTCGCGGAGGCGTCCCGCCCGAGCCTGTCACCCGACGGGTCGCAGCTCGCGTTCATCGGGCAGGAGGAAGGACCCGGCGAGGTCTACGTCATGCCGGCCGCCGGCGGCACCGCGCGGCGGCTGACGTTCGAGGCCGCGCCGCGATGCGCGGTGGCGGCCTGGCTCGACGACGACACGATCGCCTACGCGAGCACCGCGACCCGCCCGGTCAACGAGGCCCGCCTGCGCGCGGTGAGCCGGCACGGCGGCCCGTCGGAGGAACTGCCGTACGGATGGGCCCAGTCCATGTCGTCCGCCCCGACCGGTGGGGTCGTGCTCGGCCGCAACACCGCCGACCCGGCCCGCTGGAAGCGCTACCGCGGCGGCACGGCCGGCGAGCTCTGGGTCGACGCCGACGGCAGCGGGGAGTTCCGCCGGCTGGTCACCCTGGACGGCAACCTGGCCAGCCCGTGCTGGGTGGGCGAGCGGATCTACTTCCTGTCCGACCACGAGGGCATCGGCAACGTCTACTCCTGCACGCCGGCCGGCGAGGACGTGCGTCGGCACTCCGATCACGACGACTACTACGCGCGGAACCTCAGCGGCGATGGCGCGCGGCTGGTCTATCACCGGGCGGGTGACCTCTACCTGCTCGACCCGGCCGACGACGAGCCGCGGCAGATCCCGGTGCGGCTGGCGACGTCCCGCACACAGCGCAACCGGCAGTTCGTGCCGGCCGGGACGTATCTCGACTCCGCCTCCCTCGGCCCGGACGGCAGCGACCTGGCGGTCACCACCCGCGGCAAGGCGTTCTCGTTCGCCCACTGGGAGGGTGCGGTCCGCCAGCACGGGGAGCCCGACGGCGTGCGGTACCGCCTGCTGACCTGGCTCGGCGACCACAAGCGGCTGGTCGCGGCGGGAAGCGATGACCGCGAGGAGGAACGCCTGGTCGTCCTCACCGCCGACGGCAGCGCCCCGCCGCGGTGGCTCGACGGGGTCGACATCGGGCGGGTCGTCGAGTTGGCCGTCTCGCCGCACGCCGACCTGGTGGCGGTCGCCAACCACCGCTGCGAACTGCTCGTCGTCGACCTCGCGGCTGACGATCCGAGCGCGCGGCGGCTCGACGCGAGCCGGTCCGGACGGATCGGTGACCTGGCGTGGGCTCCTGACGGCCGGTGGCTCGCCTACGCCAAGCCGGAGAGTCCGCAGACGCAGGCGATCACCCTGTGCCGCGTGGAGACCGGGGAGACCTGGCCGGCGACGCGGCCCGTGCTGCGCGACCGCTCACCGAGCTTCGACCCCGACGGCAAGTACCTCTACTTCCTGGGGCAACGCGACTTCAACCCGGTCTACGACGCCCTGCAGTTCGAGCTCGGATTCCCGCTCGGGACCCGGCCCTACGCGGTGGCGCTGCGGCGCGATGTCGGCTCGCCGTTCGTACCCGAGCCGAAGCCACTGGTGAGCGAGGCCGCCGCCAAGCAGAAGAAGGCCGAGGAGGAACGCAAGGGGGACGAGGAGGCCGAGGCCGACCAACCGACGCCGGTCGACATCGACGTCGACGGCCTGCCCGACCGGGTGGTGACCTTTCCGGTGCCGGAGGGGCACTACACCAAGATCGCTGGCATCCACGGCAAGGCCCTCTTCGCCAGCCTGCCGGTCGAGGGCAGCCAGGAGGCGCCGTGGTACAACCTCGCCCCGGCGGCCAGGGCGGTGCTGGACTCCTACGACTTCGAGACCCAGAAGAAGGAACGCCTGGTCGACGGCATCAGCGACTTCTGGCTCGACCGGGGCGCGCGCACCCTCCTCTACCGCGCCGGCGAGCGGCTGCGGGTGCTGAAGGCCGGCGAGAAACCGGGCGACGACAACGACGAGGCCCGGCGTACCACCGGCTGGATCGACCTCGAACGGGTCAAGGTGTCGGTGCGCCCGGGCGCCGAGTGGCGACAGATGTTCCGGGAGACCTGGCGCCTGCAGCGCGACCAGTTCTGGGTCGAGGACATGTCGGGTGTGGCGTGGGACCAGGTCTACGCCCGCTACCTGCCGCTCGTCGATCGGGTCGCCACCCGGGCCGAGCTGTCCGACCTGATCTGGGAGCTGCAGGGTGAGCTCGGGACCTCCCATGCGTACGAGCTGGGTGGCGCGTACCGGCCAGGACCCCACTACCAGCAGGGTTTCCTCGGAGTCGACTGGCTGTTCGACCCCGAGACGGGGCACTACCAGGTCGACCGGATCGTCGGCGGTGACCAATGGAACACCGGTGCCACGTCGCCGCTGAACCGGCCAGGTGTGTCCATCGCGGCGGGCGATGTCGTGCTCGCCATCAACGGCCAACCGATCGGTCGTACGCCGGACGGGCGCCACGTCGTGCCCGGCGAGCCGCTGGTCAACCAGGCCGACGAAGAGGTGCAACTGACGGTCCTCGGTTCGGCTTCGGAGTCAGGGGCCGGCTCGGCTGCGACGGCTGACGCGGCTGCTACTCCTGACTCGGCTGGTGCGGGCAGTGCGGCTGGTGCGGCGGACCCGCGGACCGTGAGCGTGCGGGCGGTCCAGTCCGAACAGGCCGGCCGCTACCGCGACTGGGTAGAGGCCAACCGTTCCTATGTCCGTGACCGCACCGACGGTCGCGTCGGCTACCTCCACATTCCCGACATGGGGCCGCGCGGGTTCGCGGAGTTCCACCGTGCGTTCCTGCGGGAGTACGACCGGGACGCGTTGGTGATCGACGTCCGGTTCAATGGCGGCGGCCATGTGTCGCCGTTGCTGCTGGAGAAGCTGGCCCGCCGCCGGATCGGCTACGACTTCCCGCGCTGGGGCGAGCCGGAACCGTATCCGCCCGAGTCGCCGCGCGGGCCGCTGGTCACCCTCACGAACGAAGCGGCCGGCTCGGACGGCGACATCTTCTGCCATGCGTTCAAGCTGCGGAAGCTCGGCCCGCTGATCGGCCGGCGTACCTGGGGTGGCGTGATCGGCATCTCGCCCCAGCACCGGCTCGCCGACGGCACGATCACCACCCAGCCGGAGTTCTCGTTCTCGTTCGACGACGTGGGCTGGCGGGTCGAGAACTACGGCACCGACCCCGACATCGAGGTCGACATCACGCCACAGAACTTCGCCCGAGGCGAGGATCCGCAACTGGACAAGGCGATCGAGGTGGCGCTGGAGGAGTTGGCTGCCCACCCGCCGCACGTACCGACGTCCGACGAACGCCCTCGTCTCGGCGCCCCGCCACTCGCCCCCCGCCCGCGCTAAACGGTCGGCTGCGCCGACGGCTCACGAGGTGAGGGTGGCGCGGGTGATCGCGCCGGGTTCGGGGCCCGCCTGCGCGACCATCGTGCCGTCGGCGTTCCAGATTCCTGACCGCCCGGCGGCGTGGGTGTAGCCCTCACCGGTCGAACCCGCGAAGCTCGCCACCGCCACCCAGACCCTGTGTTGGCGGGCGATCCGATGGGCCCGCTCGGCCAGGATGCCCGCGCGGTCGGCCGACTCCAGGACGCCGGCGACGTACGCATCGATTCCGAGGGCGGCGGTGTCGGTCGCGTGCTGCGGTATGCCCGTGTCCTTACAGATCGCGAGGCCGAGCCGCCATCCGTCGACGTCGAGCGTGGCGGGCTTGCTGCCTGGGGTGAACCGGCGCTCTTCTGCCGGGCCCAGCCACATCTTGCGGTACGCCACCGAGGCGCCGGTGCCGTCGACGGCCAGCATCGCGACGTACGACCGCCCAGCCTCGCCCGCCACCGGGGCGCCGACCAGGGCGAGCGAGCCGGTCTCGGCGCAGGCCTGGACGAGGGGGTCGAGGCGAGCATCCTCGGCCGTGATCGGCTTCGCGTCCAGCTGGTATCCGGTCAGCGAGAGTTCGGGAAAGGCCACCACCCGGGCACGTGCCGTTCGGATCGTCGCGGCGTGGCTCGCCGCGTTCGTCGCCACGTCGTACGACACCGACGGCGGCTGGGCGACCGCGATCCTCAACGGTTCACGCACGCTGACCTTCACCTCCGGACGCGGAGCCCACCCCGAGCGCGCGGGCGGCGAGCTGCGCCAGGTGCACGGGCTCGCGTTCGCCGGCCTGGCGTACCTGCGTACGACAACTGAACCCGTCCGCCAGCACGGCTGTCTCGTCGTCGGCTGAGCGGACCGCCGGGAGCAGCACGCGTTCGGCGCACGCCATCGACACGTCGTAGTGGCCCTTCTCGAACCCGAAGTTGCCGGCAAGTCCGCAGCATCCCGAGTCGAGCACGTCCGCCTTCACCCGCAGGGCTTCGAGCACTGCGGTGTCGGCCGCGAACCCGAGTTCTGCATGCTGGTGGCAGTGCACCTGGACGAGCGCGCGAAGATCTGGCGTGCGGACGACGAAATCGTCGGTGTGGCGGGCGAGCAGCTCGGCGAATGTCATCGTCTGCCGCCGCAACTGCGTCGCTCGCACGTCGTCGGGCAGCAGGTCGGTCAGCTCACCCCGGAACAACGCCGTACAGCTCGGCTCCAACCCCACCACCGGAACGCCGTCGTCAAGCCAGGGTTGCAGGGTCGCCAAGGTCTGTTGCAGGACACGCTTCGCGACACCGAGTTGGCCGGTCGACACCCAGGTGAGGCCGCAGCACACCCGCTTCGTCGGCACCTCGACGCGGTAGCCGAGCGATTCCAGCACCGCCACCGCGTCCATGCCGATCTGGGGGTCGAACGCATTGGTGAACGTGTCCGGCCACAGCACCACCCGCGGCGCGTCGACCGGCAGGGCCCCGGCCGCCGCGCGATGCCGCCGGAACGTACGGACGAACGTTTTGTCCGCGAGCGGCGGGATCTCCCGCTCGGGTGTGATCCCCCCGACCTTCTTGGCGACGGCCGCAAGCGCCCGCGCCCGGGCGGCGGCGTTCGCGACCCGCGCGAACGGCGCGGCCATCCGCAGCCACAGCGGCAGAAACCCCATGGAGTAATGCGAAAGTGGACGCAAGCGGCGGGCGTAGTGCTGCGACAGGAACTCCGCCTTGTAGCTCGCCATGTCGACGCCGACCGGACAGTCGGTCTTGCATCCCTTGCAGGACAGGCACAGGTCCAGCGCGTCGTGCACCTCTTCAGACCGCCAACCGTCGGAGACGACGGAGCCGTTCGCCATCTCGAACAGCAGCCGCGCCCGGCCCCGGGTCGAATGCTTCTCCTCCTTCGTGACCCGGTAGCTCGGGCACATCACGCCACCCTGCGACGCGAGACACTTGCCGACTCCCATGCAGCGCCTCGTCGCGCCGAAGAAGCCGTCGACGTCGTGGGCGAAGGCGAGCGTCGTCTCGGCGGGTCGCAACGTCGGCGGTGCCACGAAGACCCGCAGATCGTCGTCGAGCTTCGCCGGCTCGACGATCCGGTGGGGGTTCATCAGTCCGTCGGGATCCCATGCGGCCTTGAACTCACCGAACGCCGCACGGATGTCGTCGGGGTACATCCGGTCGAGGAGTTCGGCGCGCGCCTGGCCGTCACCGTGTTCGCCGGACAGTGACCCGCCGTGCTCCACAACGAGGTCGGCGGCCTCCTCCATGAACCTCCGGAAGCCCGCGACGCCTTCGGCGCTCAGCAGGTCGAAGTCGATCCGGACGTGGATGCACCCGTCGCCGAAGTGCCCGTAGTAGATACCGCGCCTGCCGTGCGTACGCATCAACGCGTCGAATCCGCGCAGGTAACTACCGAGCCGGTGCGGTGGTACGGCGGCGTCCTCCCAACCGGGCCAGGCCTCGCCGCCGTCGGTGAGCCGGGTGGTGCTTCCGGCGCCCTCTTCCCGGATTCGCCACAATGCCCGCATGTGCGCGGGATCGGACACGACGAGGTTCGTCGCGCCGACGCCGGCCATCACGCGGGCGACGGCCTCTGCTTGCTGACGGGCGTGTGCGGGTGTTTCGCCGCCGGTCTCGACGTACAGCCAGGCGCCGCCGGCAGGCAGGGTGTCGAGCACCGGGTTGGCGGGGTTGCGGCTGCGGACGATCTCGACGATCGCCGCGTCGACGCTCTCGATCGTGAGGGGAGCGAGATCGAGGAGTGGAAGGACGTTGTCGGCGGCCACGAACTGGTCCGGAAAACCCAATACCGCAAGGGCGCGCGCCGGCGGCGACTCCACGAGCGCGACCTCGGCCTCAAGCAGAGTGGCGCAGGTCCCCTCGGTGCCGACCAGTGCCTTGGCGAGGTCGAATCCGTGCGCGGGCAGAAGCTGGTCGAGGTTGTAGCCGGACACCCTCCGGGTGAGCGCCGTTGTGGGCGTCGGAGTCGGCGTCGTTGTGGCGGGGCTGGGGGGTCGGTCGGCCGGGTTCCCTCCGTACAGCAGGTCGATCCGGGTGCCATGGCGGTCGCGGATGGCGGCGAGATCGCGGTAGAGCCGGCCGATCCGTCCGTCGGCGGAGGTGAGGCGGGCGAGGTCCGCGGCCGAGGTGGGGCCGACGGTGAGCTGCGTACCGTCGAGCAGGGCGACCCGCAGCGTGGACACGTTGTCGACGGTCTTTCCCCACGCCACCGAATGAGCTCCGCAGGCGTTGTTGCCGATCATCCCGCCGAGCGTGCACCGGCTGTGCGTCGACGGGTCGGGCCCGAACGTCAGCCCATGCGGCCGCGCCGCCGCCCGCAGGTCGTCGAGGACGACGCCGGGCTGGACGCGTGCCCGGCGTCGGTCCGGGTCGATCTCGACGATGGAGTTCAGGTGCCGGCTGAAGTCCAGCACCACCGCCGTGTTGACCGCCTGCCCGCCGATGCTGGTGCCGGCGCCGCGGGGGAGTACGGGGACGCGGAGGCGGTGGCAGACGTCGAGGGTGGCGAGGACGTCGTCGGTGTCGTACGGCTGGACCACACCGATCGGCACGTGCCGGTAGTTGGACGCATCGGCGGACCACATCGCCCGGCTGCCCGCGTCGAAGCGCACCGCTCCTCGGACAACCTTCGCGAGCACGGCATGGACGGCCTCGGCCGGGACGTCGCTACCGGTCGGGTGGTCGCTACCGGTCGGGCGGCCTCGAGGGTGGGACGTACGCGGGTCAGGCGGCACAGCATCGAGCCTTCCACGCCGGCTCGGTTGAGCGCCCACCACCCCGGGGAGCGACAGGACGCCGGGGTCCGGCGGGGGCACGGCGGCAGGACGGTGGGGGCGCGGCGACAGGGCGGTGGGGGCGCGGCGACAGGGCGGTGGGGGCGCGGCGACAGGGCGGTGGGGGCGTGGCGACAGGGCGGTGGGGGCGTGGCGACAGGATCGGGGACGCCAGCCCGGGCGGACCGTTGCCGGCGTCCCCTTGGACCATGATCATGCGTGGACAAACGGGGCCATTGTGCGGCTCATTAGCCCAGTTTCTGACGCATGATCATGGGAAGGGCCCATTCATGATCATGGGAAGGCACGCATTCAGATCACAGTGATCGTCGCGCGACTCCGGCACAGCGTGAGCACGTTGCCGACCACCTGGTGACCCGCGCGGCCGGTCGCCGTCAGGATCGACTCCGGATGGAACTGCACCGCCCAGCGACGGCGGACCGGATCCTCGATCGCCATCGCGACGGCCGCTGTCCCACCCGAACCAGCCTGCTCCGCGGTCGTCGCCGTCACCGCGAACCCACCGCCAGCACCGCCTCGTACGGCCGTGGCACGAACCTGGTCGGGTGTGGCGAACAGCGAGTGGTACCGCCCGGCCGTGAAGCTCGCGCCCATGCCGGCCAGCAGTTCGCCACCCAGCACGTGGACCTCGGCCGGCTTGCCGTGCGCCGGATAGGGCAGCAGGTCGAGCGCACCGCCGTCGTACTCCACCATCGCCTGCAGCCCCAGGCACACCCCGAACGCCGGCAGGCCGCGTGCGTCCAGCGCCCGCAGCAGCGACGCACAGTCGAAGTCGGTCGGGCGTCCCGGACCGGGGGAGAGCACGACGAGATCCGGCGCGAGTTCGTCCAGCATCGCCTCGGCGAACCCGTACCGCAGCGTCGTCACGCCGGCACCCTGCTGCCGGAAGTAGTCGCCGAGCGTGTGGACGAACGAGTCCTGGTGATCGACGACCAGGACCCGCATCCCGTTACCAGGAAGGGATTCGACCGCCGCCGGGGCGACACCCCCGGAACCAGCGCTACCCGATCCTGCGCCACCAGATCCTGAGCCACCAGACGGCGCTTCCGCCGCGCCGCGGTCGACGTCACCCGGCGTCGCGAGGGCGTCCAGTAGCGCTTGCGCCTTGAGGTGGGTCTCGCGTTCCTCCTCCTCCGGATCCGAGTCGTACAACAGCGTCGCCCCCACCCGCACCGACGCGACACCGCTGGAGATGTGTGCCGTCCGCAGCATGAGCCCGGTGTTCATCGACCCGTCGAAGCCGGCGACGCCGATCGCTCCGCCGTACCACCGGCGCGGCGCGTCCTCGTGGTCCTCGATGAACTGCATCGCCCACTGCTTCGGCGCGCCAGTCACCGTCACCGCCCACATGTGGGTGAGGAACGCGTCGAACGCATCGAGCCCGGGCCGCAGTGTCCCCTCGATGTGGTCGACCGTGTGGATCAGTCTGCTGTAGAGCTCGATCTGGCGACGGCCGATGACCCGGACGCTGCCGGGTACGCAGACGCGGGACTTGTCGTTGCGGTCGACGTCGGTACACATGGTGAGCTCGGCCTCGTCCTTGGTGGAGTTGAGCAGCGTACGAATCTGCTCGGCGTCCTCCAGTGGATCGGCACCTCGGCGGATCGTCCCCGCGATCGGGCAGGTCTCGACCCGGGAGCCGGTCACGCGGACGTACATCTCCGGCGACGCGCCGACGAGATACTCACCCTCGCCCAGGTTGAAGAAGAACTCGTACGGCGCCGGATTCCGTTCCCGCAGCCGCGAGTAGAACGCCGCCGGCGACGCGCACGGGCCGTGGACGACATGGCTGGGCGTCACCTCGAACAGGTCGCCCCGGAAGAACCGCTCCTTCGCGTCGCGGACGATCTGGGCGTACCTGCCGGGCACGGGAGCGGGCGGCACATCCTGACTGCGTACCACCGGCGTCGGTTCGGTGTGGCGGGGCAGACCGGCCGTGCTGACGCCGTCGACGATGAAGTCGTACGCATATCGCACGGAAGTCTCGCGCTTCCGGTCGACGACGAGAATCTCGTCCGGCAGGTGCAGGACCAGGTCGCGATGGGCGGTGGTGCCGCGATCGTGCACCAGGCGCAGCGGCTCGAACTGGTGGGCGAGGTCGTAGCCGTACGCACCGTAGAGCCCGAGCTGATGATCGCCGTCGTAGGAGAAGAGCGCCACGATCGCCCGCAGGGTCGTGAACACGGTCGGTTGCCGGCTGCGCTCCTCCTCAGCGAACGCGTCACCGGCCGCAGCCGGGACCTCGACCTCGAGGTGATCCGCCGCGGTCGCCACGACCTCGCCGGTACGACTCATCACGGCCGCGACAGCGGACAGCAGGACCTCACCCCGCGCGTTGAGCGCCGTCGCGGTGATCCGGCGACCGCGCGCCGCGATCTCCAGCGGCGGGTCGACGTAACCAAGATGCCAGCGGCTGTAGCGGCCCGGATAGTCGATGCCGGAGCTGAGGATCCCGCCCCGCCGCGTCTCGACGCCGGAGGCGAACTCCTCGAGTTGGTCGCGGATGCCGCGCTCGGCGTAGTCGGTCCGGTCGGGCCGGTCGACGCGGCCGTCGCGGTCGACGGGGTCGGCGCGGTCAGTGGGGTCGACGGGGTGGTTGGGGTCGGCGCGGTCGGCCAGGTCCATACGGTCGGCGCGGCTGGTGGTGCGCGTCACGGCGATCCCGCCGGCGGTGCGGTAGCAGGTCGTGTCGTCCACGGTGGTCGCCCTTTCAGGTGGGCCCGCACCGGTGGGTTGTTCCTGCGTAGGACACAAGAAAGCGACCGCCGGTGAGGGCGGTCGCATCGTTCGATCGTCAGTTGCGTTACGGAACGAGGGGCTGCCGCCTAGAGGCGGCGCCACCACTGAAGCTGGAGTGCGTTCCGTCTGCGCATGAGCCGCACCTTAGCACGGGGCGAGGGACATCTCGTTGGTACGAGGGAACCCCTTGCCACGGGCCTGGCCTGTGTGAGGGGACCCTTGCGACGGGAGTCGCCTGGGTGAGGGGACCCCGCACACGAACCTAGTGGATCAGGGGCACCCTCATGCGAACCGCCATTGGATCAGGGGGCCCCTCATCCAATCGGGAACTCGTCGCCAGACGCGCCGGGGGAGCTGGGGCCGATCGAGCTACTCGATCGTGAAGCCGAACACGCTCACCAGCGTGTAGAGCCCGAGTAGCCCGATCGCGGCACTGCTGACGACCAGGACAAGGTGGAACGCCCGGCCGCCGTACAGCCGTGGGTCCACATCGATCTTCCGCAGGTACCACACCGCGACGACCACGGCGAGCAGGAAGACGCCGGTCATGACGCCGCCGATCTGCACCATGATCACCGGCGAGCTGATCAGAAGGTACGCGGCACCCCACACGATGGGCAGCACCACGATGAACAGCCGGATCCACCGCTGCCGCGCGAAGGGCTCGCGCCAGTCGAGGGCGCCGAGAGTCGCGAGGACGTTGGTGTACATCCGCGCCCAACTCGGCACGGCCGCCCACAGGGTCGAGCCGAGCACGGCGATCGCGCCGATGAGGAATGCGATGGTGGCCCATTCGCCGAGGGTGTCGGTGTACATCCTGGAGAGGGTTGTCAACATGTCGTTGCCCTCGGGTGAGAGCCCCTGCGGATGCAGAACAGCCGCCCCCATGATGAAGAACGCCAGCGTCGAGAAGGTGTAGACCACCCAGGAGACAAGGGCATCCTTGTACATCACCTTGATCCAGCCGTTGGCCCGGCGCACCCACGCTTCGCTGCCGTCGTTGGGGCCAACCCAGCGGGCGTACCCCTTCTCCACACACCAGTACGTGTAGAAGGTGATCTCGTCCGCGCCGACGCCGGTGATGCCGAACATCGCCACCGCCGCGCCGACCGCGCCGGCCGGAATGCGGAACGCCAACCCGCCAAGGATCTCGCTGCTGTCGTAGGCAAACGGAGTGAAGGGTAGACCGAAGGCGATCACCACGGTGAGGACCGAGAACACGACCACGAGCACGAACGCGCCACGCTCGATCAGGCTGTAGCGATTGGAATACAGCAGCGTGACCGTGCCCAGGACGATGATCACGGTCCAGATCGCCAGCGATGTCGTACCCAACGGGTCGCCGAACGGCATGAGGATGCTCAAGGCGACCGCGACACCACCGACGATGCCACCCAACTGCAGCACCTTCGACAGGGCGAGCAGTACCCACAGGACGTTGATCCAGCCGATCCGGCCGAACCGTGGCGGGACGCGGTTGTAGCCCGACAGCGCAGGCTCGCCGGTCGAGATCGTCCAGCGCGCCAGCTCGACCTGCAAGGCGACCTTGACAGTGGTCGAGATGATGACCATCCACAGCAGCGCGAAGCCCGCCTGGGCGCCGAGCGTCGTGGTGGCGATGAGCTCACCCGATCCCACGATCGAGGCGCTGACAATGAGTCCTGGGCCGAGGTAGCGCAGGCTCGCGCCCCAACCCGTGGGTGGTTCCTTGATCCCGTCGGCCGTCAGCTTGTACGGATCTGCGGCGAGCCTGGCGTCGATGGCCATCGCTGGTGCTCCTCTCGGAACGCTGGAGACCCGGTGCGTTGTCAGCGTTCGGGTTGTCCCGGTGGATGCGTCGTGCGTGGTGCGTCGGCGGGTCGAGCCTAGGGCGGGTGAACGAACGGCCGTGGTGCCGTTGTCCGGACTCGGACGCCCTTTCGAAACATGGCTTCCGGCACCCGGAAACCATCAACTCCTGCGTGACTGCTCTGACGCCCCGCGTCGCCGGATCGGTACGCCCGAGCACCGAGTCAGCCAGGGCCCCGAGTCAGCCAGGGCCCCGAGTCAGCCATGGCCCCGAGTCAGCCAGGGCCCCGAGTCAGCCTGGGCCCTGAGTCAGCCAGGCCGTCACCTCGGCATCGGTGGGTACGCCGGAACGTCCGTCGACGGCGCGGCACGACAGAGCGGCGACGCCGTTCGCGTACCGCACGGCGGCTGGGAGGTCGAGCCCGCGGTCGACAGCGACCAGGAGAGCGCCGTGGAACACGTCACCGGCGCCGAGCGTGCTCACCACGTCAACCGTGAAGCCGGGAACGTGCACCGCCTCGTCCCGCGTGTCACCCTGGCGATCTCCATTGGCACTCGCCGGTTCGCTGGCGTACGGATCTCCGGCGACAAATGCACCCCTCGCACCATCAGTGGCGACCACACAACGGGCGCCGTCGTCGAGTGCGCGGGTGAGCAGGTCCGGCACGGGAAGATCGCCGTACGCACGTCGCAGCGACACCACCGTCGGCCCGTAGAGGTCGACTCCGGAGGGTGTGAACCCGGGAATCGGGTTGCCCGCATCGACAGACAGCCGTGGTCCGTCCGCCGCGGAAGGGTTGAGGAGTGGACGGACTGCCGCCCACCCGATGTGGTCACAGTGCACCCACCGCGCACCGGCGATGAGGTCGCGGGCAGAGCGCTCAGTGTCTGGAATGCCGAATGCCGGGAGCGGTCGCGTACAGATCGCCCGGGTACCCGCCGACCGGTCCACCAGCACGACGCTCGCACCGCCCGTGCCCGCGGGGACAGGGACCAGTCCGCCGGTGTCCACGCCTTCGCGAACGAGGTCGGCCCGGATCCGTTCGCCCTGCTCGTCCGCGGCCACCGGCCCGATGAACGCCACGTCACCGCCCAGCCGCGCCGCCGTGACCGCCGCAGTGGCCGAGTTTCCTCCTCCGGCATGGATGACAGCATCGGCGAGGAGTCGTTCGTCCGAACCGGGGAGTCGGGGCACGACGGCGATGGTGTCGGCGTTCACGGATCCGACGAAGACCAACCTGCTCACGGCCGGTACGCAAGCAGAGCGTGTACCCACCGGTCAAGCAGTGCCGGGCCAAGCTGCGGGTCACCCAGCAAGCGAAGGCCCGCCCGCGCCGACGCCCCGCGCCGAGGTGCGCCGTGGGCCCGCGCGACCGCCCCGCGCCGAGGTGCGCCGTGGGCCCGCGCGACCGCTCCGCGCAGCAGTGCCGGCGCCGACATGTGCGCCGTAGGCAGGTGTCCGACTCCGGCGTACCACTCGTCCATGTCCGTTTCCTCAACAAGGATGTCCGTCGAGGCCCCGCGACCCGAGCGCCGTGCGCGCCTACGGTCGGGACGTCGGCACGTAGCACGACGTCACCACCTCCGCCGAGACGAGGTGGGAGAGCCGGGAGGAACCATGGTCGACGATGCACAGCTCGCGTCCTACGCCGCGTCCTACGCCGAGGAGGGCTTCGTCCTCGTCAAAGGCCTGCTCGACAAGGCCGAGGCGGCGCAGTACCGCGAGGAGTCCCACGCCCTCATCAAGCGTCTCAACCGGGACGCCGACCCCACCTGGGGAAGCGCCCGAGCGCTGGCGATGGGCAACCAGACCGAGCTCAAGCACTGCCACGACGTGCAGTTCTACGCGGCGGCGTTCGCCAGGCTGATCATCGATCCGCGGTTCACAGACGTGGCCGCGGCCGTGATGGGCACCCCGAATGTGCAGCTCCACCACACCAAGCTGTTCATCAAGCCACCGGAGAAGGGGTCGCCCTTCCCGCTGCACCAGGACCACCCCTTCTTCCCGCACGCGAAGCACTCGATGGGCGCCGCGATCTTCCACTTCGACGACGCTCCGCTGGCGAAGGGCTGCGTCCGGGTGGTGCCGGGCAGCCACAAGAACGGCCCACTGGCGCACGCGTCCGAGGGCAGTTTCCACCTGCCGTTCTCGGAGTGGCCGCTGGAGAAGTCGGTGCCCTGTGAGGCGGAGGCGGGCGACGTCCTCTTCTTCACCTACCTGACGGTGCACGGGTCGGGCGTGAACACGACCGACCAGGCGCGGACGACGCTGCTCGTGCAGTACCGCGATCCCGAGGACCCGCCGACCACGGACATGCACACCAACTCGCTCGGCCAGGGCATGATCCTCCGCGGTGTCGACCCGACCTGTCGGAGCGAAGCCTCGCCGTGAGTGTGGTTCCGGTTGGCGACACCGCCAACTCCCAGACACCGGACCTTCCGATCTCGGACCGGTCGGCGACACACCTGCCGGCCCGGGAGCCGGGCGGCCCGGTATTGGCGTACGACGGGCGAGATATCGAATTCCTCCATTCTGTACGAATTGGGGTGGATGTCGCAGATCACCGTGCCGAATTCCTCTACTGGGGTTTCTACGAACCGCGCCCGTGGCGAAACTTTCTGCATACGCATTCATTCTTCGAGATCTGTTATGCGTACTCCGGAAGCGGCGTCTTCCGTACCGGCGAGCGGGAGTACACCGTCGATTCCGGCACATTGTTCGTGGCCCGGCCTGGAGATGTCCACGAGATCATCTCGAGTACGGATGATCCACTCTGCCTGCACTTTTGGTCCTACACCCTCATTCCCGCGCCCGTTCGAACGACGCAGCGGCACGCCCGTCCCCTTCTCGGTCCCGATCCCGGCCCCGGAACCGGGTTGACCGCTCACGACTCTGAGATGACCGATCACGGACGCCGGCTGCTCGAAACCTTCGCGAGTCCGGCGACGCCGGTCCTTTCCCGTTCCGCCGTACGGGTACCCGCGTTACTCGAACTCCTTGCCCGCGAGGCGAGCCAGCCGGGTCCGGCATTCGGTGAAATCGTCAACCGGCTTGCCGGGATGCTGGTGATCGACACGGCGCGCGCGGTCGTGGACGACCCGACCCTCATCCCCAGTCCCGAGGCGGCGTTGCCGGCCCGCGACGAACAGGTGGCGCGCACGATGGTGCGGTACCTGCAGGACAACTATGACCGGCCGGTCGCGGTCCGCGATGTGGCGGCACAGGTGCATCTCAGCGAGCGCCACGCCGGCCGTGTCTTTCGTGCGTTCACTGGTACGACGGTCCACGGATTTCTCGTCCGGCTCCGGTTGGAGATCGCCGCACAGCGACTCCTGGAACGGGCCGTACCGAAAAGGCCGCGGTCGATTACGGAGATCGCGCGTTCGTGCGGATATCCCGATGTGCGCCACTTCACCACCGCATTCAGCCGGCACTGGGGTGTCACGCCGGGTGTATTCCGGGCCGGAAATGGCACCGCACACGTCCATCGCGGAGCAGATCTCACAGGCGACGCGCCGACTCCCCACTGACGCGTTGTTGACGCTCCTGCCGAACACTGGCTACGGTCCGTTGATATTCCTTGCGCGCGGGACTTCCGACGCATGTTTCCTGACCCGCGACTGGTCGCGGTTCGCTCGTTGGGAGGTGGCGTGACCCACGCGAAGCGGCGTACCACCGCAGGGTCAGATGTCCCGGCTCGGATCACCCTCGCCGATGTCGCCGCGTATGCCGGCGTGTCACGTTCGACCGCGTCGCGTGCACTGACCGGTCGTGGCTATGCGGCGCCAGAGGTGAAATCCCGGGTGGACGCGGCCGCCGAGGAGTTGGGCTATGTTCCCGACGCCAACGCGCGGAGCCTGAAGGCGCGCCGCACCCCCACGGTCGGCCTGCTGGTGTCGGATCTGCGCAATCCGTTCTATGCGGAGGTCGCGGCAGGGGCCGGCGGTGTCCTGCGCGCGCAGGGCTACACGATCCTCCTGGTCGACGACGCCGGCAGCGAGTTGGAGGAGATGGACGCGGCACGGACGTTCCTCGCCATGCGGGTGGCGGGAGTTCTGCTGACGCCTGTCTCGGCCGCGGCGACGCAGTTCATCGTGCGGCAGGGGGTACCGGTGGTCGAGATCGACCGGCAGTACTGCCGGGGCGAGTGCGACGCCGTCCTCGTCGACAACGTCACGGCCGCGCGTGACCTCACCCGGCACCTGATCAAGCTGGGTCACCGGCGGATCACCCTGATCGCCGACGAGTTGGGGTGGACGACGGGTGCGGGCCGCGCGAAGGGTTACCTGCAGGCGTTGGCCGAGGCGGATCGGCCGGCCGGCGACGACGCGGTGGTGTCCTGCGGCTTCGATCCCGAACGCATCGAGAAGGAAGTGACCGAGCTGCTGTCGAAGCGGCGCCGCCCCACGGCCGTGTTCGCGGCCAACAACCTGGTCGCGGAGATCGTGTGGCGGCAGGCGACTCGGCTCGGGCTGCGGATTCCGGACGACCTGTCCTTCGTGGCGTTCGACGACTCGCCGTGGATGAGCATGGTCCAGCCCGGCATCACCACGGTGGGCCAGCCGTCGGTTGAGGTCGGGGCCCGGGCCGCGCGTCAGCTGGTGAACCGGATGGGCAAGCCTGGCAGGCCGCGTACCATCCGCCTTGACTGTCCGCTGATCGAGCGCGGCTCCACCGCCCGGCTCGGCCGCCGCCGCGCGTCGAGCCGCACGAGTTCCTGACCTACGTCCGTCCGGCCCTGGTTGCCCGCTGATGTGTGCCGCCGCTGCCGCTGAAAATGACCACGCTGAGCATGCCTGTGAACCAAATCCAGGCATCGACGCCTTGTCACCATGACATTCACCTGCTCAGCGTGGTCATTCGCGGTGCTCAGCGTGGTCATTCGCGGGCTCTCCCGGGTGCAAGGCCGCCCCGCGGGCGAGCTGCAGCGTTTGACGGTGAGGGACAGGCGCCCCTACCTTCAACGTGGTAACGATTCCAGACCGCCACGCCGTCGGGCAGACGGGATCCACAGCGAAGAAGACGGGATTTGCAGCCAAGAAGGAGGAGTGCCAGTCCATGCCGAGGCCCGCCGCCGCACCGCACCGGATCCTGCACATGATCGGCAACGCCCACATCGATCCCGTGTGGCTCTGGCAGTGGCCCGAGGGCTTCGCCGAGGCGCGCGCGACGTTCGCCTCCGCGATCGACCGGATGGCCGAGTATCCCCGCTTCGTCTTCACCTGCGACCAGGTTGCCCTGCTCGCCTGGGTCGAGGAGAGCGATCCCACCCTTTTCGAGGCGATCCGCAAGCGCGTCGCCGAAGGCCGCTGGGTCAACGTCGGTGGTTGGTGGGTCGAGCCCGACTGCAACCTGCCGACCGGCGAGTCGTTCGTACGACAAGGGCTCTACGGTCAGCGTTACCTGCGGGATAAGTTCGGCGTCGCAGCGACCGTCGGTCTCAACGCCGACCCGTTCGGCCACCACGCCAACCTTCCGCAGATCCTGCGCCAGCAGGGCATGGAGGCCTACTGCTTCCTCCGCCCGGGCCCGCACGAGGCGGAGCTTCCGGGCAACCCGTTCTGGTGGGAGTCGCCGGACGGGTCGCGGGTCCTGGCCTACCGCATCCCGCACGAATACTGCAGTCCCCGCGCCGACATCGCCCACCACACGGACAAGGCGATCGCCCAACTGCCGCCCGGCCTCACCACGGCGATGGTGTTCTACGGCGTCGGCAACCATGGTGGAGGTCCGACCAAGGCCAACCTCGCCAGCATCCGCCGACTCGACGAACTCGGTGCGTACGGCGAACTGCGCCTGTCCAGCCCGCCCGCCTACGTCGAGGATGTCAAGAACTCCGGTGCCGAGATCCCGACCTGGCGCGGCGACCTTCAGCACCACGCGGCCGGCTGCTACGCCGCGCACTCGGGCATCAAGGCGTGGGTACGCAGTGCCGAGCACGCCCTGATGATGGCCGAGAAGTGGGCGACCGTCGCGGCTCACGTCGCCGGCACGCGTTACCCCCATGAGGAACTCACGCACGCGTGGAAGCAGGTGCTGTTCAACCAGTTCCACGACATCCTGCCCGGCACGTCGATCGAGCCGGCGTACGACGATGCCCGCGACCAACTCGGCGAGGCCCGCTCGATCGCCCGGCGTACTGTCAACCTCGCCTTGCAGACCCTGGCGCGCGACGTGGACATCCGGTTCCGGGAGGGCGACCAGCCGGTCATGGTCTTCAACCCGCACCCGTGGGCGGTGCGTACGTACGTCGAGTGTGAGTTCGGCCTGAGCGGTGAACGCGGGCGCGTCGAGGACGCGGAGGGTCGTCCGGTGCCGGTGCAGTACGCCCAGCCGCTCGCCACCACGTCCAACCCCCGCCGACTGGTCTTCCCTGTCGACCTGCCGCCGCTCGGGTACCGCCTCTACCGGATCTGCCCCGGCGACGCTCCGACCAGCGCCGCCAGTCCCAGCGCCGCCAGTCCCAGCGCCGCCAGTTCCAGCGCCGCCAGTTCCGGGGCCGCCAGTTCCGGGGCCGCCAGTCCCAGCGATCCGGGCTCGCAGACCGTCGTGGAAAACGCGCACCTTCGCGTCGAGGTCGACCCGACCACCGGCTGGCTGCGCAGCCTCCTCGACAAGAGCACCGGGCGTGACCTGGCCTATGGCGTCAACCGCCCGCACACCGTCGTCACCGACGACCCGACCGACACCTGGGGGCACCGCGTCGTGTCCTACGCCAAGCCGGGCACGCCGTTCACCGCTCGGTCGGTACGCCTCGCCGAGCACGGCCCGGTCCGCTCGATCGTGCGGATCGAGAGCACGTACGGCGCCTCCACCCTTGTCGAGGAGCTGGTCCTCGCGGCTGACGCCCGACATCTCGAGGTTCGCGTCACTCTTGACTGGCACGAACGCCTGAAGCTCCTCAAGCTGCGCTTTCCCACCGCGCTGCGCCGGCCGACCGCGACCTACGAGATCCCGTACGGCCATCTCGAACGCCCCGCCGACGGCGCCGAGGAGCCCGGGCAGACGTGGGTCGACGTCACCGGTGAGCTGCCGGACGGCTCCCGCGCCGGGCTGACGGTGATCAACGACGCGAAGTCCGCATACGACGTGAGCACGTCCGCCGATGCGGCCTCCGATGCGTCCGGCGCGGCCTCCGACACGTCCGGCGCGGAGCCCGATACGTCCGGCGCGGCCGACGGCACCGGCGACATCGGCATCACCGCGGCCCGCAGCCCGGTCTACGCCTGGCACGAGCCGCGGGAGCTCGACGCCGACCAGCTGGGCCCAGCCAGTCCGTACAGCTTCCAGGACCAGGGCCGCCAACAGTTCCGGTACCTGCTGGTGCCGCATGCCGGTGACTGGCGGGCGGCCGGCGTTGTCCGCCTCGCCGCCGAACTGGCGCAGCGTCCGGTCGCGATGTACGAGTCGTTCCACGCCGGCACCCGCCCGCCGACGGCGTCGTTCGTGGCGGTGTCCGACGGTCCGGTGGTCCCCACCGTGGTCAAGCGTGCCGAGGACGGCGGCAGCCACGTGGTGGTCCGGGCGTACGAATCGACCGGGGTGGCAGGGACGATGCGGCTGGACCTGCCCTTCCTCGGTCGTACGGTCCAGGCGGATTTCGGCCCGCACGAGATCAGGACCTTCCTCGTCCCCACGGCCGCGGGTGAGCCGGTCGTCGCGGCCAACCTGCTCGAGGACCCGAGCGAGCCGAGTGAGCCGTGCCCGACACGATGACCGAGACCGACACGATGACCGAGACCGACACGATGACCGAGACCGACGCGATGACCGAGACCGACGCGATGACCGAGACCGACGCGATGACCGAGACCGAGACGAGCTAAACCGATCAAACTGTCCAGTTATGGGCGGGGCGATCCGTTTGGACGTGGACGCGGAGGTAGGTCGGGCCCCCGCGCGATAGCCTCACGAAGCCGGGCACCACTGCCCCGCAGAAGCGTTGTGGAAGGTGCGAGATGCGTGATCTGCTTGCCCGGCAGGTTGCTGACCATCTGGAGACCGCTCGAGCTGTCGAAGCTCTGCTTCCCTCGGTCGAGGACGTCGGCCGGCAGCTGTGCCAGGCGTTCGAGAGTGGTAACCGGGCATACACGTTCGGCAATGGTGGCAGTGCGGCCGACGCACAACATCTTGTCGCCGAACTCATCGGTCGCTACCGCCGTGAGCGTCGGCCACTGCCCGCTGTCGCGCTGACGGTCGATCCCTCGGTGGTCACCTGCATCGGCAACGACTACACGTTCGACGAGGTGTTCGCCCGCCAGGTGACGGCCCTGGCCGGCCCCGGGGACGTGGTCGTCGGATTCACCACCAGCGGTCGCTCGGTCAACGTCGTCAAGGGCCTGGAGGCGGCGCGGACCGCCGGTGCGACGACGGTCCTGTTCGCGGCGGGTGACGGTGGTGAAGCAGTCCAGTACGCCGACCTGGCGCTGCTGGCTACGTCCATGACGACGGCGCGTACGCAGGAGATGCACCTGTTCCTGCTCCATCTGGTGAGCGAGTGGGTCGATGCCTGGGCGGCCGGCGAGGTGGACGAGGACGGCAACTACCTGGCGGCCGACGTCAGCTGACGTGCTCGGGCGGACCGCGCCCGTGGAACTCCGGAGGTCGACCCGTGGTGACGATCGTGTTGACCTGCCTCGCTGCCGTCATGTTCGGCGTACTCGCCCTGCTCGGCCGGTCGGCCGGGTGGCGTCGCCGGGCGGGAGGCGTGAGCTGGTGGCTGCGGATCGTCGCCCTCGGCTACGTCGTGGTCATGACGGTCGTGGCAGGGCTGGCACTCATGGGCGGGACGGTCGATCTCGGCGTCGATGTGGTCGGTGCGGCCGTCGTCCTGGGCACGCCGGTCGCCGTGACTGCTCTCGCGGTGGCGACGTCCCTTCTTCCCACGGCGCTTCACGTGCCGGTGCTGTGGACGATCGCCGTCCTGGCGCTGGCCGGCGTCGTCATCACCGGGCTGAGCGTCGGTCTGTTCTACTCACCGGCGGCGCTGTGCCTGCTGGCGGCGGCGTTCGCCGCTGGCCAGGCCACGCCGGTTCGGGGTGGTCGTTCGCCTGAGCCGTCGTACGACCATGATGGGTGACATGCGGACAACCACTCTTGGCGCAGACGGCGTACCAGTCGGTTGGATCGGCCTCGGCTGCATGGGCATGTCCTGGGCGTACGACGAGGCGGGTCGGGACGACGCGACCTCCCTCGACGTGATCCACCGGGCCATCGACCTCGGCGTCACACTGATCGACACCGCCGACGTCTACGGCCCCTACTCGAACGAACAACTGGTCGGCCGGGCGCTGGCTGGTCGCCGCGATGAGGTCGTGCTCGCCACGAAGGTCGGACTGCTCACCGACGGCGCCCGTGCGATGCACCGCAACGGCCGGCCGGAGTATGTCAGGGGCGCCATCGACGGCAGCCTCGCCCGGCTCGGTGTCGACCACGTGGACCTCTACCAACTGCACCGGATCGACCCGGCCGTACCGCTTGCCGAAACCTGGGGCGCGATGGCCGAGGTCGTCGCGGCAGGCAAGGCGCGGGCGATCGGACTGTCAGAGGTCGACGTCGACGACATCAAACAGGCGCAGGCGATCCATCCGGTGGCGAGCGTCCAGTCCGAGCTGTCGTTGTGGACGCGGGGCCAGCTCGCCGACGTCGTGCCGTACTGCGAGGATCAGGGCATCGCGTTCCTGCCGTTCTCGCCGCTGGGGCGAGGGTTCCTCACCGGTGCGATCGCCTCGGCGGAGGATCTGCCGGAGGGCGACATGCGGCGCCAGATGCCGCGCTTCCAGGCCGACGCGGCAGAGGCCAACCAGGCGATCGTCGCGGGTGTCCGTGCCGTCGCCGAACGCCTCGGTGCCACGCCGGCGCAGGTGGCGCTGGCCTGGGTCGTCGCGCAGGGCCGCTATGTCGTGCCCATCCCCGGGACCAAGCGGCTGCGGTACCTCGAGGACAACGCCGGGGCCGGCGACCTCGAGCTGCCGGCCGACGCGCTGGCGGAGCTCGACGGTCTCCCGGAGCCGGTGGGCGACCGGTACGGCACCTCGCTTCCTGGGGTTACTGGCCGCTGAGGTCGTCGAGGATGCGAGCGAGCTGCTCCGGTTCGGAGAACATCGGCCAGTGACCGGTCGGCAGTTCGGCGTACGACCAGTCCTGGTCGGCGGTGAAGGCGGCGAAGAACGGATGCTTCGCCGCGATCATGGCCCGCACCTGTTCCAGCGGGAACAGGCAGGTGATGAGGGTGTGGGGGATCGCGTTCCTGCCCTTGTCGTCGACCAGGTGGAGCGGTTGCGCGTTGGCGCCGAGTGGTTGGTCCGTGGCGCGGGCCGCGATCCGCGCCCATGCGGCCTCGTCGAGTCCGCCGCCGGTGCCGTCCGCCTCGACCGCTGCCCAGGTCGGAAGCGGCTCGCGCCAACCGTCGTCGGGGTCCGCTCCCATCCGGGCGAGGATGGCGTCTCGTCCCTCGGGCCCGAGCGTGTCCAGCTGTGACGACCCGTCCGGTAGTGGGCCACTGTCGACGTAGACCACTCGCGCCAGCCGGTCGGGCACCTTGTCGGCCGCGCCGGTCACCGGGAACCCGCCGTAGCTGTGCCCGACCAGGATCACGTCGTGCAGGTCTGCGTACTCCATCGTGTGGACGACATCGCTGATGTGCGTGTCCAGGTCGATCGTGGACGACGCCAGATGCACCCGGTCACCGACACCGGTCAGCGTGACGGGATGGACGTCGTGGCCGGCGGCGCGCAGGTGGCGCGTCACGTCGGACCAGGCCCAGCCGCCGAGCCAGTTGCCGGCAACGAGGACGTATGTAGCCATGTCGGGCTTCCCTTCCGGTTTGTCGCCCCCTTGGCGGGCGGTCTGTACGTACCGTAGGAGTTAATCCGGACCGACTCCGCCCGCATTGCGCGGCATTCTTGTCTCCGTGTCCACGATCGAGAGCCAGCACCCGACGACCCGGATCCTCGCCCTGCTCGAACTCCTCCAGGCACACCGCCGGCTGACCGGGGTCGACCTGGCCGAGCGGCTGGGCGTCGATCCGCGAACGGTCCGGCGGTACGCCACCCGGCTCGCCGACCTCGGGATCCCGGTGGAGGCCGAACGCGGTAGGTACGGCGGCTATCGGCTGCGGCCGGGCTACAAGCTGCCGCCGCTGATGTTCACCGACGACGAGGCGACCGCGGTCGTGCTCGGGCTGCTCGCGGCGCGGGCGGCCGGTGTGGCGACCACGACCAGCGACGTCGCCACCGAGAGCGCGCTGGCGAAGATCACCAGAGTGCTGCCCGACGCGCTGCGGGACCAGATCACCGCGGTGCCCGACACACTGGGGTTCGGGCTCACACCGCACCCCGGTCACGCCCCGCCGACGGCTGTCGTGTTGCGGCTCGCCACCGCCGCGCACCAGCGACACCGAGTGCGGATGTCGTACGCATCGAGAGCCGGCGAACGCAGCGTCCGCGACCTCGACCCGTACGGCCTCGTTGTTCAGGGCGGCCGGTGGTACGTCACGGGCCACGATCACCGGCGTGGCGAGATTCGTACCTTCCGAGTCGATCGGATCGCGGACGTCGAGGTCCGCGCCGAGGCATTTACGCCGCCGGCCGACTTCGACGCCGTTGACCATGTCCACCGGTCGCTGGCGCGGGTGCCCTGGACCCACGAGGTGGAGGTGGTCGTGCGGGCACCGCTCGCGGAGGTCCGCCGCCGGCTCCCGCCGTCGATGGCCACCCTCACCGAACTGGCGGGCGGGCCTGGTGTGGGCGGCCCTGGTGTGGGCGGCCCTGGTGTGGGCGGGCCCGGTGTGGGCGGCCCTGGTGTGGGCGGGCCCGGTGTGGGTGGCGACGCTCCAGTGGACGACTCCGGTGCGGCTGGTGGCGTGGTCGTGACGCTCCGGGCGGAGCGGCTGGATGGCGTGGCGCAGATGCTGGCGGGGCTCGGCCGGCCGTTCGTGATCAGGCGGCCGGCGGAACTACGGGACGCGGTCAGGGCCCTGGCGGGATCCCTCCACACGTATGCAGGGGCCACGTCTCATGAGCCCGAGTAGCCTCCCGGTCAGGCGTTCCGGCGGCGACGGCTGCGATAGGCGGGCACGGCGACGAGCAGGACACCTGCCACCCCCATCGAGGCCAGGAAGCCGTAGCCGAACATCTCGGCCAGTCTTCCGCTCTTCCGGGCGGGCACTGCTGCCGGCCGCACATCGGCGATCGACCTGATGCCCGCGGGTACGTACGTCGGCTCAGGATGCGGCTTGCTTCGGACCTTGTGCGCGAGCACGACCGTGACGGGATCCGAAACCGAGGGGGCGCAGCCGTCACCGTGGTAGCTCGCCGCGAAGGTGTGTGCGCCCGCTGCTGGGCCGGCACTCTGCTGGGCGGCCTGGCGCTCCGGCGGCTCGATGGTGCCGGGCGCCTCTGGCGTTCCAGCGAGAAGGAACAACGGAGCCAAGCCAATGGCGACGACATTGAAGAGCTGCTTCATTTCCGCGCCCTGATTCTGATCATCGGCGAGAGATCCCGCCACGGCCCATTGGGTGGCGCAGACTTGGATTCGGCCAAGACGCAGGAGTTTGACTGTCGCACCCGAAGAGTGGCCTTACCGGAAAGGTCTCGCCGGAAACCTGGGCCTCACCGTCGCGGGTCGTGACCATCAGGTGCGCCGCCGCGCGACCGGGAGGGCCCTCGCGCTCGTGCCAGGGCGTGCCGGCTAGTCTCACGGACATGTCCGATGCTTCTGTCGTACGCCCTGTGCACGTGACCATCAGCGGAGCGGCCGGCAACGTCGCCTACCCGCTGCTCTTCCGGATCGCCTCCGGCGAGGTCTTCGGGCCACGGACTCCGGTGGTGCTGCGCCTGCTCGAGATCGAGCCGGCCATGCCCGCGCTCGAGGGCGTGGCGATGGAACTCGACGACTCGGCGTTCCCACTGCTGCACGACGTCGTGGCGACGGCGGACCGGGACACGGCGTTCGACGGTACGTCGTGGGCGTTGCTGGTCGGCGCGATGCCGCGCAAGCAGGGCATGGAGCGCGGCGACCTGCTCGGCGCCAACGCCGGCATCTTCGGCCCGATCGGGACCGCGCTGGCGTCACAGGCCGCCGACGATGTACGCATCCTCGTCGTCGGCAACCCCTGCAACACCAACTGTCTGATCGCGCGTGCGCACGCGCCGGAGATCCCCGACGACCGGTGGTTCGCGATGACCCGGCTGGACGAGAACCGCGCGAAGGCGCAGCTCGCGAAGAAGGCCGGCGCGCGGATCGCCGACGTCAGCAACGTCACGATCTGGGGCAACCACTCGGCGACGCAGTACCCCGACGCGTTCAACGCCCGGATCGGCGGCCGCCCAGCGCACGAGGTGATCGACGACCACGCCTGGCTGCGCGGCGAGTTCATCGAGACGGTCCAGAAGCGCGGTGCGGCGATCATCGCGGCACGGGGTGCGTCCTCGGCCGCGTCGGCGGCGAACGCGATCGTCCACTCGGTGCAGGCCCTGCACGGCGGGACGCCGGCCGGCGACTGGACGTCGATGGCCGTGCTGAGTCGTGGGGAGTACGGCGTACCGGAAGGGTTGTCGTTCAGCTTCCCGGTCACGTCCGACGGCACGAAGTGGCGGGTCGTCGAGGGCCTGACACACGACGCGGAGGCCCAGGAGCGGCTGCGCGTGACGACCGAGGAGTTGGAGCAGGAGCGCTCTCTCGTCGCCGACTGGCTCCCCAAGCCCTGACGTCTCGACGGAGCCGATGGTCTCCGCTGAGCTTCCGCCCGCCACCCGAGTTGTTGGAGGTTTTCCGGCTTCTATGCCGGAAAACCTCCAACAACTCGGGCTAGGCCATCGCTTGAGCATGCACGTCGGCTGGCGCGGGCTCAGTCGAACCTCCGCCGCGTGAGGTGTTGCAGGTCGAGGTGGTCGAGCACGTGGCCGCCCGCTGTCCGGCACCACTCGCCGATGGCTGCCGCGCAGGTCGGACATAAACGGGACAGGACGCGGCTGGTCGTCTCCAGGTCGAGGTCGGTGTAGCCCTGCTCGCCTAGCTCACCGTTCCAGATCCAGTCCAGCCGTCCCGAGTCGATCGGTTCGCGGGTCATCGGACCACCGCCGTCAGCAGCAGGCCGAGTGTCACGCACACCAGCCACAGGCCGATTCGCCAGCCCACTCGTATCGCCTCCCCGTGTCGAAGGAACGCGGGCGGCCCGCCTCCAGGTCGCCCGCCCTCCTGCCGAGGATTCGAACTGTAACGCCGCCAGTAGTCATACGTCTAGGCCATTATCGACCAGTAGCGACCAGTAGCGCTTATGGTCGCCCAGTAGCGCACGGGAGTACGGCAGGGCGCGATACGTAGGTTCATCGAATGGATCCTGATGCCACCATCGATCACGGCGCACCGCTCACGCCGTACAAGCAGCTGGCCGGGATCATCGTCGCGAGGATCGATCGCGGTGACTGGACTCCGGGCCGAGCGATCCCGGCGGAGGAGCGACTCGCGTCGGAGTACGGTGTGGCGCGGACCACCGTGCACAGAGCTATTCGCATGCTCGTCGCTGACGGAGTCCTTTTTGTCGTTCCGGGCCGCGGCACCTATGTCGCCGAGAGAGACGGCGGTCCAGAAGCGACCTGAGTGAGTCGGCGGCGTCTGGGTGAGCCCCGCGATGGTGGACGACGTCCGGCTTCTCCGCGGGCGTATTTCCGAAGCTCTGCTACCTCAGGTATGGACGGATACGCCGGGGCGTAGAGAGGGCCGTGATGACGCAGGGATCAACTGGTCGCCACCCGGAACTCCTGGATGTCCTCGCCCGGCACCGCCCTGCCGCAACGCATCGCGAAGTGTGGGGCGCTGGGACGTAGAGGGACGCTTCTTCCAGGTCCAGTCCAGTCGCCCCGAGTCGATCGGTTCGCGGGTCATCGGACCACCGCCGTCAGCAGCAGGCCGAGTGTCACGCACACCAGCCACAGGCCGATTCGCCAGCCCACCCGTATCGCCTCCCCGTGTCGAAGGAACGCGGGCGGCCCGCCTCCAGGTCGCCCGCACTCCTGCCGGCTTCGGCCCGGTGGCTGGTGTGCGGGTCCCGTGGTTGGGAGCTGGCTCGACCAACCACCGCGCCGAGGCTTCGACCTGTAACCACGCCGTACCTGGCACGTCTACCCCTAGGGGCCTCTAGGGGAGGAAGTGGAGGGCCTATGGGTCGCTACCTACGGTCCAGGTCATGACCTTCGGACCCGACGCCAAGATCGACCGCGGCCACATGGTGGCGCCGCACCAGCAGCTGGTGGCGATCCTCAAGGCACGGATCGAGCGAGGCGACTACCAGCCTGGTCGTGCGATCCCGTCGGTGGCGCAGCTGATCCAGGAGTTCGAACTGGGTCGAGACACGGTGCGCAAGGCGATCAAGGCCATGTCAGACGAGGGCATCCTGGTGGTCATCGCCGGTCGGGGCGCCTACGTGGTCGAGGACTACCCGAAGCGTGGCACCAGGTGAGAGGTCGGCGGCGTCTGGGTGAGCTCCGCGGTGGTGGACGACGTCCGGCTTCTCCGCGGGCGTACTTCCGAAGCTCTGCTACCACGGGTATGGACGGATACGCCGGAACGTAGAGGGGGCCGTGATGACGCAGGGATCAACTGGTCGCCACCCGGAACTCCTGGATGTCCTCGCCCGGAACCGCCCTGCCGCAACGCATCGCGAGGTGTGGGGCGCCGGGACGCTTCCGCTGGAGTTCTCGGCGTATCTCACGACGGCGCGGGTGCCTGACGAGCTCGTCACGTCCGTACGCTGCATCGTCACCGCCCCCGGCGGCATCGTCGTCTGCGAGAACCGCCGGGAACAGCACGTCCTGCCCGGCGGTCGACTCGAGTCGGGCGAGACCATGACCGAGGCCGTCGTCCGCGAGATCGCGGAAGAGACCGCCTGGCAGCTCGATCCGCAGACGCTCACCTACCTCGGCTTCGTCCACCTCGCCCACCTCGGCCCGCGCCCGGACGGCTATGCGTACCCCTATCCCGACGGCCTCCAGCTGATCTTCGGTGGCATCGCCCGCAGCCGATCGGTCGGCGTCGACGCCGCCTGGACCGACACGGAGGGGTGGGAGCTCGCCAGCCGGGTCGTCCCACCGGCGGAGCTCGACGAGAGCGTCCTGTCGCCGATCCAGATCCCGTTCCTCCGCCGGCACCTCGACGGCCAGGGCAGGCCATAACTGCCTACGCAACGTACGTCTGCCAGCCACGCATGGTGAGCATCGAGGCGTACGCACGACAGGGGTGGGAGCAGACCTTGTACCACTACCGTCGAACCAGGGCATCGCCCGGTTGGCGTTCATGGGGGCTCGCCCGGTTGGATGGCCCGCATGGATGGCATCGCGCCAGGGAACGCGCCTCGTCCCCGTCCAGGCCTGCCCGCATCATCCGGGACCCCGCCGTGGCCCGAGCCTGGTCCAGGGTCCCCGCCGTGGCCCGAGCCCGAGCCTGGGCAGACGCCGTGGCCCGAGCCTGAGCCCGAGCCGGGGCAGACGCCGTGGCCCGAGCCCGAGCCTGGCCAGATGCCGTGGCCAGCGCCCGCCCCCACGCCCGGGCCCGAGCGAGCCGCCCCCACCCGACGACCTGGGCAGGAGCCGACGCCACCACACGGAGCCGAGCCTCCTCCCGGACCTCCGCCGTGGCCCGAACCCGAGCCCACCCCACAACCCACGCCAACGCCCTCGCCCACATCCACGCCGAAGCCCGCCCCCGGGCCTCCACCGGAGTCCGCGAGCCGGGTGATCGGCCTCATGTCCGGCACGTCGTACGACGGGATCGACGTCGCGGTGGCCGACCTGAGCGTCGACGGCGAGGAGGTCGTCCTCACGCCACTCGGTGCGTTGGAGCACCCGCACACCGCCGAGACACGGGAGCTCATCGACCGCGTACTCCCTCCCGCCAAGGTGACCCTCGACGACGTCTGCCGGCTGGACACGCTGCTCGGCCAGGCGTTCGCCGCCGCCGCCGCACGGGGGATCGACGAGCTGGCCGGTGGACACGCCGATCTGGTGGTCTCCCACGGCCAGACCGTCTTCCACTGGATCGAGAACGGCGCCGCCAAGGGCACGCTCCAGCTCGGCCAGCCGGCCTGGATCGCCGAACGCACCGGCGCACCCGTCGTGTCCGACCTCCGCGCCCGCGACATCGCGAAGGGCGGCCAGGGCGCGCCCCTGGTGAGCATCCTCGACGTCCTCCTGATGCCACCCGGTACGGCACCCAAGGCCGCGCTCAACCTGGGCGGCATCGCCAACATGACTGTCGTACGACCGGACGGCGGTGTCCTCGCCTACGACATCGGCCCGGCCAACGCGCTCATGGACCTGGTGGCGCGGCGGCACTTCAACCAGCCGTACGACCTGGGCGGCCGGCATGCCGCCAGCGGTCAGGTGGTCGTGGAGTTGCTCGGTGCCCTGCTCGAGGAGCCGTACTACGGGAGACCGGCGCCGAAGTCGACCGGCAAGGAACTGTTCCACGGCGGCTACCTCGACGCGAAGCTGTCGGCGTTCCCCGACGTCTCCCCACCCGACCTCATGACGACGCTGGCGGAGCTCACGGCGATCGTGGTTGCCGAGGAGTGCGAGGAACACGGCGTGGGCGAGTTGCTCGTGTCCGGTGGCGGCGTACGCAACACGTGGTTGATGCGACGCATCGGCATCCTGGCCGATCCCGGCATGTCCTTGCGCCCGATCGACGACCTCGGGCTGCCCGCCGATGCGAAGGAGGCGTACGCGTTCGCGTTGCTCGGATTCCTTACGTCGAAGGGGATTCCGGCGACGGTGCCTGCGTGTACGGGTGCGAGCGCTCCTTCGATCCTCGGCAGCATCACTCCGGGTACAGACCCGATCACTCTCGAGACGCCGCCCGGTGTCGCGCCGACCCGACTACGCATCCAGGCCTAGAAGGCGAGAGGATCGTGGCATGACGGAGACGACGGAGACGACGACCGAGTCCCCCGAGGTGGCGAGCAGCGGCGGCGAGGCGGCCGCCTCGCAGGGGGATCACCTGGCCGACATCGCGGTCACCGGGCTCGCCACGATGGGCCGTAACCTCGCGCGCAACCTGGCACGTCACGGCCACGCCGTTGCCGTTCACAACCGGACGAAGACGCGCACTGACACGCTGGTCGCGGAGTACGGCGACGAGGGGCGGTTCGTTCCGGCCGCCTCCCTCGACGAGTTGGTGGCCTCCCTGAGGCGGCCGCGCACGGTGATCGTCATGGTGCAGGCCGGCGCCGGCACCGACGATGTGATCGACCAGCTCGCCGACCTTCTCGAGCCCGGCGACATCGTGGTCGACGGCGGCAACGCGCACTTCATCGACACCAGGCGGCGCGAGTCGGCGCTGCGGGAACGCGGCCTGCACTTCGTCGGCACCGGCATCTCCGGCGGCGAGGAAGGCGCGCTCAACGGCCCGAGCATCATGCCGGGTGGCACGCCCGAGTCCTACGAAACGCTCGGCCCGATCCTCGAGTCCATCGCGGCCAACGTCGACGGCACGCCGTGCTGTGTCCACGTCGGCCCCGACGGTGCCGGGCACTTCGTCAAGATGGTCCACAACGGCATCGAGTACGCCGACATGCAGCTCATCGCCGAGGCCTACGACCTGCTGCGTACCGTCCTCGACCGGTCGCCTCAGGAGCTGGCCGAGGTGTTCCGGAGCTGGAACGAAGGCGACCTCGAGTCGTTCCTCATCGAGATCACCGCCGAGGTCCTCGCCACGTCCGACCCGCGCACCGGAGGCCCTCTGGTCGACGCGATCCTCGACGAGGCCGAGCAGAAGGGCACCGGTCGCTGGACCGTGCAGATCGCCCTCGACCTCGGCACGCCCGTGTCGGGCATCGCCGAAGCGGTCTTCGCGCGGTCGCTGTCCGCCCACGCCGAGCAGCGGGCAGCCGCTCGGGAGGCGCTGGCGCCACCGCCCGCGCGGAAGTCGACCAACCGCAAGCCGGAAAGCTTCATCGACGACGTACGCCGCGCGTTGTACGCCTCCAAGGTCGTCGCCTACGCGCAGGGCTTCGACATGATCCGGGCGGGATCGCAGACCTACGACTGGGAGATCGACCTCGGCGACATGGCCACGATCTGGCGCGGCGGCTGCATCATCCGGGCGCGGTTCCTCGACCGGATCCGCGAGGCGTACGGAAAGAACCCGAACCTGCCGTCGCTGCTGGTCGACCCGTACTTCGCGAAGACGGTCAGCGACGGGCAGGAGTCATGGCGCCGGGTGGTGTCGGTCGCGGCGACGGCTGGGGTTCCGGTGCCGGGCTTCAGCGCCGCGCTGGCCTACTACGACGGCCTGCGGCGTGACCGGCTGCCGGCGGCGTTGGTGCAGGGGCTGCGGGACCTGTTCGGCGCCCATACGTACCGTCGGGTCGACGCGGACGGCACCTTCCACCTCGACTGGTCCGGGGACAAGACCGAGTCCGGGGCCTGACGAGCGGTCCTGCTGGTCCGGCCGTCCGGGGTAGCGTCGTACACATGCGAATCTCGGTGTCGTCCGACATGTCCGCAGGTGTTGCGGTCCGCCTCGCCGACGAGCTGCGCCGCCGCGGCCACCAGGTCGTCGCGCACGGGGCGCTGAACCCCGACGAACGCGATGACTGGGCGTGGGCCAGCGAGGCGGCGGCGCGTGACGTCGCGGAGGGGCGGGCCGACCAGGCGGTCGTATGCTGCTGGACCGGCACCGGCGCGTCGATCGCGGCGAACAAGGTGCCGCGCGTGCGGGCCGCCTTGTGCGCCGACGCCTACGCCGCCGACGGCGCGCGGCGCTGGAACGACGCGAACGTCCTGGCGCTCAGCCTGCGGGTCGTGTCCGAACCGTTGCTGGGCGAGATCCTCGACGCGTGGTTCGCGGGAAGCGCGAGCGAGGACGCCGACAACCGGGCCAACGTCACCCACGTCGACGAGATCGCCGCTCGCTGAACGACGGCATCACCGTTTCGGCGGCGCTGGGCGCGCCTGGCCGGCCGCCCGACCTGGCCGGCCCGCGCGGCTGTTCTTTTGGGATGAGGGGCACCTTCTGGCAATCGGTGGTCTGGGTGCGGGGCGCCATCGCGCAACGGGCGTTTGGATGAGGGGCGCCTTGATCCAATAGGTTCGTGTGAGGGGTCCCTCGTGAGACCGGCGTGAGGATTCCGGGCGCGCTAAGCACGCTTTGGTGCGTACGCCTAAGCCGATCAGGCGCCCGTGAGCCAGACCAATCGTGCGGCGACACGACGAGCTACCAGGGCGGGTCGCCGCGGGCGCGGCTCGCGGCTGGCTCTACGCTCGACAGCGTGACCGGAACCCAATCGCCGCGCTACGCCTACCTCGGGCCCGAGGGCACCTTCACCGAGGCCGCCCTGCGGACCCTGCCGGAGATCGCGCGGGTGGAGCCCATCCCCCTCGCCACCGTGCCCGCCGCGCTCGACGCCGTACGTAACGGAGAGGCAGAAGGGGCCGTCGTCCCCATCGAGAACTCCGTCGAGGGCGCGGTGTCGGTCACCCTCGACACCCTGGCCGGCGGTCACCTCGTGATCACCCGCGAGATCCTGCTGCCCGTGTCGTTCGCTCTGCTCGCCCGCCCTGGCACGCAGCTCGCCGACTGCAAGCGGATCACCACGCACCCGCACTCCGCGGCCCAGTGCCGCAGGTGGCTGGCGACGCACCTGCCGCAGGCCGAGGTGATGCTCGCGTCGTCCAATGCCGTCGCGGCTGCCGCCGTCGCCGAACCGGGCTCGGAGTTCGACGCCGCGATCGCCTCGCCGATCGCCGCCGAGCACTATCCGCTGGTAACGCTCGCCGAGGAGATCGAGGATGTGCGGGACGCCGTGACCCGGTTCGTTCTCGTCGCTCGGCCCGGCCCGCTACCGTCGCCCACCGGGTCGGACAAGACGTCCATGGTGGCGTTCATCCGCGACGACCACCCGGGCGCGTTGCTGGAGATCCTGGAGGAGTTCGCCGTACGCGGGGTGAACCTGACCCGGATCGAGTCCCGGCCGACCGGCGACGGCCTCGGGCGCTACTGCTTCTCGATCGACTGCGAGGGGCACGTGGCCGAAGCGCGGGTTGGAGAGGCGTTGATGGGATTGCGTCGGGTGTGCGCCGATGTTCGCTTCCTCGGGTCCTATCCGCGCGCCGACGGCGCCCGACCCCACCTGCGGGTGGGTACGACCGACGCCGACTTCGAGAGCGCGGCCAACTGGTTGGCCGAACTCAAGGAAGGCCGGTAACCCCGAACCACACAACCGCCGCCGCAGACACCGCGAGGAAAGGTGGCCGGTCACCTGGGGGCGCGCAGGCGATGCGCGAATGACCACGCTGAGCAGGCGTGTGGTATCCGAGCTAGGCATCGACGCCCCGCCGGATACCAAAGACCTGCTCAGCGTGGTCATTCGCGGTCAGGCTCGGCTGGCTCGCCGGACCCGCCGGGCCGACTGTCATCGATGTCCGCCTGCGGGCGGCCGGCCGAAATGGCTCGCCGAGCGGCTCTGGGAGCATCGCCGGTGTGGATGACTCCCGATCATGCCCGACCAGCGGTCTCCAGACCGGGTTGCTCGAGCGGGTGGCCCGCGAGTTCGAGCTCGGTACGCCGGTCGCCGCCGAGCCGCTCCGCGGCGGGGGTGCGGAGGTCGTCAAGCTCACCACCCCGCAGGGGAGCTTCGTCGTCAAGCCGGTCTACCGGGTGCCCGACTGGGAGCTGTACGCCGTGGTCGAGCGGGCCCTCAACGCTCGGGGCGTGAGACAGGCGCGGCTCTTCCGCACTCCCTCCGGCGCAGTGGTCAGCACGTCGGGCCACTGCGTCCAGGAGTTCCTGACCGCAGTGATGACCGAACGGCCGAATCGCCGGCAGACCGACCGGGCGATGCGCCATCTCGCGGCGTACGACGAAGCGCTGGCGACGATCCCGCTGACCGCCGATCACGTGCCGGTCGATCAGGGGCCCGTCGATCAGGGGCCCGTCGATCCGGTGCCCGTCGCCTGGCTGACCGCCGACACCCTCTGGACGCGCGTCGTGTCGCCGACTTACCTGGGCGAGAACCTGCCTCGGCTGGTACGGGACCACGCGCCGGGGTGGGTCGATCCGAGCTCAGTCGCGGAAGGGTTGGCCCTGCTCGTGGCCGCCGCGCCGGAGATCGCCGCCCTGCCTCGACAGCTCGTCCACGGCGACATCGGACCCGACAACGTGCTCTATGACGGCAACGAGGTGGTGGCGATCGTGGACTTCACGCCGTTCCACGAGTCCGCGTTGTTCGGGTTGGGGTCGGCGTTGTACTGGTTCCACGTCCATCCGGGTGGCTCCGACCAATCTGGTGGGCCCGTCCATCCTGGTGGCCTCCGCCGTTCCGGTGGCATCGACGTCGACCAGATCCGGGCGAGTGTGGCGGCGTACGACGAAGGCCGAGCGCTGACCTCGACCGAACGTACGCTGGTCGTCCCGATGCTTCTCCGCGAAGCGCTGCGCCGGTTCGCCACACCGCTCGCGGGCGCGGAGGAACTCGGTGGACCGGTGCCCGAGGGCGCCACTCGACGGCACTACGACGCCCTGCTGGAGGTCCTCGGTCTCGCCCGCGATTGCCCATTCATCAGCGGAGATAGGGTCCACGACACAGACGGCGACTTGCGTCCCGAAAAGGAGCACTGATGCGGGAAGAGAGGGCGCGGGACGAGGCGTGGCAGGCACGGACCGCGGATCTGCGAGAAGCGCTGGCCACGAGCGACGTGCCGTTCGTCGTCGCCCTGGCACACGGCTCGATGCGGGTGGAGCTGTTCGCGCCGCGTGGCGTCGACACACAGAGCCCGCATCGCCAGGACGAGCTCTACCTCGTCAGTCGGGGCACGAGTCGGTTCGTCAACGACGGTGTGGAGACGCTCTGCCAGGCGGGCGACGTGTTGTTCGTCGAGGCGGGCGTGGAGCATCGCTTCGTCGACTTCAGCGCCGACTTCGAGACCTGGGTGATCTTCTGGGGACCCGACGGCGGCGAGCGCCGGTCTGGGCACTAGTGGGAACTGCCGGGGGTGCGAAGCCGCATGGGCGGTGCGGTCCCCTCATCCGCAGCACGCCGACCCCTGCTGGCCAGCGATAGACGGGCGCGATTCCGCCAAAGGTTCAATAATCACCCGGGTGACTGATCCCTTCGCGACGGCAGCCACCCGCGACCGGGTGCTTGCTGCCTGGTCGGCTTCGCCGGTCCGGTTCCGGGAGGACGCCAATGCCGAGGAGGACCTGGCGCTGGGCGGCTACCGCGACCGGCTCGTGGTCGAGCTCGCCCAGAACGCCGCTGACGCGGCCGCACGCGCCGGCGTACCCGGACGGCTGCGGCTCACGCTTCGTGACGATCCGCAGACGCGTGCCGAGTCGGGCGGGCCGGTCCTCATCGCGGCGAACACCGGAGCGCCTCTGAGCGCCGCCGGTGTCGAGGCGCTGGCCACTCTCCGGGCCTCCGCGAAGCGGGACGAGTCCCCGACGCCGGTGCCCGAGTCGACCCCTCTGACGTCCGGTCAGGATCTGACCGTGGGTCGCTTCGGTGTCGGCTTCGCGGCGGTGCTGGCCGTGACGGACGAACCGACGATCGTCTCCCGTACCGGAGGCGTTCGCTTCTCCCGCGACGACACCGCCGCCCTCGTCGCCGAGGCCGGGGAGGCCGCCCCTGGGCTGGCGGCCGAGCAGCGCCGCCGCGACGGTCACGTCCCCGTACTACGGCTGCCGTTCGCCGCGGACGGCGAGCCGCCGGAGGGCTTCGACACCGCCGTCCTGTTGCCGTTGCGCGACGAGGCGGCCGCTGACCTGGTACGCCGGTTGCTGGCCGAGGCCGACGACGCGCTGCTTCTCGCGTTGCCGCACCTCGACCGGATCGAGATCGACCCCGGCGAGTCCGGCCGTACGGATGCCGGTCGTGCGGATGCCCGTGGTGGGGGTGAGGACGGCGACGGCGTGCGGGTGCTCACCGGCGTCGGCGAGCGGTGGCACGCCCACCGCGCCAGCGGCGTCTGGACGCCGAACGAACGTGCGGAGCTGCTGGCCGACCGCCCGACCGAGGAGCGGAGCCGCCCGTCGTGGACCGTGCTGTGGGCTCTTCCGCGTACGCCCACGACCGTGGATCCCTTCGGCGGCCCGAGCGTGACCGGCCCGAGCGCCGGTGGAGCGGGCATCGGCGCGCGGTCCGGCGACCTGCCCGCAGTCGTCCACGCACCCACACCGACCGACGAGCCGCTGTCGCTGCCGGCGATGCTGCTGGCGTCGTTCCCGCTCGACCCGACCCGTCGCCATGTCGCGGAAGGCCCGCTCACCGACCGACTGGTCGAGGAGGCCGCGCGCGCCTACGCGGACCTGGCCCGCTCCCGCGCCGAGGCTGGCGACAACGTGATCCACCTCGTGCCCGTGGGCCTGCCGGCCGGGCGGCTCGACGGCGCCATCCGCGAGGCGATACTGCGCCGGCTTCCCGACACCCCGCTGCTGCGTACCGTCGAGGACCACACGCTGATCCGGTCCCGAGACGCGGTCGTCGTGGAGGGTGCCGACGACGAGGTGGTCCGGGCGCTGGCGCCGCTCATGGCGGGGCTGGTGGCCGAGCGCCGCGGTGACCGGGCGGCCCACGACGCCCTCGGCGTACGACGGCTCTCCCTGGCCGACATCGTGGAGGAGCTCTCCGGTGTCGCGGCCGCGCATCCGCCGGAGTGGTGGCGGGACTTCTACACCGTGCTGGTGTCGACCGTCGCCGACCCGGTACGCCGGGAGGCTCTCGGCGCCCTGCCGGTACCGCTGGCCGACGGCCGCATCGTCCGGGGTGCGCGCGGGCTGCTCCTGCCGGACGAGGCGCTCGGTCTGGGCACCCACCGCACCACGGCAGACGGTGGCCTGTCGGAGGACGCCCTCGGCCTGCTGGCGTCGTCCGGACTTCGGCTCGTCCATCCGCAGGCCGCGACGGGTACGGCAGCGGGCGTCCTCGAACGCCTGGGTGCCCAGCGGGCCGGCCCGCGCGTCCTCCTGGAGGACGGTGCGGTGCAGGCGGCGGTCCATGACGCGGCGGAGTCTGACGACCCGACCGTCGCCGACGGCGTACTCGCCCTCGTGGCCGCCGCGACCTCCGCCGGTGAACTGTCCCCGGGGGAGTTGCCGTGGTTGGGGGAGCTGCTTCTGTCCGACACGGGCGGGCACCTGGCGGCGGCGAACGCGCTGGTCCTGCCCGGCTCCGAGGCCGAGGCGGTCCTGGATCCGGAGGAGTTCGCGCCGGTCGCCACCGAACTCCTGGACCGGTGGGGTCCTGACGTCCTCGAGGCCGTCGGGGTGGCGAGGACGCTCGGCGTGGTGACCGCGTCCGATGTCCATCTCGACGTACTCCCCGATGAGCTCGCCGAACTCGACGACATCGATGCATGGGTCGGCGAGACACTGGACGCCGCGTCGAGCGCTGGCGATGACCGGGGCCCGGGAGAGGGCGGCGGACCGGCCGCCGCGCGGATCGACGAGGTGGTCGCCGTCCGGGACCTGGACTTCGTACGCGACGACGCCTGGCCGCGGACCCTGCGCCTGCTCGCCGGTGAACGGGCAACCCGACGGGCCCTGACCGAACCGGTCCGCGTGCACGCAGTCGCCCGGCCGGATCGGGCCGCGACCCCCGCGCTGTCCTACACCGCCTGGTGGTTACGCCGCCACGTCCGCATCGACGGCGTACCGCTGACCGACCTCGCCGATCCGGACGCCGACCCGGCCGTAGCCGCCCTGCTGACCCCGCCGCCGCGGTGGGTTGCCGAGTTGGACGCCGGTGTCCGGCGCGCGCTCGGCCTGGTGGGCCGGATCGCCGACCTGGATCCCACCGGCGTACGCACGATCCTGGATCGGCTCAGCGATCCGTCGCTCGAGGTGTCGGCGACCACCATGCTGGCGCTCTGGGCGCAGTTCGCCGACCTGGAGCCGCCGACGGACGACGCGCGCCCGACCCCGCCACGACAGGTCCGCGTCCTCACCGAGCCGGCAACCGGCGGGAGCGGCACTCGGGTGGTCGACAGTTCCGCCGCCGTTGTCGTCGACGGTCCGATGTGGATGCAGCGGACCGACCTCGGCGGGCAGGTCGTCGCGCCGGGCGCGGCCGCTGAACGGCTCGCCGACCTGCTCGACCTGCCACTGGCGTCCGATGCGGCGACCGGTGCGGTCGACGACGATGACGAGCGCGCCGAACGGGAAGTACCCGAGGCGGCGCGCATCCTGGTTCCCGGCGTACCCACTCGATGGTGGGAACACGACGACCTCCGGGTGGACGGCCAGGAGGTCGACTGGTGGGTCGACGAAGGCGGGGCCGCCCACGCCGCGACAGGCGAAGGTCTCGCCCGCGCCCTCGCCCACGCCGCCGGCCGTTGGGACCAACGGCACGCACTGACGGTGATCCTCCTCGAGCCCGACCGCCTGGCCGAGCTCCTCGCCGAGTCGGCGTTTGACCAAGCCGGCGGGCAGCGGGATCCCTAGAAGTTCGCGCGCCTGGGAACACGGACCAGCAGGACGCCGGGTTCCACCTCGCACCGCAGCTCGTGACCGGTCGAGATGACGTCTCCGTCCAGCTGCCGCGGACACGCCTCGACCGAACGTACGACGACCCGTTCGCCGCGCCAGGTGCGCAGCCGGTCGTCCTGCGCGGCCGACCTGGAGACGACCCGCCACGCGAGCCCCGGCCAGTCGGTCAGCCGGCGAGGCGCCACGGCCACCACGTCGAGCATCCCGTCGTCCGGCCGGGCGTCGGGCAGCAGCGACAGCCCGGCATGCAGGGTGCCGACGTTGCCGATCAGGACCGTACGGACCCGCAGCCGGACCGGCGGCTCGTCATCGACGGAGATCTCCGCGCGCACCGCCGGGAACGACAGGTTCCGCGCGATCGACACGACGTAGGCCCCCCACCCCATCCGCGCCTTGAGTTTCGGCGGTGCCTCACCCACGACCGCGGCGTCGAGGCCGAGCCCGGCCATCACCGCGAACCGGTCGGTCGGTACGCCGTCACCTTCGACGCGGACCAGGTCCAGCTGCCGGTCCTGCCCGGTGAACGCCACCCGGAGCGCGGCCGCTCGGTCGAGCGGCAGGCCGAGGTTGCGGACGAGCAGGTTGCCGGTGCCGACCGGCACGATCCCGAGGGGTACGCCGGTACCTGCGAGCCCGGCGCACACCACGCGGACCGTCCCGTCGCCGCCCGCCGCGATCACCAGCTTGACGTCGGCGTCGACGGCGGCGCGGATCATCTCCTGGCCCGGGTCGTCGCGGGTGGTCTCGAACCACAGCGGTGTCGCCCATCCTTCGCGGGCGGCGTGGCGTTCGACCTGTGCGCGGAAGGCCGCGGCGTCGTCGATCTTGGACGGGTTGACGATCACGGCGACCCGCTGTCGCGAGCGTCCGCGCCGGCGCGGAATCCGCGTACGGGCCTGGCCGATCCCGAACGCCGCGGTCGTCGCCCCCAGCAGAGCCGCCGCCAGGCACCAACCCGCCAGGACGTCGGAGACGTGATGGACACCCAGGACCACCCGGTCGAAGCCGACGAGCACGACCACGCAGGCGCCCGAGGTCCAGAGGGTGATCAGCAGGCGGCGGGTCACGTTGAGCTGCGAGACGACGATGAGGAGTGCGCCGACCAACAGTGCCGAACCCAACGCATGCCCGGACGGGAAGCCGTGCCCGCCGATCTCGACGAGTCCGTCGGAGACCTGCGGGCGTGGACGCGCGACGGCGCGCTTGAAGACGTACTCCGCACCGGCGCCGGCGATGACGACGGCGACGAGCCACCAGCCGAGCCGGATGAGGTCCTGCCGGACGAAGGCCTGCGGGGTGAGGCCCCGGTCGATGGTGTCCTGGTGGGCGCGCCCTCGCCGGATGAGGAGTGCGGCCACGATCACGACGGTTCCGCGCAGCACCCACGGCTGCGTCAGCTCCTGGACCACGACGAACAGCCCGACCAGCGCAGGATGCGCGGCGAGATCGGCGGAAAGCTCGGCCGCGACATTCCGGTCGAACCCCACGAGCGGCGCCCATCCGGACTGGACGAGGACCAGGAGAACGACGAAACCGACGCCGCCCACACAGATCGCCACCGGCGCACCAATGCCACTCAGGCCACCGCCGGCCAGGTCAAGGCCGGACAAGCCATGGCGAGTCGGGCCACGGCGATGAGTCGCGACATGCGGCGGTCTCATGACCTCTCCCAGCCACCGCGACGTCCGACACCCGCGTCCACGGAAGCAATGTCTACCGTCCGGTAGGCAGTGCCGCCACGCCGGGTCGCACCAGGCGTACCCGCCCGTCGCCACGCGGAGAGGAAACCGGTGGCGGTGCCTCCCGTACTCCCGGTTAATCTCGAGGCGTGATCGACCCCAAGGTGCTCCGTGAAGACCCTGACCGCGTACGCGAGAGTCAGCGGCGCCGTGGCGCCTCCGTCGAGCTGGTCGACGAGGTGCTCGCCGCGGAGGAGCGCCGGCGGTCGTCGATCGCCGCGTTCGAGCAGCTCCGGTCCGAACAGAAGACACTCGGCAAACAGATCCCGCGTGCCGCCGGCGAGGAGAAGCAGGCCCTGCTGGCGCGGGCGAAGCAGCTCGCCGCCGACGTCAAGACCGCCGAGGCCGCGCAGGACGAGGCCGCCCAGGCGTACGACCGACTCATGCTCCAGATCGACAACCTCGTCGAGGCGGAGGTGCCGGCCGGCGGCGAGGACGACTACGTCGTGCTCGACGAGGTCGGCCAGCCGCGCGACTTCACCGCGGAGGGGTTCGAGCCGCGGGACCACGTGGAGCTGGGGCGGGTGCTGGGCGCGATCGACATCGAACGCGGCGCGAAGGTCTCGGGCTCGCGGTTCTACTACCTCACCGGCATCGGCGCCCTCCTCGAACTGGCCCTGATCAACATGGCGGTCGATCAGGCCATGAGCTACGGGTGTACGCCGATGATCCCGCCGTCCCTGGTGAAGCCGCGGGCGATGCAGGGCACCGGCTACCTCGGCCAGGCCGCCGAGGACGTCTACAAGCTCGAACGCGACGACCTGTATCTCGTCGGCACGTCGGAGGTCCCGCTGGCGGCGTACCACATGGACGAGATCCTCGCCGCCGACCAGCTCCCGCTGCGTTACGCGGGTTTCAGCCCGTCGTTCCGTCGTGAGGCTGGGTCCCACGGCAAGGACACACGGGGCATCATCCGCGTGCACTGGTTCGACAAGGTGGAGATGTTCTCGTTCGTCCATCCCGACGAGGCGAAGGCCGAGCACCAGCGGATCCTCGCCTGGGAACGCGAGTTCTGGGACAGGCTCGAGGTGCCCTACCGCGTCATCGACACCGCGGCCGGCGATCTCGGCGCGAGTGCCGCGCGGAAGTTCGACATCGAGGCGTGGATCCCGACGCAGGGCAGGTACCGCGAGGTCACGTCGACGTCGAACTGCACGGAGTTCCAGGCCCGCCGGCTCGGCGTCCGGTTCCGTACCGACGACGGCACTCGGCACGCGGCGACGCTCAACGGCACCGCGATGGCGACCACCCGGACGATCGTGGCGATCCTGGAGAACCACCAGGACGCCGACGGAGGCGTACGCGTCCCGAAGGCGCTGCAGCCGTTCCTCGGCGGGCGGGCCCACCTGGAGCCGCTCGCGTGACGGCCCGGGTGACGAGTGACCGTGACCCGGACCACCCACCCGGGGCGTGGCGACCCCGCCTGGTGGCGCTCGACATCGACGGGACGCTCGTCGACGTGCAGAACCAGGTCACGCCCGCCGTCGACGCTGCCGTACGTCATGCGGCGGAGGCTGGTGCGTACGTCGTTCTGTCGACCGGGCGCGGGCTCACGGCGACGAGGCCGCTCGCGCTGCACTTCGACCTGTCGCTGCCGTACCTCGTGTGCAGCAACGGTGCGGTGACGGTACGTCTGCACCCGGACGGCGCTCCCGCTGCCGGGCCCGATGGGCGCCCTCACCCGATCGAGCGGGGCAACCCCGGACTGGCCGCCGGCCCGGACGTCGAACTCGTCGACGTCGTGACCTTCGACGCGGCGCCGGTCCTGCGGATGCTGCTCTCCCACCTCCCGGGCGTGCTGGTGGCCGTCGAGGAGCTGGGCGTGGGGTACCGGGTCAACGCGCCGTTCCCGCCGGGTGAACTCACCGGTGAGCTCAGCGTCGAACCTCTGGAACGCCTGATCGCCGACCCGGTGACCCGCGTGATCCTGCGGGAGCCGTCGATCGAGGCCGAGCATTTCCTCGAGGTGATCGAACGGGTCGGCGTCCACGGTGTGGCGTACTACATCGGCTTCACGGCCTGGCTCGACCTCGCGCCCGAGGGTGTCAGCAAGGCGACGGGCCTTGCGAAGGTGGCCGAACGGCTCGGGGTCCGGCGCGAGGACGTGCTCGCCATCGGCGACGGGACGAACGACGTCGAGATGCTGCGATGGGCCGGGCGTGGGGTGGCGATGGGCAACGCCGCGGCCGAGGCGTTGGCGGCCGCCGACCACGTGACCGCGCCCCTGGACGAGGACGGCGTGGCGGTCGAGCTGCGCCGTTGGTTCGCCGACGTCCCCACTCCCTGAAGCGTGGTGGACTGCACTCCCCGAAGCCTGCCGGGCTTGGGCCACCGAGGGGCTTGCGGGCGATCCGGTCGTCGGCGTAGCTGAGCCATGATCAGGCGCGGGAAGTCGGGGACTTTCGATGCCTGGACCGCCCGTTTGTCCGCGCATGATCATGGTCGCCCCTGCCGGGTGGCGCAGGTCAGAAATGTCGCCGGCTTCCAGCGCACTGCTCGGCCTCCTCGCGGTGTGGGTCGGTGCGGCGGCCGGGACCGAGGGCCGGGGTCGGGCAGGTCAACCAGCCGCCGCACCGATAGCGAGCACCGTAAGCTGAGCTGAGCCAGCCACGTCTAGGCACGTGGATGGAGGGGGAGCCTCGTGGCCAGACGCCTAATCTCTGCAGCCATGGATTTCGGACCGGACGCCGAGATCGACCATGGCCACATGGTGCCGCCGTACCGACAGCTTGCATCGATCCTTCGGGCGCGGATCGCCCGCGGGGACTATCGGCCGGGCCGCGCGATCCCGTCGGAGGCCAGGCTGGTGCAGGAGTTCGGCCTCGCCCGAGACACCGTGCGGAAGGCGGTCCGCCTCCTCGCGGACGACGGGCTGGTGATCATCGTGCCGCAGCGCGGAGTCTTCGTCGCCGAACACCCGTCGCACGGCAAGGGTGACCGGAGCGAGTGACGGGGAGAAGTGACCCCATGTCTGGGCAGCGGCAGCGGGTCGGTGCGTACGCCCTGTCTCTCGACGAAACGGGCCGCGTGCTGTTGTGCCGGATGTCGCGACGGTCGCGTACGCCCGGCACTCTGACCCTGCCCGGCGGCGGGGTCCAGCACGGCGAGGACCCGGGCGACGCGGTACTCCGGGAGCTGGCCGAGGAGACCGGCCTCATCGGACGGGTCGGAGCCTTGCTCGGCGTCCACGCCAACGTCTACGACAGCGCCGGGGTCTCGATCCATGGCGTACGTCTGCTCTACCAGGTGACGATCATCGGCGGAACGCTCCGGGCCGAGCCAGGGGACGGCAGCACCGATGGCGCGACCTGGGTCCACCCGGATGACCTCGACCGAGTGACCCTGTCGGCGCACGCGCGGCACGCCCTGGAGCTCCTCGCTGCCGGAAGTGCCGGAACGTCGTGCTTCTGACGGCCCGTACGCTCCTCGAGGAGGCGCGTACGGCACCGGTGGGCGAGGAGAGCGAGGAGGGCACAAGCGATGGCGGTGAGTCGGCGGGAGGCGGACGAGGCTGCGGAGCCGCAGTCCCCGCGCCGGGTGGTGGTGTTGGGTACCACCGGTACCGGGAAGTCCACGCTCGCGGCCAGAGTCGCCTCACTCATCGGCGCCGATCATGTGGAGCTCGACAGTCTCGCCCACGGACCGAACTGGTCACCGCGGCCGGTTGAGGAGTTCACCAGCGCGGTCGAGGAGCACGCCCGGCGGCCGCGATGGGTGTTCGACGGCAACTACCTCGATCGGGTGAGCGGAAGCCTGTGGCCCCAGGCCGACGTCGTGGTCTGGCTGGACCTGCCGCTGTGGGTGATCGTCCCCAGAATCGTCCGGCGGACGGTCGTACGCATCGTTCGCCGGACCGAGCTGTGGAACGGCAACCGGGAGCACTGGGCCGCGCTGTTCGGCCGGAACTCGCTTCTGGTGTGGGCGGTCAGGTCGCACCGCCGGCATCGCCGTGAACTGCCGGGCCGGCTGTCGGAGCTCAGCGCGTCCGGGGTGCGGGTCGTGCGACTGCGCTCGGCGGCGGACTCCAAGCGTTGGTTGGCCGACCTCGCCCGATCGCTGGCGTGACGCAGCCCAGGCGCGGGGGTTGCCGTCCCCTCGCCCTCGCTCGGTCCCCACGCCCTCGCTCCGTCCGCTGGACCAGCGGGCGAACCCTCAGCCGGCTGGTAATCTCAACCCCATGACCATCCGGCACCACAGTCCACGCCCGGCGCGCATCGCCGGCGCCGAGGAGATGATGCGGCCCCGCTAGGGGCCGCCTACGTGCCGTACTCACTGCCCGAAGGCCCCTCGCGGAGGGGCCTTTCTCATGTCACCGCAAAGTCTGTGGCCGGCGCCCTCTCGCGAGCACCACCCGTGAAAGGAAGCCCGATGTCCACCGCACCGAAGCGGTACTACGTCACCACGTCGATTCCGTACGTCAATGCCGACCCGCATCTCGGCCACGCCCTGGAGCTGGTCCAGGCCGACGTCCTCGCCCGACATCGCCGCCTGCGCGGTGAGCAGGTCCGGCTCCAGTCCGGGACCGACGACAACGCGCTCAAGAACGTCCAGGCCGCCGAGCAGGCCGGCGTGCCCGTGCAGGAGTTCGTCGACGACCACGCGGCGGTGTTCGAGTCGCTTCGGGATGCCCTGAACCTGTCGTACGACGACTTCATCCGTACCAGCCGCGACCCGCGTCACCGTCCCGGCGCCGAACGACTCTGGCGGGCGTGCGCGGCCGCCGGCGATCTCTACCGGCGCCACTACGAAGGGCTCTACTGCGTCGGCTGCGAGCAGTTCTACACGCCCGACGAACTGGTCGACGGCCTCTGCCCCGACCACGAGACGACGCCGCAACTCGTCAGCGAGGAGAACTGGTTCTTCCGGCTCTCCCGCTACCAGGACCAGCTGGCGGATCTCCTCGACAGCGGCCGGCTCCGGATCGAGCCAGCCGTGCGGGCCAACGAGGTGAAGGCGTTCGTCGCCGCCGGTCTGGAGGACTTCTCCATCTCGCGTTCGGCCGAACGCACCCGTGGCTGGGGAGTTCCGGTGCCCGACGATCCGACCCAGGTGATGTACGTCTGGTGGGACGCGCTCGGCAACTACATCACCTCGCTCGACTACGGCACCGGTTCCGACGCGGACGCGTTTCGTACCTGGTGGCGCGAGAGCGACCGGCGCGTCCACGTGATCGGCAAGAACATCCTGCGGTTCCACGCGGTCTACTGGCCGGCGATGCTGCTGTCGGCCGGACTGCCGCTGCCGCACGAGATCTTCGTCCACGACTTCCTCACCGCGAACGGGCGCCGGCTCAGCAAGACGCTCGGCAACATCGTCGACCCGGCGCAGCTCGCGGCCGACTTCGGTACGGACGCGGTGCGGTGGTGGCTCGTCGCGAAGGTACCGAAGGTCGGCGACACCGACTTCACGGTCCAGCGGCTGGTCGACGCCGCCAACCGCGACCTGGCGGGCGGGATCGGCAACCTTTCCCAGCGGGTGGTGAGCATGGTGCACCGCTACCGGCAGGGCGTCGTCCCGCCGCCTCCTGACGGCGGGTACGCCGACACCGACGCGAAGCCGCTGCTGTCCGCGTGTACCGAACTACCGGCGCGGATCGACGCCGCGCTGGAGCGGTTCGACCTGCGCGGTGCGGCCGCGGCGGTGACCACGGTGGTCAATGCGGCCAACCGGTACGTCGAGCACGCCGCACCGTGGCTGCTGGCCAAGGCCGAACGCGGCGGCGACGGCGATGCGGGACTACGGCTCGACACGGTGCTCGGAGTCCTGGTGGCGGCGCTTCGGGCCCTCGCCGTCGAACTCCACCCCTTCACGCCGGAGATCGCCGGACGCCTGGTGGCCCAGACCGGCGTCGTCGGTCCGGGCGGGGAACTGCCGACGCCCGAGCCCGTGTTTCCTCGCGTCGAGGCCCATGGCTCACCGTGACAGTGCGTACGGGCTGGGCAGCACGGCCGCAAAATGACCACGCTGGGTATGCCTTTGGCCGTTGGACAGGTACCGACACCTGTTCCGGCTTCCACAGGCATGGGTGGCGTGGTCATTTGCATCGCGGTCGGCGCCCGGGCCTGTCGGCGCTCGGCGGATCTTCGTTAGAGTGCCGACCCGTGCCTAGAACCCGATATGTCCTTTCCGTGCTCGCGGTCGGCGTGTTGATGCTGGCCGGCTGCAGCTCGGACGAGCAGGGGTCTCCCGAGACCGCCTCCCGGTCCGACAAGCCAGCGGCGAAGCCGGTCGGTGACAAGCCGAAGCCCGAACGGAAGATGACCGCGGCGGAGCTCAAGGCCGCGATCGGTGTCATCGTGCTGGGCGAAGGTGACGTCGGCCGCGAGGTGGAGGTCCAGGACCAGGACGACTCCCTCGACGCACCAACCAACGACATCTGCGCGCGGAAGTCGGCGGCCGATGGTGACCGGCTCGCCCGCAACCAGGACTTCTTCTGGAAGTCGGCAAACGTGGCCGAGCTCGTGGTGAGCAACGAAGCGGTCGCCTACCAGCCGGGCAAGGGCGCGGCGGCGTTCGCGGAGATCAAGAAGGCAGTCGGGGGCTGCGACGGTTGGGAGCACAGCCAGGGCGAGATGGCGGACGTCGAGATCGTCGATCCGCCGACCGGTACCCTCGGCGACGCGTTCGCGTGGCGTGGTCAGGACAGCCGGAAGGGCGGTACCGACTACTCCTACCTTGCGGTCTACCAGCGCAGGGGCGACCTGGTCAGTGCCGTCTACGTCTGGTCGACCAGCGAGGACGAGGCACGCGAGGTCGCCGACGAGGTGGCGCCGAAGGCAGCCGCCCGGTTGGAGCGGGCCGTCGGCTGACGCGCTGCCAGCTCAGCAGGCCTGGAACCGCCCGGTCTTCCGGTACGCGTTCCATAGGGACAGCGCCTCGTCGACGTACGGGTTCCGATCGTCGGGCAGTTCCTGCGGCGCGAAGAAGCTCAGCTCCAGCGCCTCACCATCGCACGGCCTCAGCGCGCCGGTCCACCTGAAGACAGCGAAACACATGACGAACGCCTGCACCTTGTCACCGTTCGGGTACGTCGTCGTCGAATCGGAAAGACTGGCGAACGGCTCGAGACCAGAAGGATCGGCGCGAAGGCCGGTCTCCTCCTCGAGTTCACGGATCGCCGTCTGCGCGAACGTAGAACCAGGCTCAGCGCAACCGCCTGGCACCGACCATCGCCCGGTGTCCGCACGCCGCATCAGCAGCACGCGTTCAGCGTCGTCGAAGGCCAGGACGTCAGCACCCGGAAGGAGGAGGAGCTCATTGCCGATCTTCTGCCGCAGCCGCCACAGGTATGACCCTTCGAATCCCACGCGGGCAACGGTAGCTGTGATCCCCCGCGGCCAGGTCCGGGACGGAGCGGGTCTCCGTACTTGACAGGATGGGGGTATGTCGCCGCCACCTCCGCGCCCACACCGCCCCCCGAGCGCCGGTCGACCTCGGCTGGTGGCGAGCGACCTCGACGGCACTCTTCTGCGCACGGACGGAACGGTGTCGCCCAGGACCCGCCGTACCCTCGCCCGCGTCGAGGATTCCGGCACCACGGTGGTGTTCGCCACCGGCAGGCCGCCCCGGTGGCTCCGCCACATCGCCGACGCCACCGGACACCGCGGCATCGCGGTCTGCTCCAACGGCGCCCTTGTCTACGACCTGCACCAGGAGCGGGTCGTCGACAGCTACCCTCTCGCTCCCGAGATCGGGCTCGCGGTCGTCGACGCCATTCGGGCGGCGATACCTGGGGTGAGCTTCGGGGTGGAGTTCGGTGAGACGTTCGGTCACGAGCAGACGTACGAACCACTCGGCGACTTCGCCAGCCAGACCTTTGTCGGAGAGGTCACGGAGCTGTTCGGCAGCCAGCCGGCCGTGAAACTGCTGGCAAAGCACAACGGACATGACGCGGACGTGCTGTTCGCCAAGGCCAGTGAGGTCGCCGGAGACCTCGCCGAGCTGACGTACTCCGGGGGTGCCGGATTGCTCGAGATCTCCGCGCCCGGGGTGTCGAAGGCGACCACACTTGCCGCGTTCTGCGCCGAGCGGGGTGTCTCGGCGGACGAGGTGGTGGCGTTCGGTGACATGCCGAACGACCTGGCGATGCTGTCATGGGCAGGCACGGCCTATGCCATGGCCGGCGCACACCCCGACGTGCTGGCAGCGGTCGAGCGCCGGTGCCCCGGCAACGACGACGATGGCGTCGCAGCCGTCCTCGACAAGCTGTTCGGCTTCTCGACGGTATGAGCGCGAGGCCTCAGCCTCCGCATACCGTCTAGAGGTACATGCCGCCCGGGCGGTCGTGGTCGGCCGGCGGCTGCATCTGCGGGGGGATCGGGGTACCCGGCGGAAGCGTCCGCCGCATCTGCTCGAGCTGTGCCCGCGCCGCCATCTGTTGCGCGAACAACGCGGTCTGGATCCCGTGGAAGAGGCCTTCGAGCCAACCGACCAGCTGCGCCTGTGCGACCCGAAGCTCCGCTTCGCTCGGCACCGTCCCCTCGTCGAACGGGAGCGACAGCCGCTCCAGCTCCTCCACCAACTCGGGGGCGAGGCCCTTCTCGAGTTCGGAGATGGACGACTTGTGGATCTGGCGTAGCCGCTGCCGGCTCGCCTCGTCGAGCGGGGCGGCCTTCACTTCGTCGAGCAGCTGCTTGATCATGCTGCCGATCCGCATCACCTTGGCCGGCTGTTCGACAAGGTCGGTGACCGAGCGTTCCTCGTCGTCGCCGTCGGACTCCTTGGCGGGCGGACCCTCCACCGCCATGCCGTCCGGACCGACGATCATGACGCGGGGAGACTCGTCGCGGCGTTGCTTGTCCTGCCCGTCGCTGTCCTCGTCGTGGGGGACGCCAGGGCTCTGGGGAGCATCGGTCATGGCCCCATCCTTACCCCATGTCGTACGCAATGCGAGGACGGCCCCCTCGACGAGGACGCCACGGTAGGAACTGCCCAGGTCAGAGCTGACGCCTGCCCAGGTCAGGAGCCCGATCCCGGGGAACCACCGGGTGTGTAGGTACGGACCGATCCAGCGGACCGGCCGCCCGCTCGCTGTCCGGTGCGCATGCGTTCGGAACGCCTGCGGGCCACCTCGGCGCGGATCCGGATGCGGGCGAGCCGGCGTTCCCTCAGTGCGTGGTCGATGTTCATCGGTCGCCTGCCTCCCTCATTGCCGAACTACCGGGCATCGCGTGCGCGTCCCGTGCGGCCACACCGCGCGCGACGGGAGTGGCACGGCGTGCCATGGCTATCTGGCTACGACGCGGCGGACCGCCCGAACGGTTTCCCCGAAGCCACCAGAATCTGACCGAATTCCGACAAGCCACTCAGACTGGATCATCCGGTCCCAGCGCGCACTCAGCCTGGCGCTACGGCGAGAAGGACCTTGCCGACGTGCTCGCTCGCCTCCAGGACGCGGTGGGCTTCGGCGGCTTCGTCGAGCGGAAGAACCCGGTCGATCACCGGGCGGAGGTGGCCGTCCGCGACCAGCGGCCAGACGTGCTCGGCGACGCTGGCCACGATCGCCGCCTTCTCCGGGAGCGGGCGTCCACGCAGCGTGGTCGCAAGGACCGCGCCCCGCTTGGCGAGCAGCGTGCCGAGGTCGATGTCGCCCCGGCGGCCGCCCTGCAGCCCGATGACGACCAGCCGTCCCGCGGTGGCCAGCGCGTCGAGGTTGCGGGCGAGGTACGGCGCTCCCACGATGTCGAGGATCACGTCGGCACCGTGGCCATCGGTCTCACGCCGGACGAACTCCACGAAGTCCTCCTGGCGGTAGCTGGCGACCGCCGAGGCGCCGAGCTCCAGGCAACGTGCGGCCTTCTCCGCACCGCCGACAGTGGCGAGCACCCGGGCACCGAGGGCGCGCCCGAGCTGGATCGCCGTCGTACCGATCCCGCTCGCGCCACCGTGGACCAGCAGCGTCTCGTCGGGACGCAGGCCGGCCAGCATGAAGACGTTGGACCAGACGGTGCAGACGGTTTCGGGAAGTGCCGCGGCCTCGACCAGCGAGACGCCCTCGGGGCGGGGGAGGACAAGACCGGCGGATGCGACGACCCGCTCGGCGTAGCCGCCGCCCGCCAGCAGGGCGCACACCTCGGCACCGGGTGCGAGGTGCTGCACGTCTGGGCCGACCTCGGCGACCCGGCCGGAGCACTCCAGGCCGAGGATCTCGGACGCGCCGGGCGGCGGCGGATAGTTGCCCTGACGCTGCACCAGGTCGGGGCGGTTGACGCCGGCCGCCGTGACCGCGATCGCGACCTCGCCGGGTCCCGGGGGTGCAGGATCTGGCACCTCGGCGACGGTGAGGACCTCCGGACCGCCTGTGCCGGTCGCCACGACTGCCCGCATCATCGATCAGCTCCCCGGACTGGGACGGTCGCCGGTCGACGAACCCGGCCGGCCCGGACCATCCCCCTCCTCGTCGGGCGCGATCGCGTCGTCGTCGCCGTTGGCGCCTGGTCGCGGCGCCCAAGGCAGTTCCTGGGCCGGGCGTACGACGACCACGTGGTCACCGCGCAGCAGTTGGGAGACGGTGGGGTCGTAGTAGCGGTAGACCTCGCCGTCTCGGACGACGGCCACCGCGACATCGTCCAGTTGGCGCGGCGAGCAGCCCTCCTCGCGGGGCAGCACCGAGCGCTCGGCCACTTCGAGGCCGTCGCCGTAGGTGAGCAGGTCCTCGAGCACGGCGCCGAGTGCCGGACTCACCGTCGACAAACCCATGATCCGGCCGACCGCGTCCGACGACGTGACGGTGATGTCGGCGCCGCTCTGCCGGAGCAGCGGGATGTTCTCTGCCTCGCGGACCGCGACCACGACCGTGGCGTCGGGGTTGAGCTGGCGGGCGGTGAGGGTGACCAGGACGGCGGCGTCGTCGCGGTGGGTGGTGACGATGACCCGGCTCGCCGTCTGCGTCTCGACGCGGCGCAGCACGTCGGCACGGGTGGCGTCGCCGACGATGCCGCCGAGCCCGGCGGCGTTGGCCTCGTTGATCGCGGACTGCTGCGGGTCGACGACGACGATCTGCTCGGGCGGTATCCCGCCGTTGACCAGGGTGTCGACCGCGCTGCGGCCCTTCGTACCGAATCCGACGACGACTGTGTGATCGCGCAACCGACTCCTCCATCGCGAGATGCGCCACTGCTCGCGGCTCCGCGTCGCCAGCACCTCCAGTGTGGTCCCGACCAGGACGATCAGGAACGCGACCCGCAGCGGCGTGACGAGCAGGATGTTGACGAGACGCGCGCCGGGGGTCACCGGCGTGATGTCGCCGTAGCCGGTGGTGGTGAGGCTGACCGTTGCGTAGTACAACGCGTCGAGCAGGCTGAGCTGACCTTCGGGGTCGCCGCTGTCCCGGTAGCCGTCACGGCCGAGGTAGACGACGAGAACCACGAGCATCAGCAGGACGAGGGCGGCGACGATCCTGGTCCCGATCTGACGCAGCGGCGACACGTAGGGGGCGGGAAGGCGGACGTCCGGCAGGCGGGCCGACGCGGACGACACGCTGGACAGGCGGGATGTGGACATGGCGGGACGACAGTAGCCGAGGTCAGGACTCCGCGATGCCGCCAGCCGTCCGGTGTCCGTCCGGAGGTTCGTCGCCGGGCCGGTCCGTCGACGACCTTCGTTCCCACGCGGCCGCGAGGTCCCGGGCCGCCGCGGCGCTCTCGGCAAGACACGCCCGCCCGCCGCCATGCTGCGCCGCCGCGTAGCCGACGAGGAACGTCGTCAGCGGCGCGGCCGGACGGTCGACAGCGTGGGCGGCGTCCCGGGCCAGGTCGAGGATCAGGTCCACGAGTTCCGCGTCACCCACGGAGGCAAGATCGACGCCCAGCGCATCGGCCAGGTCCTGCATCCATTCGGTGAGCATGGTCGGTCCCTTTCCTCCGGTCGGCGCGACTGCCATGAAAAGCAGCATGCCGCTACCGGCCGGTCCGGGGTACACCGGGCCGGCCGCAGCTCCTGCAGCGCCGAGCGATGTGGGTCCAGCGACCGCCGCCGCAGGGCTGCTTGCCGGCACTCATTCGACGCGAGCGACAAGCGGCAGGCGGGACCGCGTGGCGAGGCCGACGATCAGGGCCGTGAGCAGCGGCAGCACGACGACCACCGCTGCCAGCAGCAGCCACGGGATGTCGAGGAAGTGGTCCGGCAGCGCACGCCCCTCGGCGTCGATGTCGGTCCAGCCGAACGAGGTGAGCGGATACGACACGGCGATCCCGGGCACGAACCCGACCGCGGCGCCGAGGATCGCGCCCAGCAGGCCGACCGTCCCGGCGTAGGAGGCGGCAACGGCTCGGCGGGTACGGGGGGTGGCGCCGATCGCGGACAGAGTGGCGAGGTCGGGTCTGGCATCGGAGAGCGCGAGGAACGTCGCGGTCAGCGTGCCGGCGAGCATCAGCCCGCCACCCAGGGCCGCCAGGATCAGGAGAACCATCTGGGTCTCGCCGCCTGCCTGGTAGCCCCGCTCCACCTGGAAGCCCGCATCGGGGCTCACGGCGGAGATCGCCTCACCGATGTTGGTCTCCGCCTGTGCGGGAATCGGTCCGTCGACGAAGAGTCCCGTCACGACGGGTTCCAGGTCGAGCCGGTCGGCCGCCTGCGGGGAGAGGACCGCCTGCAGCGGGGCCATGGGGCCAGGGATGTCGACGAACGCCGCTGGGACGGTGACCGGCCGGTGTTCGTCGGGCTCGCCGTTCTCGTCGAAGTACGTTGCCGAGACCTTGACCGTGGTGGCGTCGACCGGCTGGTCGGTGATCACCACGGCTCCGCCGCTGGCCAGTGTGCGGCGTACGACCTCACGCTGATCGGCGTCGAGTTCGACGAGTCCCACGGGAACGGAGTCCTGGCTGACCAGGAAGGCTGACCCGAGAGACGAGCCCCAGTTGTTGATTTGGCGTCCTCCACCCGCGGGGACGCCGAACTCCAGGTACACCGAAGAGCCGTCGACGGCCTGCTCGGGAATGCCCTGGACCGGTACGACCTCGTTGCCGGGCAGTTCTCGGCGTACGGCCTGCTCGAATCGTGGCCATTCCGCCGGCTTCGCATTCCATGACACGAGGGCGCCGGTGCCGAGCGGAAGCGACGGAACGTAGGTGCGTTCGTTCTCGAGTGCGTCGCTGGACGCGCCGATGCCGAGCGCCACGACACCGACCACGGTGCCGGCGACGGCGGCCACCGCCGGCGCGGTCCTGGTGCGGTGCCGAGCGGCGTCACGGACGGCGTACCGGAGGGGGAACGGCAGCCGTCCCGAGACCTTGGCCGCCGTCGCGATGACGACGGGGACCAGCAGGATCATGCCGAGGACCGCCACCAGTGCGGACACGGCGATGTAGAGCTCCCCGGAGCTCTTTACCAGCGCTCCGTACGCACTGCCGCCGATCCCCGCACCGAGCAGGACCAGCCCGACAACGGGCGAACGCAGGCCCGGTCGCCGGTCGCCGCGACGACCCGCCAGCACCTGGACGACGTCCTGCCGCGCCGCGAGGGCAGCGGGTACGACCGCGGCCAGCACCGCGCTGAGCAGGCCGAAGGCGGCGATGCCCAGCACGTGGAGCCAGGGGACGTCGAACGGACCCAACCAGCCGTCGGAGAGCCGCTGCACGAGTGGCAGTGCCGCGAACGCCACGGTGATTCCCGCCAGGACGCCGAGTGCCGACCCCGCGCCACCGAGTACGACGGCCGATGCGAGGACGACCCGGCGGAGCTGTCGTGGGGTTCCTCCGTTCGAGGCGATCAGCGCGAGGGTGCGCTGGAGCCGGCGTGCACCGACGGCGAACGCCGGTCCGGCGAGCAGGACGACCTCGACGAGAGCCATCGCGACGATGAGCGCGATGATCGCGACCGCGGCATCGGAACTGGACGTAGGAAGGTTGTCAGGGAGTTGCGAGGCGCTCGGCGGATCCTCCAGGACTGCGCGCGACAGGACGGCGGCGCCGTCTGCGTTGAGGGCCTTGACGTCCTGCCAGCTCACCGCGTCGCCCGCGTCGACCAGCCAGGTCGCGGCGTTCTCGCCATGTGTCAGCCCGAGGGTGTCGAGCGGACCGACGATGACCGGGTAGTTGCGGGCTGACATGGACTCGGCGATGCCCACGACCGTCGCCGTCACTTCCTGCTCGCCCACCACGTCGACCTTCTCGGCGAGGCTCGGGCCACGCGCGGCCAGGGCGGCGTTCACCACCACCTCGCCCGGCTCCTGTGGCAGCCGTCCGGCGGTCAACCTGAACAGGCCGTCGGCAAGCGGGTCGCGCAGGTCGATCTCGGTGGCCTCGGCATTGGCCACGCCCTTGTCCGTACGCACCCGCACGGTCCCCTCGCGGAGCTCGAGACCGTGCGCCGGGCGTCCCAGCGCCTCGCTCACCGTCGCCAGGGTGGGAGGCGCGGGGTCCTTCGACGCCGAGGCGTTCACGCCGGAGTTCGGGTCGACTCCCTGCACCACGCGGCCGTGGCCGTCGAAATCGACCCGCGCGTCGGCGGGTCCAAGGCGCCGCTCAAGTGCCTCCGCCCCAGAGATCTCGGCGGTCTGGATCACCACGTCGGCGGCGGTGACCGCGAAGACGGGCAGCGCGATCATGAGCAGGACCAACAGGCTGCGACCACGGGCTCTCGTGGCGTCCCGGCGGGCCATGCGCAGCATGGGTCGCCAGGCTGTCACCGGGTCACCTCCGGCTCCAACAGCGTGTCCGGCCGGTCGGCGCGGGACTGGTCGACGATGCGCCCGTCCCGGAGGAACACCACCCGGTCCGCCCAGGCGGCGTGTCGTGCCTCGTGGGTGACCAGAACGCCTGCGGCGCCGGCGTCACAGCGGGCGCGCAGGAGGCGGAGGATGTCCTCGCCGGTCTCGGTGTCCAGCGCGCCGGTCGGCTCGTCGGCGAGGATGAGGCGGCGGTTGCCGACGACGGCTCGGGCGATGGCCACCCGCTGCTGCTGTCCGCCGGAGAGTTCGTCGGGGAACCGGTCGGCCAGGTCGCCGAGCCCCACCTCGGACAGTACCGACAGCGCAGCCTTGCGGGCTGCGCGCCCGCGCTCACCGTCGAGTTCCCGCGGCAGCGCGACGTTCTCGGCAGCGGTGAGGGCTGGGATCAGGTTGAAGTCCTGGAAGACGTAGCCGATGGTGGTCCGCCGCAGGCGAGCGCGTCGGGTCTGGTTCAACGTCTCGAGGGCGTTGTCCTGGACGAGAACCGAGCCCGACGACGGCTGGTCCAGGCCCCCTGCCAGGGTCAACAGGGTGGACTTGCCAGATCCCGAAGGACCCATCACGGCCACCAGTTCGCCGGCGTACACCTGGGCGGAGACCGACCGCAGCGCTTCCACCTGGGTCGGTCCGGCGCCGTGGACCCGGCTGACCTCACGCAGTTCGAGAACGACGTCGTTCATCACGCGTCCGCCTTCGTGTCCTGGGGTGCGGGTGCGGACTCGACGGAGGGTCGTCGCTCCCGCGCGGCCCGGCGCACCCGTGCCTCGCAGTGGTCGAGCCAGCGGATCTCGGCCTCGGCGGCGAAGACGAGCGAGTCGAGCACGAGACCCCAGCCAAGTCCGGCCGGGTCGACCTGCCCGCCCGCTGCCGTGCTGTCCTCCGCCGTGCGCTTGAGTCGGGTGTAGTCCTGCAGGGCCGTCATCGTGGCCCGGCGCTGACCCTGGATGACCGCCGCGACGTCGATGTCAGGCATGGTGACCGCGAGCGCGAGCTTGATCGCGAGTTCGTCACGTGGTGGCTGGGTGCGCTGGACCGGCGTGGTGAACCACGCCGCGACCTCGGCTCGGCCGGCGTCGGTGATGCGGTACATCACGTGGCCTTCCTCGTCCGACCCGGCTCCCTCCACCATCCCGTCGCGGTCGAGCCGGGCGAGCGTGGTGTACACCTGACCGATGTTCAGCGGCCAGGTCGAGCCGGTGCGTGACTCGAACTCCATGCGGAGCTGGTAGCCGTACATCGGCTGCTGCTCCAGAAGGGTCAACAACCCCTGTCGAACGGACATCCCTGTTCCCCTCGCCGACGAGTGCGTACCGAGTATGTATACCACGTATGCATCGACTGGCAAGCGGCCAACGCCGGGATTTCCACCGGGGGGCTTCACGCAGGTGCGAGGGCAGTCACCGTGGCGGCGGCTCGGCGTCGGGTGGCGAGTCGGCCAGGTGGTCGGCGCGGGCGAGGCTCTCGGGGGTGTCGCAGTCGAGCGCCGCCCGCGGGTCGGTGACAGTCGCGACGTGGAGCTGGTCCAGCAGCAACCGCATCGGCCGGTCGGCCGGATCGCCGATCGTCGCGAAGGCGCGCTGGAGAGATGCGCGGACGTACGCAGCGGCCAGCGGCTGCCGCCGACCCTCCGCGTCGACGAGGACCACCCCGTCCACAGCAGGCTCAGCGGCCGGGGACCTGCCGAGCGGGGACCTGTCGATGGGGGACCTGTCGACGGGCGCGGGTCCCTCAGCGCCCGCCGATGCGGCGACGGTCCTGACCAGCGTGCGTACGACGAAAGAGTCGAGTAACGGCATGTCGCCCGCCAGGACGACGACGATCGCCGAACCGCAGAGTTCGAGGCCGGCGGCCACAGCCGCGAGCGGGCCGGAGCCGGCCGGCTGTTCCCGGGTCCACCGCACGGTCGGCGCGCCAGGGGGGAGCGGCCGCTGCGGTCCGACGACCACGACCGTCCGCGCCGCCGCACCGGCACTGACCACCCGCTCCAGCATCGGCCGGCCGGCCACGGGCAGCAGGACCTTGTCCGCGCCGCCGAACCGTCGCGCCGTCCCACCGGCAAGAACGACGACGTCGAAGTCCGCGGATCCCTGGTCGCCCACAGGTCGAGTCTTTCACCCTCACCGGGCAGACTGGCGTACGTGCGCATAGCCCTGTTGCAGTTCCGTGCCAGCCTCGACAAGACCGAGAACCTCGCGGAGATCCGACGCCTCGCCCAGGCCACGGCGTGGGCGGCGCCCGACGTGGTGGTGTGCCCGGAGGCGAGCATGTACGACTTCGGGACGCCGGACACGCCGCTCGGCGACGCCGCGGAGCCGGTCGACGGTCCGTTCGTCCAGGCGCTTGGCGGGCTCGCGAAGGACCTCGGCGCCGCGGTGATCGCCGGTATGTTCGAGACCTGTGACGATGATCGCGCGCGGGCGTACAACACGCTGGTCGCGCTGGGGCCCGACGGTTCGCTGATGGACACCTACCGCAAGATCCACCTCTACGACGCGTTCGGCTACCGGGAGTCCGACCGCCTGGTGTCGGGCGGCAGCGAGCGGGTCATCGTCCCCCTCGGGGACCATCGGCTCGGCCTGCTCACCTGCTATGACCTGCGGTTCCCGGAGCTCACCCGCGCACTCGCCGATGACGGCGCCGACGTCCTCGTGGTCCCGGCGGCGTGGATGCGCGGGCCACTCAAGGAGGACCACTGGTCGACCCTCCTGCGGGCCCGGGCGATCGAGAACACCTGCTACGTCGCGGCGGCCGCCCAGTCCCCGCCGGCCTACTGCGGGCGGAGCATGGTCGTCGACCCGATGGGCGTGGTGGTCGCCAGCCTGGGAGAGGAGCCAGGCAGCTGCGTCGGCGAGATCGACGCGGCCCGGGTGGAAGCCGTACGCCAGCGCAATCCCACCCTTGCCCACCGCCGGTTCGCCGTCGTCGACCGCTACATCTAGGGTGTCCGCGGGCGCGCGACAGGCAAGGGCGGCGAGGATGGCACCGGTCAGCGAGGGACGCAGGATGCGGATCCTCGGTGTTCCGGTCGACGCCGTCGACATGCACGAGACCCTCGCCTGGGTCGAGGATCGGATCGCCGCACGTGGGCCGGGCACGCATCTGTGTGTCAACGCGGCCAACGTCGTACGCGCGAGCGACGACCCCGACTATCTCGCCCTCCTCGAACGCGCCGATCTGATCGGATCGGACGGGCAGCCGTTCGTCTGGGCGGCGCGGATGCTGGGGCAGCCACTACCCGGACGCGTCGCCGGCATCGACCTGATGGAGCAGGTGCTGCGGCTGGCGCGCGAAGCCGGCTGGTGCGTCTATCTGCTCGGCGGCCGCGAACACGTCGTCACCCGCCTCGGCGAACGTCTCCGTGCCGACGGCGTGCAGGTCGCCGGGCTCCGGAACGGCTACTACGCACCCGAGGAGGAGCCGGCGATCCTCGCCGAGATCCGCCGTAGCGCCGCGGACGTGTTGTTCGTCGGGATGCCGACACCGGCGAAGGAACGCGTCGTCGTGGCGGGACCGGAGGCGACCGGCGTACCCGTCTGCATCGGCGTGGGCGGCAGCTTCGACGTCCTGGCGGGTGAGCTCCGTCGCGCTCCGGTGACCGTGCAGCGGCTGGGGATGGAGTGGTTGTTCCGGCTGGCGCAGGAGCCGCGCCGGCTCTTCGGGCGGTACGCCGTGACCAACACCCGGTTCATCGCCCTCGTCGTCCGCGACGTCGTACGTCGGCTCCGGCCGTCCCGCGGGGCGCGACCTTCCTGACCACCCGTTCTGGGTCTCCGGCGCCGCCAACATGGTGTCCGAGGATTCGGCCGCCACCTGCTGGGTTGGAGTGACGCCATAGGGTGGGACCACGTGTCACTATCGCCGCGAGTCCCCTCGCCCTCCCTGCCAGCACAAGTGGACTCCGCCCCGGAGGCGGACGACGCCGCTGACGCGGCAGGTGCCCCTGACGCGGCAGACGCCGCTCAATCCTGTGACGCCGCAGGGGACGGCGTCCCCGCGGCGGGCGTTCGTCCCGCCGGGAGCGTGAAGGGGTGGCCGGGCTGGCTGCTCCTCGCGGCGGTCGTTCTGCTGGCGTTCAACCTTCGTTCGGCGGTCGTCAGTGTCGGTGCCCTTCTTGCCGACATCCGCGGCGGCCTCCACCTGACGCCGACAGTCGCGGGTGTGCTCACCACCCTGCCGCTGGTGTGCTTCGCGGCGTTCGGTGCGGTGGCGGCCGGGTGGGCGCGCCGGTTCGGTGCCCGCAACGTCCTCACGGTCGCGCTGACGGTCGTGGTGGTGGGCCAGGCGGTCCGGGCCGTGGTGCCGTGGAGCACTGTGTTCCTGCTGGCCACGACGCTCGCCCTGGCAGGCATGGCGGTCGGCAACGTCGTGCTGCCGGCGTTCGTCAAGGAGTACTTCCCGCGGCGGGTCGGCCTCGCCACGGCCGCCTACACGACGTCGATGGCGGCGGGGGCGGCGATCGCGGCGGCGCTGACGGTGCCGCTCGCCGCCACGCTCGGTGGCTGGCGGTCCGGTCTCGGCGTCTGGGCGGTCATCGCCGGTGTCGCGCTGGTCGGCTGGCTGCTGGTGTTCGGTGGAGCGCGTGGCCACCGCGACTCCCGTCGTAGGAACGGAAGGAAGCGCGGCTTCGCCGACCTCCGGCACTCGCCGCTGGCGTGGTCGCTGGCGCTCTACTTCGGCCTGCAGTCCCTTCAGGCGTACGCCGCGTTCGGTTGGTTGGCGCAGATCTTCCGCGACTCCGGTGTCTCGGCGGCGTCGGCGGGCCTGCTGCTGGCGGTCCTGCCGCTGATGGGGATCCCGCTCTCGCTGGCGTTCCCGACGATCGCGGCCCGGCTCCCTGACCAGCGCATTCTCGTGTGGGCGTGCGGGGTGGCGTTCCTCGTGGGGTACGCCGGACTCCTGCTCGCCCCCCGGGCCGGTGCGGTGGCGTGGGTGGTGCTGCTCGGGCTGGGCGGCGGCGCGTTTCCGCTGACGCTCACGATGATCGGGCTGCGGTCGCGGTCGTACGACGTGACAGGCCCGCTGTCGGCGTTCACACAGAGCATCGGGTACCTCATCGCCGCCATCGGTCCGCTCGCCCTCGGGGCACTGTTCGAGGTGACCGGCGGGTGGACGATCCCGATCGGGTTCCTCCTGGTGCTGGTCCTTCCGCAGATGGCCGCGGGGCTGCTGGCCGCGCGGCCGAGGTTCGTCGACGACGAACTGCCTCACGGCCCGGGTCCAGCGCACGCCGGCGCCGCCGGTGCTGGCCGATGACCGCTGACCGGCACTCCGGAGGACTGATTCGGAGCGGAATCACTGATCTAAGCTGAGGCCGCATGACGGAAACCACGCCGTGCGTCGGGCTGGTCGGTACCGGCCTGATGGGCAACCAGCACACGGTCGCGTGGCAGCGACTCGGCATCCCGGTCGTCGTGCATTCCCGCGACAGGGGCCGCGGGGAGGCGTTCGCGACCGAGCACGGGATCACCGCGGTCGCCGATCAGGCGGAGTTGCTGGGCCGGGTGAGCATCGTCGACATCTGCACGCCGACCGACACCCATGCCGAGTGGGCATTCGAGGCGGCCGCCAGGGGCCGGCACGTGATCTGCGAGAAGCCACTCGCGCGGACGCCGGCCGAAGGGCGGGCGATGATCGAGACCTGCCGGTCGGCGGGAGTGGGACTGTTTCCCGCGCAGGTGCTGCGCTTCTTCCCGGCGTACGTACGCACCCGCGAGGCGGTACTCTCCGGCCGGATCGGCGCGCTCCGCAAGCTGCGGTTCTTCCGGATCAACGCGAGCCCGGGTCGCGGGACCTGGTTCGTCGACGTCGCACGGTCCGGCGGCGTGCTGGTCGACCTCGCCATCCATGACCTCGACTTCGCCCGCTGGGTGGCGGGCGAGGTGACCCACGTGGTCGGCCGGTCCGAGCCCCTCACGACGTCGGAGCCAGGCGCAGGCCCCGACGAGTACGTCCACGCGTCGGCCACGCTCACCCACGCGAGCGGGGTGGAGTCGGAGGTGACGGGGATCTGGGACGTACCCGGCACCGAGCTGCGGTCGACGTTCGAGATCGTGGGCGACGAAGGCGTGCTGCGGTTCGACTCGAAGCCGTCGGCGGTGGTGACCGACGGCGCGGGTGAGGTGGTCTACGCCGACGACGGTGCGGTCGATCCGTACGCCGAGCAGCTGGCGGAGTTCGTCGCCGCCTTCGAGGGGCGCGCCGAGTCACGGGTCACCGCCGAGGACGGGTTGGTGGCGCTGACGCTCGCCCTGGCCGGCGGGGAGTCGGCCCGCCTCGGTACACCGGTGGATCCGGCGTCGTTGCGCTGAACCCGGGAGGGGCTCCGAGGCACGGCACTGCCCAAGGCACAGCACTGTCTGTCCCATGTACGTCACCAGGGAGGGGACCGAAGCGGTGATCGTGGTCGGCGAACACGCTCATGAGCGCGAGCGCTTGGCGGCGGCGGAGCTGCGGCGCTACCTGTACCACCTGACCGGCCAGGCGATGGAGATCGGGCCCTATCCGGACGACGGAACCGATCCCGTGCTCGCGGTCGGCGACCGGAACTCCAACGCCGTGATCGCGGCTCTCGTCGAGGCGGGTGCGCTGCCACCGGAGGCACCCGCGCCGGAGGGCTACGTCATCCGGACCGCCACGCTGGCGGGCCCGCGCCCGGTGATCGCCGTGATGGGCGGGAGCTCGCTGGGCACGCTCTATGGTGCGTACCGGCTGCTGGAGGAGTACGGCGTCCGCTTCCTGCTGAGCCGCGACGTCCTGCCGCCGCGGGTGCCGGCCGACCCGGACCTCGCCGCAGACTACCCGGACCTCGCCGCAGACGACCCGGACGTCGCCGCAGACGACCCGGACGTCGCCGCAGACCGCCCGAACCGCTCTGACAGCGCTGGCCAGCCCGGGGCGGAGGCGGTGCGTCCGGCGGCGTTCGTCGTGCGCGACCTCGACCTCACCGAGCAGCCGGCGGTGGCGCGGCGTGGCCTGCTGCCCTGGCACGACTTCCGGGGCGGCCCGTCGGCGTACTCCCTCGAGGATTTCCAGCGGTACGTCAACCAGCTGGTGAAGCTCCGGATGAACACCCTGGTCCTGCACTGCTACCAGGGTGGCTACCCCGGCGAGGACATCAACGAGCCGTTCGCCTGCGTGGCGCGCGACGAGGACGGCCACGCCCGCTACGACGCATGGCTGGACACCTCGGTCGACCACCAGCGGTGGGGACTCGCGGCGAGCCGGGCCGACGACCTGGCGTTCGGGGCGGGGGACCTGCTGCCCTTCGACGTCCTCGGTTCAGACGCCGCGCGCGACGTGGCGAGCCAGCCGGACGCGCGCGACCATGCCTACGCCAAGGCGGCGACGATGCTGCGGCAGGTGATCGCGTACGCCCGCGAACGCGGGGTCGAGGTCGTGCTCGGCACAGACTTCGACATCGTGCCGGAGGCGTTGCGCGACGAGCTGGACCCGCTGGATCCGGCCGTGCTGACCGGACGGGTGGACGACATCCTCGACACCTATCCCGACCTGAGCCATGTCCAGCTCTACTTCAGCGAGGTCAACGAGGTCTCGACCGCCGACGGCGCCAAGGCGTACACGATCGTCCGCGATCATCTGGCGAAGCGCGCACCGCAGGTGCGGCTGGTCACCGGGTCGTGGTTCCAGGAGGAACGCTTCCCGGAGCTGGCGGCGGCGGTGCCGGGCGACGTGGTGTTCTCCACGCTGATGCCGCACGACATGACCGTACGACCGGAGTGGGCACAGGTCGCCGCCGACCGGGAGGCGTGGGCGGTGCCGTGGCTGGAGTTCGGCGGCGGACTGTCCGAGCCCCAGTTGGCGGTCGAGTTGATGGAGCGCCGGCTGCCGGAGCTGCGGGCGACTGGCGTGCACGGCGTGATCGGGATCCTGTGGCGCGAACGCGCGGCCGATGCCAATGTCGCCTACCTGGCAAGGGATCTGTGGCAGGCACCCGGCACAGTGGTTCCGGCGGAGGGGTTCTACCGCGACTTCGCGGCGGCGACGCTGGCCGGGACCGAGGCGGCCTCCGCCGACGTGGCGGATGCCGGCGCGGCTGCGCTGTCGGCACTGGAGGCCGCGGGTGTCTACGGGTTCGCGGGCGGTGGCATGAAGACCTCGGAGTTCCACGGCTGGGGCTTCGCCGGTGAACCGGGGGCGAGCGAGTACGCCGAACGCTACGCCCGTGTACGCACGGAGTTCGAACACCTGGCCGCGCTCGTGCCGGGCGGCGCGGAAGGCAACGACGAGCTGGCGTACTGGTTGGCGTTCCTGCGGTGGCTGGAGTCGTACTGGACCGCGCGGGCGATCGTTCCGGGCGCGACGACGTGGGCGGACCTGCACGGGAGCGGGTTCCGGGAGGCGATCGTCGCCTACCAGGACATGGTGCGCGACCTGCCCGGGCTGGGTGGGTTGGTGTCGGCGGCGGGCGGTCGGTGGTACTTCGGCGACCCGGCGTGGCCGCGGTGTGTCAAGGACCCGTTGCGGTCCTACCAGGACACGTTCGTGGCGGGCCTCCCGGTGGCTCCGCCGATCGATGTCGTCGTTCGCAGCACACCCGACGGCGCGGCGCTCACGTGGAAGGCCTACCCCGGCCGCGAGGACGAGGTGGTCGGGTTCCACGTCGACCGCGCGCCAGAGGACGGATCGGAGCAGTTCGTACGCCTGACCGGGGAGCCGGTGAAGGACCAGGCCTACGACGACGAGGTGTCGGGCCACTACCGCTACCGCGTCACCGCCGTGGGTACGGCCGGCTCGGAGAGTCCACCCTCCTGCGTCGAATCGGTCCAGGCCGGTGACGCCGACGACACACCACCGCCACGCGTGCTCCTGCTGCCGGCGCGCGACCAGGCCTACGCCGGCGCGGCCTTCCCCGTGTCGGCGACAGTGCTCGGCAGTCGGGTGGCGAGTGAGCTCAGCGCACACCTGCGCTACCGCATCATCGGCGAACGTGACTGGCACAAGGTCGCGATGTGTCCCAACGTCCGCGGCCGGGCGCGGACCTTCGTCGCGGCGATGCCGGCGTGGGCGCTGACCGAGCGCGGTGTGGAGTACGTCGTGGTCGCGAGCGACGGTCGTCACGAGACGGTGGCGCCTTCGGGTGTGCCGCGGTCGGTGACGGTCCTGCCGCAGCCGGACCCGCCGGTGGGCGTGCCGCAGAACGTCACCGTCACCGTCGACGACACCCGCGCGCGGGTCGTCACCTGGGAGCCGGCGAGCGGCCCGGTCGCGGCGTACCGGATCTACCGCGGGGCCACGCAGGGCCTTCCGCCAGGCCCGGACACCTACCTCACCTACGTAACCGCCGACTGTCAGGTCTTCCGGGACGCCACCGCGTTGCCGCACGCGTCGTACAGCTACACCGTTGTCGCCGTGACCACCCATGGGCGGACCAGTGCCGTGTCGTAGCGCCGCCGTGCCCAGGGGGCTGGGACCCGCCGCGGAATGATCACGCATGCTCGGCAATTCCCCTACGATGCACGCCACATTCGCCGGGTTGCGTGGGGAATGATCACGCATGCTCGGCAATTCCCCTACGATGCACGCCACATTCGCCGGGTTGCGTGGGGAATGATCACGCATGCGTGATCATTCCCGGGGGCGGGCATGGTTGCTGCGGGTGCGGCGAGGATGACCAACTCCGGCCTGGTCTGCGAGGTGTCGCGCGCCGCCTGCGTGGTGTCGTTAGTTTGTGCCGGAATCCGAGCGCTGTTCGTCAGGAAGTGTTACTTGTTCGTTCAGGTCGTGTGTTCGCGGGGGCGGTGAGATGGCGCTCGCATCTCGTGCTCGTGAAGGGAGCCGTTCGTGCTACGACGTACGCTGCGCCGGAGGCGCGTTCTCGCCATGGTGGGTGTGATGGCCGCGGGTGCCGCCGGCGCGCTCGGTCCTGTCGCCGGATCGGCGGCCGCGCAAGACACGGACTCCGACCTGGTGAAGATCCGCGTCGCCACCTACAACATCCACCACGCCGCCGGGCCTGACGACGTGCTCGACGTCGCGCACACGGCGAAGGTCCTCTCCTCGATGCACGCCGACGTGATCGGTCTGCAGGAGGTCGACCGGCACTGGGGCGAGCGGAGCGACTTCGCCGACCAGGCGCGAGAACTCGCCGAGCGACTGGACATGTACGCCGTCTACGGCGCCAACCTCGACCTCGACCCGGCAGAGCCCGGTCAGGAGCGCCGTCAGTACGGCACCGCGATCCTGTCCCGCTCCCCGATCACCTCGTGGAGCAACACGTACCTTCCGAAGTTCGGTAACCACGAGCAGCGCGGTCTGCTCGTCGCGAACCTCAAGGTCCGTGGCGTTGCGATGCGGGTCGCCAACACCCACCTGCAGCACAACGACAACCTCGAACGGGAGGCGCAGGCGGCCGCGATCGTCGAACTGCTCGGCAGTGACCCGCGGCGGACCCTCCTCACCGGTGACCTCAACGCCCTTCCGGGCACACCGGAGATCGCGACGTTGACGAACGTGTTCGCCGACGCGTGGGCGGAGGTCGGCGAAGGTGCCGGCCCGACGTACCCGGTGGAGAACCCGGTGAGCCGGATCGACTACGTACTCGGTTCCCGCGACCTGGTCTTCCGCCACGCCGAGGTCGTGCCCACCGACGCGTCGGACCACCTGCCGTTGTTCGTGGATCTTCTCGTCCGCCGCTGATCCTGCGTGTTTCCGTGCGGTTAAGGAGATTCCGGTCATTTGCCTCGGAATTTCCTTAACCGGGCTGATCGCCTTTTGACTCGCCGGGCTATTGGCAAAAACGCATTCCATAACGATCAGGTTTGGTACGAATTCGAAGCTTGGTCGTCTCATTATCGTGACCTACAGGCTTCTGTCCGGCCTAATGAGCCTCTAATCTGCCCAAGCACGGGAGCGGCTTCAGGGCAAAGGGAAATCTGGTGGCAGGCGGGCGTAGGAAAGCGATTCATCGCAAACGGGGCAGAGGGCTGGCAATTGGGATCAGCGTCCTGATTGTGGCAGGTGCGACTGGATTGGGCTGGCTTCTCCTGGCGCCTCGAATCGGCATCGGCATGTGGGCGGCCGAAAATGCCGGAGCGACGGTGAGTCCGACGGCAACCAGATCCGCACCACGCGAAACGTCTCGTGGCGACGTGGACGCGACGAGTGTCGAGAGTCAGTCGGCCAAAGCGGTCGAGAAGTGTCGATCGGCCGCCCGGGTGGGTGTCGATGCGGTCGAGGCGGCCGATGACTCCGTCGACGACTGGGCGGCGCACATCCAGGCGATGGCCGACCTCGAGGCCGGCAGGAACACCGAGACCGAGACCAAGGCGATCTGGACCGAGACGCGGACCGCGGGGCCGGGCCGGGTCACGCTCTTCGAGCAGGCGGCTGCCGACTACCAGGACGTCCGTGCGGTGTGCGCCGACGTCGACGCGGCCGACATGACCGCCGAACAGCAGGGCGCCATCGACGGGTGCCGGGTGCTCGGCGAGGAGACGGACAAGGCGCTCTCGGCCGCACGGAACGCGGTCGCAGAGTGGAAGGCGCACCTCGCCGCGATGGCGCACCGGCGCTCCGGTCATCTCGACCCGGGCGTCGCGACGACGATGTGGCTGGCGGCGTACGAGAAGGCCCCGGTCAACATCGATGCGTTCCACGACGCCGAGGCAGCCTTCCGCGCGGCGAGGGCGGACTGCAGTACGCCGAAGCAGTAGGGTTCTGCGCTTTTCAGGCGTACGGACGTATGTCGGGGATGGCGGTCGGGTAAGGCGATCGGTATGGTCCCGGATATGGCAACGACGAAGAAGATCACCGTGAGCATGTCGGGTGACGCTCTGTGGCTCGCGGAGAAGGCCGCGGTCCAGGCCGACATGTCGTTGTCCGCCTGGCTGTCCCGGGCGGCCTGCCACTACGCCCTGTGGCAGTCGCCGAGCCCGGTCAGCGACGACCGGCAGCTGCGCGACGAAGAGGACCGTTCGGCGGAGGAAGCCGCCTACCGTGCGGCGGGGTGAGGTCTGGCGGTACGTCTCCAAGGGCCTGAACCGCGAACGGCTGATCGTCGTCGTCAGCACCGATGCCGTCAACGCCGCCCCTGACCAGGGCTGGTTCCTCGCCGTGGAGGTCAGCCCGGACGACCCCGGCCATCTGCTGGCCGTGGAGCTGCCGCGGCACGGATGGGTGGCGCCGCAGCACCTCGACGCGTTGTATCGGCGTTCGTGCCTCGAGCAGGTCGACGTCGTCGAGGATGACGTCATGGAACGCATCGGCTCCATGCTCCGGATCGCGCTCGACGTCTGAGAGCGCCCCGGCGCTCGCCCGCGTGCCCGGCTGTCACCCCTTCGTGACGGCCGCGTCGACGACCTCGGCGAGGTGCTGGAGCCGTCGGGCCGCGTCGTTTCGCAGGGCGGCCTCCACGTCCGGTTGGCCGATGCACGACCGCCAGACTGCCCGGCCAGCGAGGAACCCCGACGCGCCCTCGCTGCACGCGAGCTCGACGGCGCGCGGGAAACGGTCCTGGCGTACGCCCGAGGACAGGACCACCCATGGCGAGGCGATCAGGCTCGTCAGCGCGCCGCACATGCGGCGGATGTCATCATCGGCGCCCTCACCATGCAGCGGTACCTCGGCCTTGTACAGGTCCGCGCCGCGGGCACCGAGCTCCGCTGCCGCCGCGAGGATGCCGTCGTGTATGCGCGAGGGGTTCGTGCGACTTCGGGCCGGGCGGGAGACCGGTTCGATGATGCTCAGCAGTCCGGCGCTCCGGCAGCGCTCGACGAACCGGTCGACCATCGCGAGGCGGGCCGCGGGCTCGTCGTCGGGGCGGTAGAGCACCAGCAGCTTCATCGCGGTGACCCCCCTGGCGCGGTAGTCGGGTAGGTCGATGTCCTCGTCGATCGCGGCTTCGCCGACAATCTCGTCCCCGCGGGCGGTCAGTTTGTCGCCGGCGGCAATGAGGGCGGTGTCCGGGCCGAGGATGCCGTCGTCGAGGTAGCGGTCGAGGGCGAACTGCCGGTCGACCAGAACCGCAGAGGCGTGCGGCCCGAGGATGCGACCGGCGGTCAGCTTGAACTCGGTCACCTGCGCGTCGCTGACCTTGCCGTCCTGATGCTCGGCGAACATCGCCCGCATCGACTCGCGCTGGTCGAGCGCCACCATGGCGAAACCTCCGGACGGCCGGCGAAGGGCGTCAAGGCTCGCAGGTTTCGTGGCGGGGGCGGACGTGCCTGGTGCCGTAGCTGGGGCCGGGTTCGTCATCGTCCTCCTTCGTACGTACGGACGAAGGTTTCATCGCCCTCGGCTGCGGAGGCTAACAGCCGTGTCAGATGGGGCGCGGGGTCCGCGTCCGGCGGTCTGGAAATGAGACGCCCCCGTGGCAGACGTAGGGCCGCCATGAACGGGATGGCCTAGGGCACCAGAGTGGAGTCTTTTGGGACTCAACGGCTGCGGATCGAGCACGATGCCTCCCGCGACGCCGAACGCAGCCAAGCTGATGCCCAACAGGTCCAGGACCACACAACCGATCAGAGCCGATCAGCCAAGAACGATTGCCCACTGGACCGATGATCTTGATGACGCACTCACGGCGTCGCTCTGGCTCGTGCTCGGTCAGGATCCGGAAGAACACTGCTCGGGTGAACGGTCGACAAGAGCGAGTACGGCGATTGTCGCCTGGATGATCAGCTCGGTGGTGCCCACCTGCGAAGGTTTCCTGGATCAGGGGATCTATCGCCAGCGTGGCTCTTCATGAGGACCCAACGTTGCCGCGGACGGGTGAGGCTGATGGGGACCCGCCGCCGAGCGGGAACGGTGGAGTCCATGCAGGCCAGATCCGGCGGCGGACACGAGTCGCTGCGCTGGGTGAGGACCTGGCGCCTCCCCTTTGGCGCAGAGCGAACGTCTCGCGGCATGCGGGCATCTCCCTATGGCTGGGGTCCCGACGGCGGACGTCGCCAGGCGAGCGGGCCATAGGCGCGGAGTCATGTGGTCCGTGTACGCCAACTGCATCGACAGTTTGGAGGTGACCAAGAACGCGCTAATGGAGCGGCCGCCGGATCACCTCACCTTGACCATCGACCACGTACCGGAGCCGCACCCGTCAGATGGGAGAATGACGAGCGGAGCCTCTGCCCTGGGGTGGAGGCGCAACTGCGGGCAGATCACGGGCAGAGGGCGGGGAGGAGCCAGGCTCTCGGGATAAATCCGCAGGTCAGGAGGGCTCGCATAGTGGCCTAGTGCGGCGGTCTTGAAAACCGCTAGGTGAGGTAACCCCTCGCCACGTGGGTTCGAATCCCACGCCCTCCGCTCACCAGCGTTCCCGCAGGTCAGAGCCTGTTTCGAGGGCCTGCCCTGCGCCTGCTCTGACCGCCCCACCGTCCAGTGCTGTGCAGTGATTTGCGGCTGGAAACGAGTAGCTGCGGGGAATACGCGGGGCCGGCTCGGGAGGTGCCGAGTCGCGACCCACGCCACATTGGTCCCGCAGTCGCGGGTTGCCGCGGTAGCTGCCCGAGCAGAGACTCCTGCGCCGTGACATCAGCCCTTCCGTAGTCCAAGATCCAACTATGGTCGCTCTTCGCTCACGCCGCCTGGAGCGGCTCCTCGGCGCTCGGATTGATGCCGTCTCGCATGCTCAGATTGCCGATTTGGTCACGAACGCGGTGACAGAGGCGTACGACCTCGACTTCAAGGCGGAGTTGTACGGCAATGCCGACAAAGACAAACGAGCATGTGCAGGTGACGTCGCTGCGCTGGCGAACACTGCCGGTGGCGTCATCGTGCTAGGAGTCGCCGAGGACGACCAGGCGAAGGCGGCAGCCGCTCCGGGGGTTGCGCTTAGCGACGGCGAGACCCGGCGGATACGTCAGATCGTTGCCTCGCTGGTCGCCCCGGTGCCAATATTCGACATAGAGCCGGTCGAAGATCCAGAACGAGCTGGGCGAGGCTTTCTCCTCATCGCAGTTCCACGAAGCCCGTCCGCGCCACACGCCGTGCTGGTCAACGAAGGTCTGCGCTTCCCACGCCGCAATGGGACGACCACAACCTACCTCTCCGAACCCGAGGTCGCCGCCGCCTACCGAAATCGTTTCGCCGGGCTTCAGAGCAGGTTCGACGAACTCGCCAGCGACGAGCGAGATCTCCTCGACCGGCTCGACACCTCCGAGCACGCCTATGTCGTGGTTACCCTGATCCCCGATCTCGCCGGCGGCTTCACCATCGACACGAAAGCCATGCGTGACTTCGAGGCCGAGATAAAGCAGAAGGAGCCACTGATACTCCGCCGGGGCTTCCACTGGTACCGAGTCCGAGTTGGCAACCGCCGTCTGGTCGCCGACGGCACGCATGACACGGGTGCTGCAAGGTGGCTGGCCTGCGAGCTCCGCGAGAGCGGCGCCGGGTCCTTCGCCGCCGCCGTGGCATTGCGTGGTAGCGACGCCACGTCAAGCCAGGTCGACGATGAACATATGGTCAACGCAGTGTGGTCGGGCTTGCGGTTCCTTGCTCGGCATGCTCGAGATCGGGCCGCAGCCGGCGGGAACGCCACAGCCAGGGCGACCGTTTGGCCCGTCTCCGCACAGCTGCCCGCAGAGCTAGTCCACCGTCGGTTCTACGGAATGACGGATCAACTCGGCCGCGAGGCGATTGCAAGTCAGCCTGTGGCAACGGGCGTGTTCGATATCGACGACCTCGCCGAGAACGGTCCACCGCTCGTTTCCGCAACCTACGCCATCACTACCGGCCTGGTTCAACACTTCGGATACCCAGAGGCACTCCAAGTGACGCGCGACGGCTCATTCCGCATCCGGTACTGGAGTCACAATGACGCGCAGCAGGTGCGGGATTGGGCAACATCTGGCGGCGTCGAAGTGTCGGACCAAACTGTCGGTTAGGGGCCACGTGCGCACATGTGCCTCGGCCCAACCGGTGCGTCGACAGTCCCTGACATCCGAAGGTCCACCTGCATCCCACGGCACACCCCTGTCACGCGCACCAGGGGACTCCGAGCTAATCGGGACCGTCAGCTCTGTAGTCGGGGCCGCGTGACGTGCCTGAGCCGTCGGCCTCGTTCTCGAGCGCCAGCGCCATTTGCGCTTTGGCAAGCAGTAGGCGGCCATTGCCCTCCCTGATGAGCGTCAGCGGATCCTTCCACCTAGTTACCACTGGCACCTCGGCGTCGACGTCGGTGACGCGGTAGATGTAGTACCGGCTCCGCCGGTATGTCGCCTCGATCAGCTCGCCATGGGAGATGTAGAAGGGCTCCCTTGGGTCGGCCCCCTTGGTCGACTTCACCTCTATGTAGATGCGTTGGTCGTCTTCGTCCACACTTGTTATGTCGTAGGGCGACAGCTCGTTGCTCGTCGAGACCCAGTGGACAGAATCGGGGTTTTTACCGAGTTCGCTCAGCCGCCGCCGTTCGGCGTGGAAGGCTACGTCCTCCCCTCTCTTGCCAACCCGACGGTTCTCCTCCTCGGTCTGGATTCCGGGTGCGTAGCTGACGCCCCCACCACCGCTGTGGCGCACAGATCGCTCATTGGGCGCCGACTGGCTAGCTGCTCCCGGCACGGCATCGACGATGTGAAGTGATGAGTAATCTACGGGCGGGGGACCTTTCGGCGCCTGCTTCCTCGAGTCCGGTGCCGTCGGCGGTTCAGTATCGTCAGCCGTGGGCTCATCGCCTGGTTCGGGGATCAGTGCGGTGACCGTCGCCGCGGCGGCCTGGTTGAGCGCCGCGACTTCACTTGGCTCGCTCTGGTCATCGTCAGTCGGCTCAGGCACGAGCGAGTCAAGGATGTTGGTCAGTTCCTCATCGTCCTCAGGAGCGATCTGCAGGATGTGCCTGGCCTCAGTGATGTCATGAGCCTGGATCTGCCGGGCTGCCATCATGCGCTTGCGGTCGTCCAGTGAGGCCGTCAGCAGCATGGTGAAGGCATCTGCAAGGGTCGGCACGTTCAGATGCTGTGCGAGTTGGCGCCCAAGTGGGAACCAGTGCGGTTCGTTAGTCGACGGGTCGAGTTCGAGGAACGCAGTCCCCAGATTGACGATGTGCCCACGCCGCCTCTCTTGACGACTTGCGATGTAGCAGACCGCGTCCGAGCGAGCCACCTGCGTGCCTTCGTATTCATAGCTGAGCATGAGCTGGTCGCAGACGACCAGCTCCAGATTCCGTAGAGCGGGACGGACGCGGTTCTCGGCACTGGAGTTCTCGGCTCGCACTAGGGCGAGGAGGTACGGCTTGATCGCGTTGATGCGCTTCCGGACGGCATCGTAGGTCGAATCGTGGTGCTCGCCGAGCGGTAGGGCAGAGGTCTTCACGGCCTCGTCGAGCTTGATCAGTGACAGGTATCGAGTCAGTTTGTTGAGCCCTGCCTCCGCAGACAGCAATGGGCGGCGTCTCTCGAACGTGTCTCGCAGGAGTGGATCGTCGGCGTAGGGTGGCTGAGCCACGAAGTGCGTATTGCCGTCTTGGCTGGCCAGAAGCCGCACAGTCTGCGGTTCTGGATGGGGTTCCTGTTCGTCCCGAAGCACGTCGTGCAGCGTGCGCTGCACCCAGCGCGCTGCTTGGTCTATCTCCCGATTCGTGCTCCCGGCGGCCTCCGCCTCGTCGGCGATGCTGTTGAGCAGCGCGAGCAGATCTGCGACACGAGGGCGACCAGCGTCGGTCAGATGAAGAGCCGCCGCTAGGCCGGCCCCGCCATGGGTCTGGTACATCGCCTCACTGATCCGCGGGATCCGTTCCTGGATTCGTCGTGGTATCTGTGCGGCCTCGATCCATGCCTCCGCGGGTCGTACGAGCGCAGCAGTGTTGCCGTGGTCCACGGGCACCCACTTTCGCGAGTGCAGAGAGTGTGAAAAGAGTGATGGCGCCGTGCGTCCGCGCTCGCCGGCGTGGCTGCCGTGCACGCAGTAGAACAGGGCGTGTATACCGTTCTCGTAGACTGAGCCCCAGCGCCGCGCTAGTTGGTCCCATAGGGCCATGAGCCTGGTTGGGTCCTGGGAGTCGATGAGTTCAGCGTGCCGGTCGAGGCGGAAGGACCGCTTGAGCTGCTGTGACTGCGGGTGACCTTGTGGGCAGCGCGCCGCCTCGACGACCGCAGGCAGCGCCATCCACTCCTGGAAGAGCGGGCCGCGATGGGGGTGACGGCCTCCGAAGACCATGTACCCAGACGTCTCGGTCGGCTTGGCTTCGTCGAGACGCGGGTGCGCTTCGACCCCGAGCATCCGGTAGAAGTCTAGGTCGTTCTGACGCTGGTCTGTGTCGTCCGGCACGTCGACATCTAGGAACTCGGCTTGGCCGAACGGCCCGTAGATGACCTCGAGGTCATCTGAGCCGGTCCAGGAAGCACCGAAGTAGACCTCTGCCGCCGCGCGGAACGCGCGGACGGATCCATCGGCAGTTCGGGCAGGCAGGAGCACCCGGCCGAGCACCGGCTCAAGATCCTCGTTTCCCGACAGACGTACCTCATGATAGGCACGCAGGCCTGCAAAGGCCCTTGCCCTGGCGTCATCGTTTGCTTCGGGGTCACTCAGGATCTTGATGAGGAAGTCCCGAATGAGTTCGCGCCATTCGAATGGCTTGACTCCGAGTTCTCGGAGCAACGTCTGCGTGCCGCCGACTTGGGGCACGTAGGCGATGGGCACTGGGAGATCGTCCGGGAGTGCGACCTCGCCGCGCTCCCTCGGAAAAAAGATGGTCTCCTCGCCCGGTGCCAGCAGTTGGCCGTTGAGGCTGAGCACGATCGGGAACTTCTTCAGGTCGCCCAGGAGGGCGTACCCGACAGCATCACGCCATGAGACCAAGAACGAGTAGTAGGCCGCCGCTGTGTCCTGCGTTGGCGGCTTCAGCACAGAAAGAAACTCGGACACGCCCATCTCGTCGATCTCCGGGACGTCGGCCAGGAAGCTTCTCACGGTTGAGAGACGCTCGATCTCCGGGCGCAGCGTGTGAGCGAGGTCCAACGCCGCAAGCGAATGTGCGGTGGTCAGATCGGGCAGACTCCTTGGGAGCGAACGGATCTGTGCTGGTAGTCGCAATTGCCCGTCTGCACTCGGGAGGAAGGCGGCGCTCATCAGCGCATCCGTCCATCGCATGCGAAGCGCTGTTCCCCCCTCTCCCACTGGTCCGCATGCTGCGGGCACGAGCGTTTGGATCGCGGCTGCGCTTGCACCCGTACGGTTCACCAGGTCTTGGGCGACTGTCGATGACAGGAACTCCGCCACCGCCATTGTCAACATGTGATTGAACGGCAGAGCCTCAGGTGTTGTGGCGACTTGACGGCGATCCATGGTGAGTGCCCACTCGGCGTGAACAGCCACGTGCAGGCCGGGCCGTTCGTCGGTTGGGAAGTAGACGTGGAGCGGGAATGTCTCTTTGGGGGAAGGCTGGCCCTTGCCATCGACAGGAACTGCAACGGCGAACCTGACCTGCTCGAGCCTCTTCCACGCCGCGCCCAGTGGCTCGAGCACAGTCGGATCGGGTGTAGTTGTCCCTCGGTAGATGAACCACTCTTCGCTTCGACCATCGGTGTCGAGTTGGACATGTTCGGCGCCACCTTGTTGGCTCCGGAAGACCCTGGACGAGAAGTCGCGACTGGTGCCCCGCACCTCTAAGTGGTCGACGTGAGGCAGGAACAGCAGCAGCCGCGGCTGCAGGTTGAGAAGGAGGTGTTCTTCGACGGTGCCGCAATCAACCCCGTCACGAAACGGTAAGCGGATCACGGTGGCGAATCCGTCGACGCGCAGCGCTTCGACAACAGCCTCATCCGGACCGAAGTCTGAGGGCTCAACGGGGAACGGAATCGCGTAGACGGGTAGCTTCTGTCCAGGTGGAAGTGGGCCCAGGATCTCGGACACTTGGTCCCGGGCCCAGCTGTCATTGAACTGGAACGATGTGAGCGCCGACGTGATCTGAGGGCGATCGGTGATCTCGCCGACCGACTTGAATCCCAGTCCCTTGTGCCCGACTGCTTCGCCAGGCCCCTTCGAGGATCGTCCCAGAGAGCAGATGGCGTTGACTTGAACATCACCGAACCCCGCGCCGTCGTCCGCGACGATGAGCGCAGACTCGGTGAGGTGGAAGTAGGCTCGACCGCGGGTTCCGGCGTCGCCGGCCGCGTCGTTGGCGTTCTGGAGCAGTTCGAATGGATAGCGACCCGTGTACTGCTGCCGCACAAGCTCCTGGCCGGCGCCGCGCTCATACAGGCTCTTGAGCGCACTGGCGTGCAGTGCGTTGCCGGCTTGCAGGCGAAGGGGCGCTAGCTCGCCTTCGCGCAGAGCGGCAACCACGTCCATCTCGATCAGCTGGGTGGAAGGCATGACAAAAGGATGCCGGTTTGCGCGGATAATTGGGGCCGGATCGGTCAGGCGTGTCGACACGAACGCATGATCGACGATAGGCGCGTGTCCGTGCCGCCGGCCTCGCGCCCATCGTTGTGTCGGTGAGCGGACTCGCGTGGTCAGGGCTCGATGTCGGGGCTCATGAACCTCTCGATTCGCTGACGATCTGCGTCCTCGTGGCCGTCGATGCACTTGGCGTAGACCCGTAGGAGCACCTCCACGCTGTGGCCGAGCCATTGTGCGACCCGCGTCGGTGCCACGCCAGCGTTGAGCCAGGTGGAGGCACAGGCATGCCGCAGGTCGTAGGGCCGGGCGGCTAGCGGGGAGTCGTATTCGGCGGCAGAAAAGGCCTTCTCGCGGGCTTTGCTCCAGACGGCGTGGTAGGTGGTCTCCTGGAACGTGCCGCCGTACTTGCCGACGAAGATCCGCCCGTCACGGTGCACACCGAACTGCTCCAGGTGTGCTCGTAGCAGCTCGGCAAGGTTCGGATGGATCGGCACGGACCGCGTTTCCTGGCGGTCCCGGTGCTTCAGCGTCCGACGCTCCCGCGATGTGCCCGAGTCCGTCCAGGCGCTGCCAGCACGAGGGTTCGAGGCGGTGAGCAGAAGGTCACCCCAACCCGACTCGGGCAGGCAGACCAGGTTCTCCCTGCGGAGGTCGACGGCCTCAGATGGGCGGAGGCCGGCGTAGTACATGCAGCCGAAGAATGCCTTCATCCGGGCGCCTCTCTCGCCCTGTCCGGCTACGGCGTCCAGGAGACGGCCAGCCTGCTGGCGGTTGACCACGACCCTGGCGTCGACGCTTTCGACGGCCTTGGGCAGCTTCCAGCTGATCTGGTCGATCGGATTCTGCCGGAGCTGCCGCAGTTCCACCGCGTAGGCCAGCATGTTGTAGAGAACCGCTCGCTTTCGCGTGATGGTGTTCCTCGCGGCACGGGTGCCATCGAGCTTCAGCGACAGCGCGTCCAGCGCGGAGCGGACCAGATCGGGCCCAGTCATATCGTCTTGCAGGTCCGCGAGGGAGACGGTGTTCTGCTGCAACCAAGCGATGACACGTGCCAGGTCGGCGGGTGGGACGTTGGAGTCGCGCTCGGTCTTCACGCACACCCACTCGTACATGGCTCGGCGAATCTGGGCCCGGTCTGGCATACCGCGTCGCTTCACGATCAACGCTGGCGTCACAGTTGCCACTGTCTCTGCGATGCTCCGCCGTGAGTTGCCGGCCGCAGTGGACCACTTCATGTCGACGTAGGCGCACACGTGCTCGTACCAGGACCGTGCCTGCCGTTCGCGCAGCAGAGGCTCCGGCAGGCCGGTCACCTTGTCGAAGGCGACACCCTTGTTGGCGTACGCCAGCAGCGTGCTTCGCTCGGCTTCGGCCAGGGCGCGGGTAGCGAACGTCGACTGATGCGAAACACCGTCTACGTTCCATCGAACCGTGTAGGTCGGCTTCTTCTGCTTCGCGTTCTCCTGCTTGCTCCGGCTGAGGTTCTTGCGTACACCCCAGATCCGGACCTTGTGCGAGAGCGAGGTGCCGCCCGTGTGGGCGGCACCTCGCTGCCGAGAAGTCTTCATGCGGCCTCCGTGTAGGTCTCGATCCATGCGTCGAGGTCGGACCGGCGCACCCGCACGTCACCGTTGGGCAGCTTGATGCAGCGCGGCCCCTTTCCGATCTGGCGCCAGTGGTAGAAGGTGCTCCGCGATACGCGCAGCTCGGAGCAGACTTCGGGGATGGTGAGCTTCTGGTTGGGGTTGGGCTCAGCCATGCTGGTTGGCACTCCTTTGGTTGCAAGGCGAAGGATGTACGACGCTGGGTCGACTTCGCGTCGTGACGGGATCGGGCGTGCAATGCCTCGGTCGGACCGCCGGGTCAGAGTGGAGCCGGCAGCCTGGTCAGCCGGCGGTGAGGCGATCGAGGCCTCGAGGACGTGGCCTGGGCAGCGGTGCGGCCATGCCGCGGACCAATGACCGGTGGGTGATGCGGTGGGCTTGGCTGGTTGAGAGTCCGCTGTTGGAGCCGGCGATGACGAGCTGCTCGGCGACGTCCGACTCGTCGAGACCGGACCAGTCGAGTAGGCCACCGACCTGGTAAGCGAGGGCGGCGAGGGCGCGTTTGCGGCCGTCGCGCATGGTGGCGAGCCGTTCGGCGCCGCGGTTGATGACGGTGGTCACGTAGGCGGCCGGTCCTCGTCCCGAACGGCCCTGTTGAGGTCTGGGCGAGCGCGGGACTGGCCGCGTTGGATGCCGTGACGTGACGCGGATGATTTCGCGGGAAAGCCAGGTGGGCAGCTGACCGGGGCTGGCAATGTCGCCGGCGACAACCTCGTACGGGCCGGCGGTTGCGGTGGCGCCGGGAGCGACACCGTAGGACCAGCCGGCTTTGATGTCGATTTGCCAGGCGAGTCCGTGGTCGCTGAGTGCTTGGTGGAGGCCTTGTACGGGTGCCTGGTACCAGAGGTGTCGTCCGCCAGAGGGGGTGTCGACGGCGACGGGCCGGTGTTGCGGCCCGCCCGGCCAGGGGTTTGGGCCGCCGCGCAGCTGGGCGAGTAGGCGGAGGGTGTCGCGGCCGTCCCGGCAGCGGGTGGCGTCGTTCCATTCGTGTTCGGGGATGGGTTCGGCGACCAGGTTGATGCCGGGCAGCAGTCCGGTGGCGAGGTCGTCGGGTAGGGGGTCGTGGTGGTTATCGATGTCGATGAGGACCAGGCCAGACGGTCCGGCGGCGACACCGGGGATGGCGTTCGGCTTGGTCCGCCACCAGGTGGTGATGGTGACTGAGTTGGTGGTGGCGGCGCGGACGCCGTGGCACCACTTGCCGGCGGGCAGGCAGGGGCATTGCTCGATTGGGTGCGGCGTCGTGCGGGTGGTCGTTCGGCAGGCGGGGCAGTTTGCGAGTGGTCGTCTGCTTCTGGGGGAGAGCGGGAAGACATGCCAGCCGAGGCCGGCCAGCTGGAGCGCGAGACGCACACCGGGCTGGTCCTCGGTGGGGGTGAGCGTCGCCTGGCGTGGGGTGGGTTTGGGGATCCAGCCGGTGGGGGTGGGTGAGCGGCCGGGGTGTTCGGTCTGGCCGGGGTAGACCGGGATCAGCCGGCTACGGCAGCGACGACAACGCGGTTCGGACACGCGACGGGCCTCCCTTCGTGCTGGGGCGGGGGATGCCTACGGCAGGCCACCGCGGCGCCGCCACTGACGGCAGGCCCCCAGGCCGCGGCGCGGCGGAGATGCAGGTGTGTGGCGCGGCGACAGGTGAGTGCGGGGTGAGGGGTTAGACATCCCCCGCCCCGTCCGCGCCGTGGTCGGGCAGGCGAACTACGGCGCGGGGGTTCGTAGATGGTGAATGGGCCCGGATTGATGTCACTGTTGTCACCGGCCGCGCATTTGCGCAGGTCAGGCCGGCTTTTCGAGCTGTGACATCAGCCCGGTCTTGTTGTCACCTGACGTCTCAGGGGCCGGGTTGTTGTCACCGGAGCGGTGACATCAGTGACGACAAAGTGACAACAGACTCGGCTTGTTGTCACCGCCGAAAGCCGCCCCTGACCTGCGCAGATGCTTCGCCGGTGACATCAGTGACATCAGTTCTCCTCCTTTTCAAATCTAAGAAGGAGAGAGCACTGTTACCCCTGGCCGGAGAGCAGGTCGGGGTCGGTAATCCGCTGCAGCCTCAGCGTGCGGCGCTTGTTCGTCCGGTCCGGGCGGATGTCGACGCCGACCTTGCGCAGCGAGGGGGCGATCTCGCGGATCTTCCGCCCGACCGCTCGCGAGTCTTTGGGAAGCTCGTCGACGGGCAGCCCGTGACGTTCACAGATAGCTCGGAGCCTGGTGAGGAGGTCCTCGGCTGTGCCCTCCCACACCCCTGGCTCGAAGGCCGCGCCCGTGTGGCCGGGTTTGAGGCTGGCGGCGTGCCAGTGCAGCGCGCGGGCGAAAGTGTTGCCTTCGATCAGGGCCATTCCCAGCGCAGCGACCCGGGCGCGGTAGGCGGGCAGGGTGGCCCAGCCGGTCACTTTGTCGAGGGCGGCGAGCACGTGGGCGAAGTCGGCCATCCGCGGCGGGTCCTGCAGCTGGACGGCGGGCAGCTCGCGGAGCACGCCGGCCACCAGGTCAAGGACGGCGCCGAGTGCATCGGGGAGTGCGGCGTTGCGGCGGCGGGTGATCTCGGCTTCGGGGATGCGTTCTTCGATGACTTCGGGTTCGACCAGCAGCATCCGGTCGGTCAGGTCACCGGCCAGGTCGTGCTTGATGGCGATGGTGGTCATCGCGATCACCCGGCGGAACGAGAACACGGCGATGTCTTCGTCGGAGTGCAGGACCCGCTGCAGCACCGCATCACCAGTGACCCCTTTGCAGAGGGAGTTGGACAGCCAGTCGGGGATCTCGGTGACGTTGTCGAAGGAGAACGCCCAGGAGGCGCGGGCGAAAATCGCCCACTCCCGCTTGTCCGCTGGGCTTTCCCGGTCCTCGGCGGGCTGGGGGTCGATGAGGCCGAGCAGGCAGCGGATCAGGTTCGACTTCGCGGTGCCCTGCTCACCTTGGACGAGCAGGATCGGGTGCGGGATGTCGGTGAAGTACGCGGCGACCACCCAGGCGATGACCAGCCGGAAGTCGTCATCGGACAGGTTGATCAGCTCCCGCAGCTGGTCAAGGGTCCCACCGCGGACAGGCATGACCAGGGGATGGGTGAGTTCGGAGCGGCGGAAGATCACCGGCGAGGACGGGCAGATCTCCCACCCGTCGCTGGTGATGCGGATGCATTGGCCGGTCTCGGTGCCCATGTCCACCACCAACGCCCCCACACCATCGGCGACGGTGTTGCTGTCGCCGCCGGCAGCATGTCCGGGTTGGTTGTCGGCATCGTGATGGTGGCCCATGCGGAGGAACACAGGCTGCGGGTCGAGTTCGCTGGCTTCGCCCTCTAGCACGTTGATGCAGTCGGACAGGGCAGAGCCGGTGGCGACCTTGCCGGTCTGCCGCCACAGCGAGTCGGCCAGTTTGGCGCGGATCCCGGAGCCGGACTTTGAGCCGAGCGGGACGGCGTAGGTGCGGCCGTCGGTGGACCGGACCAGCCGGTAGGCGTCTTCGGCCATCTGCATCAGAATCTGTGCCTGGGTCGGCCCCTTCCCATCCCCGGACGGGTCGGCAGCCATCCCCGCAGGCTCGTACGCACCGGCATCGTCAGGCGGGTCGTCGTGATCGGGAGCCACCACAGTCTCGGAACCTCTCTACGCATGAGGGGAAGGCGGACAGTAGGCACGAGCACGAGCAGCCAGGCACACCCTCGAGGACGAGGGGCGCGCCAGGCCGCCGTGTCGGTCATGAAACTGTGCGGTTAGAAGGGTGGTTCGTCGGCAGGTTCCGACCCGGCGCCGACTGGCTCGGGCCGTGTCCGGGTACCGTTGGCCCACGGGTCATCAGGGGACGTCGCGGGCGCCCGGCGGACCCGTTTCGGTGTGGCGGTGGCGAAGCTGAGTTCAACCCCTACCGCATCGGCGGTCAGCTTCCACGCGGACCGGTTCTCACCGGTCTTGGCATCGGTCCAGTGGTCTTCTGCAAACCGGCCCGCCACGACAACCCGGTCGCCCTTCTGCAGGGACTCGGCGACGTTCTCGGCCAACTGACGCCACGCCGTGCAGCGGACGAACGAGGTCTCACCGTCGGTCCACTGGCCGGTCTGCCGGTCGTAGCTGCGGGAGTTGACCGCGACCGTGAACGAGACGACGGCCGCACCGTTCGGAGTGAACCGGAGCTCGGGGTCGCCGGTGAGGTTGCCGGCCACGGTTGTGGTGATCTCACCATTGCGCATGGAGTTTCCTTTCGGAGAAGGGGTTGGGCTGGTTGTGGGTCAGCAGTTCAGGCCGGCGCGTCGGAGGTGGGCGCGGGCGTTGCGGTGGGCGCGGCGGTCCGACGGTGTGCCGCCGAGGACGACGATGGCGCCGCGTGGGGATCGGAGTTTGAGGTGGCCACGGCGGGTGGTCTGGACGCGCCAACCGGCCCTGAGCGCGGCTTTGACGATGGGACGGAGGTCGCGTTGGAGACGCGGCATTCAGGCGGCCTGCCGTTCGACGTCGCGCAGGTAGTCGTCCCAGTCGTCCCAGGTGTTGCCGCACGGAGTGCAGACAACATCGCCGGAGGCGAGCTCGGTCATGGTCTGGCCGCAGTCGAGGCAGCCGCCGCGGTCGGCGAGGTCTTCCAATCGTTCGCCGGCGAGGTAGCGGAGCTGGGCGGCAAGGTCGGTGGCGCCGTCGTTCTCGGCGTCGTCGGCCAGCTCTAAGAGCTCGCCGTGGTCGAGGGTGGTCTCGGACATGTGCTGCTCCCTTTGGATGTGGGTTGGTGATACCGACGCCGGGTTGGCGTGGGGTCATGCCGCGTTGTCGGCGGCTTTGGCCATGCAGTCGCCACACAGTCCGGTGGACCGGGCGACACAGTGGTCGGCGTGTCGTTGGCAGCCGGCGCACCAGCGGCGGGCCGCCATCGCGCGGGCGAGCGCGTCCTGTTGGGCGGGTGTGGGGATGGGGCGCGGTTGGGCTAGGTCGAGGCGGTAGAGCCAGGCGAAGGCACGGTCGTGTCGCCACACCAGCAGCGCGTACGGCTCCTGCCCGCCGGGACACAAACCGTTTGCTCGCAGTTGTCGGCGGGTGGCGAGTCCGTCGGGTGCCCAGCCGTAGCGGAAGGCGGGGAGTCCGCTGATCCAACGGCCGGGTGCTTGTCTGCCGTCCCAGAGCTGGATCATCACCGCGTCGCGCCACCCGTACGGCCGGCGCATCACGCGGCCCGGTTCAGGTCACGCTGCAGCGGTGCGTACCGGTCGGTGCGGAGCCGGGTGATTCGGGTGATGGCCGCGTCGGGGAGCCCGGTGCGGCGCATCCTGGCGATCACTTGCGCTGCTTCGGCCGGTGTGACGGGCACCCGGTCGCCGGCGATGCGACGCAGTACGGCGGCCTCGTCGACGCCCGCGTCCTGGCCGTCGCCGTGCAGGTTCGGCAGCACGGCTGGGTCGTCGATGGTGTTGTCTTCCCACGCCAGGGGTGGCGCGTACCCGACGGCGCGTGTCTCGTCGCGGGTGCGGGCGCACGGCCCTGGTGTCATGGAGAGGCTGTCGTAGACGCGGTTGACCTCGGCGTGGACCGAGGGTGGTACCCAGCCGTTGCCGCGGTCCAGCAGAGTCCTGGTGTCCAGGCCGGTCCGGAGGTCCAGGTCGCGGTGGCGCCATCCCATGGCCAGCAGTGCCTGGATTCGTCGGAGGACACCGATGGACGGCACTGATCCGGCGGGACCTGGGGCGGGGTTGGTGACGGCGAGGAGCCGCTCGGCGGTTGCACGGAGAACCCTGTCCTGGCGGCCGCTCACGACGTCTTGAACGACCCGCACGGCGACGCCGGACAGGCGAGAGATCTGCGGCATGGTCATGCCGGCGCCGATGAGGGCGCGGAGGTGCCGGGCCGTCTGTCGCGCGGTGATGGACGGGGTCATCTGCTCCACCGCCCTGCCACGATCTGTGCGATGTCGACGCCGATCACCACCAGGGCGAGGACGCCGGCCGCGACAGCCAGGACAGGCGAGATGGCCGACAAGGCCAGGCCTGCGATGACGGCGGCGCCGGCCGAGAGGACCCAGCCGGGCCTAGCAAGAGTTCGGGTACGAGACACTGAGGACCGTCCTTTCGATGAGGGGACTGCGGGGGCGGCCGCTTGCTTGGCGGCTGGTCGGCCGCCCCCGGCTCGCGCAGTGGGTGATCACTGCGTGTGCGCGCGGAATCGAATCAGCTCACGTGAGCCGAAAACCGAAAACTGTCTCTACGCGCGGGCGATGGGCGAATTGACTCATGAGCTGATTCGTTTATGAGCCGAAAGTTGGCTACTCAAGGTGACGGGTGCTGGTCCACCCGGCGCCGCGGCCGGCTCCGACCATGCGGACCAGGCCTGCTTCCTGGAGCGTGTTGAGGCGGCGCACAATGGTCGCCCTCGACACGTCGACCCCGAAGTTGGCCTGGATCGAGCCGGCGCTGACGGGGATTCCGGCCGCCTTGTCGAGAACGTCGAGGATGCGACGCGCCAGATCGTCGTGCGCATCGCCCGGTTCGTCGTTCTTCGCCAGGTCATCGTCAACGGCCTGGCGGGCTGTGGGCAGGGTGGTGGTGTTGCCGGTCAGGTAGCCGGTTCCGCCGGTGGCGGCGCGGGTGGCGTCTGCGCGGCGGAACGCGGCGTCGGCGGCTTGGCTGATTCGTTCGCGGACGGTTTCGATGTCGACCCGTACGCGTTCTTCTTCGTCTGCGGACATCGGGACGGGTGCCGGTGCCAGGGTCCGCGGAGGGGTTCGGACCTGCGCCGGGGGTTCTTCGAGGTCGCCGGATGCTGCGTTCGCGGTGTTCGTGTACAGGGGGCCGAGGACGTTCGCGGCGGCGGTGGCGGACCGTTCGTCGAGCCTTGGCCGGGTGCCGGTGGACAGCCGGTCCGCGACTTTGCGAACGTCCTCGGGCTTGTACAGCGCGTAGGCCCGGTGCAGTGTGGGCAGTGCGTCGCCGCGGGTGGACAGGTAGAACGACCCGTCGTGCGGCAGGGCGGAGGCGTCGATCTGGGAGTAGTGGGATGGGAACACGAACCGGGCGTGTTCGTTCTTGGCCAGCCGGAAGCAGGCGCGGATGTTCAGCTGTGCGATCAGCTGCGCGGCTTGGCCGTAGCCGAACGCGCCGGCGGATCCGTGCTGGCTGTGGATGTCGATCGAGACCAGCAGTGACCGGCCGGTGCGGGCGACGTTGGTGGCCGAGGCCAGGATCGCCTCCCCGTGGGTGGGGTCGGCGACCATGGAGGCGAACTCGTCCAACATGATCAGCACCGTGGGCGTGCCGCTGCCTGGTGGGATGGCGTCGTCGTTGTAGGTCTCGCCGGCGAACAGGCCGCGTTCGGCGATGATCGCCTCGCCGGCTTTGAGCATGGCGAGCACCTTGGCCGGGGTGTCGGCTGGTGGCATGTCCAGGCAGGCGAGCCAGGGGCGGGCTTTGGCGGCGCGTTTGGCGACCTCGCCGTACCAGATCACGCAGTCTGAGCTGGCCGCGGCGGCGGCGAGTTTGACGTTGATCCAGTTGCTCTTCCCGCCACCGGCAGCGCCCATGGTCAGGCCGCGGTTTGCGCCGGAGTTGGGGTCGACGAGCTGGATGGTCGCGGTGGTGCCGTCCTCGCACACCCCGACCGGCACGGGGTCGACGATCGACCGCGAGCCGGCTTCCCATGCCTCGGCGAGGGCTGGGTGGGGGATTTCGCCGGTGGCCGTGAACACGTCGTCGCGGACCACGGTCATGGTGGCGCGGCGGGCGTGCTTGAGCACCTTGTCGACCTGCACGGATCCGATCCGCAGTCCGAGCAGCGATTCGATCCGCGCCTTTTGGGCTGCGAGGGCGTTCGCGGTCTGGCCGGGTGGCAGCTCGATGAGGGCTTCCCAGCCGATCTCGCGGCCGGTCGTGGTGTCGGTGAGCTTCTTGCGGCGGAGCATTTTCGACCCGGCCAGCTGGATCTGGCCAGCAATGTCGGACCAGCGTTCCCGCTCCCGCAGTTGTACGACGTGGTCGCGGACGGCGTGGTTGAGCCACCACGGGATGCCGACCGCGGCGGTCGCCGCGACAAGGGCGCCCGCCACCCACTGATTATTTGGCCCCCACACCGAGGCGGCGGTTGCCCAGCCGCCGGTCGCCAGGGCGGCGGCGTGGGCGTGGGTCCGGTAGCGGGCGTTCTTCCACCGTCGTACCGCGATTGCGGTGCCGGCCCAGACCGCGCCGGCGACCAGCAGAATCGTCGAGGTGGCGAGCAGTTCTGCCGCGACCACACCGACAACGGCGGTCACGGCCGCCCAGGTGACGGGTGCGAGTTCCCACCGGTACCGGTAGTACCAGCGGCCCAACCGGGCAGATGCCCGCCCATAGGTCGCCCACGGACGCGGCTCGGGGCAGCCGCCCACGTTCCGCGGACCGCTCAGGTTCCGGGGGCTGGGCCGGTCGAAACGTCCGGCTCCGCGGCGGTCGAATGGGCGGTTGAGGGGTTCGAGGGGTTGCTGGTGACGTGCCACCGAACGGTCCGGTCGCCGCATACCTCGCCGCGCCGGTCGGCGGGCGGGACGTCGTCTCGCCATCACAGGTGTTCCCTTCTGCTGGGCCGATTCGGCTGTGTCGATTCGGTTGGTAGGTAGGAAAATGGGCCGGCCCGTGAAGACGAGCCGGCCCCGCTGTGACCTAGTGGTGCTCTGACCGAGTAGTGCTCTGTGGGCGGATGGTGCTGTGGGTGGATGGTGGGTTAGGACGCGGCCTTGAGTGGTGCGACGCCGTTCTCCTCGGCTTCGAGGATCGATTCGTAGACGGAGCGGAACGTTTTCGCGGCGTCTTCGAACGCGCCGAGCAGGTCGCCGTCTTCGGCGCGGGTGACCAGAACGTTGGTGACGCGGTGGTCGAGTTTGATGCAGGAGCCGAGGTCGGCGATGAAGTCGGCGACGATCTCGGCACGCTGCCGCTCGATCGCGGCCAGGTCGTCGAGCTTGGCGGCGAAATCGGCGTGGTTGTCGAACTCCTGCAGGCCTTCGAGCAGGCCGTTGAAGGAGTCGAGGTACTGCTTGGCACCTTCGGCCATGTGGGTTCTCCTCTGCCAGTAGCGGGCTGCCCGACCGGCGGCCCGGGTCACAGTGCTGGTCGTCGTAGTCGTGGGGGTCGCGGTGGTGGTGGCGCGGCTCCGACCGCTGGTGGGAACACCGGTCGGTCGGGGAGTCTCGGCGACATCCGCTACGCCTGTCTCCGGGAAAGCGGGGATGCCTGACTGGTGTGTCTCGTGCTGGTGGGTGTTCCAGTGGGTCCGGTAGACGTCTTGGTTGGTCCAGGACTGGCCGCAGCAGGTGTAAGTGGTGCGCCGGCCGACGGCGTTGGCGAGCCACCGCCACGCCCCAGCAGCGCCGTCGCGACCCCCGCTTGCGGAACGGTCGGCGGCCCAGTCGGCGGCACGCACGATCCCGACGCGGATCTTCCCCGCGGCCCTGGCGCTGGCGCGGCCAGTTGCTCGGGTCGCCCGCCAGCCGGCCCGGCCAGCCCGGACGAGGGTCCACCGCGTGGCCAGCAGGGCGTGTTTGGTTGCCCACCCGGTCAGGGTGTTGGGCCGTTCCCAGGAGGTGCGGGCACGTCGGACGGCAGCCAGAACTCCCGGCTGTCGACGAGACGACCGGCGTGGACGAGACGGGGTGCGACCGGGCCGGCTCCGGACCGCGGGGCCGCGCGGCCGTCGACGAACCGCGTGTGGTGTCGCCACGTGTGGTACTCCTTCCCTTCTTGGTGGTCCGTGGCCGCCGGGGCTCGGGTAGGCGCATCCGGCGGCCACGGACGTTTCGCGGCCTGCTATCGGTGGACGGTGCGTGGACCGTTCGCGAACGCGACCACGTTCACCCCAGAACCGTCCTGCTCACTTGCCGGTGGAGTGTGTGGGTCGTTCGCGAGGTGTTCTCGGAGCTGGGGCAGCAGCGCGTACGCGGTAGTCCGGGAACATCCGGTGACGTCGCGGATCCAACCGACGTCGACCTCGACGCCGGGAGCCCATGCGGCCCGTGCGGCGGCGAGGTAGTCCTCGGCAGTCGTGCGCCGCGATTCCGTCCGCTTGGCGCTGCCTGTCGTACGGCGTCCAGCACGTGCGGGCCGGTTGGCCCCGTGAGCGTCGGACGCATGGCTGGCGGATGGTTCATGGCCAGCTGTGGTGTTCGCGGATTTGTTGTCCGAGATGTTCGTAGACGGTTCGTGAACGGTGGGATCGGTGAGTTCGCGGATCCGGTGTGCTTGGCGGACTCGTCGGGCGACTTCGGCGACCATCGCCGGGTCGGCGTTGGCGGCGAGGCGCTGTAGCCGTATCAGATGCCAGCCGGCAGGCCAGGCGCCGGAGTGGATCCGGCGCGCGGCCACGGTCATCGTGGCGGTGCGGCGTTCCCGATCAGCTGTGGTCAGGTCTTGCTCGGTGGGGTCGATCGCACCGAGCCGTACGAGCAGGCGGCGGGGTGTCCACCGCCACGCCCCGGCGGGCCGGGTGGTGCCGTCGGCGGTGAGCGCGAGCTGCCACATGTAGGCGGCGGCCAGCGGCAACGCGAGTCGCAGCGGCACCTCGACAGCTGACTTCGAGTTGAGCGCGACGATGCCGCCGGCGACGGCGGCGATCACCCACACCGCACGTCCGTGCGGACCAGGATGACCGGGTCGGATCAGCCGGCCGTCGGTGCCGCGTTCAGTCGTGCGTTCGTAGTGGCGGCGGGCCTGCAACGCCGCCGACACCATCAGCGCCTCGGCGACGAAGAACACCGCCGCGGCCAGGACGACCGGCAGACCCAACCGCTCGCGAGCGACTACCCACATGCCCTCAGCAGACAGGGCGAGCACGGCGACGGAGGCGACCCGGGCCACCCACTGGTTGGTGTGGCCCCTTCGGTGCGCCGCCACCAGCGTCACGATCAGAAAGATGGCGGTGACGACCAGGCCGACCAGCACCAGCTGGTAGCCGTGTGCACGCCACACGGCGGTCAACGTATCGAGGTCGGTGGGCATGGCGAGCTCCCAACGGCTTAGAAACAAGAGGCGAGAGGGCAGACCGCGCGCACGACAGCGAGCGGCGGCGAGACAGAGGGTGTTGGTGGGTTGGCGCCGCGGGCTGCTTGGGCTTGCCGCGGCGCCAACCCCTGTCAGGAGAAGATCGAGGCCATGACGTCGGATCCAGCCGATCCGAGCGCGTTCAGAAGCGCGGTCAGCATCTGCCCGATAGCGGTCCCGGCGATCGCTACGCCGAGAGCCGCGCCGAGCGTGATGCCGAACCAGTCCTGACCTCGATGCCACACCGCATAAGCGATGCAGCCGATCACGAGCACGATGGCAGCAACAGACACGAGTTCGTTCCTTTCGTTGCGGTAGTGGTGAGGGGCTTGGGTGTCGACATCGCGGACCGACACCACGAGTGCGGTAGCAGGCATGACAAAGCCGGTCGGTCAGTCGGGCGTAGCTCGACATGACCAACCGGCCAGGGGTTACAGCAGTGCTAGCCCCCACTACGGTGCGCCGTCCCTTGATCCTTTGGGGCGGCGCACCGTAGCGTTCGGGGGCCGCTGCGGGCCTTTGGGGAACCGCTGACCCGCTCTGGGGGTTCCGCAAGGGTCGCCCAGCTTCAGCTGATCAAAGAGGGAGTCAAACCAGGTGAGCGACCAGAGTGACCAGGGGAAGGTCACCATCATGTGCACCACCTGCGACACGCGAGGCACCGCCACCGTGCTCGCGAGAATCAAGGAGGAGAGTTCGGAGCTGTATTTCGCGGACTTGGATGACCACATCTGGTTCGTCACCACGTTCGTCGTGTGTGATGCCTGCGGACGCTCGGCCGTCTTCTCCTACGCCACCGACCAATACCAGATACCGACTGACGATCACTGGAATCTGACTCGGCCCCGGCCTCCCAGCGGCTACCTCAGCGAGCTCATCCCGGAAAAGCTGAAGGCTGAGTACTACGAGGCGGCGAAGTGCTTCAACGCCAAGGCGTTCCGGGCGGCCGTTGTGATGGCTGGCCGGGTCATCGAGGGGGCCTGCGTCGACCACGGCGTTACCAAGGGCATGCTCGGCCAGATGCTCGACACCATGCGGGATCTGAACCTGATCGACGAAGCCCAGTACGACGTGGCACAAGACCTCAGGGGCCTCAGGAACCGTGGCGCCCACTTCCTCGGCGCGCACGTCGGCTGCTGGGCCGCCCAGAATGCCATGTTCATGTGTGAGGCGTTCCTGGACTACACGTATGTGACGAAGCTGCCGTACGAGGAGAGCAAGAGACTTCGACAGATCGACGAGTTGCAGGCGCCAGAAGCGACCGCCCCAAGCGCCGACGCCACCGAAACCAAGTAGCCACAGCCAAGGGTCAACGGCGCGGCAGGGTGAACGGGCCGCTCCTGTCGTAAAGTCTGTTGCTAAGCAGGCACTCGTCCGGGCGAACGCTCCCGTTCTCGGGATGCGCCGCGGCGACGAAGAACTCGTTGAGCTAACCCACGCGGTGGGGGCCACCGCGCTGGACGCCCTGGACCTCACCCTCGCCTGATCGCTGCAGACGGCGGGCCACCCCTGGCCTTGGGGCGGCCCGCCTTATCGTTCATGGCTTGCCCAGAGGACCGCAGCTGGCGGTTATACATTCGCTCACACCACCCGGCTCTCTCGTCTGTAACCGACGAGGGTGTCCACGACTGCTTGACACTCGGTCGGAAGGCCCAACAAGCGGATACCATCAGTCGCACTCCTCTTGTGCGTTCGGGACGGTGGCGGCGACGAGAAAGGCCGGCCCGACGCTGAGCGGTGGGCTCGACGTACGGGCCGGCCGTGGGGCGGGAAGTGCAGAGTTATGCGGCAGGCATGCGGAACAGCGGCGCCGCGAGCGGCGGCTGCGGCTTCGGCCGCGTCCGCAGCACGGAGTATGGCGCCCGGAACCGCCAGGCGTGGCGGGTGGCAGTGCTCAGCCGGAACATCCACTGCGCTGGGGTGATGTCGACGACGATGCGCTGGCCACTGCCAGGACAGCGGGTGGCACCATCGGTGTCGCGGTGAGGGGCGAGCATCCCGCGGCGAAGGATCCGCCACCGACCGCAGTCCGGACAGGCCGCGGACGGATGCTCACCCGGATGCAGCGAGATCATGTTTGGGTTCAGGTTGCTGGCCAGTAGCACGGGCCGGCGGTTGTGTCTCATCGCCTCGATATCCTTTCCAGGAAGGGTGTTCGCGTCTTGGGTTCCCCAGCCGCCACGAGCCACCAAGGCTCGTGTGCAGGTGGGCAGCACAAGCAGCCACCCGAAGCGATTTGCGGGGCCAGAAGTCCGGCGTCGGGGGACCATGTGGAACGTCAACCCCGACCAACCTCTGAAGGGCAAGCCGTCCGGCCCCGCAGTTCCGTCTTCAGTTCTCAACCAGCCGGTAGGGCCGATGGCCCCGGTCAGGCCCTGAAGGCCTTGGCCCGGTCCGCATCACGGCATGCGGGCCGGACCAGCACCGCCAGGACGGGTTTCAGGTCCTCATGCGGCGCGCGGCCGATCGCCGGGCTCGAGCCCGGGTTCCCGCGCGTTCCTCTCAGCCGCCTCGACGATCCCGACGGCACGCAGGAGCTGCGCCGCCAGCTCGCGCAGTTCCCCCGCCGTGCCATGGATCGTCGTACGCCCCACCTGCACACCGCGGCGAGACTCAGCGAGGACCTCGGTACCGAGAACACTCGATACCGGCATGCGGCGGACTGGCACGTAGCGACCTGGCCGAAACCAAGCCTGCGAACGATTCCCAGCGGCGGTACCTAGTGGTGTGTTCAAGATCGCTCCTCTTGGACATCTCGGTTATAACCAACATGATGAACGACCGTACCACAGGTCAAGGGGGTCGGGTATGTTCGTCATAACCAAGTCGTGGAGAGTGGAGCAATGCACGCATACGAGCGAGTCGCCGAGGAGCTCGCGGCTGACATCGCGAACGGCGTCTGGCCGCCGGGATCGGCGCTTCCGACTATCCCCGCCCTCGAAGAGCGATTCGGCGTGTCCCGAATCACCGTCCGCGGAGGCCTGGAGGAACTCGCCCGACGCGGACTCGTCTACACCGGCTACATCGGTGGACGGCGCGGAACCATCGTTCGCTCGCAGGGCAAGATCGACACCTACCTGACCGATGCGCTCCGACCAGACCGTGACCGCACCACCATGGACGCCTTCACAGAGAACGCCGCCAAGGTCGGCAAGCGGGCATCCAAGCGCTTCTCGATGCGCATGGAACCCGCACCCAAGTCCGTGACGAAGATCCTTGGGGTCGACCCAGGCGCTCTCGTCGTCATAAGAACGCTCCACCAGCTGCTTGACGGCGAGCCGTGGTCCCGCGAAGTTGGCTACTACCCCCGCGACCTCGCCGAGGAAGTAGGCCTCGACACACCCGAGGACATTCCCCAAGGCACCATCCGGGCACTAGCGGACGCAGGACACCAGGAGATCGCCCACCGCGACGAACTCACCTACGAGACCGCCGGCCCTCAGGACGCCCATGATCTCGGCCTCACTATCGGCGCACCACTCCTAATGCAGACCCGAATCGCCGCCACCGCAAATCGAGTAACCCGCGTGATGCGATACGTCCGCATCGCCGAACGAAACCGGCTGGTGTGGGAAGTCGGCGACGCAGGCGGCCTGGACCTCATCCGTGCGGCGCACAACAGCGAGGACGCCAGGTGAGTGCTTACACGATGCGGCGCGCCACGCCCGCGGACCTTGACGCCGTAATGAAGCTGCTCGCCGACCGGATCTCCTGGCTCCACGACCGGGGCAGCAACCAATGGTCCACGCGCGACTTCCGGCCGATCATGACAAACGCGATCGCCAGCGGCCAGACCTGGCTCCTCTGGGAACACCAGACCCCCGTTGCCACCCTCAGCCTGACCAGCGTCGGCGACCCCGACTTCTGGAGCACTGACGAACGAGCAACCCCGGCGCTCTACCTGAGCAAACTCGCGACCGCCCTCAACCAGCGAGGACGCGGGCTCGGCGCCATGCTCATCAACTGGGCCAACTACTACGCCGCGCAACGCGACGTTCCGACCCTTCGATGGGACGTCTGGCGAACGAACGACGCCCTCCAGGACTACTACTCCAGAATCGGGATCCAGCCCGTCCGCATCGCAGAGGTGCCCGGTCGCTGGTCCGGCGCCATATATGAGGTGTCCTACCAGGCGTCCCGACAGCCGAGCGAGATCATCACCGAGGGTGCGTACGGGCCTTTGGCAGTCCTCGACAGTCAGCGCAAGGAACCGATCGACCTTGGCGTCGGTATCACAGACGTTGACCCCCACGAGGCACGGCCAAGCCCGCACACCCACAAGGTCGCCGGCCTACGAGTTCCGTGCCTCGCCTCGCCTGACGCAGAGACGGCACACGATCTCGTAGTTTCGGGCGCTGACGATCACCGGATCCTGCTTTACAACCCCGGAACTGGCTGGAGACTCCGCGACTTCTACTCGCACCCCATCGCTAGATGGGTCAGCCAGCCGCAACTCCAGACCGGGCAGCTCTACCACATCAGCCACGAAACCCCGTCCAACGGCGCCTGCCGCATCACCCTCAACGGCGACATCGACGCCTGGCACGTTACAGCGTAGGCGTGCGCATATGCGCTTGAGCCGGGGCACGGTCGGGACAGAGAGTCGACTCCGATGGGCGGCTGCTCTAGCGGGACCACCGGTGCTCGTTGCAATCGGTGGCCGCCCGCCGACGGGCTCGTGCCAATGCGGTTCTGGCTCCAGATCCCGTGTCCTCGTTTGGCTGTCTGGTCAGCGGCTTCGGTCCAGGCGTCGGTGGGGAGGCCGAGCCAGTCGCGGAGGCCCTGGCCGTCGTTTGCGAGCACGCGCTTGGTCAACTCGCCTGAGTCGAGCTGGACGAGTAGCTCGTCGATGGCCTGCTCGACGCGGGCGAATAGGGCGGGGTTCGAGGTAGCCTGCGCCGATCCCAGCGTCGAGCACGTCGGCGATCCGGGACCGGGTGACCATGCGTGGTTGCGTGGTGGCGGGACCGGTGCAGCCGGCCTGGATATCGGCGAAGCTCTCCCCGGGCCCGATCGGTGAACCTTCAGTAGTACTCGCGGATGTAGCTCAGCGCCTTGTCGTACACGTCCGGGTCGCGGATCTTAAACTGAACGTAGAGAGTGCGCCGGAGCGCCTGCCGGACCTCCTGGTCGCCCCGGATGGTGGCCTGCCAGCCTTCGAACCGGACACCGCGGACGACCTCATCAATCCGGTTCACGACGTTCTCAACAATGATGGGTGTCTCGTCGCCCTTGAGGGTTTCGAAGAGCTCCGTGAGCGCGGCCCTGCCCTGCTCCTCTCGAGGCACGTCCGCTGCCGCCTTCTCAGCAGCGACAGTGTCGCGGGCCAGCTCAAGCAGTTCCCGCAGGAAGTCGAGGCTCGACTGCTGGATGTCGGCGTACTTCTCCCGCAATGCGTTGAGCCGCTGGCCGAGTTCGATGAAGACGGGGTTGTTGAGGTGGCGCGCGATCCGGGCGGTGATCTGCCTCTCAACCTCCTCGGGCGGAATGTCGTTGCGCTTGCCTGTCATCAGGTCCTCGATCGTTTGTGCGTCGAGGACGATCGTCTCGTCTCCCTGCGGGATCTCGACCTGGACGTGCTCGTTGATCAGGTCGATGGTCTTGGCTCCGAGTGCATGCCACACGAGTCGGCCGGTGATGTCGGATGGACGAACCGACTCGTAGACGTCAGTGAGCCAGCGGTAGTCGTCGCGATACGGCGCGAGCATCGGGTCCGGGCTGGTTGCTTCCCACAGCTGCGAGACGACGCTATAGGCGAGACCGAAGGCGTCCTTTGTGGCGTCATCCGCGATCGCGGACTGAGCTTGGACGAGGCCCTCGTAGCCGCCCACGGTTCGGTCGACGGCGGGGAAGAACGCGAGCGCTGAGGCGATGGCCGGCGGGACCTGTGCCTTGAGCTCATCGATGTTGGAGATCACCTGCTGGACGGACTTCTCGTCGAAGGCCAGTGACTTGGCGACGTCGTCGAAGATGCCTAGGTAGTCGACGATCAGGCCGTGAGTTTTGTTCGGCGGGTAGACCCGGTTGGTACGAGTGATCGCCTGCAGGAGGGTGTGCTCCTTGAGGGGCTTGTCGAGGTACTGGCAGTAGAGGATGGGGGCGTCGAACCCGGTGAGCAGCTTGGCTGTGACGATGATGATCTTCAATGGGTCGGCGGGGTCGTTGAACCGCGCGACGATGCGTTCCAGCTCGTCCGCGGCCGGCGTCCACTTCGCCCAGTCGGCTGAGTCGCCACGCGACCTCGACATCACGATTGTCGACGCGTCCGGGCCGAGGTGCTTGTCGAGCTCCTCCTTGTACGCAACACACGAGGCCTTGTCGTAGACGACGACCTGCGCCTTCAACCCCTGCGGCTCGACCTTGGCGCTGAAGTGGGCGGCAATATCGGCAGCGATCTTCGCGATCCGTGAAGGGGTCTTGATCAGAACCTCGATCGAGGCGGCCCTCCTCGACAGGGTGATCTTCTCAGCCTCCGTCAGCCGCTCCTCAACCGCCAGCTCCTCGAACGCAGTGTCGATGGCCTCTTGGTCGATGTGCAGGTCCGACAGGCGCGGCTCGAAGTGCAACGGCAGGGTGGCCCCGTCGCGGATAGAGTCATGGAACGAGTAGCGTGACAGGTAGCCGCCCTCGTCCTGGCGCGATCCGAACCACATGAACGTGTTGCGATCACGCTTGTTGATCGGTGTGCCGGTCAAGCCGAAGAGGAACGCGTTGGGCAGGGCCTCGCGCATCTTCTGCCCGTAGTCACCCTCCTGGGAACGGTGCGCCTCGTCGACCATCGCGATGATGTTGCCGCGAGCGTCGAGCACGCCAGGCGCCTCTCCGAACTTGTGGATCGTGGTGATGATGACCTTCCGCGCACCCTGGCTCAGCAGCGTCTGCAACTGTGCTCGCGAGTCGGTCGATAGAAGTCCGGGTACGTCGGAGGCGTTGAAGGTGCCGGTGATCTGAGTGTCGAGGTCGATGCGGTCGACCACGATCAGGATCGTCGGGTTGGTCAGCGCAGCCATCGCCCGCAGTTTGAGCGCGGTGAAGACCATGAGCAGCGACTTCCCCGAGCCTTGGAAGTGCCAGATCAGACCCTGCTTGATCTTGCCCAGCAGCACCCGTTCGACGATCAAGTTGGTCGCCTGGAACTGCTGAAACCGGGCGATGATCTTGATCTTGCGGTGCTTCTTGTCGGTGGCGAAGACCGTGAAGAACCGCAGGAACTCCAGTACGGCTGCTGGGTTAAGGACGCCCTCGACCGCCTCCTTGACGGCGACCAGGCCGACCTTGGCCGGGGCATCGTCGTCGGTCGTCTCCTCGCGCCATGGACCCCAGAGCTCGACAGGCATACCGACCGTGCCGTAGCGGAAGTCCTTACCCTCAGTAGCGAACGAGAAGACGTTCGGTACGAAGAACTGCGGCATGCTCTGCTCGTAGTCGTCGTGGACCTGCGCAGCGCCGTCGATCCACGTGTACGCGGCCCGAACCGGAGTCTTCGCCTCACCGACCACTAGCGGCAAACCGTTGCACCACAGCACCAGGTCGAAGCGCTTCTCGACGCGTCCCTGCTTGAAGGTGACCTCGGTCGAGATCACCCACTGGTTCGACGAGTCGTCCTGAGGGTCATCGAAGTTGATCAACCGGACGGTCGTGTGCTCGCCGCTCGGGCCGAAGGGCATCGACTTCTGTCCCGTCAACCACGCCATGAACTCTTCGTTCGCCACGACGGGATGCGGACTGGTCCGGGCGGCGATCAGGATCGCTCGGAGGTTGTAGATGACCTCGTCGGCCTTCGCTGGATCGGCCTCGATCTCGGGGTTCAGACGGATCAGCGCCGCTTTGACCGCCCCTTCAAGCATCACCTCGTCGATTCGACGTGGCAGCTCTGCGCCAGGAACGAACTGGACATGGATCGACTTCATCAGGCCCCGGATGAAGTCCCGGACGGAGTTGGCTTCGTTGAACTGCGTCATCGGCCGCCCCCGAAGATTTCGTTACGGAGGGTCGCCCTGACGGCGGCCGCGGAGGCCATTCGAGCGCTGATCAACTCAATGCCGTCGTCGAACTCGCCGGCCGCGCTGAGCAGAGCCCCTTGGTCCGCCACAGGCGGCCAGGGCAGTGCAACCTTCTTGAGATTGGATGTGTTGATTCGAAGCCTCGTCGTTCCCTGACTCAGCGCGGCGACTCGCGGCCGGGCAAGCTCAGCGTTGAGAACGTTGACAAAGAACTCGGGTAACACGCGGTCCTGCTTCACGCGCGCCCGGAACACATCTGCTTTGTGAACCGCACCTGCAACGCGCCCTGCGAGCGATGCACGTCCCACGGGATGACGTTCATCCCCAAGTCCCGCGATGACCACGTCTCCTTCCGCCACGCGATAACGCTCCAACTCCCGCACGACGTGGGACTCGTCCAGATACGCAATGTCTTCATCTGAGACATATCCTCGTTGGACATCCTGGAGGCGGAGGACCCTGACACCCGCATCGGCGTAGTGCTCAGACTTGATCTTCGAGCCAAACGGCCCGTCACGCAGGAATTCAACAACGCGATCAATCGGTTCTACTTCGTACTCCGGCCGCTTGAGAAACGCGTCGACAAGGCGCCCACGAGCAGCCCGCAACGAGGACGCAAGGTCCTCAGTTGCTCGTAGCTCGGCCTCGATGGTCCAGAGGAGGTCGGCGAGGCGTTTTTGTTCCTCCAGTGGCGGTAGGTCGAACTCATACGCCAAGAGCTCTCCCCAATTGAGGTAGGGGTTGACTGAGCCGCGCGAGTTAGCGATGGCATAGGCGTGGAAGCGCTCCGCCGAGAGCACGAACGGCAGAAACCCCTGGAGCAGCACGTGCGGGTCTAGGGTCTCCAGCACGAAGGTCTTCTCACCGGTTATGCCTTCGAAGTCTGGTACGGCGACCTTGCGCAGGTAGGTGCGTCGAGAGACGTAGAGGACATGCCCGGGCTTGAACCGCTTGTAGAACATCGGGCCGATTGGGTCCTCACCGATGACCCCCCAGGTAGATATCGCGAGTTCACCGCTCGGGATGTGCTCGCCAGCAAGAAATCGCTCCAAGCCGGAGGTCTCGGGATCAACACGATCGGTGACGTGACGCACGAGTTCTCGGAGGGCGACGCGCTTCCAGGCGGGCCTGTCCAGGTTGAGGCTCACCTGGTCACCCCGGATCGAAGCAGGCCGATAACGTCCGCAACGGCACAATCCGATGTTTTGGCCGTCTTCTGCCAAGCCGCGACTGCGCCTTCGACGCTCACCTCGGGTGCCCCGCCCTCGACTGACAACGGCGAGACGTACTGCGGGATCGCCAGCGTGTGGCCCTTAGCCCCGATCTCTTCGATAGCCGCGACGGCCGCAAAGCCGTCGATGTCCTCAAAAGCGCGGTAGGCATCGAGGATCCGCTGTTGGTGCCGGTCACGCAGGAAGGACTGCGACTGCTCGCGGGCAACCTCCGCGGCGGCGTCAATGAAGAGTACCCTCCGACGGCGTACTGCATCCTTCTTGGTGCGGAGGATCACGACGGCGGCGGGCATCGGCGAGTTGTAAAACAACCCCTCGCCCAGACCGAGCACGCACTCCACCAGGTCGGACTTGACCAGCGCCTCGCGCAGCCTCGCTTCGTCGCGGCGGAAGAGCACTCCGTGCGGGAACAGAATCGCTGCTCGTCCGGTCTTGGGGTCGAGGCTCTTGGCAATGTGCTGGAAGAAGGCGTAGTCCGCACGACCCTGAGGCGGAACACCCCAGAGGTTGCGGCCGTAGCGGTCGTTGGCAAAGGCGTCACGGTTCCATGCCTTGATGGAGTAGGGCGGGTTGGCCAACACGACGTCGAAGGTCTGCAAGCGTCCCTTCACGTCGTGGAATGCCGGCCGCGACAGGGTGTCGCCGTGGGCGATATGACCGTCGGTGACCCCGTGCAGGAACAGGTTCATCCGTGCGATGGCCGACGTCCCGTAGTTGAGTTCCTGGCCGTAGAGGCGCAGATTGCGCCACTCCTTGCCCTGGCGCTTTACCTCTGCGGCAGTCGAGATGAGCATGCCGCCGGTGCCGCAGGCGGGGTCGTAGACGGACTCCCCCGGCTGTGGCTTGAGCATGAGCGTCATCAGGTGGACGAGGGTGCGGTTGGTGTAGAACTCCTGCGCAGTGTGGCCAGAATCGTCTGCGAACTTCTTGATCAGAAACTCGTACCCGTTGCCTAACTCGTCTTCCGGCAGGTTCGCGATCGACAGAGTCTTGGTCGAGAAGTGCTCGATCAGGTCGCTCAGCGTCGAGTCGGGCAAGAGGTTCTTGTTGCCCCAGTCGCCGTCGCCGAACACGCCCGGGAGGGTGTCGAGGTTGGCGGACTCGATCGCGCGCATGGCCTTCAGGACAGTGCTGCCGATGTCACTGGTGACAGACCGAATGTCGTCCCAGTGGCAGCCATCGGGGATGGCGAAGCGGTGATTCTCGGGGAGGTCGGCGAGCTCTTCGTCGCCGTACACCTCCATTGCGGCGGCGTGCTCCTCGTCGTAGACGTCAGAGATCCGCTTGAGGAAGACCAGCGGGAAGATGTACTGCTTGTAGTCGCCGGCGTCGATAAGGCCGCGCAGGACGATGGCGGCGCCCCACAGGTAGGTTTCCAGCTCGCGCTGGGTGATTCGCGTGCTCATACCGACAGCCTCCATTTCGCCAGCTCTGCTTCCAGGGCGGAGCGGGCCTCCGCGGCTCTCGCATGGGCGGCTTCGAGGTCGGCGAGCGCCTGCTCCAGCGTCAGCTTCTCGCCGGCATCGGCGGGGGCCACGTAGAGGGGGATGTTGAGGTTGTAGTCATTGCCCGCGATCTCGTCGAGGTCGACGACGCGTGAGAGGCCGTCAAAATCGCCGAAAGTCTCGTATGCGTCAAGCACCAGCTGGGCGTGCTCGGACTCCAGGGTGTTCTGGTTGCGCCCCTTCTTGAGAAGGCTCTCTCCATTGATGAATAGGACCTTGCCCTGCTCGTTGGGCTGCCTTTTGTGGCGCAGGACCAGGACGCAAGCGGCAAGGCCGGTGCCGTAAAAGAGGTTTGGGGCAAGTCCGATCACGGCGTCGACCACGTCGGACTTGAGGATGTGGGTCCGGATCCGTGCCTCCGCCCCCTGACGGAAGAGTGCACCTTGTGGCAGGACGACGGCGACGCGACCGGTCTTGGGACGTGCGGAGGTGAGCATGTGCTGTACCCATGCCCAGTCGGCGTACCCCTTCGGCGGGACGCCCCCGAGGTTGTTGCGCCCCCACTTGTCCGAGGCCCACTCGCTGTCGCCCCAGTTCTTCAACGAGAAGGGTGGATTGGCGACAACGCAATCAAACTGGGCGAGTTGGTTGCCGGTGTAGAAGGCGGGCCTGCGCAGGGTGTCCTCGCGGACGACCTTTCCCTCGACACCGTGCAGCAGCAGGTTCATGCGGGCGATGGCCGAGGTGGCGAGCACCTTCTCTTGGCCGTAGAGCCTGCCCCAAAGAGTCTTGGGGCTGCCGCCGGCGGCCTTGACATGTTCGATGACCTCGATGAGCATACCGCCGGTGCCGCAGGCCGGGTCGTAGACGCTCTCGCCCTCGGCAGGGTTGAGGATCTTGATGAGCAGACCGACGACCGAGCGGGGGGTGTAGTACTCGCCGGCCTTCTTATTCGACTGGTCGGCGAAGCGCTTGATGAGGTACTCGTACGCGTTACCGAACACATCAGCGGCCACGTTCGCGTTGGAGAGCCTCTTGCTCGAGAAGTGCTCGAGCAGGTCGGCGAGCTTACGGTCCGGCAGCTTGTCCTTGTTGGTCCAGTTCGCGTTGCCGAAGATGCCGTACAGCGTCTCAGGGTTGGCTTTCTCAATCTCGCGGAACGCCGTCTGCAGGGCGCTGCCGATGTTCTCGGTGTGGTTGCGCACGTCGTCCCACAGGTTCCCCGCGGGGATGGTGAAGCGGTGATTCTCGGCGAACGCCGCGAACTCATGGTCGCCGCCGGACACTTCCATGGCCTGGGCGAACTCTTCCAGGTAGACGTCACTGATCCGCTTGAAGAACATCAGCGGGAAGATGTACGCCTTGAAGTCGGCCTGGTCGATACTGCCGCGCAACAGGTCGGCGGCCCTGGCGAGGTACTGCTCCAGCTCGGACAGACTGATGCGGTCGGTCACTGCGTTCCTTCGAAGTCGTTCCGGTCGGGCTCATGGTTCGGTTCTATCGGACGGCTCGCGCCGCCGGCCGTTTCGACGACGGGGTTGACGGTCGTCACGTCGATGCCACTTCTCTGATCCCAGCTCCGAGTCGTCACGGACGTCGGTCTAGCGAGCAGCGAGGCTACCGGGCAGCAGGCGTGGCCGTCAGGCGATCGACGATCTTGTGTTTGGTACGTGATCAAACTCGCGGATGGGGTCGACTCCTCTCGGGCAGGAACCCGCGCTCGTAAAGGTCGTGGCTTAAAGTAGACTCAGCGTTACCGTAGGTATCCATCGCGAGGTCATGGGGGTTGAGGCAAGTGCCTGGTCTTGAGAAGCACACTCCCGATGTGCCGGGAGTCTTCGGGAACTTGATGTGGGTCGACTCCGTCGACTTCGGCGGCTCACCTGCGGAACGGCGGCCTGTCGACACCTGCTGGGATGTGGACCCAGCGCCATTAGCGAGGCTACTTGGCGTAGCGCTGGATCTGTGTGACGGTGACCTTCAACAGCACATGCACGAGATCGCGCACGACGACCTGGACGGCCCCATACACATCGTCCACTTGCTTGCTGCCTGTGAACGTGCAGCCCGCCAGACAGGAGGATCCCTTCCGGGAAGTGGCTGGCCCTACGGGTCTGGCGTGTCGCGCTTCCTCGCCGTCGAGGTCTCTGGCGGAGCCCTGTCCGGACTTGTGGACGAGCTTCATGCCGGAGGCCTGGCTGCGGCGACGAAGGCGGTCCGAGCCCTCACACCGAGCGAGCGTGTTGGCGTCCTTGACCCACTGCTTCACTATTGGCTTGCGCCGATTACCGGCCTGCAGATCGGTGTGACCGACGAGTCAGTAAGGCTCGAAGCCTCGGACGAGTAGCAAGGGACCCGCCGCCCTTGGTCCCAGCGACGGCTCCATCCAGCAACGCGCAGCGCCCGCGACGCTGGGCACGCGGTCAGGGTGTCATCCCACGCGCGGGGAATGCGCTCGGCCCGAAGGCCCCGGAGGCAAGAAGCCGCAGGTCAAGGGCACAGTCCTTACAGGACTTGAAATGTGTTCAGTGATCCACAGCACAGAGGCAGGGTGGATAGGCGGTTGCCGCCTTGGGTGCGACTTGTTGCTTCGGGGGCGGCTATGGAGGCGTTGCAGATAGGTGTAGCTCTCTTCGGGTGAGCCAGCGCTCGTGAGAACCTCCGGGGGAGAGGAAGAGCAGGACGGCGTGCGCGACCTGTTGGTCGGTGGCCGCTTCGACGCAGCGGACGTACGCCGCCAGCTGTGGACGGTTTAGAGCGTCACGCGGGAGTTGATCGCGCCCATCGGCACCGCGTCCGTCTTGTAGTCGACGACGACGAGCCCGTCGTCGGACCGGTAGATGAGGTCGATGAAACCCTCGAGCACGACCTCGTCTTCGCCAGTGTTCGCACCCAGAGCCGCTGCCAGACCGGCCGCTTCGGTGCCGGGCACCACGGTGCCGACGTAGGTTTCCTTCCAGGGCGGACGGTGCGCCGCGCCCTGGACGACGTCCGACGCGAGCGCCGAGCGGACCAGGGCGGTCACGAGGTCGGACTCCTCGACCACGCCTTCGGCGAGCGCCTGGGCGGCTGGGCGACGATGGCGACCACGGCCGGGCCAGGCCGGTGAACAGCGCGGGCTATTCGGCGGGTCTGAGTCGCCAGCCCTGAATTGCTTGTGCCTTGATGCGGACGAAGTGTTGGTGTTCACCGGATCCCCAGGGCAGCAGTGGTAGGCCGGATAGGCGATCGGTTTCGGCTGGGTCTGTGACCGTGTGGGAGTTGCCGATGACGTTGATCCACCATCGGCGTTTTTGTTCGATGTCGACCTCGTCGACCTCGAGGGAGACCACTCGATTGTCGACGGCTTCGGCGAGGGTTGAGCCGTCTTTGGTCTGGAAGATGACAGCGTTTCCGTCGAGGACGAACGTGACCGGATGCGCGGTAGGTAACGACATGTGGGTGAATAGGACTCGTCCCACTGTGGCGCTGGCGAGGAGCCGAAGGCACTCGGATCGGTTGAGGAACTTTAGGTCCGGATCTTCGGACATGCCGATACTCCCTCGGGCCAGGGGTTCTTCCACGATCTCCCCGGTGGCTCTCGGCTGTAGGGCGTTGGTCCCGGGCAGGCTGTGACCATAGGTAGGCGCCGCGCACATTGTTGACAGCGGGTGTTGACGCACCGGTCATAGGTCACCACCGGGCCGCGCCGCTGCCGTCTGGACAGTGGTCTCTGTCGACAGGCGACGGTGAGCCGCCCAGCCGAAACCGCGACCAGTCTGTACGGGGTCGCGGGGGTTTGGGGCTCCCGGTCGGGCGCCTGGCTACGGCTTGAGGTCGTACAGGGTGTCCAGCACCTTGTCGCGGTGTTCGGCGCTGTCGCACGCCGAGTAGATCTGCCAGGCCGTGGCACATGCCTCTTCACTCCACAGCCGGCCGATGGCATTCGGCGACGTCTGGTTGCTGGGCCTGATGTTGGCCCACATGGCATGCCACAGGTCGGGGCGTTGGCCGGCGAAGAACAACAGGACGAGCTCGGCCAGCTCCTTGGCTGCCTCCGCGAGGACGAACTCGGCCAGCT
>NZ_JBEFTX010000013.1:0-240634 GCF_040195635.1 Actinopolymorpha sp. B11F2 | reverse complement strand
AGTGCGGATCCCGGAGAGCTACGGCATCGCGAAGAACAACCTGCACAACATCCCCGAGATCTTCCCGGAGTCACACATCTGGGCCTGCCCGGCCAACACCAACCCGGAGCAGTGGTACTTCTCCTAGATGACCTAATCCAATGGGTCACTGGCTCGACCTGGAACGACGGCGATTACATCCACCTCGAGTCTCGATCCGCAGACTCCAGCACATCCTCGCCCGACCGCCGCCCCTGGCACGACGGCAAGCCCGACGCACCTAGCCCGCGACGCCTCACCGCCTACAACCGAGTGCCTCGGTGGTTCCCGTACACCAGCGACTCCGGCGACGCACGACTACGAGACAACACGTACTAGAGGTAGCCAATAATCACAACCGAGAGGCGAAAGGCCAATGACGCCACGCTCACACAACACGACACCCAGCCAGCCGACAGCCCGGCGAGCATTTCTGGCCGCAATGGGCGCGATTCCGCTGGCCGCAACGGCGGCTTCGGCCGTGGCAGCACCCAAGGCCCGTGCGTCCTCACCCTCGATCGGGGGTGAGGACGCACTGACGCTCGACCCTCTCCACGAGGCCGTTCCCTTCCCGCTCGGCACCTGCGTTGAGCACCAGGACATGATTGGGGTGCCGGGGAAGGTGCTCTCACGGCACTTTAGCCAGATGACTGGCGAGAATTATACGAAGCCGTATGCCTGGTACAACGATGCCAAGCAGTTCGTCGGCAGCGCCGGGGCGACGGAGATCATGGACTACGCGCAGGCCCACGGTATGCGAGTCTATGGCCACGTACTGGTGTGGCATGCCCAGACGCCTGCCTGGTTCTTCCAGAATGACGACGGCGCGCCGCTCACAAACTCCCCGGCAGACCAGGAGATCCTGCGCGGGCGCATGCGCACCCACATCTTCTCGGTGGCGAGGTATCTGGCGATGGGTTGGGGACCGTTCGGCTCGGATACCAACCCACTGGTCGCCTGGGAAGTGGTGAACGAGGTGATCGACAACGGCACGTCTCACGCCGACGGCATGCGGCGCAGCGACTGGTATCGGGTGCTCGGCGAGGAGTTCGTCGACCTTGCGTTTGAGTATGCGGATAGGGCGTTCAACAAGGTCTACGCCGATCGTTCGGCGGACCGGCCAGTGACGTTGTTTATCAACGACTACGGCACCGAGAACGCTGGCAAGCGGGCACGGTATCTCGCGCTGGTCGAGCGGCTGCGGGGACGCGGCGCACCGCTGGACGCTGTCGGCCACCAGTTCCACGTCAACCTCACCACCCCGATCGCGGCCCTCGACGCCGCACTCGACGATGTCGCGGCCCTCGGCCTGGAACAGGCCGTCACCGAGCTCGATGTGCCAACCGGGGTCCCGGTGACCCAACCGAGACTGGTCGAGCAGGGCTACTTCTACCGCGACGCTTTCCGGGTCTTCCGAGAGCACGCCGACAGCCTGTTCTCCGTCTCGTTCTGGGGGATGAATGACGGTGGCAGCTGGCGACGCGAAAGCGGCGCTCCGTTGCTGTTCACAGACGAGTTCACCGCCAAGTACGCTTTCTGGGGCGTCGTAGATGTCGAGCTGCCGCCTAGGCCGCCTAGCTGAGTGGTCCGACCAAGGACCTAGACGGCCAAGGACTCACGTCTTATTGGACCAGCGTGGTCCAGGCTGCCCATGGCCGACAGTAAACCGCTGCAAGCCCTGGCCCAGGAACGTTGGATGTCGGCCGCATCCAACGTCCCACGGCCACCCGATCGGTAGAGGCCACAACCAGTCACGGCGCCATTGTCCGGGCCCCGTTATTCACTGACCGCCGGAAGCTGGTCAGGACCGGGCCCCTGGACGACGAGCTCCTCTGCAACGGCGCTTGCCTGCCGGGTTGGCCCCAGCTGACTTCACCCTGGTCGCGCCGATGGCGACCTTGCTCAAAACCAGCTCCGACAGGCCCGCCGCTCGGCCAACCCCATCACCGGGGCCAGCCCTGCGCACGACACGAGGCGCTCGTCATCGAACAGCGGCGTAGCCTTGGACCACGAGTGCGGCGCAGGCCCGACCGGAAAACCCACAATGGAACAGCTGGGCAGACCAGCAGATACGCCACGCCCACCTGCGCCCCGCACAGCTCATGTCGACCAAGGACGGTCACGCCAGCGGCTCCACGGATCGAGGATAAGAGATCAGTTCAGAATGAGTTTGCGTAGGCAGATGATGGAGCAGGCGAGGTTGAGGAGTGCTTGGTGTATGTCTGCTCGGCGTTCGTAGCGGATGCGTAGTCGTGTGAACCCGTGAAGCCAGGCGAAGGTCCGCTCGACCGGCCAGCGGACACACCGAGGCCGGATCCGTGCGCGGTGCCGCGTCTGGCGATGACCGGCGTGATGTTCTTGGCTCGAACCAGGTGACGGTACTTGTCGTGGTCGTAGCCGCGGTCGGCGTAGAGGCGTTGTGGCCGTCGCCATGGCCGTCCGACCAGTCCGCGGATTGCGGGGATGGCATCGATGAGCGGAATCAGCTGAGTGACGTCGTTGCGATGCCCGCCGGTGAGCCTGACCGCCAGCGGGATGCCGGCCGCGTCGGTGATCAGGTGGTGTTTGGAACCGATCTTGCGACGGTCGACCGGGCTGGGACCGGTGTGGTCCCCCCCTTGAGGGCACGCAGATGCGAGGAATCAACCAGCGCATCGGTGAGTTCGAGCAGTCCGGCGGCGCGCAGCTCGGCCAAGAGCGTCTCGTGTAACCGTTGCCACACACCAGCTTCCTGCCATTCGGCCAGCCGCCTCCAGCAAGTCGCACCCGAGGCGCCGAACAGCTTCGTCGGCAGCTTGTCCAGCCGATACCGGTTCGGGTCACGTACAAGATGCCTTCCAGCGCGGCCCGATCACTGCACCGCCGGCGGCCAGGAAATCGGAAACGCCGCGGCGGCACCGGAGTCAACGGCTCCAGCCGAGCCCACAACTCGTCGGTGAGTACCTCATCACACACCCACCACACCCTTGATCATCATCCGACCCAGGTCACGCACGACACGCCGACTCATTCTGAACTGATCTCTAAGCCCAGTCCCCCGACCACACATCGTCCAACCCAGGCCCTGAAGACGGGCTTGGGCGAACCGGTGATCGATCACGGGCCACCGCACGCCAAGCAGGGGGACGATTTCGGGATCATGCATTCAGCGAAGTCTGACACCGGCGTAGCTGGCGCCACCACTGAGTTACGCCGTCACGTCCTGCTGCAGTTGAGCGTCAGCACGGCGAACCCAGTGAGGTCTTGAGAGGTCATCCCGGTCGGTATTGCGAGTCGCAGAGGACGGTGTCGCCTGGTTGCCAGGTGCACAGGCGGATCGTGTTGCCGTCCGGGTCGGAGAGCACCCAGAACGACGGTGCATGTTGGTCACTGACCAGTGTTCCGCCGGCGGCGAGGGCGGCGTCGATCCGCGGCTGTACCTGTGCGGGGTCGACCCAGACGTCGGGATGCCAGCGTGGCCGGGGCTGTTCGCTACTGGAGCGCTGGAAGTAGATCAGCGGCAGTGCGTGGTGCTGGTCGCCCACGTCACCCCATTCGTCGTTGCCGAGGACGTGGTGCCTGTCCAGCACCGCGGCCCAGAACGGCGCGATCTTCGGGGTAGTCCGGGGTGTCCAGGCCAAACTCGATCCGAGAAACGCTTCGGCACTCGAGTTCGGCGCCCGCTGCCGCGGCGATGTCGCAGACCCGGCGGGCGAGCCTGAGGTCGCGCTCGGTCACGCCGCCGCCGTCGCGGCTGCTCAGCCGGACGTCGACCCGAGACGTACGGAGGTCGAGTTCGGCATGGTGGTTCAACTCCTCAGCAGCCTCCCCGATCGCATTGACGACCTTCAGGCTGGTGACGAAGTCCTTGGTGTGAATCCGGGTCTCGAGCCCGCCTTGACCGTAGTAGAGAAGGAACGCCCAGCCATCGAGTCCGGCATCGGCGACCTGCTGCCCGGTCAGCGCCTCAGTGCTCATCGCTCCGCTCTCCCAACGTGGTGTCCAAACGCGGTGTGGTTCGCGGTCATGGCTGCTCACGATAGGGGAGCTAACCGGCCAGCGCTGTGTCCTGTTTCTCGCCATCCTTGGTCGATGTGCGAGCTGTCCGGACGTTCGGCGTCCTGCCCTGGCAGGACTTTTCAGAGGCGGCCCTGCCAGGTGCACAGGCAGGCCTTGTTCCGTCCGGATCGGCCAGCACCCAAAACGACGGCGCCCCCTATGCCCTTTCGTGGCTGAACAGGACAGAGGATGTCCCGTACGACTGCCACGCTGGATCCGACGTCGCTTCCGCTTCTCCGCGAGCCAGAGCCAAGGAGCTGACCCATGGTGAGCATCGGAGTGATCTGCCTGAACGCAACCGACTGGAAGCGCGCCGCCCAGTTCTGGGCGGCCGCACTCGGCTACACACCACACCCCCGGGCCGCGGACATCCTGGTTCCGCCTGGCGGTGACGGCCCGAGCCTGGCGCTGTACCAGCGGGATCGTACGCACCTGGATCTTCACACCGCGGATCGTGCCGAACAGCAGGCCGAGGTCGAGCGGCTCCTCTCCCTGGGCGCGCAACGGGTGCCCGACTGGCCCTATCCGGATGGGGCGGACTTCCTGGTGCTCCGCGACACTGAGGGAAACCTGTTCTGCGTGCTCGACCACGAATGATCCAGTCGCGAACCGAAGGACCTAGGGTCGTGGACCATAGCCACGCTGGTCGACACGCGCCCAGAAACACCGGGTCAGAGGCGCTGGTACATGACGTGGAGGCCGACGCGTCCGAGCGTGGGGTGTTCGAACGCCTCGGGCACCGTCCCGATGATCTCGAACCCGATCGCCTTCCACAGGCGTACGGCGGCGAGATTGGATTCCACGACGGCGTTGAACTGCATCGCGGCATAGCCGTGGTCGCGGGCCCAGGAGAGTACGTGTCCCCCGAGCGCCCGACCGACTCCTCGACCGCGCGCACTGCGGGCGACCATGAAACTCGCCGTGGCGACGTGCGAGCCCCGCCCCGGACGGTTGGGACCCATCTTCGCCGTACCCACGATCCGCCCGTCGTCCTCGACCGCCACGACCGTCGCCCCGGGTGGGCGCTCGACCCAGATGGCCTCCGCCTCAGGCGACGTCCAGTCCGGGTCGTAGGCGTAGGTCTCCCCCGCGGCGACGATCTCGCCGAAGATGGGCCAGATCGACGGCCAGTCGCCGTCGCCATAGTCACGGATGTGCACCCCAGCACCGTACCCAGGACTCTCACGACGATCGAAGGGAACCTTCAGCGCGCCGACCCGTCGCCCGCGGCGTCCTCCGTACCGGTGCCCGCTCGCATCCGAGCGAGGTACGACCGCCAGAACTCCTCGTCCGAACCGTCCGCGTACGGCATGTCCCGGAAGGCGCCGATCGTGCCGTCGAGGAGCTCGCGGACGATGTCGGCGTGCCCCGCGTGACGGGCGGTCTCCCCGACCATGGTGATGAGCGCGTAGCGCAACGAGATCTTCTCGCCCGTCCATCGCGTACCCGTGGCGTCGAGGTCGAGTTCGCTGATCGTCTGGTCGGCGACGGCGCAGGTGCGGCGATAGAGCGTGGCGATGAAGTCGGCCGACTCGTCCTGCGCGGCCCACATGTCGTCGCCATGCATGCCGCGCTCACCTTCGTACCACGGCATCGGGTCGGTCTCCCGCCCGAACGGCCCGCACAGCCACGCCGCCTCCATGCCGGCGAGATGCTTGACGAGTCCGAGCAGGTTGGTCCCCGTCGGATGGGTCATCGGCCGGCGCAGCTGAACGGCGTCCAGCCCTTCGAGCTTCCACAGCACGGCGTCGCGGTGCTGCTCCAGCCAGGCGTGCAGGATCTCCTTCTCGCCGGCCGTGCCGGACGTCGGTGGCACCATCTTCCCTCCATCCGTCGACGTGCCGGGGACCCTACCGCGGGCCGTGGTCAGCGAGCTGCGGCAACGGACAGACGGCCCCACTCACCTCCGCGTCGCCGGTTGAGAGCGCAAAACCTGGTTGCCCGCGGGCGAGCGCTGGGTGAACCATGTGGCCACATGTACCGGATCTCCGGCGTACGCGAGGCCGGTCCGCTCAGCGCCGGCCTGGAGTTGCTCGAAGCTGCGGCACCGGGCTCGATGGACCGCAACGGTCGCGACTTCCAGCACTACTGGTCGCTCGTCCAGAAGAACGCCGAGTCGGTGTGGTGCGCGGAAGACCGCGAAGGTGTGGTGGGGATCTTCCTCGGTACGCCACACCCCAACCGGATGACCTACTACGACGTCGTGGTGAGCCCGCACGTCGATGCGTACCCCGTGGTCGCCGATCTGGTGCGCGCCGGCGCGGCGGCGGCTCACGAGCGGGGGCAGGTGCGCCTGATATCGCACGACCCGTTGGACGGGGCGGAGTTCTACCAGAGCATGGGCCATACGCCGACGATGCGGATCCAGCTGGGCGGCGACGAGCGCTGGGACCGGCGCCGCGCGCTGGTCCGGGCCATGAGCGGTTACCGGCTGTTGGACCTGGACGAGGACGCCACGTGGAACTGGGCGGCGGCACACTTCCGGATCGACCAGGTGGACATCGGCCTCAGGGCTCAGCTGTCCGACCCGGCCGCGCAGCAGTATGCGATGCACATGATGCACGCGTGGGCGGATCCGGGCGACCGGCCGACGTACGTGGTGAGCGGCTACCCGCGGTTTGTGCGTACGAACATCGCCGAACTGCGGCAGGTCGATCCCGGCGTGACCAAGGTGTCCCAACTCCACGACGACACGACGGAGCTGCGGGCCGGAAAGCCCGGGCACGACCTGGTGCCGGCCGCGCGGGCGGAGCCGGTGACGTTCGCGCACAGCATCGTCCCGGTCGACCTCGAGGTGGTGCTGGCCGGTGAAGTGGGGGACGTCGACCTCATCGTCGTCGCCGCGCGGACGCTGCCGCTCACGTCGGGCCGGAGCTTCGCGGTCGAGTGCCGCAAGGGGCGGGACAGCATTGGCGGCCGCCATCCGGTCACGGCCTACACCACCCGCGACGTCGAGATCCGCGTGGGCACAGCGCTTTTTGACGCGCAGAGCTTGCCGATCGACCTCGCCGCACCGGAGCAGATCGTCTCGGTCTACCTCGAAGGTGGCCGCGCGCTGCTCGGCCTCACCCACCCGCCCCACGCCGACCAGCACCGCCGGCGGGCGAGCCAGCCGACGTTGATCTCACGCGCGGAGCACAAGCTGGCCGAGGCACTCGACGTCTTCGGCGTACCGTTGCCTGCCGCGGGTCAAGCGATGGACCTCGGCGCCGCGCCGGGCGGATGGTCGTACCTGCTGGCCGAGCGCGGTCTCACCGTCTACGCGGTCGATCCGGGCAACCTCCATCCGCAGGTCGCCGCCCATCCGCGGGTCGTCCACCTGCGGGCGCGGGCGGAGACGCTCGACCTCGGCGGCACCCGCGTCGACGTGCTCGTCAACGACACCAACCTCGATCCGGTCGCCTCCGCGCAGCTGATGTGCGCGGTCGCCGAGCAGCTGCGTCCGGGTGGCTACGCGATCATGACGATCAAGCTGCCGTCCACCCGCCCTGGACCCGGCATCGCCAGCGCGCATGCCGTGCTGACCGAGGCGTACGACGTCCTCGCCACCAGGCATCTCCCCCACAACCGGCAGGAGGTCACCACGCTGCTCCGCCGTTCCCGACAACGAGCGGTCAGGTGATAACACGATGGCTGGCGAGTACTACTACGCCGAACACCAGGCGGCGTACGAACGGCTTGCACGTGAAGGCAAGTCGGAGTGGAACGACCTGTTCAACGACGATGGTTTTCCGCACCAGGCCTTCCTCGAAACTGCCCTTTCCAGGCTCGAAATCTCTTCCGGTGCCCGCGTACTGGAGTACGGATGCGGCACAGGGCGGGCCGCACGCTTCTTTGCTGCTGAGGGGTTCCGGGTTCATGCCGTCGATCTGATTCCGACCGCGATCACCATGGCGCGCCAGTTCGCCGCGGAAAGCGGACTGACAATCGACTTCGAGGTACGAGATGTCTGTCAGACGACCTTCCAGGCCTCCTACACCCTGGTCGTCGACGGCTTCTGTCTGCAGAGCATCGTCACAACCGACGATCGTTCGAGGCTCTTCGCAGCCGTACGATCCGCATTGGACCGCAACGGTCATTACCTGATCTCGACGGCGATGTACGACCCCGATCGGGTGTACGAGGACGACTGCTCGTACGACCCGTCAACCGGAATCGTTCTCCACAACGGGATGCCGCATCGCAGGCATCTCCGGCCCGAGGCACTCCGGGCCGAACTCGAACAACACGGCTTCCGAATCCTTTCCCAAGAAGGGAACCTTGGCGGAAACCTGGTCTGCGATCTATGAGCCCGTCGCCCCGGAGGACCCTCGCGCCCGGGCCCGGGCCTGGTCCCGCAAATGACCACGCTGAGTAGGTCTTCAGCACCTGGAACAGGTACCGACACCTGTCCAGATACCGCAGACCCACTCAGCGTGGTCATTTGCAGCGGGCCGGCGTGAACTGCTCGCCTGGAAGGTCACGCCCACGAGCATCCCCACGAGCGCGCCCCCGCTCCGCACCAGACAGCTATCGGTTGACGACTCGCTGGCGAGGTCCGGCGCCGCCGTCCCCTTCCTCCGGATGCGCCACTGGCTATGCGGGGTTGGGCGCGGGTGAAGCGGTCGGTGTCGCGTTGGTCGGTTCGGGTTCGGGGCAGGTCGGCGACGGTGTAGGTGTGCCCGTCGGCGTGGGCGACGGGGACGGCGTCGGTGTCGGCGTCGGCTCTGTCGGCGCCGGGCACGTCGGCGAAGGATCGGTCGGCGTGGGCGTCGGGTCCGTCGGCTCCGGAGAAGGCGTCGAGATTGTCGGCGTCGGGTCCGGGCTCTCCGTCGGCGTCGGGTCTTCCGGCGGGTCCGGGTCTTCCGGCGGGTCCGGGTCTTCCGGCGGGTCCGGGTCCTTAGGCGGGTCCGGGTCCTTAGGCGGGTCCGGGTCCTTCGGCGGGTCCGGCGGCGGAGTCGGCTTCGGACCCGAGGGACTCGGCGAAGGTGACGGCGACGGCGAAGTACTCCTCCCGCCTGGACCACTGTCAGGTGGCGAGTCGGAGGATGGGAGGTCGCGGATGGGACCTGGCATGCCCGGAACGTTCGGCAACGACCCGCGTCGCGGCGGTTCGGGTCCCGAGCCCACCGGGCCGTTCTGCGCCGGCACCGCACGCCCGCCGTCCCGGTAGGACGCGGCCCAACCCAGGACCGAACGCAGGTACGCCCCGGACGGGTTGTAGCGCAGGATCGCCCGGGAGAGCCCGGAGGGAGTCGACAGGTCGGCCGAGCCGGCACACAGGTAGCGACCCGCGGCCAGGGTCGCGTCGTAGATGTTGTGCGGGTCGCGGACGCCGTCGTCGTTGCCGTCCGCCGCCCAGGTACGCCACGTACCCGGCAGGAACTGCATCGGACCGACCGCCCGGTCGTACGCCGAATCCCGGTCCAGCCGGCCGTCGTCGGAGTCGCGGATGACGGCGGTGTTCGCGAGCGATCCGTCCAGCCTGGGGCCGAGGATCTCGCCGTTCGTACGACCCTTCGCGTCCACCCGCCCGCCGCGGGCGTGGTTGGACTCGACCTTGCCGATGCCGGCGAGGATCCACCACTGCAGATGGCAGCCAGGGTCCGTACGGGCCAGGGTCGTGGCGGCGCGGCGATAGGCGGCGAGCATCGGCGAAGGAATTCCCAGGACCCGCGAACCGGCCCCTGGTGCACCGTCCACCTTGTCGTTGAGCGCGGCCTCGGCAGCCTCTTCCGCCTCTTCCGGCGTGATCGGTGGGGCTGTCGATCCGAACGGGGTCTTCTCGGAGGACTTGTGCGCGCTCGAGCCCGGCGGACCGCCGAGCATCGTGCGGGGCGCCCAGGCGACGGTCCCGGCAAGTCCTACCACCGCGACCACCATGAGGCACATCACTCGCGCGAGTGCGGGAAGGACCTGCGGCCGGCTGTCGTGTCTGCCCATCACTCTCACCCGTACCGGACTCGACGGCATGGTCGCTGGTCGATCACCTAATGATCGTCGCCGCGTCACGCTACCGGCGCTTGCATGCGGTGTTCAGGTGATCCGTCCGGGCTCGGTCGGACAGGTCCGGTGCTGGACCGGCGAGCGGGTCAGGCGGCGGCGCGAGCGGCGGCCTGGGCGCGGCGCCAGACTTTGCGGTAGGCCTCGAGCCCGTCGAAGCTGAGCGGGCCGGTGGGTCCCGCGGTGATGGCGACGCGTTCCGGCGCGGTGCCCCAGACGGGCACCTTCGCCTCCGACCACACGTCGAGCGCGTCGCGGTAGCTTCGGGTGAAGGTCCGGGCAGAGCAGATCACGAGGCCGGCGGGCGTGCCGTTGGGCACGATCTCCATCAGGGCCTCGACCCTCGGCATCTCGATACCGCCCACCCTGGTGGGAACGACCACGACGTCAGCGCGGCCGACGGCCTTCGCGGTGAGGCGTTCGTGCGCGGGAGGGGTGTCGACGATGACGACATCGTCGGGTTCAGCTTTGTTGAGCGCCCGGGTGAGCAGCCGATCGGTCGGCGCCTCGACAACGGTGATCCGCTCGAAGCGTTCGTCGGCCGCGTGCTCGATCCATTCCGCCGCGCTGGCCTGCGGATCCGCGTCGACGAGGATGGCGGCGCGGCGGTTGGTGGTCGCGAGCGCCGCGAGGTAGACGGAGGTGGTGGTCTTGCCCACCCCGCCCTTCAGAGCAGCTGTTACGACGATCACCTGGCTGACGGTACCGCGAGAGGGCCCCATCTCACGAGAGCCCGGCTGAGCTTGGCCAGCACTACTCACCGTACGTACATATTTGCCTACGTGAGGTATCTGGTCTCGGGAGACGCACCCGCGGGGCCTCACATGGCAGGTGACCAGCGCTGCCTGATCCGGCCACGTCCGCCGACGCGGTCCCTTTCGACACCGTTGATCTTCGCCGCTGCGGTGGCCGGTCACGATCCACAACGGACCCCCTAGGCTCTGTCCGCATGACTGTCCCGCCACCCGGTCACGGCACGCCACCCGGTCACGGCACGCCACCCGGTCACGGCCCGGCTCCTGGTTACGGCCCGCCTCCTGGTCAGAGCGCCGAGCCATGGGGACCCGGCATGGCGGCGCCGCACCATCGACCGTGGGCCGTAAGCCAGCGCCGCAGGGTGTATCCGCCGGTCATCCTGCTCGTCCTCATGGCCGCGTTGATCCTTCCGCTGCTCGGCCTCACCGTCTTCGGGGCGGGCCCCGTCCCCACCGCGCTGGGCACGTTCTTCGCGTTGCTGCCGGTACTCCCGGTCGTGGGCGTGTTCCTGTGGCTCGACCGGTGGGAACCCGAGCCCGGCCGGCTGCTGCTCACCGCGTTCCTGTGGGGTGCCGGCGTGTCCACGGTGGCCGCGCTGGTCAGCAGCTTCGTCCTCGACCTCGCCTGGGTGGCCGTCACCGGAGTCGAAGCGGGTGACGCCCTCGGCGGCATCGTCACCGCGCCCGTCGTGGAGGAGGGCTTCAAGGGGCTCTTCCTGCTGATCCTGGTGCTGGCGAAGCGGAGAGAGTTCGACGGGATCGTGGACGGCATCGTCTACGCGGGACTCGTCGGCGTCGGATTCGCCTTCACCGAGAACATCCTCTATCTCGGTACCGCGTTCTCCGAGGACGGCCTCCAGGGCGGCCTGGTGCTGTTCGGTCTCCGCTGCGTACTCTCGCCGTTCGCGCATCCGATGTTCACGGCCATGACAGGCCTCGCGGTCGGGGCGATGACGCGGAGTACGAACCCCGCGAGGTTCCTCCTGCCGGTCCTCGGCTACCTCGCGGCCGTCTTCCTCCACGCGCTGTGGAACGGCTCGGCATTCCTCTTCAGTGGCGCGGGTTTCCTCGCGTTCTACGTGGTCGTCATGGTGCCGCTGTTCATCGGCCTGGCCATCATCGTGATCTGGCAACGCAAGCGCGAACGCCGGATCGTGGCGATCCAGCTGCCGGGGTTCGTGGCGGCGGGGTGGGTCTGGCCCGACGAGGTACGCCTGCTGGCCAGCCTGTCCGGACGGCGTGGCTGGCGTCGTGCGGTCAAGGCGCGGTGGGGGGCCGATGCGGCCAAGGCGGTCCGCGACTACCAGACGGCGGTGACGGAGCTCGCGTTCTTCGCCGACCGGGCCGCCCGCGGTGCGGTGGGTCGAGACGGCGCGCAGTGGCACGGCGAACTCGTCACCGCGCTGCTCGCGGCACGGCACAACCTCTCCAGCGGCCATCCGCAGGCGCTCGCGACCGCCAGCAGCAGCGTCAGACCGATCCGTTCGTACGGCTGACGGACGCCCGCGGTCTCCCTCAGCCGCCGTACGCCCGGTGCAAGGCTTGCTTGACGCCGGGGATCGACGCGGGGGTCATGGACAGCTCGTCCACGCCGAGCGCGACCAGGCGACCGGCGGCCGCCGGATCGCCTGCCAACTCCCCGCACACCGCGACCTCGCATCCCGCCTGCCGGGCGTCGGCCACCAGCAGCTCGATCACCCGCCACACGGCCGGGTGGTCCTGCCGGTAGAGGTGACCGACCGCGGCGTTGGTCCGGTCCGCCGCCAGGAGGTACTGCGCAAGGTCGTTGCTCCCCACACTCACGAAGTCGACCTCCGCGCAGATCTCGGCCGCCGCGAGCGCGCCCGCCGGCACCTCGACCATGACACCCACCCGGGCAGGACGGGAGTACGCACGGCCTTCGGCAGCCAGCGCGTCGCCCGCGTCGTCGACCAGCTGCCGGAACGCCCGCGCCTCCTCCGGCACCGTCACCATCGGCGCCATCACCGAGACCTCGCCGGTTCCTTCGTACGCCGCGCGGAGAATGGCTCGGACCTGCGTCCGCAGGATCTCGGGGTGGCGCAGGCCGTGGCGGAGCCCGCGCTCGCCGAGCGGCCCGTGGCGGATCGGGTCGAGGGCGAGGGCGGGCAGGAGCTTGTCGCCGCCGACGTCGAGGGTGCGTACGACGACCGGTAGGTCACCCAGTGCCCGCAGGATCGCGGTGAGCTCGGCCACCTGCGCGTCCTCGTCGGGCAACCTGGGCCTGTCGACATACATGAGTTCGGTCCGGAGCAGGCCCACGCCGTCGGCACCCTCCGCCACGGCGGCGCGCGCCTCCGCGGCGCTGGCGATGTTGGCGCTGACGCGTACCCGCCGGCCGGCATACCGGATGGACGTACGCACCGACATCGCGCGCGCGTCGGCGCGTGCGTCGCTGCGTTGGCGGGCCTGTACGAGCGCTGCCTCCCGCGCTGCCGGTGCGGGGTCGACGTGCACGCTCCCGGCCTGGGCGTCCAGGATCAGGGTGGTGCCGTCGGTGAGTTCGAGGATCGGTGGGCCGAGCCCGACCACCAGCGGAAGCTCGAGGCCACGGGCGATGATGCTGACGTGGGCGGTCATGCCGCCCCCGGCGAGGGCGATTCCCGCGACACGGGCATCGGCCAGCGTCGTGACGTCGGACGGCAGCAGGTCGGCGGCGACCAGCACCGCGCCCGCGACGTCCTCCGGTGCGACGTGGGGCAGGTCGACGCCCAGTGCGGCGAGAACCGCGCGGCCGATGTCGTCGACGTCGGCCGCGCGCTCGGCGACGTACGACGCGCCGCCGGCCAGCAACTCCCCCGCCTCCTGGACGCTCTGCCACCAGGCGTGCTCCGCCGGCGTTCCGGCGTCGACCTGATCCAGTGCCGTGGCGCGCAGAGTGGGGTCGGCCAGCATCGCCCGGTGAGCGGCGGCGATGTCGGCAGCCGGCCCACTGCCGACAGTGCGGGCACGGGTGGCGAGCTCGGCGTCGGCCCGGTCGAAGGCTGCTTCGAGACGTGCACGCTCGCGGCGGGGGTCGGGCGGCCTGGTGTCGTCGGGCTCCGGAAGGACCGGTGCGCCGCGATGAAGGTGTCGCACCGGTCCGACGGCGGTGCCAGGCGATGCCGGGACCCCGCGAAGGACGCCGGCATCGGAGCTGCGGACCGCGTGCTCGCCGCGTCCCGCTCCTGGCGGTGCCGGTGGTGCAGACGTCGCCTCGGCCGGCTGAGCGGTCGGCGGCGCCTCGGCCGGCTGAGCCGTCGGCGGCGCCTCGACCGGCTGAGCGGCCGGTGGTGGAGCCGCCTCGAGTTCGCCGAAACCGTCGGCGACCATCTCGAGGATGGCGTCGATCGCGGCCTGCGCCCTCGGCCCGGTGGCGACGAGCCCGATCTCGTCACCGGTCCGCAGACCCTGGGCGACGACGCCGAGGACGCTGCGGGCATCGACGCCGGGCTGGCCGATCCGTCCGACGGTGACCGTCGCCGACTCCGTATACCCGCTGGCGAGCCGTGCCAGGTCGGCCGCCGGCCGGGCGTGAAGGCCCGCGGGATTGCGCAGGACGGCGGTCGCCGTGACCTGAGCCGTCTCCTCGTACGGACGGGATGACTCTTCCACCCCGGGCCCCTGGATACCGGCTGCCTGCGTACCGGCCCCCTGCGTACCGCGCGCCTGCGTACCGGCTGCGGTTGCGGCCTCGACCACCTGGTCGAGCGTGCCACCGCCAGCGGCCGTCGTCGCGGCCGCGAGAGCACCTTCGACCAGGGGCGCGTCGACGACCCGCACCAGGTCCACCTGCGAGGGGTCGAGCGTGTCCCGCACCATGTCGGCAGTCATCTGGGCGCTGCCGAGGTCGTAGAGCACGACCACGCCGCTGACGCCGGCCGCGTCTGCCAGGACGTCGCTGACGGCCACCTCCACCTTGGCGAAGCTCGTGCCGACCCCACCCTCGTCCGTACCTCCCGCGGCGACGATCGGGACCTCGGGCGCCATCTGCGCGGCGAGGGTACGTACGCCCACAGCCAGCTCGGCCACGTGCGCGACGAGAACGAGTCCGACGGTCATGGCAGTCGAGCGCAGCGATCCACCGGGCACCTCTAGGCCTGGCCCGCGGGCTCTGCCGGTCCCCCACCGCCCGTCCCACGGGCGGCGACGTCGGCCATCGCCCGGAACAGCATCGCGGTCGACGTCGCGCCCGGATCCTGGTGTCCCGCACTGCGTTCGCCGAGGTAGCTGGCGCGGCCCTTGCGGGCCACCAGCGGAACCGTGGCCCGCATCCCCTCCTCGGCGGCGTCGGCCGCGGCGGCCAGCGCCCCGGCGAGCGGTGTTCCCGCCGACACCGCCTGCTCGGCCGCCCGCGCCGCCGGCTCCCAGGCGTCGACCATCGTCTTGTCTCCGGCCACCGCCTTGCCTCGGGCGACCACCCCGTCGAGGCCGGCCCCGATCGCGGCAACGACATCGGGAGCGTCGAGTGCCGGCTTGCCACGGAGCGCACCGGAGGCCCGGAGGAACGCGGTGCCGTAGAGCGGCCCGGCCGCCCCGCCCACCTTGGACACCAGCGCCGTGGCGACCCTGCGGAGCACCTCCGCCGGCGCGACCTCGTCCGGCGCGTCGGCGAGTTCCGCCATCGCCGCCTTCATCCCACGGTCGAGGTTCTCGCCGTGGTCGGCGTCCCCGATGGCGGCGTCGAGATCGATGAGGTACGCCCGGTTCGCCGCGATCACCTCGGCGTACGCGGTCACGAAGGTCACGAGGTCCTGCGTCGTCACGGCCACGTCCTCATCCTCTCGCCGCGTACCCGTTCCGCGTTCAGACGCCCCACCGCAACGCCGGCGTGTGGACGGGCGCGTCCCAGAGCTCGACCATCTCCTCGTCGAGCTTCAGCAACGTGATCGACATGCCCTGCATCTCCAGGGAGGTGATGTAGTTGCCGACCAGCCGGCGTTCGACCGTGATCCCCTGCGCGGCCAGGAGCTTCTCCACATGGCCGTAGGCGAGGTAGAGCTCCATCAACGGCGTACCGCCCATGCCGTTCACGAAGAGCAACACCCCGTCGCCGGAACCGAACGGCAGGTCTGCCACGACCGGCCCGAGGAGACGCTCGACGATCGCGTCGGCCGGTTCGAGCGGCAGCCGCTCCCGGCCGGGCTCGCCGTGAATGCCGATCCCGATCTCCATCTCCTGCTCGCCCAACTCGAACGTCGGCTTGCCGGCATGGGGAACGGTGCACGACGTGAGGGCCATGCCCATGCTGCGGACCCGGGCGTTGACCCGCCGGCAGAGCGTGGCGAGCGCCGGCAGGTCGTCGCCGCGTTCGGCGGCGGCACCGATGATCTTCTCGGCGAGCACCGTGCCGCCGACGCCACGGCGTCCCGCCGTGTAGAGGCTGTCCTTGACGGCGACGTCGTCGTCGATCACGACCGCCTCGACGCTGATGTCCTCGGCCGCGGCCAACTCTGCGGCGGTCTCGAAGTTCAGGACGTCGCCGGTGTAGTTCTTCACGATGTGGAGTACGCCCGCACCGCCGTCCACCACCCGGGTGGCCGCGAGGATCGGATCCGGTGTCGGCGAGGTGAAGACCGGTCCCGGGCAGGCCGCGTCGAGCATGCCCCGCCCGACGAATCCGCCGTGCAGGGGTTCGTGCCCGCTGCCGCCGCCGGACACGACACCGACCTTGCCGGGTCTCGGCGCGTCCGTTCGTACGACGAATGTCGGATCGAACTCCACCCGGAGCAGGTCGGCATGGGCGGCGGCCAGACCGGCCAGGGACTCCTCGACGACGGTCGACGGATCGTTGATGATCTTCTTCATCCTCACTCCATCCCGCGGCACGACGGCGTACCCGATCATCGCATCGACGTTTTGCTCAGCGCCGCCATGCCACACGGGCGCCTCACCAGATCGTAGGGAACTGGTGGAATTGTCATTGTTTCGAAAATGGGCGCCCAGCGTCTCCAATCGGCCACCCAGCGCTGCCTACTACACTGCCGAGGCGTGATCTTCAAGCGAGTCGGCGACGGTCGCCCCTACCCCGATCACGGAGCGACCCAACGCGACTGGGCTCAGCTCCCACCCCGCCCGATCAGGCTCGACCAGCTGGTCACGACCAAACGCACCCTTGATCTCGACACATTGTTGGCAGAAGATTCCACCTATTACGGCGATCTCTTCGCGCACGTGGTCGAATACCGCCAAGAGCTTTATCTTGAAGACGGACTGCACCGGGCGCTCCGCGCGGCTCTGCACCAGCGGATGGTGCTCCACGCCCGCGTGCTCCGACTCGAAGGCTGAGCACGCTGCACGGGGAAAGGTCCGAGATGACGCCCTACGACTCGATGGAGATCCGGCGCAGGCGGCGTCGACGGATTCGTGGACCTTTCACCCTGCTCGTCCTCCTGGGTCTGTTGTCCAGCGCCGCGTGGTACGGCTGGGACTCCGTACTCAACGTCGCACCCGCGCCCAGTCCCACCCAGGTCTGCTCGACACCGAAGCCCGAGGAGAAGCAGCGGATCAGCGCGCAGACCGTCACGTTGAACGTCTACAACGCCGGCAAGATCAGCGGCCTGGCCGATCGCACGGCCGACCTGCTCCGCCAGCGCGGATTCACGATCGCGAAGGTGGGCAACTCTCCGTACGACGCCAAGATCAAGACCGTCGAGGTCCGTGGTCGGCACAAGGACGCCCCCGAGGTCCTGCTGGTCGGCGAGCAGCTCTCCGGCGAGACCCGGCGTGGCGATGAGCGCACCGACACCTCGGTCGACGTGATCCTCGGGAGCGAGTACGCCGGGTTGGTCTCCAAGGCCCCGAAGGCCATGGAGGTCGACACCCGGGTGCCCGTCTGCGTGACGATGACGCCCACGCCGATGGCCCTGGGGGGCTAGGCCTGGGCTAGGCCTGCCCGCGGCTCCGGCCGAGCCAGTCTGCGAGCCGGCCCCCGCGGCTGACCGCCCGGAGCCGTCGTTCGGTCGCCTCGCGCAACCGGCGTGGCGTGACAACCAGAACGTCGTCAGCCTCGCGCAGCACGGTCGTCTGCGTGGGCACCATGCTGCGTCCCTCGCGGACGACGAGGGCGACCGAGGCGCCCCGCGGCAGGCGGATCTCGCCGACCTCGACACCGGCGAGGCGCGATGCGGGGAAGATCCGGACCTGCAGCAGGTCGGCCTCGACGCGTTCCAGCGGCGCCGCCTCGATGTCGAGGTCGCGTACCTCGTCCTCACCGTGGATCCGGAGCAGCCTCGCCACGACCGGCAGTGTCGGCGCCTGCACGAGCGTGAAGGCGACCACGAGGACGAAGACCATGTCGAAAAGCCGGTCCGCGCCCTCCAGGCCGGCCGCCATCGGGATGGTCGCGAGAACGATGGGGACGGCGCCGCGCAGGCCTGCCCACGACAGGAACAGGTGTTCGGTGGCAGGAATCCGGAACGGCAGCAGTGACAGCACGACCGACACCGGCCGGGCGAGGAACGTGAGCACCACGCCGGCGACCAGCCCGGCGACGACCTCGGAGAGTCCGAGCCGCGACGGCCAGGCCAGCAGACCCAGCATCACGAACAGCCCGACCTGCGCCAGCCAGGCAAGTCCTTCGATGAACGAACGCACGGCCGGTCGGTGCGGCAGCTCGGAGTTGCCGAGGATCAGCGACGCGACGTACACGGCCGCGAATCCGCTGCCGTGCAGGGCCGAGGCGCTGGCGTACGCCAACACGGCGAAGGACACGATGGCGAGTGGATAGAGCCCGGAGGCCCCCAGCGCGACCCGGCGCAGGATCCACGCGCCACCAAACCCCACCAGGCACCCAAGTGCGGCACCCAGGAGCAACTCGCCGAGGATCGTGAGCGAGACCAGACCCGGGTTCTGACTGCCGAGCGACGCCGAGCTGAGGGTCGTCACGATGAGAACCGTGGGTGCGTCGTTCAGGCCGGACTCGGCTTCCAGGATGCCGGCGAGTCGGCGTGGCAGCGGCATTCGCCGCAGGACCGAGAAGACGGCGGCGGCGTCGGTCGGCGACGTGATGGCCCCCAGCAGGAACGCCAACTGCCAGTCGAGCCCGAGCAGCACATGGACGGCGACTGCGACGACGCCGACGCTCAGGCCGACGCCGACTGTCGCCAGGACGACACCCGGAATCATCGCTGGCCGGACATCGGACCAGCGCGTGGTGAGTCCACCTTCGGTGAGGATGATCACCAGCGCCGCGAATCCGAGGGCGTGCGCGAGCTGGGCGTCGTCGAAGTGGATGCCGAGCCCGGACTCGCCGAGCGCGACGCCCATCGCGAGGTAGATCAACAGGCTGGGAAGGCCGAACCGTACGGCGAACCGCACGGCCAGGACACCCAGGAGCAGTACGACAGTGCCGTACAACAGGAACTGGTCCAGCTCGGCGACTGTCACCTTGTGCCTATCCCCCCACCCACCACCTTGCCATCCCCCGACGGATGGCCGCCGGATACGACGAGGGCCCGGACATGACCAGGTGATCGTGTCCAGGCCCCCATCAGGCGGTGGCGGCGGGATTTGAGCCCTCGGAGGGTTGCCCCTCACACGCTTTCGAGGTCTGCGAGCCCACGCCCGGACCGTCCACAGCTGACGACCCCAACCTGTCCGGCTAAGCCTAACGGGTGCCTACGTGCCGCACTCAGGCGTGGTTGGACAGGCTGCCGACCCATGTCGCTGGTGGCGCCCAGCCCAGACCGGGGCATGCAGGAGCGTCCGGCCGACCGGACAGTGCTTCAAGGCTGTGTGGATCAGGTGGGAGCTGTGGCTGGCGTTCCCTCAGTCGAACGTGTCGCGATGGCCACTACCTTTTCTGCGTTCGGCGATGTGCTGCTGGCGCAGGACACGCACCGCTTCCATCTCGGCTGCCTTCGCCGCGTCCTCGGCCGCGGCAAGCTCTGCCAGCACCAGGTCGGCCGGGCGACGGATCACCGTGCCACCCACCGTGGCCATCTCGGAGTCGATGATCTCGGGGTCGAACTCGGTGATGTCCGCAAGGACGACCGCCTTACCGATGCGGGACGAGACGCTCAGCGCGGCGAGCCCACCAAGCTCGCCCGTTCTCTCGGCCATTCGTAGATCCACGGCGGCGGCGATCACGGCCGCTCCACGCCACCCCAGCAACATTCCCAGCGGTCCGCCGAGAATGTCCATCAGCATGCCGATGAGGCTCCCACCGCCGGTCGCGACGCCAGCGACCATGTGGGGGTCAGCGGGCATCTGCAGTCTGTCGTCCGGGGCGCGTTCGATCACGATCCCGCCCCTCAGCTCGATCTGCCCGGCGGCATCGCACGTCCGGAGCAGGCTGAGTGCTTGGCCGGCGGCGTCGGCGTCGGCGCAGCGGACCGTGATAACAACGTCAGTGCCGCGTTCCACGCTTCCCCCGCTCCACCGTCCCCGCCGGGAGCAGCCAGCCGTCGCTGTTACGCCTCCTGGATGCCGTCCCCCATGCAGGGCCTGACGAAACCGAGTGTGCCGCCCGTGCGGACCTGCGGACAGCGCGAGGCCGCTGACGACGGCCAGGCGGCCGATCTGGTCCTCGGGGTGGACGAGCGTCCAGCAGCACGGCACAGGTGATCAGGAGTGAGGACAGGACGAGCACGGTCATGACAATTTCGATGAGGATGTCGGTGAGCATGGTCAGCTCCCGGGTGTGGCTTGTTCAGCGCCGCTGCGGGCGCGCACGCTGGTCAGCGTGACGACCGCCAGGATCAGCACGATGACGGCAAGGGAGAGCGGGGTGGGGACCTGGGGCACGGTGGGCCAGATCCCGTGAGCCCAGTGCAGTACCAGCTTGACGCCGATGAACGCGAGGATGAGCCCCAGCCCGTAGTTGAGGTGGATGAGTTTGCCCAGTGCGGTGTGCAGTACGAAGTACAAGGCGCGCAGGCCGAGCAGGGCGAATGCGTTGGTGGTGAACACCAGGTACGGGTCTTGGGTGATGCCGTAGACGGCTGGGACAGAGTCGACGGCGAAGACCACGTCGGTGGCGAACACAGCGACGACCACGACCGTCAACGGGGTCAGGGCACGTTGACCATCCTCGCGGACCGCCAGCCGGGTGCCGCGGTAGCCGTCGGTGACCGGCATCAACCGACGGAGGAGTCGCACCGAGCGCATCTGCGACACGTCGCGGCTGAAGTTCGACCCAGCCAGCGCTTCGTGCAGGATCTTGACGGCGGTGACGAACAGGATCGCCCCGAACACCAGGAATGCCCAGGTGCCGGCCTGCAGCAGCGCGGCACCGGCCGCGATGAAGATGCCACGCAGCACCAGTGCGCCGACGATGCCGAAGAGCAGCACGCGCTGCTGCAGTTCGGCCGGTACCGCGAAGCCGGCCAGCAAGAGCATGAACACGAAAAGGTTGTCCACCGACAGGGACTTCTCCACCACGAAGCCCGTGACGAACTCCAGCGCCTGAGCACCGCCGAATACCGCCCAAAGGACCACGCCGAACACCAGCGGCAGGGAGAGATAGAACACCGACCAGCCCACGGCCTCGCGCAGCGACACCTCATGCGGGCGGCGGGTCACCAGGAAGTCAGCGGCGACCAAGATGAGGAGTACGGCAATGCTGGCCGCCCACAACAACGGCGTACCAATCGACTCCGACGAGGTAGCTTGAGCAAGCACAGGAGTCCCCTCGAACGGTTGCGTTCGAGGTCTCCTTCACCCGCTGAGGGCGTCATCACCCCGAGGACACCAGCAAGTATCCGTCCTGACCGAGGCGGACCTTAAGAAGTACTCCCCTCATCGCCCAAGGTGCCCGCGGCCATGAACCGCAGGGGAGAGGCCAAGGTCCTGACTCGGCCCAGTCCTCTTCCCGGGGTGCCAGGGTGCGGCGGCGAGCGTGATCATGCGCCCCGTAACGAAGACAAGACTCGTTCTCTGACTTTTTCCGTTGCACACTGGCCAGGCCAGATCGGCGGCCAAATCCGAGCAAGGACACCCACCTGTGCCGAGTCCTGCCCTGTCCGAGGTGGAATCGCTGGTGTCGGAGGCGTTCCACACGACCGTGACCATTGCCCGCTCCGAGCAGTTGGCGCCCTGGTCAGTCGCGCGTTGCGATCTCGCCGAGCCGCCTTCGGAGTCATCTACCTCAGCCCTCGTACCTGGATCGGTGATCGTGAAGTGGCTGCGAGAGGATCCCAGCGAGTTCCGTACCGACCCGGCGCAGGTGTGCACTGAACGAGCGGCACTGGAGTTCCTCGCCGAACTCGGCGTCGATCTGGTGCCTCGGCTGGTGGCATCCGACCTGACGACGGGCGTCCTGGTGCTCGAGGACCTGTTCCCGCGTGTTCCGCTCGCCGATCAGATTCGCCGGTACGGCGCGGCCGGCGCGAAGACCGGCCTGGTGTCCTTCGCGCGGACCATGGGCCAGCTGCACGCGGCTACCGCAGGACACGCGGAGATCTATTACGCCAGACGTCGCACGTACGGGCCGGTCGATCCGCAGATCGAACGGCTGCGCTTCATGGGCCAGCGATGGACGCAGACCCGCCGTCGGATCGAGGGCCTCGGCGTCACGATGCCGCTCCGGGCGGAGCGGGAACTGGCGAGCGTCCACGCCGTCCTCGCCGAGCCGGGGCCGTTCCTTGCGTTCTCCAACGGTGACGCGGGTTCCAACAACTTCCTGGTCGACGGCGACGACGGGCGTCTCACCGACTTCGAGTTCGCCGGCTTCCGGCACGCGCTCACCGACGCCGCCAGTCTGGCGGTGCCGGGACCGATGTGGATCACGGTCGGTGACCCGGCAGCCACCGGGCTCGAGGACGAGTACCGCGCCGCTCTTGCCAGTGGCGTTCCGGAAGCGGCCGACGACGGCGCGTTCGGGTTCGCCATGGCGGCCTCCTGTCACCTGATGGCACTCGAGCGCCTCGGCGGGTTCGACCGCATCGACGCCCGCCCCGCGGGGGACAGCAGCCGCGTCCAGAGAGTCTTCACACTCGAGTTGGCAGCGAGCACGGCCGAGCGTCACCGCTGCCTTCCGCACCTCACCGGATGGGTTCGCGAGGTAGCGCGACACCTGCGCAAGCGATGGCCGGATGCCGACGTGGATCCCGCCACCTATCCGGCGTACGCCCCGCGCACCTGAGCCCAGGAGGCCACGGGCGCTGCGCCGGACCCACTCACTCCGCCGCTCGACCGGCGTACCGGTGGGTCGGAACCCCAGGGCGAAGGGTCAACTGAGAGCGAAACCGAGACCAGGCGGCGACATGCCCGGCACCTCCGTAGAGGCTGCCGGGCATGTCCCCTGCTCATCGGCGCGGTGGCGGCGGGATTTGAACCCGCGGAGGGTTGCCCCTCACACGCTTTCGAGGCGTGCTCCATAGGCCGCTCGGACACGCCACCGCGGGTAGGTTATCGGACCGTGCCGTGGCGCCGCCGGCCGCGTTCCGTACCAGCCTGCGCCAGCGCCGGCGCCCGGGCGAGGCGGTCTCGGACGGGACCCTCACGCGACGCCGGGCTGGATGAGGGTCCCCTCATCCAGTACGCCGTTCTCCTGGACGCCGTATCGCGCGGTCCCATGGGATCAGCGAGGGCGACGCTGGGCGGTGAAGAAGTCACGCAGCAGTCCTGCGCACTCGTCGGCGAGGACCCCACTCACGACGTCGGGCCGGTGGTTGAGTCGCCGGTCGCGTACGACGTCCCAGAGCGAACCGACCGCTCCGGCCTTCTCGTCGTACGCGCCGAACACCAGCCTGTCCACCCGGGCGAGAACCACCGCGCCCGCACACATCGTGCACGGCTCGAGCGTGACGACCAACGTGCAGCCGTCGAGCCGCCACCCACCCCGCGCCGCCGCGGCCTGCCGGATCGCGAGGACCTCGGCATGGGCAGTCGGGTCGGCGGTGGCCTCCCGCGCGTTGTGGCCACGGCCTAGGACCTGCCCATCGGCATCGACGACCACGCAGCCGACGGGGACGTCACCAGCCGACTCCGCCAGTCGCGCCTCGCCGAGGGCGACGCGCATCGCGTCGTCCCACGCCTCCGGCCGACTGGCCGAGCTGTGTGTCAGCGGACTGTCTCGAGGACGTCGACGAACCCGATCCGCTCGGCGATCTCGGCGACGGCGTCGGCAGGCGTCGTGCTGGTCGCGCCCGCCAGCCGGTTGAGCGTCTCGGCGGAGGCGCCCAGATCGTCGAGGAGTCCCGCCTCACCCAACGGCTCCGCGGGCAGCGCCACACCCCTGCCGCTCACCGGCACCTCGTCGTCGTCGAGATAGTCGGCCGCGATCTCACTCACGAGTGTCCCGCCGACGGGCGTACGGCCGGCCTCGGCGCCGTCGGACACGAACACTCGCGGATCTTCGTCGGGTTCGACACGTACGACGCCGAACCACTCCTCTTCCTCCACCAGGACGACCACGATCCCGTCGTCGGCATCGACCTCGGCCGCCGCTTCGGCCACACCCTCGACGCCTTCGGCGTCGTCGAGGTCGATCTCCGTCGCCAACCAGTCGCCACCTCTACGGGCGAACGCCGCCGCGAAGTAGGACACCGCGCACCATTCCTTCGTCACAGATCTCATGGGCCAGAACCCTCGGCCAGAGCACTCTTCGGGGTCAGAACTCTCTTCGGGCTCAGAACTCTCTTGGGTCAGAACATCGTCGAGTCGGGATTTGTTGCGTCGTACCCCAGGGGTAGCCGTCACACGCCTAACTGATCGCCGTGTCCAGCACCTGGTGGAACGCCACGCCGCAGCCGAGCCGCTCGGCGATCTTGGCGAGCATCTCGTCGGGGTACAGGTCGAAGTCGTCGCACAGAGCGCCCATCTCCATGGCGGCCATGCCGAGGTCGGCGACGATGGTCAGGTCGCCGGCCGGCTGGGCACGGTCGTCGTCGTCATCGGGCACCGGAAGCGCGAGTTCGTCGAGGACGGCCCGGGCAAGCGGCCACTCGGTGGCGGCGGTGACATCCGAGAGGAGGTACCTCACATCCACCCCATCGACGCGTACCAGGACGAAGAAGTCGTCATCGACCGAGACCAGCCCGAGGCATCCCCGGTCGCCCGGATGCTGGCGCAGGGTGCGTACCAGGGTGTCGAGGTCACGCGCTGCCCAGGTGGCGAGCGACGTTGCCCGCCAGCAGCCCTCCTCGAGGTAGACCACAACAGCGAAGTCGACCGTTGTGCTGCTCTCCTCGGCCATAAGGGAGATCGTGGCAGACCCAGCGGAGAATGCACCGCATTTTTCTCCAGGATTTTCCGCCCAATTGCCGCGGTTCGGCGGCAGACCGCTCAGGAGGTGCGGTACGTGGAGCGCCGGAGGGCGTCGCGGAGCCGGGCGAGCCGGGTACGCCTGGGCCGGATCCGGGCCCGCAGTTCCCTGGCCTCGGCCAGGTCACGGAGGAACGCGGCGCGCCGCCGGAGGCGTTCGCTCTGGTTGTCCGGCTGGGACGGTTCGTGGGTGGATGAGCGCTCGCCCCGTGGTGTCTCACGTCGCTGGGTCTTCGCCATGAGGTCGACTCCCGGTGCCGGAATGGATCGCCTGCCAACCCCCCGGTTCTGGACACCCCGTCGAACGCGCTGGTCGAACGCCGTCGAAGGCGCTGCCAGATCGCGCTGACGCTACTGCCAGATCGCGCTGACGCTACTAAGGTGGCTCCGCGTCCTCTCCGGATCAACGCCCTCGCGGGGCCACATCCGGTCGTGCGTACCCCATGCCAGCCGGCTCTACACACTCCCTGTCGTCGATCGCTTCGAGGTGCCTGCCGATGCGGATCCACGTGGCCGACCATCCCCTCGTCGCCCACAAGCTGACGGTCCTGCGCAATGCCGCGACGGACTCGCCGACCTTCCGGCAGCTGACCGACGAGCTGGTGACGTTGCTGGCGTACGAAGCGACCCGGGAAGTCCGGACCGAACCCGTCACCGTGCAGACACCGGTCGCCGCCGCACAGGGGCGCAAGCTCGCCGCACCCAAGCCTTTGGTCGTACCCATCCTGCGAGCGGGGCTCGGCATGCTCGAGGGAATGGTCAGATTGCTGCCGACGGCCGAGGTGGGCTTTCTCGGCATGATCCGCGATGAGCGCACCCTGAAGGCGTCGACGTACGCCCAACGGATTCCGGAGGATCTGTCCGGCCGGCAGTGTTACGTCCTCGATCCGATGCTCGCCACCGGCGGCACCCTGGCCGACGCGATCGGGTTCCTCGTCGCCCGCGGTGCCGACGAGATCACCGCCGTCTGCCTGCTCGCCGCACCCGAGGGGATCGCCCACCTCGAGGCCCAGCTGGAGCGGATCGGGATTCCCGTCACGGTGGTGACCGCCGGGCTGGACGACCATCTGAACGAGAAGGGCTTCATCGTTCCGGGGCTGGGAGACGCGGGCGACCGGCTGTACGGCGTCGTCGACTGACTGCGGGCGCGGCGGACGCGGCGGGTACGCGGGCGCGCTGGCTAGGTGGGCGGGCGGCGGTGAGGCGGGCGCGGCGCGGCTGAGGTTTGTGAGTCCGGGAATCTGACGATGCTCCCACCATGGGGGTGCACCCATGGGAGTGAAGGTCAGCGTCATCGTTCCGGTGTACAACCCGGGACCCCGACTCGACTCCTGCCTGGCATCCCTGCTCGGTCAGTCACTTTCGGCCGGCGAGTACGAAGTGCTCTTCATCGACACCGGCTCCGCCGACGGCACTCTCCAGCGCCTCGACACCCTGGCGGAGAAGCATCCGCACATCCGGGTGATCCACGCCGCGCACACAGGCGGTCCCGGGCGTCCCCGCAACGTCGGCATCGAGGTCGCGAGCGGTGAGTACCTCTACTTCCTCACCGCACATGATCGGCTGGCTTCGCCTGCCCTGGAACGCATGTACGCCATGGCGATCCGCAGCAGCGCCGACATCGTCGTGGGGAAGGTCGTCGGATACGGCGCCAACGAGGTGCCGAGGGCATTGTTCCGCGAGTCGCGGGACAATGCGGACATCCTCGCCGGCGACCTCTTCCGGCTGATGACGCCGCACAAACTGTTCCGGACCGGTTTCCTGCTCCGACACCGACTGCGGTTCGCGGAAGGCTCTGCCTGGTTGGCCGATGAGCGGTTCGTCGCCGAAGCGTACTTCCTCGCCAAGGTCACCGGCGTGCTGTCCGACGGCGTGTGCTGCCACTGGGGTACGCCGGACCGCCCGTCCGAGCAACCGCCGCAGCGGCGGCTCGATCCCACGGCGTACACCCGGTCGCTCCGGCAGCTCCTCGATCTCGTCGACACCCACACCGACCCCGGCGACGAGCGCGACCAGATCTACGCGCGCTTCTACCAGGACCTCCTGCTCGGCCCGCTCGGGTCGCCCCGATCCCCCGGACCGTTCGGCCTGCCCGGTCTGCACGGCGGCCGGTCGCTGCGCGGCCGGCTGGTCCGCCAGAGCCCGTACGCACTGTTCCGGGAGGTACGCCACCTCGCCGCCGAACGGTTCACCACCGGCGTCGAACGCGCGCTGCCTCCGTCGATCCGGGTGCGGGCCCGACTGCTGCACGCGGGGGCGTACGCCGAGATCACGAAGCTGGCGAGGGCCGAGCGCGGACTCACCGTCGTACCCACCCTCGACCGTGTCGACTGGGACGGCAACGCGCTGGTGATCAGGGCCAGCGCCCAACTGACCTACGCCGACGGGCGGCCGGTGACCTTCCGCCGGGTCGACGGGCGACTGTTGTGGGAGCCGCCGGTGTCGCTGAAGACCAAGGTCCCCATCGATGCGTACGACGTGACGAAGGTTCTCTCCGACAGCCGGCTCGACGTCTATGTGCAGAGCCGCGAGGACTCGGGCGACTTCCGGCTCCCGACCCAGTGTCATCTGGTGCCGGAGGTCTCCGACGACACCGAGCAGCTGGTCCTGCAGGGCACGGCGCGGCTGGATGTCAGGACCGGCCGGCTGGGTCGGCCGTTGGACGCGGGGACCTGGGACTGCTTCGTTCGCGTCGAGAGTTGTGGGTGGGAGTTCTGGCGCCGGCTCACCCGGCCGAGCCTCTACCAGCACACCGCTCCGGCGCCGGCCCGAACGCTCGGCACCGGTGACCAGGGTCCGGTCGTCGAGCCGCACTGGACGGCGCTGGGCGGCCTGAGCGTCCGGGTCCAACGGTCGCCGACCCACCGCGCCGCCGCCGAGTGAGCCCGCTGGCGGCGACGTGCGTTCGGCCGTGGCGGCCGGGCACCTGCTCCTGAGTGCCCGTACCCGCAAATGACCACGCTGCCCATGCGTTCGACACCAGGGCGGGGCGTCAACGCCTGTCCAGAGACCACAGACCTACCCAGCGTGGTCATTTACCGGGCACAGGACCCCCGTCCAGGCAGCTTGCCGGCGACGCAGCTTGCCGGCGACGCGGGTTGCCGGCGACACGCCGGGATGGCGGGACGGCGGGATGGCGACACGCCGGGATGGCGGGACGGCGGAACGGCGGTTCAGACGGCTTCGACGGCGGCGATGAGCCGGGTCAGCGAGTCTTTGGCGTCGCCGAAGAGCAGCGTCGTCTTGGGGTTGTAGAGCAGCTCGTTCTCGATGCCGGCGAACCCGGGCCGCATCGAGCGTTTGAGGAACACCACCGCTTTGGCCTCGTCGGCGTTGAGGATCGGCATGCCGGCGATGGGCGAACCGTAGGCTTTGCGGGCGGCGGGGTTCACGACGTCGTTGGCGCCGACGACGAGGGCCACGTCGGTGGCCCTGAACTCCGGGTTCACCTGGGCCATCTCGACCTGCTGGTCGTAGGGCACGTTGGCCTCGGCGAGCAGGACGTTCATGTGTCCGGGCATCCGGCCGGCGACCGGGTGGATGGCGTAGATGACCTCGATGCCGCGCGCGGTGAGCGTGTCGGCGAGCTCGCGGAGTGCGTGCTGTGCCTGCGCGACGGCCAGACCGTAGCCGGGGATGATGATGACCCGGCGGGCGTAGCCGAGGAGCACCGCGATGTCCTCAGCACCCGCGGACTTGACAGGGCGGGTGCTCTCGTCGGTCGCGCCGAGGGTGGAGGTCCCGCCGCCCAACGCACCGAACAGGATGGTGGTCACCCGGCGACCCATCGCCTGCGCCATCAGCCGGGTCAGAAGCGAACCGGCCGCACCGACCAGCGTGCCGGCGACCAGCAGCAGGGTGTTGCCGAGCAGGTATCCACTCGCGGCGACGGCAAGGCCGGTGCACGCGTTGAGCAGCGAGATGACGATCGGCACGTCCGCACCACCGACCGGCAGCACCAGCAGGACCCCGAGGACGAGGGCCAGAACGCCGAGAACGATCGCGAAGATCGGCGATCCGGCCACCACCGCCACCACCGCGGCGGCGATCGTGACCAGCAGCGCCCCGCCGTAGACCCACTGCACGCGGGGTACGACGATCGGCCGGCCCGGAAGCAGGTCCTGAAGCTTGCCGACGGTGACGGCGGATCCCGACAGGCTCAGGGCGCCGACGAGCACGGTGAACGCGGCCGCGATCCGCGTGAGCGTCCCACCGCCCGGCCCAAGTTCGCCGATCTCGAGCAGCGCGACGAGTGCGGCGGCGCCGCCACCGACACCGTTGAACGACGCGACCAGCTGGGGCATCGCCGTCATGACGACCTTGCGCGCGGCGAACAGGCCGACGGCCGCACCGACGACGATCGCGCCGAGAACGGCGAGCAGGTTGCGCGGTGGGGCGACGAAGAAGACGAGGACGACGGCGAGCAGGGCGCCAGCCGCGCCGATCAGGTTGCCGACCCGCGCGGTCCGCGGCGACGACAGCGCCTTCAACGCCAGGATGAAGCACACCGCGGCGACGAGATAACCCAACTGGATCCAGGTCGGGGTGCTGGCCGCGGCTTCACCCATGGACGTCCCTCCTCCTCTTCTGCGTACGGAACATCTCCAGCATCCGGTCGGTCACCACGAAACCGCCCACCATGTTGAGAGTGGCGAGGAACACCGCGACCAGGCCCACCCAGAGCTCCGGGGCGCTGTCGGCACGGCCGGCGACGAGGACGGCGCCGACCAGGATCACCCCGTGGATGGCGTTGGCGCCGGACATCAAGGGGGTGTGGAGGATGGTCGACACCTTGGAGATCACTTCGTACCCGGTGAACGCACTGAAGACGAAGATGGTCAGCAGTGCGATGCCCTCAGTCATGGCACCTCCTTCGCCGGTCGGCCATCAGCCCACCTCGCCGATCAGGTCCTGCGTGTGACGGTGCCTGACCTCGCCGTCGTGCGTGAGACAGCTCGCCGCCAGGATCTCGTCGTCGAAGTCGAGGTGGAGCCTGCCGTCGCGGACAAGGAGCAGGATGAGGTTCAGGACGTTCTGTGCGTACAGCTGGCTCGCCGGCACCGGAAGCTGGCTCGGGACGTTCTGGCCGCCCCAGATGAGCACGCCGCCCGTCGACAACTCCTGCCCCGGCACGCTGCCCGCGACGTTGCCACCCTGGTCGGCCACCAGGTCGACGACCACCGAACCTGGCCGCATGCCCACGATCATCTCCGGCGTGACCAGCAGGGGGGCCGTCCGGCCCGGCACGGCGGCCGTGGTGATGAGAACGTCGGAGGCGGCGATGTGCGGGGTCAGCAGCTCCCGCTGGCGGGTCGAACGTTCCTCGGTCATCTCGCGGGCGTAGCCGCCTTCGCCTTCCAGGGGCGGCAGACCGAGGTCCACGAACCGCGCGCCAAGACTCGCCACCTCCTCGGCGGAGGACTTGCGTACGTCGTAGGCGGAGACGTCGGCACCCAGCCGGCGGGTGGTCGCGATCGCCTGCAGACCGGCGACACCGGCCCCGAGGACCAGCACCGTTGCCGGGCGTACCGTCCCCGCCGCGGTCATGAAGAGCGGGAAGAACCTCGGTAGACGTTCGGCCGCGACGACTGCCGCGCGGTAGCCCGCGACCATCGACTGGGACGACAGCGCGTCCATCGTCTGCGCCCGCGCGATCCTCGGGATCAGGTCCATCGAGAACGCCGTCAGCCGGCGTTCGCGCAAGCGGCGAACGAGCGGCATCTCCTGCGTCGGCGGCAGGAACGAGACCGTGACGGTGCCCTCGGCGAGAGCGCGCGCGGTGGCCAGGTTGATCGGCTGGACCGACAGGACCAGGTCCGCGCCCTCCATCGCGTCGTCGCCGACATAGGCACCGGCAGCGGCGTACGCATCGTCGGGCACGCCGACTTCCGCGCCGACATCGGGCTCGACTGCCACCTCGACACCGGCCTGTAACAAACGGGGTAGTAGCTCAGGAAGCAACGCGACCCGGCGTTCGCCGGGTCTACGCTCCCTGAGGACCGCGATCCTCACGGGCGGCCACCCTACGGCACGGTGGGGTGCGCGGGGTAGGTTCGGGTCGACCTTGCATTCTCGCTCAAAGCAGGCAAAGGGGCAGGCCATGTGCTTCGCAGCCGACGCCGTTCCGCCCGATCCTCCCGGCGGCGGTCCGGGCATTCAGGGGACCACTCTCACCCTCACCTCCGCCGACGATACGCAGTTCGCCGCATTTCGGGCCGAGGCGCCAGGTCCGGCTCCCGCGGGACGCGCCCGCGCCGGCGTCGTGATCCTGCCCGACGTCCGCGGCCTGTTCGCGTTCTACGAACGACTCGCCGAACGCTTCGCCGGTGTCGGCGTCGACGCGGTGGCCATCGACTACTTCGGGCGTACGGCCGGAACAGGCCACCGCGACGAGGGCTTCGACTTCCGTTCACACGTGGCGCAGACGACGCCCGGCGGCGTGGCGGCCGACGTCGCGGCGGGCGTCGCGCACCTGCGTGAGAGTGGTCGGGTCGGCGCCGTCTTCACCGTGGGTTTCTGCTTCGGCGGCAGCAACTCGTTGCTGCAGGCGTCGAACGACGACCTCGCCGGCGTCGTCGGTTTCTATGCCGGAATGCGGCCACGGGTCGAGGGCGGACCGACGCCGATCACCGCGGCGCCGGCGGCGAAGGTGCCGGTGCTCGGGCTCTTCGGCGGCGCCGACCAGGGGATCCCGGTCGAGAAGGTCGAGGAGTTCACCGCGGCGTTGGCGACCTCCGGTGTCGAGCACACCGTGCACATCTATCCCGGCGCGCCGCACAGTTTCTTCGACCGGTCGTACGACGATTACGCCGCGGAGTGCGCCGACGCCTGGCGCCGGGTGCTCGCGTTCCTGGAGTCCCACTCCCCACCCACCCCGTGATCATGATCGTGATCATGAGGATCTTCGGGGTCCATACGCCGAATTTCCTTCATGATCACGACGGCGGCGGCAGGCCATGACGGCGGCGGCCGGCCGTGAGGCCGTCAGGCCGTGAGCAGCACCAAGGAGAGTCATCGTGTACGAACCGACCGCCGCGACCGCCCTGCGTCCGTGGGAGACACCGGAACTGACCGGGGTCAACCGGCTGCCCGGCCGGGCGACCCTGCTCCCCTACGCCTCCACCGAGGCCGCCCGGGCGCAGACGCAGCCGAGGATGCTGCTCCTCGACGGCAACTGGGCGTTCCGGCTGGTCGACCGGCCCGAGGACACCCCGGCCGACTTCGCCGATCCCGACCTCGATCTCGACCTCGACGTGGCGTCGTGGGACACCGTGGCGGTGCCCGGCAACTGGACCATGCAGGGTCACGGTCGGCCGCAGTACACCAACGTGCAGATGCCGTTTGCCCCCAACCGCCCGCCGCACGTGCCGGCGGACAATCCCACCGGTCTCTACCGCACCACGTTCACCCTCCCCGACGACTGGTCCGGCGGCCGGGTCGTGCTGCATGTCGGCGGCGCGATCTCGGTGTCCTCGATCTGGCTCAACGGCGTCGCCGTGGGGATCGGCAAGGACTCCCGCCTGCCCAGTGAGTACCTCGTCAACCACGCCCTGCAGCCGGGGCGAAACACCCTTGCCATCCAGGTGATCCAGTGGTCCGACGCGAGCTACATCGAGGACCAGGACCAGTGGTGGCAGGCCGGGATCCACCGCTCGGTCTACCTCTACGCGACCGCACCCACCTACCTCGCCGACGTGGCGGTGCGGGCGGGCTACGACCACCTGAGCGGCAGGGGTTCGCTGTCGGTCGACGTCAGCGTGGGCGACCTTCCCGGCCCGGGCTGGCGGGTGGTCGCGCACCTCGACGGGCCGGGCCGTCAAGACGCCCTTGACACCCCACTCGGCGGCGAGCCGGCGCTTCGTGGTGGCGACACGCCCGGGCTCGGCCGGGTGGAGCTCACCGCGTCGCTTCCGAAGGTCACGCCATGGTCGGCGGAGGAACCGAACCTCTACACCGTGATCGTCAGCCTGCTCGACCCCGACGGCCACGAGGTGGAGGCGACGCGCACCCATGCCGGCTTTCGTACGGTCGAGATCCGCGACCGCGAACTGCTGGTCAACGGCAAGGCGGTCTACATCCGGGGCGTCAACCGGCACGAGCACCACGACCGCTTCGGCAGCGCGGTGCCACGGGAGACCGTCCGCCGGGACGTGGCCGTGCTCAAGGCGTTCAACGTCAACGCCGTACGCACCTCGCACTACCCGCCGGACCCTTATTTTCTCGAGCTCGCGGACATCCACGGCCTCTATGTCATCGACGAGGCCAACATCGAGGCGCACGCCAACTACTCCACGCTCTGCGACGATCCGCGTTACCAGGCGGCATTCGTGGACCGGATCAGCCGCATGGTCCTGCGCGACCGCAACCATCCCTGCATCATCGCCTGGTCGCTCGGCAACGAGACCGGCTACGGCGCCAACCACGACACGGCGGCGGCGTGGGTGCGGCGGGTCGACCCGACCCGCGTCGTGCACTACGAAGGCGCGATCGCGGCCGACTGGTCGAGTGGGCACGCATCGACCGATCTCATCTGCCCGATGTACCCCTCGATCGACGCGATCGTCGACTGGGCGCGGACGACGACCGACCGCCGGCCGCTCATCATGTGCGAGTACGCCCACGCGATGGGCAACTCCTGCGGCAACCTGGCCGACTACTGGCACGCGATCGAGTCCCACCACGGCCTGCAGGGCGGCTTCATCTGGGAGATGCTCGACCACGGAATCCTGAAGTCACCCGGCGATCCCCGCCCTGGCTTCTCCTCCGAAGACGCCCCAGCCCACTGGGCGTACGGCGGCGACTTCGACGACGAACCCCATGACGGGAACTTCGTCTGCGACGGACTCTTCTGGCCCGACCGCACCCCGCATCCGGCGATGTGGGAGGTGAAGCGGCTGTTCCAGCCGTTCGACGCCGACCTTCCCGACCCCGAACTCGCCGAGGCGGGACGGCTGCGGATCTGGAACAAGTACGACTTCCGTGACCTGTCGCACCTCCAGGTGTCGTGGACCGTCCTGGTCGATGGCACACCGGTCGAGACGGGCACGCTCCGCCGGTTGTCAACCCCACCTTGCAGCGCCGAGGTTCTCTCCCTGCCCTGGGGAATGCCGTCGCTCGAGCCTGGCCAGGAAGCCTTCGTCCACCTGCGTTTCGTCGACACGCGCGAAGTGCCTCTGCTCGGATCGGGCCACGAGGTCGGTTGGGTCGAGCTTCCGCTTGCGGTGGGTGCGCCCACCTCCGACGGTCCTACTAGCACGCCACGCTCGACCCCGGCAGCGCTGTCGGTGGAGGAATCCGAAGCCGGCTGGACGATCCACGGCGGCACCGTCGACGTCGCCGTACGCCGGTCCGACGGCGCCCTCACCTGCTGGCGGGTCGACGGCATCGACCTGCTCGCGACCGGGCCAGGCCTCAACGCCTGGCGCGCCCCCACCGACAACGACGGCATCCGCGACTCCACCAACCCGTGGCACACCGAACGACAGGTCCTCTACCGCTGGCTCGACGCCGGCCTGGACCGGCTCGTCTCCCACGTGCAGCGGGTCGAGGTGGAGAAGCGGCCGGACGGTGGGATCACCGTCGTACGCACCGAACGGTTCCACCCGCGGGGCGGTGACGACGGCATCGGCCACGAGCTTCGACTGGAGGTCAACCCCGACGGATCCGTCGGGGTTGCGCACCGGTTCGACGTCGATCCGGGGCTCCCCGACCTGCCCAGGATCGGGGCCGTCATGACCGTGCCGGAGGGCTTCACCCAGCTCGAATGGCTCGGGCGCGGCCCGCACGAAAGCTATGTCGACCGCAAGGTCGGTGCCGCCCTCGGACGATGGCAGGGCAGCGTCGAGGAGCAGTACGTTCCGTACATCCTGCCCCAGGAACACGGCAACAAGACCGATGTCCGCTGGCTCGCCGTGCGGCGTGGCGACGGCGTGGGCTTCGCGGTGAGCGCGCCGACGCCGGTGGAGGCGAGGGTGTCGCAATACTCCGACCAAACCCTCACCGACGCGCGACACACGACCGACGTCGCACCCGACGCGGAGGCGCAACTCACCATTGACGTGCGTCAACGCGGCCTTGGCGGAGCGAGCTGTGGCCCGGACACGTTGGAGCGTTACCGGATTCCTTCCGGTACGACGTACGAGCTGCACTACCGACTGATCCCGGTCCGGCCGGCCGACGACCCGGCCGTCCTCCATCGGCGGTTGCTCTCATGACGCAGACGATCGTCTTCGCGAGCGGCAAGGGTGGCGTCGGCAAGAGCACGCTGGCGCTCAACACCGCGGTCACCCTTGCCCAGCAGGGGCTGCGGATCGGGCTCGTGGACGCCGACATCTACGGGCCGGACATCCCGGCGATGGTGGGCCTCACCCGCCGAACACCCGCACGGTCGGTCACGCTCTGGCAGGCCGACATCCCCGCCGACGAACCGGTGGAATACCAGGGCGTGAAGATCATGTCGGCGCAGTTCCTCATCGCCGAGGACCAGCCGCTGGACTGGCAGATGCCGCTTGTCGGCCTGCTGCTGCGCCGGCTCGTCCACGACGTGGCGTGGGGGGACCTCGACCTCCTGCTCGTCGACGTTCCACCTGGCACGGGCGATCTGCAGCAGGAGCTCTTCGCCCTGGTGCCCGACGCCCGCGTGGTGCTCGTCGTCACACCGCAGTACGCCGCGCACCTCGACGGCCGCAAGCTGGTGTCGATGTTGCAGCGCCGGACGATCTCGATCGTGGGCGGCGTCGAGAACATGAGCGGCCTCGACTGCCCGTCCTGCGGTGACCACATCGCGTTGTTCCCGCGGGTCGCCAATGAATATGCGATCTGGGGGCAGGGAGTGGAGGAGCTCGGCCGGATCCCCTTCTGTGCGGTCGATTCCGGCCGCGGTACGCCCTCGCCCCTCGTGGTGTCCGCGCCAGAGAGCGCCGCCGGGCGGGAGATCGTCGCGTTCGCGAAGAAGCTCACCAGCATCCTCGACTGACGGATCTTCGCACGGAGGGAGGGGATTCACGCGGAGTGGGAACGCCGTCAGCCGAATGCCCGGCTCTCACCGCGATAGGTCGGCACGGTCGCGACCACGCGGTCCCCCTCGACCAGGTGCACCGACAGAAATCGTTCACAGATCTCGGCGGCCTTCGCCGGCCTGAACCAGACCCGAGAGCCCAAGGCCAGGCCGTCCGCTTCCCTTCCCCGCAAGGGCGTCTGGACCTCTCCGGCTCCCTCCGTACGAAGAAGTCGAAGTCCACCAGGAAGGTACGGCGTGGGAAGCCGGCTCCACCCCGCCGGGCCGGACGCGGGATAGCCGCCGCCTGCGACCGTGACCGTCCGCGGCCCTGGTCGGCGCAGGACCGGCAACGCGAAAGCCACAGCGGGAACCGGACGGAACGTCCGGTACTGATCGAACAGCGTGGGACCGAAAAGACCCGACCCGGCGGTCACCTCCGTGACACCGTTGCCTGCCGCACTGACCTCCAGGCTGCCGGTGCCACCGGCATTGACGAACTCGAGATCGGCGTCGGGGGAAATGGCGTCGAGCACCCGCCGGCGGCGCCGGTCGATCTCCCGCGCCGACCGCGACTTCATCCAGCGGACGGCGGCGCCCGCGTCGGGAATCCCGGCGATCTGGGCTTCGTAGGTCATGACGCCGACCAGTCGGAATCCCGGTCGGCGCTTGATCTCCTGGGCCAGCTCCGCGGCCTGTGCGGGAGACCGGACCGGTGACCGTCTCGCTCCGACGTACAACCCGAGCGGACGCCACGAGGTGTCGATATCCATGCAGAGCCGGACAACGGCGTGGCCAGGACCGAGTACGGCGGTGAGAAAGTCGAGTTGCCCGACATCATCCACGCATAGTGTGATGGCCGCTGCCAGGCTTTCCTCGTCGGCAATCCTTCGAAGGCTGGGCCGATCGACCGAGGGATAACCCATCACGATGTCGTCGACCCCATGGTCGGCCAGCCAGACGGCCTCGGCGAGAGAGTACGCAAGGACGCCGCCGAACCCCGGCCGCTGCAGAACCGCCTCCAGCAGGGACCTGACGCGGACCGACTTGCTCGCCAACCGCACCGGCGTGTCGCCCGCCCGCCGGACCAGATCGTCGGCGTTGGCGCGAAACGCCGCCATGTCGATGATCACCAGCGGCGGCTCCAGGTCGGCCGTCGCGGCGTCGTAGCGCGCTCGGAGATCGTGCGCGTCGCCCGCTGCCATGCGACCATGGTCGCAAATGAACGCCGCCACGTGGCAGAACTGGGCCGGGACAGTCACCTCGCTGCCGCGACGGGTCACCACGCCGCGTGGTGTCGACGAGATCGCGGCCCTTGTCGCCGCTGCCCACCGGGACGGCCGCCGGGTGAAGGCCGTCGGCGCCGGGCACTCGTTCTCCCCCATCGCCGCCACCGACGACATCCTGGTCCGGTTGGACCACCTCACCGGCGTCCCGCAAGCCGACGTCGACACCGGCCTGGTCACCGTGCTCGCGGGGACGCCGCTCCATGCACTGAGTGCCCTGCTCGCCCAGGCCGGGCTGGCGATGAGCAACCTCGGCGACATCGACCGGCAGACGGTGGCCGGCGCGTTGTCCACCGGTACCCACGGCACTGGTGCGAAACATCCCGGCCTCGCGGGGCAGGTCGAGGCGCTCCAGTTCGTCAGCGCGGACGGTGCCGTCCAGGCGTGCTCGGCGACGACCGATCCCGACCTCTTCGCCGCGGCTCGTGTCGGCCTCGGCGCTCTGGGCATCATCACCGCCGTCACCCTGCGCTGCGTACCCGCGTTCGTTCTCGTCGCCGACGAACGCCCGATGCCCCTCGGCGAGGTGCTCGCCGACCTCGACGATCTGGTCGATGCCCATGACCACTTCGAGTTCTACTGGTTCCCACACACGATGCGTACGCTCACCAAACACCACGACCGCGCGCCTGCCGGTGCCGCCCGCCCCCTGTCGAGGTTTCGTTCCTGGCTCGATGACGAGTTCCTCGCCAACCTGGTCTTCGAGTGGACGAACCGGGTGACCACGTCAGTCCCCCGGCTGACTCCGGCGGTCAACTCGGTCGCGGCACGGGCGCTGTCGGCACGGACGTACGCCGACGCCTCTCATCGCGTCTTCGTCAGTCCTCGCCGGGTGGTGTTCCGCGAAAGCGAATGGGCGGTGCCGCGCGCGGCCATCCCGGCGATGCTTGCCGACATCGGGAGCTGGATCGACCGCAGCGGCGAGCGCATCTCGTTTCCGATCGAGGTTCGGTTCGCAGCGGAGGACGACATCTGGTTGTCCACTGCTCACGGCAGGGAGACCGGCCATGTCGCCGTCCACCAGTACCACCGGCTTTCGTACGACCGATACTTCCGGGCCGTCTCCGAGATCGCCGCACGATATGAGGGGCGACCACACTGGGGAAAGATCCACTGGCTGGGCGCCAGTGCGCTCCACGAGCTGTATCCGCGCTTCGACGACTTCCGCCGCCTCCGCGACCGACTCGACCCGGGCGGCGTCTTCACCAACCCCTACCTCGACACGATCCTGGGCCCGCCCGGAGCGCCGTCGTAGCCCGTCTGAGGTTCAGGGGAGGCGTACGTCGACCGCGTCGGCGTCCGCCGGGATCTCTGGGCCGGCTTCCTCCCGCTCGGCCTCCTCGAGGTTGATCCGGTCGGTCCAGCGAGCATCGGGGTCGGGTTGTGGGACCGAAGCCAGCAGCATCTGCGTGTACGGATGACTGGGCGCGTGCATGACCTCCGCGACCGGTCCCCGCTCCACCACGCGGCCTTTCGTGATCACCATGACGTCCCCGCCGACGTAGTAGACCGTCGACAGGTCGTGGGTGATGAACAGCGTCGTCATTCCGTAGGCCTGCTGGAAGTCGACGAGGATGTCGAGGAAGGTCTTGCGTACCTGCGCATCCAGCATCGACACCGGCTCGTCGGCGATGATGTACGCAGGTCGCAGCATGTGGACCCGGGCGAGCATGATCCGCTGCCGCTGGCCGCCGGAGAGCTGGTGTGGGTACCGACCGAGCACCTGGTCCGGGTCGAGCCGCACGGCGCGTAGCGACTCCTCCATCAGCTCCCGCGCCGCCGGCTTGGACTTCGCGAGGCCGAACTTCCTGATCGCCGTCGAGAGCACCCGGTCGACCCGATAGACCGGGTTGAAGATCGCGTACGGATCCTGGAAGACCGGCTGCACGTTGCGGCGGAAGTCGTCGTAGTCCGCCTTCGACAGCGAGAAGATGTCCTTGCCGCCATAGGTCACGGTGCCGCTGGTGGGCTTCTGCAGGCCGAGGATGATCCGCGCGATGGTGCTCTTGCCGCTGCCGCTCTGGCCGACCAGGCTGACGATGTGCGGCGGGTCGGTGCTCAGCGTGAACGACGTTTCGTGGACGGCGGTGAGAAAGCCCGACGCCGTACCACGGGCGTGGAACCGCTGCACAACGCCGTTCAGGTCGATGCTGTGCCCACTGATGCGCTCGCTCCGCTCGCTCATGGCGATTCCCTGTCGGTCATGGCACCTGACTCCGGCTCTCGTCGCGCGGTTCGCCCACCGGCTCGTTCCCTGCGCCCTTGCGCCATGGCGCCTCCCCGATCCGGGGGATCGACTCGATCAGGCTGCGGGTGTAGGGATGCTGCGGATTCTTGAACACCTGGCGGACGTCACCCACCTCGACCACCTTGCCTTCGTACATCACCGCTACCCGGTCCACGAGCTGGGCGTGCACGCCCATGTCGTGCGAGATGACGACGAGGGTGACGCCGAACTCGTCGCGGAGGTCGCCGAGGCTCTGCAGGATGACCCGCTGGATCGTGACATCGAGAGCCGTGGTCGGCTCGTCGGCCACCACCAGGTCTGGCTCGAGGGCGATGGACATCGCCATCAGGACGCGTTGCTTCATGCCGCCGGACAGCTCGTGCGGGTACATCCGCGCCACGTTGCTGTCAAGGCCGACTTGACGCAGCAGCCGGGGGATCATCGCGTTGACGTCACTGTGCCGGTCGACGCCGTGCTCGACGATGACGTCGCGGAACTGGTCGGCCACCCGCATGACCGGGTTCATCGAGTTCATCGACCCCTGCGGGAGGTACGACAGGGTACGCCAGCGCAGCGCCCGAAGCCGGCGTTCGTCGACGGACAACAGGTCGACGGACGGCGAACCAGCAGGGTGGAAGGCGATCTCGCCACCGACGACGTATCCGGGCGGACGCAGCAGCCGGAGCAGGGCCACCGCCAAGGTGCTCTTGCCGCTGCCGGACTCCCCCGCGATACCGAGGATCTCGCCACGCCGCACCGTGAGATCGACGCCGTCGACGGCGGCCACGTCGCCGTGCGTCGTCCGGTAGTGGACCTCGAGTCCCTTGACCTCCAGCACCGGCTCGGCTGCAGCCGCCTTGGCCGCTGCCGCCGATACCGTGCCGGCCGAGGCGACCTTGTTCTGCGTCGGCTCAGGCACCGGCCACTCCTCTCAACCGCGGGTTGTAGACCTCTTCCAACCCGATATTGATGAGATTGAGTGCCGCGAAGAGCAGTGTGAGAAGGAAGATCGGCGCCACGAACATCGGCCACGCCCCCAGAGTCATCGCGCCGGTGCCGATCGCCGAAAAGATGATCTTCCCGAGGTCGATGGTCTCGCCGGGCCCGAGCCCGATCACCTCGAGACCGACCAGTGCGAAGATCGCGCCGAGCGCCGACGACGCGAACCCCACACCGATGTAGGGCAGCATGTTCGGGAGAAGCTCGTAGACGATGACCTCGATGTCGCGGAACTTCGTCACCTTCGCCAGCTCGACATAGGGCCGGGCGCGCAGGCTCAACACCTGCGACCGGATCGTGCGCGCCGCGAACGGCCAGCTGAAGGCCGCCAGCATCAGACCCACCTCGACGATGCCGACGTTCTTGGTGTAGGCCGACAACGCGATCAGGAGCGGAAAGCTCGGGACGACCAGCACCATGTCGGTGATCGTCGACAGCGTGCCGTCGATGACGCCACCCTTGTATCCGGCGATGAACGCCATGATCACGCCGACCACCGTCGAGATGACACCGGCGATGGCGCCGACCTCGAGGGAGACCTTCAGGGCCCCGACCGTCATCGCGAAGAGATCCCGCCCGAACTGGTCGGTGCCGAGCCAGTGGTCCGGTGACGGCACGAGCCACTTCTCGTACGCCGCGATGGCGACCGGATCCTCGCCCCCGCCCACCAGCGCCGAGATCACGGGGCTGAGCAGCGCGAGCAGGATCAGCCCGATCAACAGCGCCAGGCCGACGCTGAGTTTCCAGCTCCCCCGTAGGGCACGACCGAACGCACCCAGGGGTCGTCGCCACGCCACCGCCATCGTCGTCACGCTCATCCCAGACTCCCTAACGCCAGTACTTCACCCGCGGATCGAGCAGCGGGAGCAGCAGATCGAGAATGAGGTTGGCGGTGAGGACCGAGAAGATCGCCAGGTTGGTGACGCCCAGGATGGTGTTGAAGTCGAGGATGTTGATGGCATTCACCAGCGTCGCGCCCAGGCCCGGATAGTTGAACAGCTGCTCGACCAGCACATTGCCGTTGAAGATGAAGCCGAGTGAGATGCCGAACGCGGTCACCTGCGGCAGATAGCAGTTGCGCAGCGCGTACTTCGTGAGTATCCGCCGCGGGCGCAGACCCTTGGCCTGGGCGTAGGTCAGATAGTCCTCGCCGAGCACAGGAACCATCAACATCCTGGTCGACAACAACCATGCGAACACTCCGATCACCACGATCGACAATGCCGGAAGGAATCCGTAGCGCACCAGGCTCGCGATGAACTCCAGGCTCACCCCTGGGTCGATGCGCGCGTCATAGGCCGATCTGGCCGGCAACCAGTTCAGCTGGTACGCGAAGACGAATGTGAGGATCAGCGCCAGGAAGTAGTACGGCACGTGGGACAGCGCGATCGACAGGTTGGTGATCAGGTCCGCACCCACCTTGCCACGCCGCCACCCCGCGAGGGCGCCCGCCAACAGTCCGATCACCCACGCCAGCACGGCCGAGATGCCGAGCAGACCCATCGTCCACGGCATCGCCCGCATGATGACGTCCTGCGCCGGCGTCGGATAGTTGAGCAGCGACGGACCGAGATCGTGCCCGATCAGCACCTGGTACATGTAGTGCAGGTACTGCGAGAAGACGTTTCCGTCGAGGCCGAACTCCGACCGGTAACGGGCGATGACCTCCGCACTCGCGGCCTCGTTGTAGACGTAGTTCTGCTGCAGGGTCTGGATGAACGTCTGGATCGGATCCCCCGGAATCATCCGGAAGAAGAAGAACGCGACCGTCACCGCGCCCCAGAGCTCGACGAGGTAAAGACCAAAGCGGCGAATCGCGTAGTTGGCCAGCGGATGCCGGGCGAGCCAGAGCCGCACCCGGCCCGCCTCGACGACCGACTCCGCCCGCTCGGTCTCCGCGACCGCCGTCACTTCTTACCTGTCGGCTTCAGCCGACCGATGACGAACATGAACTGGCCCCACCAGTTGTTCGGGACGTTGTACAGGTCATCCTGAGTGGGCCACCCCTCCCAGAACGTCGTGTTGTAGTACGCCGGATAGGCGGTCTGGATGACCGGGATCACCGGAAGGGTCTTGTAGTAGATCTCCATCGCCTGCTCGAGCAGCGGCTTCGCCTCGGCACTCTCCGGATCCATGTTCGCGAGCCTGGTGGCGATCCTGTCCATCTCGGCGTTGCGGAACCGCACCTGGTTGCGCCCGACGGCGTTGACGCCGACCTTCTTGGCATAGCGGCTCTCCAGGAAGGTGTAGAGCTGACCCGGGTCCCATGACATGTTGCAGACCCAGGACGAGGAGATGTCGAACTGGCCGCGTTCGTACTTCTCGCTGTGGACAGACCCGCTGTAACTGCGGACAGATGCGTTGAGTCCGAGCTTCTTCAGCTCCTGCGAGACCAGCTGGCCGATGATGAACTCCGCACCGTCGACAGGTGAGGACGTGATGACCTCGACGCTCGCCGGCTCGCCCTTCCACATCCGTTTGCCGTCGGAGCCCTTGGTCGCACCCATCTCGTCGAGCAGTTCCGCCGCGCGATCGGGGTTGTACTCGAGCTTGTATCTGTCGGCGACCTCCGGGATCTCCCACTTGTCGTTGCCGTCGTAGTCGGCCCAGGGATACTGCGCCGGTGGCGTCTTCACCGGCCAGACCGTGTTGCCCACCTTGTCGCGGTCGAGGACGTACGAGATCACCCAGTGCATCCTGGGATCGCTCATGATGCCGCGCGAGGGGTCGGAGTTCAGCCACAACGCCCGTGGGCACGGGTCGTGGAACGGGGTTGTCACGAGGTTGGGGTAGTTCTGCGACCGCAACACCTTCGCGTGTTCCTCGTCGAGCGAACCCACGTCGAACTCCGCGCGCTTGAACGCCTGGCTCGCGGCGTCCTGCGACTCGGCGACCGACTGGTAGATGACGAACTCCGGAGCTGGGTCGAGCTTCTCCTTGTTCCAGTAGTCGGGGTTCTTCTTCCACACGAACATCTTCTGGTTCGCGATCGCCCGGTCGAGCATGTAGGGACCGGTGCGTACCGGAGGATTGTCCTTGAACTTCGTCGGATCCTGGTCGGCCCAGATGTGGCGCGGAAGAACGTCGAAGCCCTCGGCGATCGTGCAGATGAACATGTAGTGCAGCCGCGGGTTGGACTTCTTCAGCTCAAGGACGGCCGTGTGCTCGTCGGGCGTCGCGACGTTCTCGACGAAGTCCTCGAGGTCGCCGCCGCCACCCAGCAGATCGGGGTTGTCCCGCATCAACTCGACCGTGAACTTGAAGTCCCCGGAGGTGAACGGCTCACCGTCGTTCCACCGCGCGTTGGGGTCGAAGGTGAACGTGAGCGAGGTGAAGTCGGCGTTGTACTCGTAGTCGGTCGCAAGCCACGGGATCAGCTCACCGGTCGGGAGGTTGAGATAGAAGAGGTACTCCCGGACCATGGTGGCGAAGCCGTTGCCGGCCTGGCTGCCGTTGGGGATGCGGATGTTGAAGCTGTTGAAGACCTGGTAGTCGACCTGGCCGATGACCAGGGTCTTCTCACGCGGGGTCGGGATGTTGGCCCGGCCCACCACGGGAGCCTCGGCACCCTCCGGCGCCTCCCGCCCCTCACCCGAGTAGCTGCCACCGTCGCCCGAGCACGCCGCCAGCGCGCCGCCGCCGAGAACCAGCGCGGCGCCGGCGCCGAAACCCGCCTTGAGCGCGTTGCGTCGGTTCAGGACCTGGTATCGAAGGACGTCCTCGACGTCCTCGTACTTCTTCTCCGACGTTCCCATCCCGCCGACCCTCCACTTCGCGATGTCCCTGATGACGGGCGGGAGCGCTACCACACTGGGTAGGCCGAGGCGCCACGTCGGTGCGCCAAGTACATTGCCGGCTCCCGTCCAAGTCAACAGTGCGCCGTGCCCAGTTCAGGCCACATCGTGCCCACGCCCAGTTCCGGCCGGCATCGTTACCACATTGCGTGGTCAGGTCCGGCGATGGCGACGTGCTGGCATCGTTCCCACATTCCCGCTCAGATCCGGCCACGGCGACCTGCCGGTCGAACCCGTGACAACCCGGTTTCGCACTCGTTCCACACGATGTAACGATGAGGTAATCTGCACTCGCCGTGCCGAGGGTGGGGGTGCCCACGGCACCGGAACCGGGGGATGGTCGGATGTGTGAACAGCAGGTGAACAAGGCCGTCATCGAGTTGGCCGACACCCTGGACGAACAGTTCGACATCGCGGCGTTCCTGCGCCGGTTGGCACAACTGAGCGTCGATCTCCTCGTGGCCGACGCCGCCCGGGTGATGCTCGCCGACAACCACGCCACCCTGCAGGTCGTCGCTTCCTCGTCGCAGGCGGAGGCGCTGGCGGGCCTTCCTCCGCCGGTCACACCCGGCGACGGTCCGGGCCCCGAGTCCTACGAGAGCGGCCGGTCAGTCATGTGCGCCGACCTGGAAACCGCCCGAGCCACCTGGCCGGCGTACTCCGCCATCGCCCTGGCCGCCGGATTCCGCTCGGTCCACACGTGGCCGCTGACCCATCGCCACCACGTCATCGGCGCCATCGAGATCTACCGGACCGACGCCGGTCACTGCACCGACGCCGAGGCGGAGGTCGCGCTCACCCTCGTGCACCTCGCCACGATCAGCGTCCTGCGCGAACGGCGTCGCCAGGACGCCGACACCCTCGCCGGGCAGTTGCAGCAGGCCCTCAACAGCCGGCTCGTCATCGAGCAGGCCAAAGGCATCCTCGCCGAACGTATCCAGCTCGGAGTCGACCAGGCGTTCGCGCTCCTCCGCGGACACGCTCGACGCCACCAGCTGCGGCTCGCCACCCTGGCCGCGCAGGTCGTCGACGGCACGTACGACACGAGCCGCCTCATCCACACCGAGGTGCGGGCACAGCTCGACGCTCGATCCGGCTCGGGATCGGGGGCTGGCTCCGAACGGCGCGGCGGCCGCAGCGGTGCCACCCTTCGGGCAGGCACCAGCAACGACCGCCGCGGTCGGAACGGACGCTAGGACTCCAGGTCCTACTTCGGCATCCGCGCGCGCACCCACTTCTCCAGTTCCGGGCCGGACTCGAAGCTGGTGATCATCGCGTACCTCGGCTCCGGACCCGGGTGGTAGACCGCGTGCCAGAGCCGCTCGGTGTCGACCAGGAACTGCGCGTTCCGCGGGAGCGGGATGTGCCGCTCCGTCGAAGGGTCGTCCTTGTCCTCACGCAGCACCATGTAGCTGTCAGGGTCGTCGGTGAGATTCATCCACGCCCGGACCACCCATCCCTCACCGTCGGGGTTGAGTCGGTTGTTGTCGTCCTGGTGCAGGAACCGGGTCTGCACCTCCTCGAGGTTGGACGACGGGTTGAGCTTGATGATGCGGACCCGTCCGTACCGGACCCCGGAACTCTCCACCCAACGCTTCAGGGTGGGCGCCTTCTGGATGTTCTCGGTCCACACGCCGTCCTTGTCGGGCTTTCCGTACTCCCAGAATCCGCGCGGGTCGTCTGTGCCGTCCGCCGAGGCCAGGACGGCGAAATTCGTGTCACCGCCGGACTTCCAGTCCAGGTAATTGAGCGACTCCCACTCCTCGGGTGAGATACGCCCTTCGTAAGGATCCAGGATCACGAAGCCATCACGCTTGAGGAGCTTGAGCTTGCGGTGCGCCATGTGTACATCCCTTTACGATCGCGCTCGGGGTTGCTTCACAGAGCCACTGCCCGGCACGCCGAAGGGTCAGCCCACCCTTTCTGGATGAACCAGCGAAAGCCGAGAGACGCCATTCACGCTGGCCGCACGATGGCAAAAGGTGTACCGGTCGCCTTCTGGCGCATGGGATTGTCCGCGAGAACGTCGGCCAGGATTCCCTTCGGAAGCGCGGCTTTTGACACACCGCGAATGGAGCCACCGAAATCATTGATGTCGGCGATCGCGACGCCGACGCCCAGTTTGGCTTCCATCTCGTCGCAGATCGCGCCCGCGTCCTCGCCGTCGAGCGGCGGAAAGAGCAGGTCCGCATGCGGTGGGCTCCCGCCGTCGATCTGGCGGGCAGGGTCTCCTGCGAGGCGGTAGAACGTCCCACGGATGCCGAAGGGCCTGGTCACGGCGGCCGCCGCCGCGGCGGCGAAGATCCGCACGCGACCGACGTGCTGCACGACCCACGCCATCTTCACCGGGACCGACAACCCCAGGGTGTCATGGTGCGTACGAATGAAACGAGACAGCAATTTCGCCTCCCAGCCCACCCGGACACTCTCGACCGGAATGGACTGGCCCGTCAGCAGCGCCGCCACCTTCTCGCTGACCACGATCGTGTCGCCCGGACGGCGTTCTGAGCAGTACTCGAGCAGGACCGCGGCGAGATCATCGTCCGGGCCGAGCCAACGAGTCCGGACCGTGAGCCGGCCGAAACATCGGTTGTCGACCGTCACCATCGTCCATCGAGCCGATTCTGCACCCACGTTCGAAACCCCCCGAGACTCGCCGCCGTGCCCGTTGCCGGTGTCATTCTGGCTGGTCCGTGCAGAGGGCTCCCCGAGATTAGACTTTCGTCATTCGACGGCTGGCGTGCACGAGTCGATACCCCACACCGCGGACCGTCTCGATGCGTTCGGCGCCGATCTTGCGGCGCAGGTAACGCACGTAGACGTCCACCACGTTGGAGCCCGGGTCGAAGTCGTACCCCCACACATGGGAGAGCAGCTGCTCCCGTGTGAGCACCTGGTCGGGGTGGCGGAGCAGGAGTTCGGCGAGCAGGAACTCCCGGGTCGTGAGCTCGACCGGGCGCCCCGACACGTACGCCCGGCGCGTCCGCAGGTCGAGGGCGAGGTCCCCGTTGCGCACGATGGTCGTCGTCGGGCTGTTGGCCGCCCGGAGCCGGAGCCGGATCCGCGCGAGCAGTTCTTCGAACCTGAACGGCTTGCTCATGTAGTCGTCGGCGCCGCCGTCCAGACCCGCCACCGTGTCGTCAACCGAGTCCCGCGCGGTGAGGATCACGACCGGGATGGAGTTGCGAGCCTCACGAAGGCGCCGCAGGACCTCGAACCCGTCAGCGTCCGGCAGGCCGATATCGAGGACGAGAAGATCGAAATCGCCCGTCGCCGCATGGTCGAGGGCGGTCGCACCATCGGTCACCGTCGTCGGCGAGAATCCGTTGGCCCGCAACCCTTTCTCGATGAATCCGGAGATCCCGGCCTCGTCCTCCGCGATGAGGATGTTGCTCATACCCGCCCCCTCGTGCTCGATCGTTTTTGTCGCCCAGAAACGGAGGCTCCCCACTCACGCGAAACCTGCCGACGAAAGAGCGGCCCACCCAGGACACGTCGAGATCAGACCCGATGCAGCCTGCCACTCAATTAGCGTGTTCCCCGTGAGGTGTCACAAAACACCGGCCTTCGTACGAAGGATTAAAATCGTTGGATTCGTACAACAAATCTTTCGATAGCGTTGATAATCGCTCCTAGATCGGGCGAAGAAACTCGGGGGCGACGTGGTGACGTCGACGGCAGGTGTGCACAGGGCCGGCGGCCCGGCAGTGCTCGCGCGACGGCCCACCCGCTCCGCACAGCTCAAGATCGTCGGACTGGCGGTCTTCGCTGCGGCGGTGGGGGTCGGCCTCACCGCGACGGGGTATCTCCTCCTGGTGCCGGCTGGACTGATCCTGGTCGGGTTCGCGACCTGGCCGGTCGCCGGTCGCATCCTCGCCCCGCTGGCGACGAACCGGTACCGCGAGGTCCTCGCCGACGCCGGCCACGAGCTTCGTACGCCCCTCACCATCATGCGCGGGCACCTGGAGCTGCTGGACGCCACCAGCCGCGACGAGGTGGCTGAGACCCGGACGCTCCTCCTGGACGAGGTCGACCGGATGGTCCGGCTCGTCGACGACCTCGCCACTCTCACCACCTCCGACCGCCCGGGCTTCCTCCGGCTCTCACTCGTCGAGGTCGGCGCGCTCGTCGACGACGTAGCCGCCAAGGCACAGACGCTCGGCAACCGCGACTGGCGGATCGAGATCCACGAGCGCGGCTATGTCGTTGCCGATCCGCACCGCCTCACCCAGGCGCTCCTCCAACTGCTCGACAATGCGGTCCAGCACACCGGCGAGTCCGACGCGGTGGCGATCGGTTGCCGGATCGACCGCGCGGCCGGGGACGTACGCCTGTGGGTCCGCGACACCGGCCCCGGCGTACGTCCGCGTGATGCGCAACGGATCTTCCGCCGGTTCGAGCGCGGCACGGCCGCCACTCCCCTGCGCGGCTCCGGCCTCGGCCTCGCCATCGTGCGGTCCATCGCCCAGGCACACGGGGGAAGGGTCACACTCGAGTCCACCCCAGGTGCGGGTGCCACCTTCTCCGTCGTACTCCCACTCGTCCACAGCCGGACCGCGGGTGACCGCGGCGGTCCCGTCGGCGTGGGCGTAGGTGCGGCCGTCGGCGCTGGCGTCGGCGCTGGCGGGAGCCCTGCCGCCGGCGGTAAGGCCGAGACGACGACCAGCCGACCAGAGCAGGAGACAGTGCTTGCGAACCGGACCGGCAGCGCGTGGCCCTCGCCGGCACGCCACGAGGGCCCGCGTGGTGGCGCCATGGCGCCACACCATCGCTACGACAACCGCGACGTACGCACCTGACGGCCCGGCGTGAGCGCGACCCGGCGGACCGTCGTCCGCTCCTCGGTGCTGCTTGCCGGGCTCACGGCAGTGAGCCAGGTTCTCGGGTTCGGCCGCGACGCGGTGATGGCGGCGGTGTTCGGCGCGTCGTCGTCGGTCGATGCGTTCCTCGTCGCGCAGGGCCTGATGAGCGTCGTTCTGGGTCTGATCACCGGTGCGATGGCCCGCGGCCTCATCCCGCCGGTCGCGCGCGCCGTGGACGTCGGCAACGTGGCGGCCGGCCACCGCACGGTGCGGGTCTCGTTGACGGTAACCGTGTTGGTGCTCGTCGCCGGGTCGGTCCTGATGTTCGTCGCGACGAAACCCGTCCTCAGCGTGCTCGCACCCGGCTTCGACGCCGCGACGGCCGACGAGGCGGTCCGGCTGACCCGGATCGTGCTGCTGGCCACCGTGTTCATCGCGGGTACGAATCTGCTCGCCGCCGCCGCGCAGGCACACGGCACGTTCTTCTGGTCCGGCATCCAGGGCATTCCGTTCAACATCATCATGATCGCCTGCGCGGTCTTCCTCGGTGGGCAGTTCGGCGTCGGGGCGCTCGCGGTCGGGTTCGTGGTCGGATCGGTCGCGAGGTTCCTGTTCCAGCTGCCCGCGGTCACCGCGATCCGGCTGAAGCTCCGCCCGTCGCTACGGCTTCGCGACCCCGGCTTCCGGGAGGTGCTCGCCCTCGTTCCGCCGCTCCTCGTCGGCAGCGCGATCCTCAACGTCAACACCATGGTCGACCGGGCCGTCGGATCGGCGCAGGGTGCCGGAACCATCGCCTCACTGAGCTACGGCTGGCGAATCGTGACGCTCGCCGAAGTCGTGCTGGTGACGGCGTTCACGACGACGCTGTTCCCTGCGTTCTCGACGCTCGGTGACCCGTCGCGCCGCGCTCATCTGCGTCGAACCACCGAGCGGGTCCTCGGCGTCACCCTTGTCCTCATCACCCCGGTCGTCATCGTGCTCGCGATTGCGGCCAAGCCGATCGTCGTCCTGCTGCTGGCGCGCGGGAACTTCGATGCCCGCGCTGTGGAGCTCACCACGCTCGCGGTGTCGCTCTACGCGGTCGCGCTCGCGGGTCTGGCCGTCCGCGAGGTCGTCGCGCGTACCTGCCTCGCCGTGGGTGACAGCCGTACGCCCGTCCTCACCGCGCTCGCCGCGATGGCGGTCAACGTCGCCGGAGACCTCACTCTGGGCGTGCGGTACGGCGTGAGCGGCCTGGCGGCGTCGACGTCACTCTCGGTCCTCGTGGCGGCGGTCATGCTCAGCGTGTTGACCGCACGTCGGCACCGGGCGGTCGCCCTGAAGCCGCTCGGGCGGACGGTTGTCGCGGTCCTCACCGCTTCGGTGGTGTCCGCTGCCGCCGGCTGGCTCGTCCTCCGGGCTGTGGACGTCCGGGACGCCGTGCACGCGCTCCTCGCGTTGGGCGCGACCGGCACCGTCTGCCTGGCGTCCTACACGGTCGTCGTGGTGGCATTGCGGGTACCCGCACTCGCCGAACTGCGCGCCAGCCTGCACGACCTTCGCCTGCGGAAGACGCCGCCCGCTCCGCCCGACTGATTTCCGCCTGCCGTCCGGCTACCGGATGCGTCCTCCGGTCCGCTGCCGGCTCCGCCTATCTCAGCCCGCCCCTGACCCCTCTCTGGCCGATCTCGTCGGCGATCTCCGCCGGGGTGGGCGGCTCTGGATTCTTGATCTCACCAGGCCCCGAGTCCGATGGCACGTCCCCCTTACCGTTCCATCCCTCGTCGAGGGCATCGAGCTCTGCCTCCGTCCCGGCAACTTCGTCGTAGATCGGACCCGTGCCGTCGGGACCCTTGCCGGAGGCGTTCTTATGCCAGTAGTCGTCGAGCCTCTGACGTTGCATGTCGCCGGTGAGGATGTTGTCGATGCGTTCCTGATTGTTGTTCTCGATGTAGGCGTACCTGTGCATGACGGCACTCATGCCGCCGTACATTCCCTTGGCCTGGCCATAACAGTTGGCGATGTCGGTCCGACGGTGGGCGAGCGCCTGCCGCCATGTGTGGAGGACCTGTTGGGCGTTGGCCGACGTTCCGAAGGAGTACTGGTCGACCGCATGCCACGCCTCCTCCATACACCTCGCCGCCCGCTTGATCCCGGCGATCGCGGGGAGCATCGCCTGTCCCGCGGGGCGTGCGATGTTCAGGTCGATCTCGGTCTTTGATGGCGGGCCGCCGGCACCGGTCAGGGGGTTCTTCAAAGACAGCTCGTACGCGAAGGGTTTGACCAGCACCAGCACGTTCTCGTCGATCCGATCGACCTCGGCGGTCACCCCCCTTTTCAGGCGCTCGATCACTCCCAGCAGCTCCAGCCGCGCATCGCTACGCTCCTGCTGATCGTTACTGTCGAAGATGCGCTCCACCGACCTCTTCACCTTCGGGTCGTCGGCGATGTCGCCTGCAGCCTTCCAAGCGTTCCTGGTGAGATCTTTCATCGCCTGATGGGTTGTTCCCTCTCCGGACGCCATGACCTTCACCATGGCCTGGAGCTCGTCCAGGACGCGGCGGCAGTTCTCCAGGACACTGGCGGAATAGTCCAGGAACACCTCGGCGGCTGCGCCCTTCCACGCTGCCGCGAGGGCGTTGCGCTGCTTGGTGAGCTCGTCGATCGCCGTCTGCATCTCGCCCGTCCCACTGCTCGGCCCTCGACCGACGTGGTTGGCGCTGTCCCAGGGTTTCGACTCGTCCCAGTCAATCCAAGCCAGGATCGTCCCGATCGGGTCACCGCGCCCGCTGTCTGCGATATGCAGGAAGGCCAGAGCCCGGCGGACATCAGCGAGATCGTCGTATGCCCGTCGCAGATTGCTGTCCAGTAGCGCAGTCATGTTCGGCTCCTTGGTCGAGCGTTTCGCGCGGCCAGCCATGCAGTCGACAGTCGACGTCGCGCCAAGCGCGGTGCTGTGCCACCCAGTCCGGGCGATGCTCTCGAACTCCGCTGTTTTCTGCCTGTAGTCCGATCCGCGTTGGACTCCGCCGACCCGTCACTCTGCGCAACACGTGCGGCTGCCAATACTGTGCGCGGGTCGGACATGCGTCGAGCGCGGCGACCCAGGCGACTGCCATTCGACACCGCGGCGAGCCGACAAGGGGTCCCACCGAGCGCAAGGCATGCTCAGCGTGGTCATTATCCGGCGGCGACATTCGCACCGAACGCCCCGACAATGCGATCGGCCAGCCTACGATGTGGCAGTGCGACATGCGGTTTTCACGGGCCGCCCAACCCACCGGATCTCACCTGCATGGAACGCCTCACCGACGAGCAGTTCCGCAGCCTCTTCCTTTATCGTTACGCGCTGCGGCGCTTCCTGCTGCGTGGTGCACAAAGTGCCGCCCGGGTCGGCCTCACCTCCCAGCAACATCAACTTCTGCTGATCCTTCGGGCGTGTCCTGAAACCACACCGCCGAGTATTCGCGAAATCGCCGACTATCTTCTGGTCCGACATCACAGCGCGGTCGAACTCGTGGCCAGGGTGGAGGCGATGGGACTCGTACGCCGCGCGCCAGATCCCCAAGATCAACGGATCGTACGCCTTCACCTCACCTCCCGTGGCCGCCAACGGATCGAGGAAATGGCCCCGACCCACCTGGCGGAGTTGCACGAGGTGGCGGCGGCACTCAACGTGTCCGAGGGCCTCATTCGAGAAATTGCGGAACGATATCTTCACGGCGTTTCTCGCGACATTGCCCACACTTCAGACGGTCATCCCCCTAAGCTGAAATCGCAATAGCTCGTGACCCGATAGATAGGGTTCAGCGGGGCGGAGGCGAGCGGTGAGTGCCTGGGATCCACAACGCGTCGGCCCGCCTGCCATCGGACCCGATGATCCGTTGGCAAAAGCAGGTGGCGAGAACTTCCCGGTGGCCCTGCGGGTGCTGCCGGTACGAATCAGAAATGACCTGCAGGCGCTCTACCGCTTCGCCCGCCATGTCGACGACACGGGCGACCTGGGCAACGGTGACCGGACAGCCCGGTTGCGCACCCTCGACGCCCTCCGCGCCGATGTCCACGCGCTGTACGACGGAAGTCGGGCGCCATCGGACCCGGTGGTCGCCGCGCTCGCCTCACCCATCGCCCGGCGCCGGTTGCCGGCCGACCCGCTGCTCCGCCTGATCGAGGCCAACCGACAGGACCAGCGGGTCTCTCGGTATGCGACGTTCGACGATCTGGTCGGCTACTGCCGGCTGTCCGCCAACCCCGTCGGCGAACTGGTGCTTCACGTCTTCGGCAAAGCGACGCCGGAACGGGTCGAGCTCTCCGATCGGATCTGCACCGGCCTCCAACTGGTCGAGCACTGGCAGGACGTCGCGGAGGACTACCGCATGGGCCGGATCTATCTGCCCCAGGAGGACCTCCACGCCTTCGGCGTCGCGGAAACCGACCTCGCCCTTCCGTCCGCATCCGCCGCACTGCGCTCCCTCATCGCGTTCGAGACCGAACGCGCGGAGGCGTGGCTGATCGCCGGCACTCCCCTGCTCGCCTCACTGACCGGCCGGGCCCGGCTCGCCGTCTCGGGCTACATCGCCGGCGGTCGGGCCGCGTGCACAGCTCTGCGCCGAGGCGACTACGACCCGCTGCGACGGGTACCGAAACCCACATCGCGCCATGTGGCGGGTGCCTGGTTACGGAGCGTTGCAAGGGGGTGGGGATGACCGCGGGGGACAGCAACCGCGCAGAGTCGCCGACACCGGCGTCGAGGCCGGCGTCGAAGCCGACAGTCGTCCAGGCGTACGCCGTCTGCGAGGCCATCACCCGCCAGGAGGCGCGAAACTTCTCCTACGGCATCCGGCTGCTGCCGGCGGCGAAGCGGCGCGCGCTGTCGGCTGTCTACGCGATGGCGCGGCGGATCGACGACATCGGCGACGGTGACCTGCCGGACGAGGACAAGCTCCGCGGGCTCGCCACCGTCCGAGCCCAGGTACGCCAGATCGGGGCGTACGAACCTGCGGCGCACGGGAGAGCCGACGACCCGGTGCTCACCGCGCTTGCCGATGCGGCCGGGCGTTTCCCGATCCCGGTGGCGGCGTTCGACGAGCTGGTCGACGGCTGCGAGGCGGACGTCCGCGGCCACCAGTACAAGACGTTCGACGACCTCGTCGGCTACGCCCGGTGCGTCGCCGGTTCGGTGGGGCGGCTGTCGCTTGGCGTCTTCGACCCGCCCGACCAGGCGCGCGCGGCACCGCTGGCGGACACCCTGGGCGTCGCACTCCAACTCACCAACATCCTCCGCGACCTGCGGGAGGACCGGCAGCGTGGCCGGATCTACCTGCCGGAGGAGGATCTCGAACGGTTCGGCTGCTCGCTGGAGGTGGACGCCGGCGGCGCACTCGCGGGCTCGCCCGGGTTCGCCGAACTGGTGCGGTTCGAGGCCGAGCGCGCGGAGACGTGGTACGCCCGAGGGCTCGGACTCCTCCCGCTGCTCGACCGCCGCAGCCGCGCGTGCACGGCCGCGATGGCCGGCATCTATCACCGCCTGCTGGGCCGGATCCGTACCGACCCGGACGCGACCCGGCACACCCGGTTGTCGTTGCCGGGCCGGGAGAAGGCGGCCGTCGCTGCCCGCGCGATCCTCCGGGGTACGGCATGACGAGGGCTGCGCCGGAGGACCCTCTCACCGGACGATCGGTTGCCGTCGTCGGCGGTGGTCTCGCGGGCATCGCGGCGGCCTGCCGGCTGGCCGACCGGGGTGCTGCGGTGACGCTGCTCGAGGCGCGACCGCATCTCGGCGGCGCGACGTACTCCTTCCCTCGCGGCGACCTGACCGTCGACACCGGGCAGCACGTGTTCCTCCGGTGCTACGAGACCTACCGCTGGCTGCTCGAGCGCCTTGGCGTGAGCGCCGACGCCCCGGTGCAGGAGCGGTTCGCCATCCCGGTCCTTCACCGCGGCTCCGCTGACCTGCCGTACCGGACGGCGTGGCTCCGCCGCAGCCGCCGCGGTCCCGCACCGTTGCACCTGGGCGCGGCCCTCGCGCGCTACGCACCGCTGTCGCTCGCCGACCGCGCCCGGCTCGCGCCCGCCGTCCTCGCCCTGCGTACGGTCGACCCCGACGACCCGGCGAACGACACCCTCACCTTCGGCAGCTGGCTGCGCATCCGCGGCCAGAGTGGGCCCGCCGTCGACCGGCTGTGGGCGCTCATCACCGTCGCTGCGCTGAACCTGCACCCGGACGACGCCTCGCTCGCGCTGGCCGCCCGCGTCTTTCGTACCGGCCTGCTGGAGAACTCCCGGGCCGCCGACCTCGGCATCCCGGCCGTGCCGCTCCGCCAGCTGCACGCCGAACCCGCCGCGCGGCTCTTCGCCCATCTCGGCGTACGCCTGCACACGAAGGCGAAAGTGGCCGCCATCGTGCCGGGCAGGGACCGCGACACGGCGGGATTCCTCGTTCGTACGCACGACGGCGAAGCGGCGGTCGACAGTGTCGTCCTCGCGGTCCCCCACCAGGCGGCCGGCACCCTGGTCCCGGAGCGGGCCGCACCCCTGCGCTACCGCTGGACCGGGCTCGGGTCCTCCCCGATCGTCAACGTCCACCTGCACTACGACCGGTCGGTGATGCCGCTCGCGTTCGCCGCCGCACTCGACTCTCCCGTGCAGTGGGTGTTCGACCGGAGCCAGGCGGCCGGCGTCCACTCCGGCCAGTACCTTGTCGTCTCGCTCTCCGCAGCCCACCACCACATCGCGACGCCGGCCGAGGAGCTCGAGCGCCAGTACGCCGACGCGATGGTCGCTCTCTTTCCGCGGGCCAGCGACGCACGGCTCATCGAGTCGTTCGTCACCCGTGAACCCCATGCCACCTTCCGCCAGGGTCCCGGGACGGCCGCGTTGCGGCCGGCACCGCGGACGGAGTTGCCCGGCCTGGTCCTTGCCGGCGCGTGGACGGCCACCGGCTGGCCGGACACGATGGAGGGCGCTGTCCGGAGCGGCCTCCGCGCGGCGGACTCGATCGATCGCGACCCACACGCCCTCGGACGGGTGCTCACGGAGGCCACAGTGACCGAACGAAGTGAGGTCATGAAAGGGCACAGCACCTTGGTCATGGGGCCGACGAAGGAGGTCCCATGACCGAACGAAGTGAGGTCATGAAAAAGCACAGCACCTTGGTCATGGGGCCGACGAAGGAGGTCCCATGACCCTGACCTCGGACCGGTTCAGCATCGACACGCGCCGGCTGGTGGACCCCGCCCTGCGCAAGGCCATCGACCGTCTCGATGCCGCGACGCGGCTCACGGCCGGCTACCACCTCGGTTTCTGGGACGCCGACGGCCGTACCCGTGGTGGCGCCGCCGGCAAGGGCGTCCGGTCGACGCTCGCGCTGCTCTCGGCGGTCGCGGCGGAGGCACCGCCGGCTGAGGGCGTTCCCGCCGCCGTCGCGTGCGAGCTGGTGCACAACTTCTCCCTGCTGCACGACGACGTGATCGACGGTGACACCGAACGCCGGCACCGGCCGACCGTGTGGGCCCGCTTCGGGACGTCCGACGCGATCCTCGCCGGCGACGCACTCCTCTCCCTCGCGAACGAGGTCCTGGCCGACGTGGCGTCGGACACGGTCCCGGCTGCCGTCCGGAGGGTGGGTGGGACGGTCCGGCGGCTCATCGCCGGCCAGAGCGCGGACGTCGCGTTCGAGAAGCGCGACGACGTGAGCCTCACCGAGTGCCTCGCGATGGCGGCGGACAAGACCGGGGCGCTCCTCGCGTGTGCGGCGTCCCTCGGTGCCGTGCTGGTCGGTGCGCCGACGCCGTTGTGCAGCGGACTGTCGGAGTTCGGCGACCACATCGGCATGGCGTTCCAGCTCACCGACGACCTGTTGGGGATCTGGGGCGACCCCGCCGTGACCGGCAAGCCGGTCCTCTCGGACCTGCGTACGCGCAAGAAGACGGTGCCCGTCGTCGTCGCGCTCACGTCCGAGACCGCGGCGGGTGGGAAGCTCCGGGAGCTCTACGCGAAGCCCACTCCCCTCACCGACGCCGAGCTCACCGACGCCGCCGCCTGGATCGACGAGGCCGGCGGCCGGACGTGGACCGAAGCCGAAGCGGACCGGCACCTCGCCGCGGGCATCGACGCCCTGGCTCCGCTCGGCCTGCACCAGGAGGTCGAGAGGGAGCTGACCGCAGTGGCCCAGCAGCTGAGAGGGCGGGACCGCTGATGACGACGACCTCGCGTTCCAGTCGGCGATCCGGCGAAGCCGTCGTCGCGCACCGACGTCGAGCGGACCGTTCCGCGCTCCTCCACCAGGCGGACGCCGCCCTCGACCGGGCCGTCGACCACCTGCTGGGCCTCCAGGATCCCGGCGGCTGGTGGAAGGGCGAGCTGGAGACCAACGTGACGATGGACGCCGAGGACCTGCTGATGCGGCAGTTCCTCGGTATCCGTACGCCGGAACAGACCGAGGAGAGCGCGCGCTTCATCCGCGGCCGGCAGCGGGCCGACGGGTCCTGGGCGAACTCCTGGTTCGGACCCGGCGATCTGTCGACAACAGCGGAGGCGTATGTCGCGCTGAAGCTGGCCGGCGACGACCCCGAAGCAGCGCACATGGCACTCGCCCGGGAGTTCGTCCTCGCCGGCGGCGGCCTCGAACGCTGCCGCGTCTTCACCCGGATCTGGCTGGCGCTGTTCGGGGAGTGGAGCTGGGACGACGTGCCGGCGATGCCGCCGGAGCTGGTGTTCCTGCCGAACTGGGTGCCGTTCAACCTCTACGACTGGGCGTGCTGGGCGCGCCAGACCGTCGTACCGCTGACGATTCTCGGCGCGTTGCGACCGCGGCGGGACCTGGGGGTGACCACGCACGAGCTGCGGTCCGGTGCCCGCGCCGCCCGCCCGCCTCACCCGCTGACCGGTTGGAAGGGTGCGTTCGGCTGGCTCGACCGGCTGCTGCACGGGTACGAACGCCGCCCGCTGACTCCCCTGCGGCGGCAGGCGATGCGCCGGTCGGCGGAGTGGATCATCGCCCGGCAGGAGAAGGACGGCTCGTGGGGCGGCATCCAACCGCCCTGGGTCTATTCGCTGATGGCGCTGCACGCGCTCGGTTACCCGCTGGACCATCCGGTGCTGGCGTCCGGCATCGCCGGGTGGGAGCGCTTCACGATCCGGTCCGACGGCCCGGAGGGCCCGGTCCGGCGGATCGAGGCCTGCCAGTCTCCGGTGTGGGACACCGCGCTCGCCCTCGTCGGGCTGGGCGACGCCGGCGTCCCGGCCGACCGGCCGGCCATGGTGCGGGCCCGCGACTGGCTGCTCGGCGAGGAGATCCGGGTCCGCGGTGACTACGCCGTACGCCGCCCAACCGCGCCCGCCGGCGGTTGGGCGTTCGAGTTCGACAACGACCTCTACCCCGACACCGACGACACGGCGGAGGTCGTGCTCGGTCTGCGGCGTACGGCCGCGGTCCCCGAAGTCGACGACGCCGTGGGCCGGGCGCTGGCCTGGCTGCGGGCGATGCAGTGCAAGGACGGCGGGTGGGGCGCCTTCGACGCCGACAACACCCGCGAGCTTGCCTACCAGCTTCCGTTCTGCGACTTCGGCGCGGTGATCGATCCGCCGAGCGCCGACGTCACGGCGCACATCGTCGAGATGTTCGCCCGCGAGGGCCTCGCCCAGGAACGTACGGTGCGGCGGGCGGTGCGCTGGCTCGTCGACCACCAGGAGGATGACGGGTCGTGGTTCGGCCGCTGGGGAGCCAACCACGTGTACGGAACGGGCGCCGTCGTACCGGCCCTCGTCGCGGCCGGTGTGTCGCGGAGCCACCGGGCCGTCCACCGCGCGCTCACCTGGATCGAGGAGCACCAGAACGACGACGGCGGATGGGGCGAGGACCTCCGGTCCTACGACGATCCCGCGTGGCGGGGGCTCGGTCCGTCGACCGCCTCGCAGACCGCCTGGGCTCTGCTCGCCCTGCACGCCGGCGACCGGGAGGATTCCGACGCGGCCATGCGGGGCATGTCGTGGCTGGTGGCCTCGCAGCGTGATGACGGCAGCTGGGACGAGCCGCAGTTCACGGGTACGGGGTTTCCAGGCGACTTCTACATCAACTACCACCTCTACCGGATGGTGTTCCCGATCAGCGCCCTCGGCCGGCTGCTCGGCCGGTCTACCTGGGGCGGCGGGCCGATGTAACGGCAGCTGAGGTGACATCCGGCCGACAGAAAGTCCGGATCGCCTGGGAGCCGGCTTGCACGAGACCCGGATCGCCAGGGAGCCGGTTCGCATGAGGCCCGGCCGGCAGGAATCCGATGGCAGGAATCCGATGACTCGAACGCCCGAGGGGAGGCAGGAGATGCCGCGACAGTACGTCGTCTGCGCACCGACCCACGCGGAGGCGCGACGCCTGCGACGCGGGCTGGGTGCCGTCGTTCGGCGTACGGGCGTGGGCAGGTCGCGGTCGGAGCAGGCCGCGGGCTCGGCGGACCTACGCTCGGCGGCGGGGATCGCGGTCGCCGGCATCGCGGGCGCACTGTCGCCGGACCTGCGCCCGGGTGACGTGGTGGTGGCGACCGAGGTGCGCGACGGCGCGGACGGCGCAGTGGTCTCCTGCCCGAGCGCGCCGCTGCTCGCGGGCGCGCTCGAGCGTACGCACGAACTGCGCCGCGCCGGCTCGGCGGTCCACACCGGTCCGGTGGTGAGCGCGCACCACGTCGTGTCGGGATCCTCCCGCGCGGACCTGCGGGCGACCGGGGCGCTCGCGGTCGACATGGAATCCGCGTGGCTGCTGTCTCATCCCACGGATATGCTCCGCGAGCGCCACGTTCTCGAGGGGACCCCGAGACCCTCGCCCACCGCCTGTGTCCGCGTGATCGCCGACCCGGCCGAGGAACGGTTGCTGCGGCCGGCGACGCTCGGGCATCTGCGGACGGCCCTGCGGGCTCTTGGTCTCGTCGTACCCGCCCTCGACGCGTGGGGGTCGGCGCTACGGCCCTCCCGGCGGGTGCTTCTCGCCTCGCCCCGGTCGTTCTGCGCGGGGGTCGAGCGGGCGATCGACATCGTGGAGAGGGTGCTTGCCCAGAACGGGCCACCTGTCTACGTCCGCAAGCAGATCGTGCACAACGCCCATGTCGTACGACGTCTGGAAGGTCTCGGCGCGGTGTTCGTCGACGAACTGGACGAGGTGCCCGCCGACGCGACAGTGGTGTTCTCCGCGCACGGGGTGTCTCCAGACGTACGCGACACGGCGGACAGGCGCGGCCTCGGCGTCGTCGACGCCACATGCCCGCTGGTGGCGAAGGTGCACAGCGAGGCCCGCCGATTCGCCGATCGCGGAGACACGGTGCTGTTCATCGGGCACGCTGGTCATGAGGAGACCGACGGCACGATGGGCGAACGCCCGGACAAGATGCTCCTCGTCGAGGATCGAGACGACGCGCGCCGGGTCCAGGTGCCCGATCCGAACCACGTGTCCTATCTCGTCCAGACCACGCTGGCGGTCGACGAGGTGGCGGAGATCCTCGCCGTCCTGCACGAACGCTTCCCGGCGCTTTCCGCCCCCGGGTCCGACGACATCTGTTACGCGACGACCAACCGCCAGCGCGCGCTCCGGTCGGTTGCCCACGAGGCCGACGTCGTTCTCGTGGTGGGGTCGGCAAACTCGTCCAACTCCAACCGGTTGGTCGAGACCGCCGAACGCCTCGGCACTCCGGCGCACCTGGTCGATGACGCGTCCGGGATCGACCTCGACTGGCTCGCGGCCGCCGACACCGTGGCGGTGACCGCGGGCGCCTCAGCACCCACCGAGCTCGTCGACAGCGTGGTCGACGCGCTCGGCGGGCTCGGCCCGCTGGTCGTCGAGGAACGCGAGGTCACCCGCGAGGACATCCGCTTCATGTTGCCGAAAGAGGTGCGCTGAGGATGGGGATGCCGATGCGGCAGAGCCTGCGGATGGCGCGCTACCTGGCCACCCAGCGGCTGCGTGGTCGGGAGAAGTTTCCCCTCCTGGTCGAGCTCGAACCGCTCTTCGCCTGCAACCTCGCCTGTGCGGGATGCGGGAAGATCCAGCATCCGGCCGACGAGCTGCGGCGCCGGATGCCGGTGGAGCAGGCCCTTGCCGCCATGGACGAATGCGGTACGCCGATGGTGTCGATCGCGGGCGGCGAACCGCTGATGCACCCGCAGATCGACACGCTGGTGAACGAGTTGGTGCGGCGCAAGAAGTACGTCTTCCTGTGCACCAACGCCGTGCTCCTGCGCAAGTGGTGGGACCGGTTCTCCTTCGTTCCGTCCCGGTTCTTCGCGTTCGCCGTCCACATCGACGGGCTGCGCGAACGCCATGACGAGTCCGTGTGCGCCGACGGAGTCTTCGACGAGGCTGTGGAGGCCGTGAGATTCCTTCAGGACAAGGGCTTCCGGGTCACCACGAACACCACGTTCTTTACCAACGACACACCGCAGAACGTCATCGACGTGCTCAACTTCCTCAACGACGATCTCCGGGTCGACCAGATGATGATCTCGCCGGCGTACGCCTATGAGAAGGCGCCGGACCAGGACCACTTTCTCGGGGTGACGCAGACGCGCGAGCTGTTTCGCAAGGCCTTCGCGGGAGGCAACCGGCGGCGGTGGCGGCTGAACCATTCACCGTTGTTCCTGGACTTTCTCGAGGGACGTCGGGACTTTTCGTGCACGGCGTGGGGAATTCCGTCGTACTCCCTCTACGGTTGGCAGCGGCCGTGCTACCTGATGGCTGACGGCTACGCCGCGACCTACCGCGAACTCGTCGAGGAGACCGACTGGGAGCGTTACGGCCGTGGTCGGGACGACCGGTGTGCCAACTGCATGGCGCACTGTGGGTACGAACCGACCGCTGTCCTCGCCACGATGAGTTCCCTGCGCGAGTCCCTCCGCGCCGTCACCGGCCGCTGAGCCCTGGCTCCCCGCTCATGATCGCGGCGGAGACGGTGACGATCACGAGCTGGCATGGCGGCCGGCGAGTCGGACGTACGTCGTGGGCGCGACCGCCTGCAGCGCGACGGGGATACGGAGCCAGCGCGGGACGATCACCTCGGCCCGCTCGCGTTCGATCGCCCGGACGATCCGTGCCGCCACCCGGTCCGGTGAGATCGGACGTGGGAACCGCCGGGCAGGCACTCCCCTTCGGTCGAAGAACTCCGTGTCGACGATGCCGGGCGCGACGATGCTGACGCCGACACCGCGTGAGGCGACTTCCGCGTGCAGACTTCTGCCGTACGCATGCAAGGCTGCCTTGACAGCCGCGTAGCTCGACTCGCGCGGCACGCCGAGAAGTGCGGCGATCGAGGTGACGTAGCCGAGATGGCCGCTGCCACGACGGAGCATGCCGGGAAGCACCGCCCTGGTGAGCTCGATCGGTGCGCGGAGGTTGACGGCCAGCAGGCGTTCGAGCACCGCGCCGGGGAGTTCTTTGCCCGAACGGAGGTCGACGCCGGCGCCGAACTCGGCGCCGGGGATCTGTTCGTCATCGGTGTCCGCGTCCGCATCGGCAACGGCGCCGATGCCGGCATTGTTGAGGAGAATGTCCGGCACCGGATCGAGCGCGGCCAACCAGGACGTCAACGCGGCGATGCTCTCGTCGTCGGCGAAATCGGCGATGCGCACCTCACCACCGGTGCGCCCGGCGACCTCGTCCAGGCGCTCCTTGTCCCGGCCGACGAGGACCAGGCGACATCCCATCCCGGCGAGCCGGAGCGCGACCGCCCGCCCGATTCCGCTCGACGCGCCCGTCACGACGCCGAAGGCACCTGCCACATCCATGCCCGTCAGCCTTCCACGTCGCCATCGCCCGAGGTGGGATCTCACCGTTGCCGTCGGACGCCACCCGGCCTGACCTCACCGCCTTGCAGGAATCCGTCGTGTTCACTCGTGGCGAACAGAGAACCTGCCGCACAAGGGTCTTCTCGTCTGCTCCGCCGTGATCATTACGCTATACTCGATTGCATGTTCGACAGCGAGGCGCTCGACCTGTCGGCGCTGAAAGAAGCGGCGCCGGGGCCTGACCTTGCCGCCGTCCTGGCCGGCATCGATCCGACAATGCTCAACGGCTACGCCCGGGTGATCGTGATGCAGGCGTGGCAACGCCAGTCCTCGTGGGCGTCGTGCCAGCTGTACGACGTGATGACACTCGTCGCGCGCTCGCCCGAATGCATGGCCGACTCGCCGGAGTTGACGAAGCACTTCACCGAGTTCGCCTCCGCCGAGATCGGGGCCGCCCTCACGTTGTCGCCGGGATCAGCTGACCGCGAACTCTCCTTCGCGTACGCACTCACTGAACGACTCCCCGGCACGCGGGCCGTACTCGACGCAGGACGCATCGACCTGGCCAAGGCCAAGGAGATCGCGGCCGAGACCGCGAGTCTCTCGCCAGAGCTTGCCCCCCAGGCAGAGGCGTTCGTCCTCCCCCTCGCGCCAGGGTTGACCAAGCAGCAGATCAGCCGCCGGTTGCGGGCCAAGGTCCTGGCGCTCGACCCCGACGGTGCGGCGGAACGCCGCAGGCGAACCATCGAGGAGCGCCGGGTGAGGTTCGGCCCAGGATGTGAGGGGACCGGCGAGATCGGCGGTGATCAGCTTCCGCTGGAGGGCGTCGCCGCGGCGGAGGCGTTCGTGAAGGCGGTCGCGAAGGCCATCCACGACGAGGCCGACGGCGAGCGGACGCTCACCCAGATCGAGGCGGACGTGTTCCTCGACCTGCTTCAGGGTCATCACCTCGACACGCACGGCGTCATTCCCAAGGTCGAACTCGTCGCACCCCTCGAAACCTGGCTGCGGCTGGCAGCGGAAGGCCGGGTTGCCGGAGAGGCGACCGCGGACCACGACCCGCCGGCCCGCGACGACGGACATGCACGCCACAGCGATGCTGCAGCCGCTCGTGCGGGACGCGACCCGGGTGAGCTGGTGGGGTTCGGGCCCGTGCCGGCCGAGGTGCTCGCCGAAATCATGAAGGCCGCGCACGCCGGCTTCGAGTATTCCCACACTGCGACTCATGACGGCGCCGTCGTCGTCCATGGTCGCGGTTCCTACCGGCCCACCAAGGCACAGCAGGAGTTCGTCCGGGCCCGAGATCGCACCTGCCGACAACCCGGCTGCCTCCGACCTGGCGAACGCTGCGACGCCGACCACACGATGGAGCACCGACTCGGCGGGCCTACGTGCGTCTGCAACCTGGCAACACTCTGCCGACGGCACCATCGAGCAAAACACGAGGGCCGATGGTGGTGGATCCAACCCGAGCAGGGCGTCTTCAGAGTCCAGAGCCCACTTGGCCACCGCTACGAACGAAGACCCGATCCGGTCCCAGGCGGCGGGGAACGCCACGTCGGCTGAGCACCGAAAGCTGCGACAGTAGGCTGGCAGCGCCCAAGTCGGTCACCTACTCAACCGAGCCCGGCGTGACTGCCCCCCATGGTGCCGATCTCCACTGCCGATCTCGCCTCGTGATCTTCTCCCGCTGATCTTCAAGGACATGATCGTGCTCGTCCGCCGCGCATTCGTGCCAGGCCACCCGCACGCTGACCGCGTCCGCGCCGACACCGCCCACGCCGGCTGGCCGTTCACGGTGCCGTGCGTCGCGGAACTCGCCGAGCACGGGCTCGTGTTCGAAAAGCCCGTCACGTTTCTCGTCGGTGAGAACGGGTCCGGAAAGTCGACCCTGGCAGAGGCGCTCGCCGAGGCATTCGGGCTGGACGCACGGGGTGGGCGTGCCGGCCGCAAGTACGCCAACGATCGCGAAAAGACGCCGCTCGGCGAGGTCCTCCAGCTTGACCTCACACCCGCCGGATCGAAGATGATGACAGGTCCGCGGCGCAGGAAGAAGGGCTTCTTTCTGCGGGCCGAGACCGCGTTCGGGCTCCTCGAGACCGTCACCGGACTCGGCATCCCCGGCTACTGGGACGAGAATGTGATGGCGATGTCCCACGGCGAGGGATTCCTGACCATCTTCGATGCGATGTTCGCCCAGCCGGGCTTCTACGTCATGGACGAGCCCGAGGCCGCGCTGTCGTTCACCTCCTGCCTACGCCTGGTCGCGCTGATGCACCAGCTCGGCAAGACCGGCGCGCAGGTCGTCTGCGCCACCCACTCACCCGTCCTGGCTGCGACGCCCGACGCGGACATCATCGAGGTCGGCGACCACGGAATCCGCCGCACCAGCTGGGACCAGCTCGCGCTCGTCGACCACTGGAAGGCCTATCTCAGCAACCCCCACAGCTACCTGCGCCACGTCATCGACCCGTAGACCGCCACTCACGTGTCCGCGTCGAACGCACCGCTGATCCAACCGATGTAGCGATCGGCCGACCTGCGTACCGCGGCCTTCGCATCCCGCGCCACCATGCCACCGAAGTTGCCGTAGAGCCGATCGAAGTCGTACGGCTCCACCGCGCCGACGACCCGTTCCACGGCGGCGGCCGACAGCGGGATGTTGTTCGGATAACTCCGCATGAACGAGGCCCACCGCTGGTCCGGCGTCGGCGCGATGGTGTCACCGGCCAGTAGCACTCCACGCCCGTCGGCGCCTCCCGCCCAGCGTGTCACCGCGCTCCCCGCGAAGTGCCCACCAGCCTGCACCAGAGTGACGCCGGGAAACAGGTCGTACGTACCAGACCAGTACTCCACCACGCGGTCGGACCGCTGCAGCCATTGCCTGTCAGCCGCCGCGACGAGAACCGGCACACCGCCGAGGGCACGGCTCCATTCGACCTGGACACCGAACATGTGCGGATGACTGGCCGCGATGGCGGCGACACCGCCGAGCTCGCGAAGCCGATCCGCCCCGGCGGCGTCCACGAAACCGGTCGGATCCCACAGCAGGTTGCCCTCAGGAGTACGCAGCAGCAGCGCCTGCTGACCGATCCCGACCTGCGGCCGCACCCTGACACCGAACAGGTCCGGCTCGAGCGCCTCGACCCGGACCCGGTGGCCCGCCGCGGCCAGTTCGTCCAGCGACGTCCACTGCTGCCCCACGGGCAGCACGTACTGACGTTCGTCCGCACAGATCGCACACGTCGCCGGCGGCTGAGCGGTGTCGGAGTGTTCGACCGCACAGGTGGCGCAGATCCAGACCGTCACGAACGCCCTCCCTTTACCTGGCACCGGTTTCCTGCCACGTCCGACCGCTGACGCTAGGGCAACGCCGGAACGCGGTCCTCGGTCGCAGGTCGGATCAGCACTGCTCCCATCGCCCTACGACCCTGCGTCAGGCGCCATCAACGCAGTGTCTTCGTGTTTCAGCGGTCAGGGTGGGGTAGGGGACATCGATGCACGGACACACGCATCGCGTCCACGCAGCCTGAGGAGGTTCTCCATGAATGCCGACAACAGTGTCATCCCGGTTGCGGGCAGGGACGTGGGCGGACTTCTCCAGCCCGTTCTCGTCGACCTGATCGCCCTGTCGCTGAACGCGAAGCAGGCGCACTGGCACGTGCAGGGCCGCCACTTCACCCAGGTGCACGAACAGCTCGACACCCTCGTCGACGACGTGCGCAGGCTGTCCGACGACGTGGCCGAACGGCTGGTCGCCCTCGACGTCGCGGTCGACGGCCGTCCAGCCACGGTGTCACAGACCAACGAACTCCCTGAGTTCGACGAAGGGTTCCTGAGCGACGACAAGGTGGTGAGCGCGATCGTCGACCAGATCGACGCGGCGATCAGCCGTGCGCGGGCCGCCCTGGAACCACTCGACGAGATCGACCAGGTGAGCCAGGACATCCTCATCGAGCTCCTGCGCGCCCTCGAGAAGCACCGCTGGATGTTCGCCGCACAGATCAACTGAGCACCGCGTCCGCCCGCAGGATTTCCTGGCCGGGTGAGGTCGATGTTTGGGCGAGCCGCGACTTGGGCAGGGCAAAAAACAGCGAAGTAACACGTTCAAGCCCAGAGCCCGCGCGAACGGAGGACTCGCTCATGACAACGCCAGTCGACGTTGACCACTCCGTACACGACATCACGTCAGCACACGGTCAGTCCGAAACCGGCCAGGCAGCGGCACCCGATTGGCGGGCGCAGCTCGTCCTCGACCACCTCTACCTGGCGAGGAGACTGGCCAACCGCTACTCCGGGCGCGGCGAACCTGTCGACGAACTCGTCCAGGTCGCGATGGTGGGGCTCGTCCAGGCCGCCAACCGGTTCGACCCCGACCGCGGATCGCCGTTCACCGCGTACGCCGTCCCCACGATCCTCGGCGAGCTGCGGCGACACTTCCGCGACTACTGCTGGTCGGTGCACATCCCACGCCCTTTGCACGACCTCTACCACGCCGTGCTGCAGGCGAACGACCGGCTGACCGGCGAGCTGCAGCGGACGCCCACCGTCCGCGAACTCGCCGAGCACCTAGACGTCGGCGAGGACCAGATCGTCCAGGCGCAGGAGAGCGCGTCGGCCTATTCCGCCCTCTCACTCGACGGCCCCGCCGCCTCCGCTGACGGAACCGACAGCGACAGCCCGCCGCTCCGCGACCTGCTCGGCTCCGAGGACACCGCGCTCGACCGGGTAGAGCAACGGGAGGCGGTGCGCGACGTCCTCGCCGAGGTGCCGCCGCGGGAGGCGAAGATTCTCACGCTGTGGTTCTTCGGCGACCGTACGCAGGCACAGATCGCCGAGGAGATGGGCATGTCGCAGATGCACGTGTCGCGACTGCTCGCGATGACCCTCGCCAACATCCGATCGGCAGTGCTCGACGAGAACCACGGTCCGATCAGGTGGCCATCCCCGCGACAGCGCCGGAAGGCCAGCTGAGACACGTCACCGGAAAGGTCGGCTGAGCACCGTCGAGGCGGGGGTGCCACTGCCAGCGCAGGCACCCCCGCTTCCGCAGGTCTTCTCGCGCCCGGATCACTCCGGCGGTGGAGCGGTGGTGTCCTGGTAGACCTTGCGCTCCGAGCTGGTCTGTTTGCCGTCCTCGAACACCTGATGCTGGGTCACGGTCGTGCCACGTCGGCGCTTGGACCAGATGGTGAACGTCAGCACCAACATGGTGACGCCGGTGACGATCAACACCCAGCCCACGATGTTGATGCGGAGCCAGTCTGGTTCTGCATCCACCGCGAAGGCCAGGATGGCGCCGAACGCTATGAGGAAGATGCTTGCGCCCATGCTCACGATGTGCCACCTCCTTGATGATCAGCTACCCGGGTGGCGGGCGATCACACGTTGCGCTCAGCCTTTGGCGTCGGACCAGCGGGATACGCAGGTGATGTCGGCGACGAACCGCACACCACTGCCGGCCGCCCACACACCGGCGGTGGAGTCCAGGGCCCGGGCCAACAGCCCGGCCGCCGCCTCAGCGTGCTCGGCGGGCACATGGACGAGCAACTCGTCATGCAGGCACAGGACAATCTGGCCACCGAAAGCCTGCAGCCCGATCCGAGCGGCGGCAGCCCACGCCTTGAACAGTTCGGCCGCCGCGCCCTGGACCACGGCGTTGCGCGCGAACCGGCCGTGCCCGGTGACGGCGTGGCTACCCTGGCCCGGCCCCACGTCATGGACCGAGGCGGCATCAGCGCCCTCGACGCGTTCCTCGGTGGCCTCCGGCCAACCCAACCGGATGAGCCGGCCGCCGAACGTGCGGACGTCCTGGCGGTTGTTGCCGGCCTGCTCGGCGGCGCGAAGGTAACCGATCGCGTCCGGATAGGCGCGTTCCATCCGCTTGAGCGCCTCCCCTGCCGCTCCCGACGTCTGGCCGTACATCGCGGCCAGGACCGCGACCTTGGCCGTCGGCCGGTCGCAGTGGAGCGCGGCGGCGACCGGTGCGTACATGTCGTCGGCGCGGGCCGCGGCCGTGAGTCCGGCGTCGCCCGACACCGCGGCGAGCACACGTGGCTCGACCTGGCCGAGGTCGGCACGGACCAGGGCGTGGCGCGGCTCGGCCACGACCGCGACCCGCAGCCCGGCCGGAAGGTTGTGCAAGCCTGCCGACGCGGTCATCCGGCCTGCGGCGGCGTCAGCGGCGCCCCACTCGCCGCGCAGCCGGCCGTCGGACCCGACGTGCCGGTCGAGCCAACCGTAGCCGTAGGTCGTCGCGATGCGTTCGGCCTTGCGCCAGTCGAGCAGTGCCGCCACGCCACGATGGGTCGACCGGAACGGTTCCAACCGCCAGGACCGCGTGTCGGGATAGGCGAAGCCGACCCGCGAGAGCAGGTCACGCACCTGCGCGGGGTTGCGCAGGTCGCAGCTCACGCCGGCAGGGAAGTGCGCGAGGACGGCCGCGTCCCGGCGTTCGCGGACGGCGACCGCCTCCTGCTCGTCGGCCGGGCGCGGACCGATGAACTCCGCGATCATCGCCTCCGCGGCCTGCCGGTCGATCGGCAGACCGTCGTGTTCGAGCTCGAGTGCGAGTAGTGCCGCCGCCGACTCGGCATACGCGGTGAGGACGGACAGCGGCAGCGACCGTGGTGCCGCCCGGGGGTCGGGGAGGGCGCGGAGGGCGCGCTCCTGGCGGGTCTGGACCGCCAGGGCGAGGGTTGCCCAGGTCGGCGCGGCCGCGAGCAGGTCTGCAGCCTCGGCGGCGTCCACAGCGTCGGCGGAGCCAGCAGCGTCGGCGAGGGCGTTGGCCTCGGTGGGAGGGACGCCGGCCAATGCCCAGTCGCGGTCGGTCCACCGACGGCGGAGCTGGCCATCGGGGCGGAGGGCGGCCTCGGCTCCGCCGCCCATTCCGCCGCCTATTCCGCCGCCTATTCCGCCGCCGAGGTCGCGGGCGCCCACGCCATCGATCCCGCCGCCCACCCCGCCCGCCACCCCGCCGCCGACCCGGCCATCGACCCCGCGGCTGATCCGGCTGGCGCCGGTGGCCGGCGCGACCGCCTCGTCGTCCTCGTGCGCGGCGAAGTCGAGCAGGGTCACCTCCCGGCGTACGACCGGTCTCGGCGGTTCAGGTAGGCCGTGACAGGCCGCCCACACGGCGCCCGGGTCCCCCCGGTGACCGCCGTGGAGCACCCGGTGAACGGCCGCGAGGTCCCAGCACGTCGTCAGACGTACGCCGGACTCGAGCAGCGGCCTGGCCGTCGTTCGCGCGTCCCACCAGACCCACCGGGGCCGCAGCAGCGCGGCGACCTCGCCCACCACCCGCGCGGGATCGCCGGCGATGCCCCACTGGGCGGAACCGTCGGGGGTCGCAGCGACGCCGACGCCGGTCCCCGGCGCCACGACGAGCGCCAGCGGGTCACCCGGGCCGACCCCGGCTGCGACGAGGGCGTCGACGAGCCGCGGGACGTCCACCACCTGACCGCCAAGGCTCGGTTGCCGCACCCGCCCATCTTCGCGCCACCCACCGACACCCCGTCGCGATTAGGCTCCTCCCTGACGACGCAGGCGTCAGGAGTGGGAGATCCTTCCGGTGCAGCCATTGCAGAGCGGCGACCCGCGGCAGATCGGCGTGTACGCACTGCAGAGCCGCCTGGGCTCGGGCGCGATGGGCACGGTCTACCTCGGCATCTCCCCCGGCGGGCGTCCGGTCGCGGTCAAGATGGCCAGGGCCGAGCTCGCCGACGACCCGGACTTTCGGGAGCGGTTCCGCCGTGAGGTCGAGATGGCCCGCTCGGTCGGTGGCTTCTGGACCGCCGCCGTCGTCGACGCGGATCCCGACGCCGAGCGGCCCTGGCTCGCCACGGAGTACGTCGCCGGGCCCAGCCTGCACCAGGCCGTCTCCGAGCACGGCGCGTTGCCCGAGTCCGCCGTACGCCGGCTCGCCGCGGGCCTCACCGAGGCCCTGGCGGCGATCCACGCGGCCGGCCTCATCCACCGCGACCTCAAGCCGTCCAACGTCCTGCTGGGCGGCGACGGGCCACGGGTCATCGACTTCGGCATCTCCCAGGCGCTCGAGTGCGCGAAGCTGACGGCCACCGGAACCTTCCTCGGCACACCCGGGTTCCTCTCCCCCGAGCAGATCGCGGGCGATGCCGTGGGGCCGGCGAGCGACGTCTTCGCGCTGGGGGCGGTGCTGGTCTACGCGGCGACGGGACACGGGCCCTTCGGCGATGGGCAGACCTCCGCCCTCATGTACCGCGCGATGCACGCCGAACCCCAGATCGACGGCGTACCCGATGCGCTGCGCCAGCAGATCGCCGCGTGCCTGCGACGCGACCCGGCACTGCGGCCGTCACCCGCCGCGTTGCTGAGCGAGCTGGGTGGGGCCGAGATCCCGCCGGCGACGGCGCCCGGATGGCTACCGCCGCCGGTCCAGACCCTGGTGGAGAAGTACGCCACCCAGCTGCGGGACCATGCCGGACCGGGCGGGGCGATACCGTCCAGCGCCGTGGTCGTCGCTTCGGAGGTCCCGGGCACCGGGGCTGGTCCGACCGGCACCGGTCCGACGGGCACCGGTCCGACGGGCACCGGTCCGACGGGCACCGGTCCGACACCGACCAGGCCGTACACCCAGCTCTTCCAGCCCGGGAACGCCGGACAGCCGCAGCCACCGGCCGCCGCGCCCGCTTACAACGGCGCCGCCACCGGGGGCGTACGCTTCGGCAGCTCCCGCGGCACAGCGCTCGCCTGGGGAGGCGCAAGCGCCTTCCTGTCGCTGATCGCCGTCGACATCGCCCGGGATTCCACGGATGCGCAGCAGCCCGTGGTCGCGCTCGTCGCGTTCATTGCCTTCGTCATGCTCCTCGTCACGGCCGCGCGGTTGCTCTACATCGCCGCGCGCCCGCAGCTCAGCCTGGAGGTCAGCACCGAAGGCCTCACCGTCGCCAAGGGCCGCGACCGGTGGCAGCTGCCGTGGTACGCGGTCGCCCGCACCCGGGTCGTCCAGCAGGGCTCGCGTCCGTGGCTCGCGGTGTGGCTGGCCCCTGGGTGGATGCCGCCGCGGACGTTGGGCGGCAGCGCCATTCGCACGTACCACGGTGGAATCCGGCTCTTTCCCGTCGCGCACGAGCGCCGGAGGCGTCGGCGGGAACGTGAGGTCCGCGAACTCCGGGCCGCGCTGGCCTGGCACGGGCCGCAGGCGTTCGACCGCAGCCCCTGACCGCCGCGCACCGCCCAGCATCCGTCACCGGCGCGCGCTCAGGAGCGCAGCTGGAACGTCTCGAACCGGTCGAGCTCTGCTTCGATGCGCGCCTTGTGGGCGGAGGCCGTGCCGTTGCCGACCCAGGTCCACTGCTGGATGAGCAGCGCGCCCTTCTCGCGGTCGGTCTTGAGGTCGATGGCCGCGACGATCTCGTCGCCCACGAGCACCGGGAGCGCGAAGTAGCCGAAGACCCGCTTCTCCTTCGGTACGTACGCCTCGAAGATGTGCCGGTAGTCGAAGAAGAGCGCGAGCCGTTTGCGTTGGATGATCAGCGGGTCGAACGGCGACAGGACGCGCACGAGTTCCTCGGCAGGGGCGGCGGTCGACTCGAGGGTGTGCGGCTCGGCCCAGTGCTCGACCTTGCCGGCACCGTCGAACGTCACCGGTACGAGTTCCTTCCGGCGCACGCGGGACTCGATCAGGGCACGCATGGCCGGCTTGGCCCTGGGCTCGTGGTAGCAGGCAGAGTCAAGGCTCACCAGGCCCTGCGCGCGCAGAGCACGGTCGAGTTTGTAGGCGAGAATCTGCCGCTCGGTCGCCGGCCTGGGTGGCTTGTCCCAGCCGAAGTGCCGGCCGGTGAGTTCGTACGTCTTGACCATGCCGGTGCGTTCGCTGACCGTGACCACGCCGCGGCGGAACTGCTCCTCCAGCGCACGCTTCGACGGTTTACGGCTCGCCCAAAGCCAATCCTTTTCCACCAGGACGTCATCGGTGATATCGCGGATGGTGAGGGCGCCGTCTTTGCGAATCAGGTGGTGGACCTTGCGCAGATCCTCGTCGGTGACCGTGCGGTTCCAGGGCATCCTGGGTGCTTGACGGTTGCGCTTCATCCCCGGCATGAAGAACCGGAAATCGTTCGACGGCACGTACGCGAGGGCGTGGGTCCAGTACTCGAAGACGGTCTTGTCGATGGTCTGCGCCTGATGGAGATGCGCGCGCCGATAGTCCGGGATCCGGGTCCAGAGAATGTGGTGGTGGCAGCGCTCGATGACGTTGATGGTGTCGATCTGCACGTAGCCCAGGTGCTCGACCGCGGAGTGCGTCGCTCCGGCCCCACCGCCGAACGGTGCGCGGGCGTCGAGCCGCTGGGCACGCAGCCAGATGCGCCGGGCGTCGGTCTTGGTGAGCGCCAACGGTGCGCGTCGGGGCGAGGTGGCCATGGCGCGTCAGGGTAACCGGAGCGCGACTCGGCGCAGAAGCCCTCCGACCTGCCGCCGGTGGGCCCGGCCCAGGTCCAGCAACATCGGTACGGACTGTGAGAATGGTCCGCCGAACGACAGCGGCACCCCACATGCCTGTGGGGTGCCGCTGCCCTGCGTCGACTGAGCCCGATCAGCTAGCGATCGAAGTCACCGGCACGGATGCTCGAAACAAAAACGTTCCACTCGCGTGACGTGAACGCGAGCACAGGACCGCTGCGATCTTTTGAGTCACGAACACCCATCGCCGCTCTGTCGAGAACAGCGACCTCGACACAATTTCCGTTGGATGCGCTGTAGCTGCTTGTGCGCCACGTGGGCGCAGTGGACGTGGACTTCACGGACCTCACCTCGACTTCGCCTCCTGCGCTCTGACACGTCGGGCGAGCAGCGCCTTTGTCTCGCCAGGGTCCAGTGCCATTGCGCTCAAATGTCTATAGGCCAGGCTATACCGGTGCACTTCGTGCGGGTCAGCAAGATAGGTGTTTCTGGTCATCGTTTCTAGGTAAACCACGTCGGCTTCCCAGCTCTCCGGAAACTCGAGGATGGCGAATGCCCCGGTCAGACCCGGGTGAGCGCCCTTCACCGCGGGGAGTACCTGCAGATCGATGTTCGGGAGTTCGGCCAGGTCGAGCAGGTGTCTCATCTGGTCGACCATCACCTCCGGCGCCCCGACAGTGGTGTCGAGCACGGTCTCGGCGATGATCACCCACACGTGGAGCGGGTCCGTCTGCCTGGTCAACGCGCCCTGGCGCGCCATCCGGATCTCGAGCCGGCGGTCGATCTCGCCGGGTGAGAGCAATCCCATCGAGTGGCCCTCCATGATCGCCCGGGCGTAGCTCTCGGTCTGCAACCGGCCGTACAGCACGCTGGTGTCGAACGCACGGACGCCGACGGCGAGTACCTCCATCTCCAGATACTCCGTGTAGTCGGCGGCGACGAACTGCTCGTAGGCCGCCCACTGCCGCCGGCCGGCCGTGGAGGCCCGCTCCATGAGCTGCGCGCGGCGTTCGGCGGCGACGCCGTAGTAGTCGAGAAGGACACCGAGGTCCTTCAGACTGACCCCGCTGACCGCGGTCTCGACCCGCCCGAGTTTGGCGGTTTTCCATCCGATGGCCTCTGCGACCTGCGCAAGCGTGGTCTGCCGGGTCTCGCGGAGGAACCGGAGCTCAGCCGCGAGACGGCGTTCTCGCAGAGTGGGCTGTCGTCGGCGTGGCATGTGCGGTGTTACGCCTCCCCGCGGTCGAGCGGTCGCGGTCTGCAATCGATTGCGAGCTATTGTGCCCTGCCCGCCGGACACGACAACTTTGACTCTGGGTGAGAATTCTTACCGCAATTGCTTGCCGCCCACACGATTTGAGTACTACGGTCGGTTTCGTCCCGCGGACAGTCTGTAGCGTCCCTGCCCCCGATTGCTCGGCGCCTTGCGGGTCGACCGAACAACGGCAGGGTGACCCGACCTCGACGGGGAGGACTCGGAATGATCTGGGCTGAACTGGAAGCAATCGCCGACCGACGTCTCGCGGAGCGACGATCGATCCAGGAACAATACGTCCGAAAGCTTTACGACCGTGTCGTCACGGACGGTTACCGCGCGGAGGTTCTCGACCAGTCACGCGACGGCTGGCACGTCCGCGTCCAGTACCCGCCGTCGTCCGACGTGTGGATCACCGTTCGCTGCGTCGTCGCCGACGGTCGCGCCCGCTTCGAATGGTGCAGGTGGCTCCCGTGGACCTGCGCGGCCGACGACATCGACACCGCGGCGTCCTTCCTCCGCGACCTGCTCGGCGCCCCTGACCAGACTTTCTGACCTACGCCGGTTCGACCTGACGTACGCCCAGAAGCACAGCACGGCACCGCACGCGCCCGGGGGAGGGTGATCCGGCGAGGGCCACCGTGGCCTCACCCGAGTGAGTACACGGTGGCCCTCGTCGCTTTCTGCCTCGCACCGCTGGACACGGCCGGCGCCTGACTCCCTGACCTGTCCGATCAGTTTTCGGCGATCAGGCAGGCGTACGGCTGCTGCCCACCGCGTGGGCGGCAGCCGGCCGCCACGATCTTCCAGTTCTTCGCGCTCACCGCGAGGAAGACGGTGTCGCGGGCAAGCGCCACCTGGGCCTGGTCGCCGGCGAGACGGACGGTACGTACGTCACCCGCCGCGGCGAGCTTCCCGGCGAGGACAGCCTTCGCGCACGGGAGCTGGCTGACACGTTCGAGCGCTCGCCTCGTCTGCGGTGCCAGCAGGTCACAGGCCGCCGGGCCCTGGCGGTGGTCGACCGCGGCGTGAAAGGCGCGCGCGACCGAGGCGGCCGCCTTCTCCTCATCGGCCGGCGCGCCACAGCCGGCCGCCGTGGCGAGCGCGGCAGCCACGGCGAACGACGCGACCGCGGCGGCTGCCGCACGCCCCACACTTGTTACTTCGTGACCTGATGCCATCACGCTCCGTGGCATACCCGCCCGGTGGTGTGCTATGCCTCAGAGCTGGGCGACCACGTTCCCGCCATCGAGGAACTGCTCGAACGACCCCCACGGCTCGGTCCCGTCCTTGCTCATGATGACCTCGCCGGAGTACTGCGCGAGGTAGACCCGGCGCAACCTGTCCGTCGTGTTCGGCCCACTGCGGTGCAGGACCACACTGGAGAAGACGACGATGGACCCGGCCGGCGCGGTCATCGGCAGGCCGGGATCGGAGCCGAAGTAGCCCACCCGGTCGTTCACCCTGGGGTCCTCGATGTGCTTGACGTAGGAACGGATGCCCGAGCGGGAGTACGGCAGCAGGTAGACCGAGCCGTTCTCCTCCGTCACGTCGTCGAGCGCGATCCAGCAGGTGAGGTAGGGCTCGTGGTCCTCGTGGACGTAGCCCGAGTCCTGGTGCCAGGCGAAGGACGTGTCGGGGTCGGCGGCCTTGATGACGTACTGCTCCCAGAACAGATAGGCGTTCTCCCCCAGCGTCGCCTGGCAGATCTGCGCCATCGTGTCGCTGAACAGGAACTGCCGCAGCTCCGGACGGTCCTGGTAGATCATGTTGCTGAAGTACCGCTTGCCGCGCGCGTTGATCCCGATCCGGTCGACACCTGCCTCGTCGAAGGCGGCGTCGAGCTTGTCGACGGAGTACTGCGCGCCGCCGCGGAGCAGTTCCAGCTGCTCGTCGGTCAGGGCGCGCTCGAGGACGAAGTAGCCCTCGTTCTGGTACTGCTCACGCATCTCGTCGGTGACCAGGCCGGTGCGTCGGGCGTCGGTCGCGGTCATGGGCTCCTCCATGGCGGGCTCGTCTCGGTGCTACGACGCTAAGCCGCGAAGGCGACCGGCTGGAATGGTCGAGCCCGACCGGGACATGTACGTTCTGGCGTGTGGATCCCCGCGACCCCCGCGCCAGGATCGCCGTCTCCGACGCGCCGCAGACGAGGCTCGGGCAGCTGGTGCTCGCCGGCGAGGTGGTCGACGACGAACCGGTGATGCCGGCGGGGCTCCGCGTCATGCCGGCGTACGTCCTGTCGGTCATCCTCGCCGGGCAGGGGCGCTACCGCGACGCTGACGGGCGCGACGAGCCGATCACCGCGGGCGCGCACACCCTGGTGGGTCCGGGCGATCCCCACTGGTACGGAACGGCGCCCGGCGAGCGCTGGACCGAGCTGTTCGTCGTCTTCAGCGGGCCGCTGTTCGACACCCTCGCCGAGACCGGGGCACTGGCGACGACCGGGCCGCGGTATCCGCGACCCGCGCCGTCGATGGCTGCGCTGCGTACGGTCCTGCGGGCCACTCCGCGCTCGCACCGGGCGGCCGAGCACCAGTTGCTCGCCCTGGCCGACTGGCTCCTCGACACCGCCGATCCGGTCGGCGCCACCGGGCCGAGCGCGGCCATCGCCGCGGCCGTCGACCGACTCGCCGACGACCTCACCGCCCGGGTCGACATGCGCACGGTCGCCGCGGAGACCGGCCTGTCCTACGACACGTTCCGCCGGCGGTTCACCGCGGAGGTGGGCCAGCCGCCGCTGGCGTTCCGCAACTCCCGGCGGCTCCAGGCCGCGGCGACCCTGCTGCGGTTGACCGACATGACGCTCCGGGAGATCGCGCGGACGCTGGGGTTCACCGACGAGTTCCACCTGTCGCGGCGGTTCCGCGCACACTTCGGCATGCCGCCCAGTGCCTACCGCCGTCCGTAGCCGCTGGCACGGCGTCCGCTGCGAATGACCACGCTGAGCATGGTGCTCCCCTGCGAATGACCACGCTGAGCATGCCTGTGAGCGCAGGACAGGCGTCGATGCCCGTTCCTGGGGCTACAGGCATGCTCAGCGTGGTCATTTGCAGCAGCGCGGCCCGGGGCCGCAGGGCGGAGGACCAGCGCGGAGGACCAGGGCGGAGGACCAGGGCGGAGGACCAGGGCGGACGGCGGCTACCGCCGGCCGAGGCCTTCCCGCCCGGGCGCCGCTCCCGAGCCCGCCTGCCGATATGCCGCACCCGGGCCCACGTGCCCAGGCGTCGCGCCCGCCATGGCTGCCGGATGCGTCCCCAGAGGCAGGGCGGCGGTCGCCGTTCCCCGCACGACCGGCAGGCTCATCAGCAGGCCGAGGGCGACCCACGTGAAGGCGCTCCCCCCGAGGAACCCGTCCACCCCGCCGGCATCGAACCGCCAGAGGAAGACGAGGCTGCTGCAGAGGACGAGGTACGCCGCCGCGGCCGCGCCCAGCAGCCGGCGGCGTCGCGCCACCACGGGCTCGCGCAGTCCCGCGTCCACGGTCAGCACCAGCCCGGGGATCAGCCAGACAAGATGGTGGACCCAGCTGATCGGGCTCACCAGGCATGCCACCGCACCGGTCAACGCGAAGCCGGTCAGGACGTCGGACCGGTCGAGGGAGCGCCGGACGTGGTACGCCCACAGCGCCAGCGCCGCGGCCACCAGCACCAGCCAGACCAGCGTGCTCGGCGGCCTCGACGGGTCCAGCCGCACGAGCGCCCCCAGGATCGACTGGTTCGAGATGTACGCCAACGAGCCGACCCGCTCTGTCTGCCACAACGTCGCCGTCCAGTACGTCCACGACGTGCCCGGCGCGATCACGGCCGCGAGCAGCGTCGCGCCGGCGGCCGTCCCCGTGGCGATCGCCGCAGCACGCCGGCGGCCGGTCAGCACGAGATAGATGACGAAGATCGCCGGGGTCAGCTTCAGTGCGGCGGCGAGACCGATGCCCACCCCTGCGTACCGGCCGAAGCGACGGAACCGGGTCGTCCCCGCGAGCAGCCGGGCGTCGGCGAACACCAGCACCATGAGGACGAGGTTGACCTGGCCGAAGCTGAACGTGTCGTACACCGGTTCGAGCAGTGCGAGCAGGCAGGCCGCCGCGATGACGGCGAACCAGGGCGTCCATCGCCGTCGGCGGGCGATCGGGGTGACGAACCAGTACGCCAGCAGGGCAAGGCAGCCGAGGTTCGCCAGCACGCTTCCCGCGATCACGACGGGCCAGCTCACCACCGCCATGGGCGCCATGGCGAGCGCGGCGAACGGCGGATAGGTGAAGCCGTACGACGTCTCCGGCAGCAGGTAGTCGTACAACGCGCCGCCGTCGGACCAGAAGCGCACCGCGCCGAAGTAGATGCTGAGGTCGAAGAATCCCCGCCAGTACTGCACGCCCGCGAGGAACCCCACGGTCACCGTGACCATGGCGATGGCGAGCGCCGGCCGGGCTCTCATCGCGGGTACGCCTGGTAGGCCTGCACCGCCTGGGAGGTCCGGTACGCCGCTGTCCCCGCCGCCTGCGGAAGCGGCTCGGTCCCGTGGAGCGGCCAGTCCTCCCGGTCGGCGAGGGCACTGGCGATGAGCAGCGCCCCGATGGCCATCGCGACACCGAGCACCGCGTGTCCGATGTCGGAGTACTCAGGTGCGAAGCCGTTGGGCAGCACGACCATCGCGAGCACGCCACAGCTCGCCGCGATGGCCCACAACAGTCGAGGCGACAGCGAAGTGACGGCGAGCAGGACGACGGCCCACAGCAGGTACCACGGCCGCAGCGCCGGGCCGAGCAACACGATCGCGCCCAGTGCGAGCCCGAGCGCGCGGACGGGCCCCAGCCGTTCGCGCTGCCACCAGCAGGCGACTGCCGCGACGACCGCGAGACACAGGCCGACCCACCGCCACAGCTCCAGCACGTCGGCGGCCACGCCGACGCCGACCAGGTCGAGGAAGCGTGCGGTGATCCTGGCGAGGGCGCTGGTGATCGACCAGTTGCTCGGTGACGCGGGCGTGCCGAGCGCGTGCACCCAACCGAACCCGGTGCCCGCTGCCGCGGTCAGTACGACGGTCGCGCCGGCGGCGACCGCGGCGGTGCTGAGGCCGGCCTGCACCTCCCGCCACCGGCCTGTCGCCCGGGCCGCCGAGGGCGAGGCCTCGCGGGCGGCCGAGTGGGCAGTCGCACGGGTCGCCGCGTGCGCGGCCCAGAGCGGTACGACGAAGAGCAACCCCACCACCGCCGGCACCTTCACCAGGGCCGCCATGGCGATCAGCGTGACCCCGACGACCCGGCGTCCGGCCGTCACGAGCGCGAGCCCGGCGACGAGCAGGGCGAGCATGACCGCGTCGTTGTGGGCGCCGGCCACCAGGTGCGTGAGTACGAGCGGGTTGAGGACACCGAGCCACAGGGCCTTGGTGGGCGAGGCGCCACACCGGCGCGCCAACCAGGGCAGGCAGACCGCGAGCCCGGCGACGCCGAGCAACGCGACCGCGCGCATGGCGAAGACGCCCAGCACGGTGTTGGTGCCGACGACGTGCGCGATCGCGGTGGCGTAGAGGACGAACACCGGGCCGTACGGTGCCGGCGTGTCCTGCCAGATCGCCGGTACCTCCGCCGCGAGCGGCCCTCCGAGGGTGGCTGGACCGTGGCTGTAGATGTCGATTCCCGCACGCACCATCTCGCCCTGGGCGAGATAGCTGTAGACGTCGCGGCTGAACAGTGGCGGGCAGAGGACCAGCGGCGCCGACCAGGACACCAGCGTGACGAGCAACGCGTGCCTCGTCACTCCGGTCTCGGGGTTCGTGAGCAGTCGCCCCAACCGCCACCAGGCCACGACCAGCAGCGTCAGTCCGAGATAGACGCAGACGACGGCGGGATCGACGTGGTCGCCGATGAGGCGGGTACGTAGGGCCACCAGCTGCGGTCCACCGACCGGCAGCGATCCCGCGAACGAACCACCCGCGGCGACAGCGAGAGCGCCGATCGTCCCGAGTGCGCGAATCTGGACAAGGGACAGGCGCGGTGCGGCTGTCAGCACCCCGGCACCCTGCCACTGGCGTGTTGCGCGCAGTCGACGTGGCCCTGTCGGGACGGTGTCCCGCCCGTCGGCCCGGGAGCAGCCCGCCGTCGACCCGCTCGCATAGGTCCTGTCCGCACGGGCCGACGATAGCGTTCGGTGTACCGCGAGTCACATACGCACGGAGTGTCCCGCGCAGGTTGTGCGGATGACGCGGCGTACGCCGCCGAGCGATGTCACCCCGCGTAGCGGCGGAGGAATTCGGTGACCGCGGCGAGGTAGGGCTCGCGACGGTCTCTGCGGATGTTGTGACCGGCGCCCTCGATGTGCACCGACGCGAACTCCCCCGCCGCCGCGTTCGCACACTCGGCGGCCACCTCGGCCGAGATGAGCGACCCACGATCGGTGTCGCCGTACAGCAGGAGAACAGGGCAGCTCACCTTGGGCAGCACGTCCGGGAGGTAGGCCATCGGCTCGGACGGCAGGTCGAACACGTGCATGTCGAAGCGTTCCTTCGACAGCGCCCATGGCTCGTGCTCGTCGTCGGGCCAGTCCGGGTTGCCGGCCCGGTTCGTCGCGATCCTCTCGGGAAGGTCGCGGTCGCGTGCGGCGACAAGCCAGTCCGGTGTGAGCCGGCGTTGCGGCGCGCCCTCCGACGGCTGGCGTTGACCCGGCGGCGGGTCCTCCAGGATGACGGCGGCCACCAGATCCGGCCGGCTCTCCGCGAACGCGGCGGCCGTCACCGCGCCCATCGAGTGGCCGGCGACGATCGCGCCGCCGGATCGTACGCCTCCCTCCGCCGCCAGAGCGTCGAGGACCTGGGCGACGTCGCGGGCGTGGGCGGTCCGGCCGAACGTCCCCTCGGGGAGCCCGGACGAACCATGCCCGCGGGCGTCGATCGCGAGCGCCTCCCACGGGCCCTGCAGCGCCGCGACCAGCGGCCCCCAGCAGTCCGCCGAGTCGGAGAATCCGTGGAGGAGCACAAGGTCGACGAGGGGCGCCGTCCGCGCCCAGGCGAGGTGACCGGTCGCGCCGCGTTCGGTGAACGGGCTCCGGTCGCTCGCCTCAGATGTGTGGCCCATGTCCGCCGACGTTACGGATCGGGCGCGTACCTCGCTAGCCCGAAGAGGTCGAACAGCCGCTCCTGGTCGGCGTCGCGTTCGGCCAGGATCCTTCTGGTGCGCGGCCGACCGCCCGTCGACCGGTAGCGCAGCTCGGTCTCCTCGATGCCGGAGAGCCGGTCGAACAGCTCCCGTACCGACAGGTCGAGACCCTCGCGCTGCGCCGACTGCCGCATCAGGTGCGTGACCGTCGTCGCCAGGATCCGGACGTAGGAATGGACCGCGATCCGGTGATCGTCCCATCGCCAGCCGGTCGACGGCGAGCCGATGACCGGCCCGCCCCAGTGCCGCAGGGTGCCCTCGATGCGGTAGCGCGCGCGGTACGCGGTGAGGACGTCGGCGACGGACCAGTCGTCGTGGTCGGTGACGAGCAGCTGGCGACCGAAAACCTCCTGCGCCAGCCGCGCCCTGGCGGACTCGTCGACAGACCAGCGCAGCCGCAGGTCGGCCGGCTCGGTGCCGGTGAGGGTCGTCGACAGCACCCGGTCGACCCACCGGAATCTGGTGATGCGCGCGATCTCAGCCAGGACCCGTTCCCGCGGCAGGCGTTGTGTCCCCTGGCGCAGGGCGGCCGCGAGCTCGTCGAGGCGGCGAGTCGCGCTGGCAAGGTCCTGGGCGAGGCCGCGGGCCTGCGCGTCGTGCAGGAGGCGGGAGTGCAGAGCGACCGCGCGGCGGTCGACGCCGGCGACGCGGATGCGGGTGTCATAGGCCGTCACGCCCGGGAAGCGGGCAGGGTCGACGGCGCGGCGTCTGCTGGCGGGGACGGCGAGCAGCTCGGGGTGGTCGCCGGGCGGGAGGGAGGCGACGATGTGCAGCCCGGCGAAGCTGCCGGCGCCGGGCTGGCTGCTTTGACCGGCGTCGACGACCACGGTGATGCCGTCCTTGCCGGTGGGCGCATCACCCCTGTCCCTGCTGTCCTCGCTGTCGTCGCTGCCCTGGTCGTCCCCGTCGTCCGGCGGCTGGGCGGTGAGGGAGCGGTGCCGGTCCGCGAGCCGCCTGACCAGCGCGGTGAACGTGTCGCCAGGCGAGTCCCGCCCGCTGCCCTCGCGGTGCCAGTACACGTCCGACACGAGCGGGACGGCGCCGTCGAGGGTGACGATCACCCCGAGCCCGGCGAGCCGATCGCCTGAGTCGCCGCCGTTCCCACGATCGCGGTCGCCCGTGGTCGACGTGCGTGCGTACGTCGCGAACGCAGGGACGTCGACCGCCAGCACCGGCACCCTCGGGTTGTCGGAGGTCTGCCTGCGCATAGGCGGGCCGACGTCCGAAAGCGCGTGCACGAGGCGGGGAAACAGCGCCGCCTCGAGCTGCTCGAGATGGGACTCGGTGATCCGGCTCATCGCCCGCCAGAACCTGCGCCGGTCCAGCAGGTCGGGATCGACTCGCGGCCGAACGAAACGTGCCGCCGCCGACTGCCGCCACCACGCCGCGAGGTCCAGCCCGGGGCCGTCGAACGCGAACCCGGCGCCGGACGCGACGGCCTGGTGGAGTACGCCGAGTGCGACGTAGGTCCCGGTCGAGATCTTCGTACGGCGGCTGCCGACCACCTCGTCCACCAGCTCCGCGAGGCCGAGATCGGTGAGCACTCCCCACACCGCGGCGACGTCGCCGAAGGCGAGGTGGCGCGTGCGGTCCGGACCGCCCCGGCCCGGCGCTCGCCCTCCCGCCGCTCCCCCACCGGGCGCTCGCCCACCGGGCGCTCCCCCTCCCGGCGCATCACCGTCCAGTACGGCAGAGACCGCCGCCGCGATGTCGGCCGCGGTACCGAGGTAGCGCTGCGCCACGATGCGCGGCTTGCCGTCGACCCGCCGCGACTCCACGAGGTAGTAGTACGTCCGACCGTTGATGCGCTTGCCGACCACCGATGCCACACTTTAGGTAATACCTGCTGCAGACTCTGGCCGCAAACCGCCGCAAGGCCGGTGACCAGCGCAGATACCCGTCCCCACCAGCGTCAGCGGAGACCAGTCTCCGGTTCGGGTGCCGACACGCTGGCCCGGCGACGCTGCACCTGCCTACGGTCTCGGCCGTGACTGTCCTACGTCCAGATCCCCCGGCCCACGGTCCCCAGCAGGTCCCGGACCAGCCGCCTGCGTCGGCCATGCGCCGTGCTCTCGCCCGCGCCCGCGACGGCAAGACGCTGAACGTCGACGAGGCCGCGGTTCTCCTCCACGCCCGTGCCGGCGACCTCGACACGCTGACCGGCCTCGCGAGCCGGTTGCGCGACCAGGGCCTCGAAGCGGCAGGGCGGCCTGGCGTCATCACGTACAGCCGGAAGGTGTTCATCCCGCTCACCCGCCTGTGCCGCGACAGGTGCGGCTACTGCACCTTCGTCACCGTCCCGCACCGGCTCCCCGCCGCCTACCTGAGCCCTGACGAGGTGCTCGACATCGCTCGGCAGGGTGCCGCGATGGGCTGCAAGGAGGCGCTCTTCACCCTCGGCGACCGGCCGGAAGACCGCTGGCCGGCGGCGCGCACGTGGCTGGACGAGAACGGGTACGACGACACGCTGTCCTACGTCCGCGCGATGGCGATCCGGGTGTTGGAGGAGACCGGTCTGCTGCCCCATCTCAACCCGGGCGTGCTGTCGTGGCAGGACCTGCAGCGGCTCAAGCCGGTCGCGCCGTCGATGGGCATGATGCTCGAGACGACCGCGCGGCGGCTGTTCACCGAGCGCGGCGGGCCGCACTTCGGCTCGCCCGACAAGGACCCGGACATCCGGCTCCGGGTGCTCGAGGACGCCGGCCGCAGCTCTGTGCCGTTCACGACCGGGATCCTCCTCGGGATCGGCGAGACGCTGACGGAGCGGGCCGAGTCGCTCTTCGCGATCCGCCAGGTCGCCCGGGCGTACGGCGGCGTCCAGGAGGTGATCGTCCAGAACTTCCGGGCCAAGCCCGACACCAAGATGCGCGCGACACCGGACGCCGACCTGCAGGACCTGGCGGCGACGATCGCCGTGGCGAGGCTGGTGCTCGGCGCGAAAGTCCGCATCCAGGCGCCGCCGAACCTCATCGACGACGAGTACGCCCTGATGCTGCGCGCCGGCATCGACGACTGGGGTGGCGTGTCGCCGCTGACACCGGACCACGTGAACCCCGAGCGGGCCTGGCCGCAGATCGACGACCTGGCGGCGCGCACGGCTGAGGGCGGGTACGCCCTGCGGGAACGGCTGACGATCTATCCGGAGTACGTCCGTACCGGCGAACCGTGGCTCGATCCCCGGCTCGCGCGACACGTGGCGGCCCTGGTCGATCCGGCCACCGGGCTCGCCAAGGACGGCGGACTCCCCCAGGGACTGCCCTGGCAGGAGCCCGACGGTGGCTGGGAGTCGGCGGGCGCCGGTTCGGGGCGGACCGACCTGCACGTCACCATCGACTCCGAAGGCCGCACCACCGACCGCCGGGAGGACTTCTCCTCGGTCTACGGCGACTGGGACGAACTCGCCGCGCACGTCCCGTCCGGAGCGGCCGGACCGGCACCGGCGTCGTTGGCGGCTGCGGCGCGTCTCGACGGCGCCGTCAAGGACGCCTTGCGTCAGGCGGAGAGGGACCCCGCGGGCCTCACCGACGGCCACGCGCTTGCCCTCCTCGACGCCGACGGTCCGGCGCTGGAATCCCTCAGCCGGTTGGCGGATGGGCTTCGCCGGGACGTCGCGGGCGATGACGTGACCTTCGTCGTCACCCGCAACATCAACTTCACCAATGTGTGTTACACCGGCTGCCGGTTCTGCGCGTTCGCCCAGCGGCGGACCGACGCCGACGCCTACACGCTCTCCCTCAGCCAGGTCGGCGATCGGGTCGACGAGGCGTGGGAGGCCGGTGCGACCGAGATCTGCATGCAGGGCGGCATCCACCCGGACCTGCCGGGGACGGCGTACTTCGACCTCGCACAGGAGGTGAAGCGCCGCCAGCCGGATGTCCACCTGCACGCGTTCAGCCCGATGGAGGTCATCAACGGCACGTCGCGGACCAACCTGCCGGTGCGTGAATGGCTCGTCCGGGCCCGCGAGGCCGGCGTCGACTCGCTGCCTGGAACGGCCGCCGAGATCCTCGACGACGACGTGCGATGGGTGCTCACCAAGGGAAAGCTGCCGACGGCGAGCTGGGTCGAGGTGGTCAGCACCGCGCACGCGCTCGGGATCCCCACGACGTCGACGATGATGTACGGACACGTCGACACGCCGGCGCACTGGGTCGCCCACCTGCGGGTCATCGCCGACCTGCAGCGCAGATCGCTGGAAAACAACGGCCATCGCGGCTTCACCGAGTTCGTGCTGCTGCCGTTCGTACACACCAGCGCGCCGATCTACCTTGCGGGGTTGGCGCGCCCCGGTCCGACACCGCGCGAGAACCGCGCCGTGCACGCCGTCGCCCGGCTGCTGCTCCACGGGCTGATCGACAACATCCAGTGCTCGTGGGTGAAACTCGGCCCGGAGCTCTGTCAAGCCGTCCTTGACGGTGGCGTGAACGACGTCGGCGGCACGCTCATGGAGGAGACGATCAGCCGGATGGCCGGCGCCGGCCACGGGTCGTACAAGACGATCAGCGACCTGCGCGCACTCGTCGCACCGACCGGCCGGCCGCTGCGCCAACGCACCACCGACTACGGCACGCCCTCCGCCGAACGCATCGCCGCGGCAGAGGCGAGCGACGGTGTCTGCGCCGCGGTACGCAACCCGGGCCGACGCGACCTCCCGGTGGTGTCGCTGTCCGGGCCCGCCACCGAATGACGACGACCGAGCGGATCCGCCGGGTCGCGAAGGCCCGGATGCCGACGGCTCATGGCGTGTTCACGGCGTACGGCTATGCCATCGACGGCCGGGAGCACGTCGCGCTCGTCCACGGCGACCTCAGCAACGTGCAGGCGGCCGGCGATTCGGTCGGCGAAGCGGTCGACGGAGCGGTCCTCGCCCGCGTGCACTCCGAATGCCTGACCGGCGACGTGTTCGGCTCCCTGCGCTGCGACTGCGGGCCGCAGCTCACAGCTGCCCTCGCCGCCATCGCCGCGGAAGGCCGCGGCGTCGTCGTCTACCTCCGCGGCCACGAGGGACGCGGGATCGGGCTGCTGGCCAAGCTCGCGGCGTACACCCTGCAGGACGCCGGGCACGACACGGTGGACGCGAACCTGGCACTGGGCCTTCCGGCGGAGGCCCGCGACTACCGAGCCGGAGCGCTTATTCTCACCGATCTGGGCGTACGCACCGTCCGGCTCCTCACCAACAATCCCGCCAAGATCACCGGGCTCGCCGCCTACGGCATCACCGTCGCTGGTCGCGTCGCTCTGCACGTCTCGCCCAATCCGGAGAACGCCCAGTATCTGCGGACCAAGCGGACACGCCTGGGCCACCACCTCCCGGCCGAAGCCCACGACGCCTGAGGGGCAGGATTCACGATCACGTTTCACGAATGGCACTTGTCGCGGCTGAGTCGTGCCATCTCGGCGAGCTGGTTATGATCACGGCGCCCAATCGTCCGGAGTCGCCGATAGTCCGCCATATTGTCAACCAAGGTGGGATTGAGGCGGACTCTCACCTCGTCGCGGTCTTCAGCAGAGATGAGTACACGCCCTGACGCAGGACGAAGCCGACCGTCGATGGGTTCATCCAAGAACGACGTTCGACCAAAAGTACGAGGGTTCGACCAAAAACCAAACGCCCGCAGAAGGCCCACCTGCCGTGAAAGCCTGCACGCAGGGGGAACAACCATGAACAGCCAGATTGCGGCGCAGGGCGCATCGCTGTGCGCGAAGGGAAGAAACCGGCACCGGTCGGCGCGACTGGTCCTTGCTGTCGCTTGTGCCGCGACCTTGTTGTTCTTGTGCGGATGCAGCGGTCCGTCGGTTCCGGTGACGATGGCGACACCCGACCCCGCGGCGAGGAAAACGCCATCGACCACGATGGTCGGTGTCGGGCAGACCTTCCGTAACGGCAGCTTCGAGGTCACCGTCACCGAGCTGACCACCGGCGTGAAGAAGTACGCGAAGGAGCTCGGCGTCGCCCCTCCGGTCGCCAGAAACGGTCAACTCATCGTCGTACGCATGAAGGCGAAGAACGTCGGCATGGCCCCGGCGCAGTTCGGCGGCGACTTCCATCGGATCGTCGACACCAGGGGACGGCGTTTCGGTCCGACACAGGTCCGGGGCTTCGACTACCGGGCGCAACTCAATCCGGACCAGATGACCCATGGCGTCGTGATCTTCGACGTCGCGCCGACCGTCGCGCTCGCCCATGTGATCGTGCAGACCGACGACAACGCCGTGGGGCGGAAGGCAAGGACCTACGTCGCCGCGTCGAAACCCTGAACCGGCCCCACGACGTCGCCGCGTCGATCATCGTGGTGGGGTTGCTTCTGATCACCGAGAAGTGCGCACCCTGCGGGTCGGCGAAGACCGCCATCCGACCGTAGGCCATGAAATCCATCGGCGCGGACAGGACGGTGCCGCCGGCGGTCTCGACCGCTTCGGCGGCCTTGTCGGCGTCGTCGGTCTGGACGTAGGTCGTCCAGACCGGAGGTTGGCAGGCCGCGACGAGCGGCCCCGCACCCGCGACCGTCTTGCCGTCCTGGGTGAACATGGTGTCGCCGCCGGCTTTCGGTTCCGGCGACACGTGCGCCTGCCAGCCGAACAGCGCGCCGTAGAACGCCTTCATTCCCTCGATGTCGAGTGAGGCGAGGTCAACCCAGCTCAGCCGGGGACCGCCCGGGCGGCTCAGCCGAGGATTGCCCGCGCGATGACGAGGTAGATCGCGATGGACAACAGGTCCTGGACAACCGTCGCGAGCGGACCGGAGCCGAAGGCGGGGTCCCTGCCGAGCCGATGGAAGAGCCACGGCAACGCCATGGCCACCACAGTGGCGATCGAGCACGCGGCGAAGAGCGCCAGGGAGACGGCGAGCGAGACACCGACGTTGCCCCAGACCGCGACGGTCACCGGCAGGGTGAGCAGGGCCAACAGCAGGCCGACCAGCAGTCCCGTGACGAGTTCGCGGACGACGACCCGCCGGATCCCGACGCCGACCGAGAGCCCCCGGATGACCAGCGTCTCGGTCTGGGTGCCTACGGCGTCGGCCATGTAGACGACGCCAGGGACGAAGAACGCGAGCAGCACCTGCCGCTCCAGGTCCGCCTCGAAGCCGCCGATCAGCCCGGCCGCCACCAGAGCACCCAGCAGACCGAGCAGCAGCCACGGCACGCGGTGCCAGAGCCGCAGGCGTACCCGTTCCTCACTCGCGGCCCGTGCGGTGGCGGCCGACCTCAGGTACCCGCCGAGTCGGGCGAGGTCCTCGTCGTGTTCCTCGAGCAGGACGGCGAGCAGTCGTTGGGGTGGGATTACCCCGCGAAACGTCCCGTCGGCGTCGACGACGGCCAGCCCCGACTCGCCCTGGCGGATGGCCGCCCACGCCGCGTGCTCCTGGTCGGTGTCCGGTGCGACGACGGGCGGCTGGCGGTCCGAGACGTCGAGGACCCGCGCTTCAGGCGGTGCGACCAGGAGGCGTTCGATCGTCACAAGGCCCACCAACCGGCCCGATGTACAGACCGCGATGACGGCCGCGCTGTCGAACCGCCGGCCCCGCAGCGCGTCGATCACGTCGGCTACCCGGTCCTCGGGCCCTGCCACCGGGATCTCGGTCGATGCGTGCTGGGCCGCGGTACCGAGGATCTGCCGCTCTGCCATGAGGTTCCTCCACGGTCCACGTACCCCGCCACGGATTGGACAGCATCGTCACGCTCTGCTATTCCTTGATACGGATCAGAGCTTTCGCGCACTGGAACCGGCTCCTTGTACCCTCCCCGTCCGACGACCACTAAGGTTTCGCCATGCGGAAGCAGAGCCGGCAAGGCACTCCGTCCCAGCCGTCCCCGTCCCAGCCGTCCCAGCCGTCCGGGGCGGTCCAGTCGGTCGAGCGTTCCCTCGAACTCCTCGAGCTCATGGCCGACGCCGCCGGGGAGGTCACCCTCAGCGAGCTGGCCAGCTCCTCCGGCCTGCCCGCCCCCACGATCCACCGGCTGCTGCGGACCCTCATCGCTGGAGGATACGTACGCCAGGAGGAGTCCCGGAAGTACGCCTTGGGCCCGCGGCTGATCCGCCTCGGCGAGAGCGCGAGCCGGCTGCTCGGATCCTGGGCCCGGCCCTGCCTCGACGAGCTCATGCACGCCACCGGCGAGACCGCGAACCTCGCCCTGCTCGACGGTGACAAGGCCGTCTACGTCGCCCAGGTGCCGTCGCGCCACGCGATGCGGATGTTCACCGAGGTCGGCCGGCGCGTCGAGCTCTACTGCACGGGCGTCGGCAAGGCCCTGCTGGCCCAGATGCCGGACGACCGCGCCACCGCACTGCTGAAGCGGGCCGACCTGCAGCCCCGCACGCCGCGTACCCTCACCGATCACGCCGCCCTCCTCACCCAGCTCGACACCATCCGCGACCAGGGCTACGCCGTCGACGACGGCGAGCAGGAGGTCGGCGTCCGCTGCGTGGCGGTGACGGTCCCGGACACGCCGATCGCGACCGCGCTGTCCATCTCCGGTCCGGCCGCCCGGATCACCGACGAGGTGGTCGCGCACGTCGCGCCCGAGTTGCAGCAGGCGGCGGCCAGGCTCTCGGCCGAACTCAGGTCCTGAGGCAGCTCACCGCGACAGTGGCGATGCTGATCACCGCGACCGAGGGCACGCCGATCACCGCGACCGAGGGCACGCCGATCACCGCGACAGCGGGACCCGCCAGTCGATCCTGGTGCCGGCGCCGACCTCGCTGTGCAGCTCGAAGCGTCCACCGTGGGACTCCGCCCGCTCCCGGAAGTTGCGGAGTCCGCCCTGATGGCGGGCCGTGTCGAAGCCCCGGCCGTCGTCTCTCACCTGCAGGACCACCTCGCCGTCGGCGACCTTGAGCACGACCGAGGCGCTGCTCGCCTGGGCGTGCCGCGCGATGTTGGTCAACGCCTCGCGCAGTACGGCGAGCACCTGGACAGCCACCTCGTCCGTCACCGTCGTGTCGACCGGCCCGTCGAAGCGGACGTTGGGCGAGAAGCCGAGCCCGTCCTGCGCGGCGGTCGCGAGGTCGAGAACCTGCCCACGCACGCTCGTCGAACGCTGCCAACCGCCGTGGAGCGCGAAGATCGTCGTACGAAGGTCCTGGATGGCCCCGTCGAGCTCTCCGATCACCGTCTCGATCCGCTCCGCCACCTCAGGGCGGATGACCAGGGTGGCGGCGCTGTGCAGCATCATCTCGGCGGCGAAGACCCGCTGGATCACCATGTCGTGCAGGTCGCGGGCGATCCGGTCCCGGTCGTTCATGACCTCCTGGAGCGCCCGGGCCTCGGCGAGCTCAGCCTGCGTACGAAGGCGGTGGGAGATGTCGCGCGCCACCACGCTGAAGCCGATCAGGCCGCGGTTCTGCGCCTCCCGCATCGCCGCGACGGCCACGCCCACGTCGACCGTGGTTCCCTCCCGGTGCCGCCACCTGGTGTCGTACGCCTGCACACGCCGGCCAGCGCGTACGTGTCGTACCGCCGCATCGAACTCCGGCGGCGACTCGTCGGCGACGAGCACCTGCATCGAGTGCCCGACGATCTCGTCACTGCGATAGCCCAACAGGCGTTGCGCGCCGGGACTCCACGTCTGGATGGTCAGCTTCGGACCCAACGCGAGCATCGCGTCGTCGGACGACTGGACGATGGCCGCCAACCGCGCCTCGGCCTGGCGGGCGTCCACCAGTTCGGCGTGGACGGCGATCAACCCCCGGTTGGTCTTCTGGAGCTCGTGGTTGAGTTCGGCGACCGACAGCTCGCGTTCGCGCATTCGCTCCTGGCAACGTCGAAGCGCGGCCCGCAGCTGGGTCAGTTCCGCATCGGCAGCCATGGGTCATCACCGCCGTCCGTGAGCCGCCGTCCGTGAGCCGTCGGCCATGAGCTCCTACGCATGTTGTACCGGGTTCCTCAGGTCGCGGACGACCAGGAGGGCGGCGTCGTCGTTGCCCTCGCTGTGGTCGCGCTCGACGATGGCGGCGATCAGCGCCGGGTCGTGTGCGAGCAGGGCGGGATACTCACCATCCTGGTCCCAGTGCGCCTTGATCCCGTCGGTGGCGAGCATCAGGGTGGCACCCGGCCTCCACTCGCCGGTCGCCACCTGCATGTCCGGCACCGGAATCTCGGTCCCGAGGACTCCGACCCGGCTGAGCAGCCGATGACTGCCCTGGCCGCAGAAGACCCGCCCGTGGATGTTTCCGACACCGACGTAGGTGAGTTCTCCGCTCTCCTGATCCAGTACGCAGAGGCCGAGGACGCCTCCCCTGGTGGAGAGCATGGCCTCGTGGACATGGCCGACGAAGCTCCGCGGATCGCGCATCGACCAGTGCTCGAACTCCGTCAACGCCACCTGAGTCGCGGCGGCCGCATGCTCGCCGTGGCCCAACCCGTCGACGACGAGGGCGACAAGCCGCTGGTCCACGCCGACGGCCCAGCCGTCTCCGGAGACGCCGGACCCACCCAGCGGGACGTTGACGCCGCCCCACTGCCAGGACGCGGTCCGGGTGGAGTCTGACGCGCCGAGCCGCGCGAGGATCGCGGTGCCAGCCGACGTGGCGTACCAGTCGAAGTCGACCGAACGCCGGCGGACGGTGTTGAGTCCCGCGCCGAGGCCACGACTCCCGTCCCGGGACTCACGCGGGACAGGCGGCCGCTGCGGCTCTTGCAGGACTGGTTGTCCTGTCTCGCGGTTCGGGTCTGGCGGGACATCTCCCGCCCGCAGGCCCGGGCCGCCGTCGAGGGCGAGCAACTCGATCCCGTCGGTGAGCGCGCGGTAGAGGACGTAGCCACCCTGGTCCGTGTGCCGGAGGAGGTTCGTACCCAGCTCGGTCGCGACCAGATCCGCGTCGCCGTCACGAAGGGACGGCAGGTCGGCGGCCATCTCGGCAACCGTCCGGCGCAACGCACCGACGTCTTCTTCGACCCGGATCGGGTGCCGTTGGTGGACGGGGCTGTTCACGGGCGCCACGACCGATCACGCCGCCACTTGACGATCTCGACAACGGTGCCCGACCCCACCTCGGTGGTGATGGTCATCTCGTCGACCAGCCGCTTCGAGCCCGGAAGACCGATTCCCTGACTTCCGCTCGTACTGAAACCATCGACGAGAGCCTGGTCCACGTCCGGAATCCCCGGCCCTTCGTCGAAGAACGTCGCCTTCACCCCTTGCCGGCCCGACCTCGCGACGTCCTCCACCCGCACCCCACCGCGGGAACCGACCGCGTGGGTGAGGATGTTGCGGGCCAGCTCGCTGCCGGCGGTGATCAGCTTCGTCTCGTCGACCAGACCGAGCCCGACCCGCTGACATCTGGCGCGCAGAACCTGCCGCACCCGGATGAGGTCGGCCTCAGCAGAGATCGTCAGGGCGACCTGCGTCATGTCAGTCAGCTCGAGTGGCATTTCGGCGTAGCCGTCGCAACAGTGCGACGCCCTGCTCGGCGTTCAGTGCGGTGTCCAGATGACCCATCGGCACTCCCAGCTCGACGAGCGTGATCGCCACCGCGGGTTGGATTCCCACGACGGCGGCCTGCGACCCGAGGAGCCGGACCATGCCGATGAACCGGGCGATGACCCTTGCACTGAACGAATCGATGACGGACAACCCACTCACGTCGATCAGGATTCCCGTCACATGGGTACGTACGACCTCCCTGGTCAGCTGGTCCTCGATCGCGATCACGGTCGTGTCGTCAAGGTCACCTTGCAGGCTGACCAACAGGGTGTCCTCGATCCGCAGGATCGGTGCTGCCTCACTCACGTGCAGTTCCCCCGCCCAAGGTCGGACCAGAGCCGGCGGCGCCCGGCTGGTCCCGCAACACCTGCAACGCCAGCTGCAACGCGTCCCGCAACGTGTTACGGGAGCGCAACTGCCCCAGGTCCACACCAAGATTCACCATCGACTGGGCCACCTCGGCCCGCACGCCAGAAAGGATGCTGACGGTCCCCATCAGCGCAGCGGCCTGGACCGTCTTCAACAGGTGCTGGCCGACCTGGGTGTCGATCGTGGGTACGCCGCTCACTTCCAGGATGATGACCTCACCCTGGTTCTCGGCGATCTTCTCCAAAAGGTCCTCGGTCAGCCGGGCGGCCCGCTGCGAATCGAGGGTGCCGATGATCGGGAGCACGAGAACCTTGTCCCACACCTGGATCACCGGGGTCGACAGCTCGAGGATCTCGTCGCGTTGGCGTTGCAGTCGTACTTCCTGTTCACGGCGTTCGGTCTCGTCCCTGGTGACCTTCACAAAGCCGGTCACGTCGCCGTTCTCGTCCCGGATGGGCGCGAGAATCACACTCGCCCAGAACCTGCTGCCGCCCTTGCGTACCCGCCAGCCCTCGAACTCCACCCGTCCCGTGTCACGGGCGGTCTGCAACTCCCGCTGGGTCAGACCGGCCGCGTTGTCCTCTTCTGTGTAGAACATCGAGACCGGCTGCCCGAGGACTTCGTCCGCGGAATATCCCTGAACCGCCTCGGCGCCTGGATTCCAACTGGCGATATTGCCTGACTCGTCCAACTTGATGATCTGATACTCAGTAATAGCATTGAGCATCGCTTCGAGTTCGCGGAGACGCTCATCCGGGTCTTGCGCACCGACCGGGAATGTTGGCATGAGCGGACCTCCCGTTATTCTCAATTTCCCGGCGGCTCGGACTCCTTCCCTCGACTACCCAAGGGAATGCACGTCTGCCTCTCGAGCCGTGGTTGCCATGATGCCACTGCCTACCGCGCATGGGCAGCGCGCGGCAGGGACGCGCGAGGTCCGGCGGGAGGTCGGCCCGATCTCAGCTGTCCGTTGTGGGCTTGACGGAAATACCGCAAGCCCACATATCAGGCGCTATGCAGCCATTCGGAAATCGTGGAGTGCGTGATATTGGACGACCGGTGCAATGCAAGATTGTGACCCGTGTCGGGGACCGTGAGAATGGTCAACGACGCGGCACGAGGATAGAACGCCGCCTCCCTCTGCTGCACCGCCGGCCGGTCACGGCAGTCCAGCAGCAGGCCACAGAACAACGCGTCGTGCTCACCCACCATCACGAGGACGGGAACGCGCACCCTGCTCGTGGAGTTGAGCGCCGGCGGCAGCTTGTTGACCAGAGCGGACGTGGCGAGGGTGAGTTCGGTCGTGACGTCCTTGTGTGCCTCGTCGTCCGGAGATGGTCGCCGTGGGTCGCGCCCCCTCGGTCAACGCCACCGTGCGCTCGACGTCGCGACACGAGGAAGCCGCCTGCTCGGCACTAGCCGGTGTGGACACCAAGGCTGTGGCGACCGTGAAGCCGGCGGGGGCAAGGACGCCTGCGACAGCACGCCGAAGAGCACCGCTGATGATCATGCGGGGCGCGACAGTGCACCCCGGCGATGCGGGACAGTACAGTGATCAACTGCCAGCCCCGAGCGGAGGATTCCGTGATGAGTCAGACGCCGGCAACACCGCTGCCCTACCGACGCGGCGGCGCCAGCCCGTTCGATCCCGCACCGGAGATCGACCAGCTGCGCGCCGAGCAGCCCGTCAGCCGGATCCAGTTGCCGAGCGACGTCTCCGTGTGGTTCGTCACGCGGTACGCCGACGCCCGTCAGGTTCTCGGTGACGCCCGGTTCAGCAACGCCGCGACCCCACCGTGGCTCCTGCGCCTGCCGATGGTGAAGGGCAGTGCTGAGGCGGCCCCGACCGAACCCGGCAGCTTCATCGGCTTCGACCCGCCCGCACACACGAAGTTCCGCCGGATCCTCGCCGGCGCGTTCACTGCTCGGAGGATGAGCGAACTCCGTCCGAGGGTCACCGACATCGTGACCGAGCACCTCGACGGGATCGCCGGGTCCGCACCGCCGGTCGACCTCGTGTCGGCGTTCGCGTTCCCCGTCCCTGCGCTCGTGATCTGCGAGCTTCTGGGCGTGCCCTACGCCGACCGCGACGAGTTCCGCGACCGCAGCAACCTCATCCTCGACCTCTCCCAGCCACGGGAGCAGTTGTTGCTCGCCTTCAAGGACATGGCGATGTATCTCGCCGGCCGGGTCGCCGCCGAACGCCGCGCGCCGGGCGACGCGCTCCTCGGCCGGCTGGTCCGCGAGCACGGCGAGGATCTCTCCGATGCCGAGCTGGCCGGCATCGGCCGGCTGCTGCTGTTCGCCGGACACGAGACCACGGCCAACATGCTGGCACTCGGCACATTGCTGTTGCTGCAGCATCCTGAGCAGGCGGCCAGCTTGCGGGACGACCCCGATGCGGCCGCGCCCGCGGTCGAGGAGCTGCTGCGCTATCTCACGATCGCCCAGACCGCCGTCATCCGTACGGCCACCGAAGACCTGATGATCGGCGACCAGCAGGTCGAGGCCGGCGACTACGTCATGGTGTCGCTCCCCTCGGCCAACCGCGACGACGCGCTCTACTCAGATCCACACACGTTCGACCTCGCGCGGACTCCGCAACCGCATGTGGCGTTCGGCCACGGCATCCACCACTGCCTCGGCGCACCCCTTGCGCGGATGGAGATGCAGATCGCGTTTCCGGCGCTGCTCCGCCGCTTCCCCACTCTGCGGCTGGCCGTGAACTTCGATGAGCTGAAGTTCCGTACGATGACCACGGTCTACGGCATACCCGAGCTTCCCGTGACGTGGTAGGTACCGCGCCCGATCACGGCTTGCGGCCGACCGCGGCATAGAGGGCACGCGACGCGTCGTCGTCAGCGACCTCGGGATCCTCTGCCCCCCAGAGGCCGCCGAACGTGACGTCCGGCTTCGCACCGTCATACGGCGGGACGATCTGCAGACCGGCGAAGAACCTCTCCACATCGGGCTTCGACCGCGGGTACACCTGCTCGTTGGCGTTCTGGTAGATGGCGGTGGCGCGTTCGACGGTGGCGGGGGCCTGCTTGTCGTAGGTCCCCTGGGAGAGCACGAGATAGCTACCCGGCACCAACGCGTCGAGGTAGTGTCCCACGAGCTTCCAGGGGTCGAGCTCGTCGGCCACGAAGTGGATGACGGCGGTCATCAGCAGGCCGATGGGCTGGGCGAAGTCGAGTTGTGCCCGCACGTCGGGGTTGGCGAGGATGCCGTCCGGCTTGCGCAGGTCACCGTGGACGAAGCTCACCCGACCGGTGTCGCTCAGCAGACGGTGTGCCTGCTCGGCGACCTGCTCGTCGTTGTCGACGTAGACCACCCGGCAGGCTGGGTTGACCGCATGCACGACGTCATGGGTGTTGTTCTGGGTGGGCAGCCCCGAGCCGATGTCGAGGAACTGCGTGATGCCGACCTCCGCCGCCAGCCACCGTGCGGCCCGCTGGTGGAACCCGCGGTTGCACCATGCCCAGTCCTCCAGCTCGGGAAAGAGGGCCTTGATCTGCTCGGCGGCGAAGCGGTCGGCGGCGGAGTTGTCGGTGCCGCCGAGGAGGTAGTCATAGACCCGCGCCACGCTCATGCCCGGGACTGCCGAGGCAGCTGCGGTATCGCCGTCGTCATGCCGTGTGCCGTCGACACTCATCAGCGCTCCTCCGTCCCCGCGGTCGAACGCATTCTAGGACGTCGGCCATCGGCGTCCGGTTGCGCGGGTGACCGCCCCCGGTCGCCCGAATCCGGAAGGATCGGATGGATCGGATGATGACACGCGACCGCGCCGAGTCCCTGGTCGATCCCGGCCACCGGCGCCAGCTCGGGAACCTCGGAACGGCACCGCTCGTCCGCACGCCAACAGCGGGTGTGGAACCGGCATCCCGGTGGCGGATCCGCCGGACTGGGAGGCTCACCGGCGAGCCGGACCCGGGCGTACGACCCTCCGGCACGGGAAGCGCGCAGCGTCGGGTCAGGGATGGGAACGGCCGACAGCAACGCTTGCGTGTAAGGGTGTGCGGGCGCCTCGAACACCTGGCCGGCGCTGCCGAGTTCGGCGAGCCGGCCGAGATACATCACCGCGATCCGGTCCGCCACCACGCGCACCAGTGCGAGGTCGTGGGCGATGAAGACGAGTGCAAGGTCCAGTTGCCGTTGCAGGTTGCGCAGCAGGCTGACGACCTGGGCCTGTACGGAGACGTCGAGGGACGACACCGGCTCGTCGCAGATCAACACCTCGGGTTCGAGTGCGAGCGCTCGGGCGATTCCGATCCGCTGGCGTTGACCACCCGAGAACTCGTACGGGTATCTGGACAGCAGGTCCGGGTCCAGCCCCACGAGCGTGAGAAGCTCCGCCGCACGGACCCGGCGCGCCGTGCGATCACCGGCGAGCCCGTGCACGTCCAACGGTTCGGCGACGAGGTCGAGCACACTCATGCGCGGGTCAAGAGAAAGGTACGGATCCTGGAACACCATCTGCACCTTGCGCGCCAACCCACGCCGGGCCCGGCCCCGCACCCCCGTCAGGCCGGTGCCACGGAACAACACCTGCCCGGCATCAGGGCGTTCGAGCCCGACCAGCGTCCGCGCCAACGTCGACTTGCCGCACCCTGACTCGCCCACGATGCCGAGCGTCTCCCCCGCATGCAAGGTCAGGTTGACACCGGCGACCGCGCTGATCCGGGCGCGGCGCGCGCCGACCAGCGGCAGTGACCGGCCGGAGGCGAACCCCTTGTGGAGGTCGCGCGCCTCCAGCAACACCGGCTTCTGGTCAAGGTTCACCGCAGCCGCTCCCCTCCAGCTGGTCAGCACCGCCCGTCACGCCCGCGCTGTCCGTCACGTCCGCACGGCCCGTCACGCCCGCGCTGTCCGTCACGTCCGCGCTGCCGACGTCCTCGCGCCGGTGGCATGCGGACATGCGTACGTCCGGGCCGCCGACGGGCGCGAGATCGGGGCGGACGTCCGCACACACTCCGACCGCGTATCCGCACCGCGGCCGGAAGGCGCATCCCGACGGCAGTGCGAGCGGACTCGGCGGCGTACCAGCGATCGGGTGCAGCTCGGCCGCGGGCCGGTCGATCCGCGGAACGGACCGGAGCAACGCCTCGGTGTAGGGGTGGCCGGGTGCGGCGAAGATGTCCTCGACCGGCGCCGTCTCGACGATCCGCCCGGCGTACATCACCGCTACCCGGTCGGCGACCTCGGCCACGATGCCCATGTCGTGGGTGATGAGCAGGACCGCCGTGCCCATCTCGCCGCAGAGTTCGGCCAGGAGCTCCAGCACCTGCGCCTGCACCGTCACGTCGAGTGCCGTCGTCGGTTCGTCGGCGATGAGCAGCGGCGGTTGGAGCGCGATCGCCATCGCGACGAGCAGCCGTTGCCGCATGCCGCCGGAGAACTGGTGCGGATAGTTGTCGACGCGGCTGTCGGGTGCCGGGATTCCCACCCTGCGCAGCAGGTCGACCGACCGGGACCGCGCGACGCGACGGGATGTCCGTTCGTGGACGCGGAAGAGCTCGCCGATCTGATCGCCGACGCGCAACACCGGGTTCAGCGCCGACAAGGCGTCCTGGAAGACGAGCGTCATCCGCGAACCGCGCAGAGCCCGCCGCTGGTCGGCGGGCAACCCGAGCAGATCCGTGCCACCGAGCGCCAGCCGGGTCGCCTCGACGTCGACCTCACGGCCGGCCAACAGGCCCATGACTGCACGCGCCGCCACCGACTTGCCTGAACCGGACTCGCCGAGCAGCGCCAGCGTCTCACCGGGTGCGATCGCGAAGGACACGTCGTCGGCGGCGGTGAGCACGCGGTCGCCAGTACGGAAACGCACCGAGAGGCCGACGACTTCGAGGACCGCATCCCCACCCGCGTGCGGCATGCGCCTCCTTGGCATCGGCCGTAGCGCCGGCTTGGTGGCATCGGCGCTACGGCCGATATCCCCATAATTGACCATGATGCCGACTTATGGCAAGAATGATCTTACGTACGCCGAGTACCAATCATGCGGGGGCCTGGCGTTGCCGAAAAGTTGCGGTCCCGGGACGAGGGTCGGTGTTCGGACTCCGGCCCTCCGCGAAGGGAGCTCCCGGTGCGGGAGAGCTTGAAGCGCTACACCGGTTACCGCTCATACAGCTACCTCGATGCCGGCGTCGACTATCAGCAGTTCGCCCTGGCCCCTGAGGTCGGTCGCGTACCCGCCTACTCCCGGCTGCACCTGTCCGACTCCCAGCGCGTCCGTACGCACCGGTTGCTCGACGAGAGCATCGCCATCTCCCTGCACGAGCACCCTGCGGTGTTTCCCGACCCCATCAGCGACAGCGTCGACTACAACCGTGCCGGGCGGCACCGCACCGGTTATGAAGGACTCGCGCGTTCGGGGCTGACCGCGGTGTTCGACAACTTCATGGACGGCATCGCCTGCGTGACGAGTCAGGCGGGCTGGAAGTGGACCGACATCCTCGCCGACCTGGGGATGCGGTTCTCCGACCTTGCGCACCAGGACCTCGTGCTCAAGGCGGAGAAGGTCGCCGACATCCATCACGCGCACGACTCCGGCCGGATCGCGCTGGTGCCGGGTCTGGAGGCCGCGACGCCGATCGAGAACGAACTCGACCGGATCGACATCCTCTACGGCTTCGGCGTACGCCAGATGGGCATCGCCTACAGCGAGACCAACGCGCTCGGCAGCGGGTTGAAGGAACGCCGCGACGGCGGGTTGACCGACTTCGGCCGGCGGGCCGTGACCCGCATGAACAAGCTCGGCATGGCGATCGACGTGTCCCACTCCGGTGACCTCACGTCGCTCGAGACCATCGAGCACTCGACCGTGCCGATCTTCCTCACCCACGCGGGCGCGCGTGCCGTCTGGGGCAGCCTCCGGATGAAGCCCGACAGCGTGCTCGAGGCGTGCGCCGAGCGGGGCGGGGTGATCGGGATCGAGGCCGCGCCGCACACCACGATGTCGCTCGCGCACCCACGACACTCGCTCGAGTCGGTGATGGACCACTTCACCTACTGCGTCGACCTCGTGGGGATCGACCACGTCGCCTTCGGGCCCGACACGCTGTTCGGCGACCACGTGGGACTTCACGAGGTGTTCGCCGGTCATGTGTCCTTCGACGCCGTCCAGGGCGACCTGAGCTACGAGAAGGTGGACTACGTCGACGGCATGGAGAACCCCGGAGAGTCCTTCGCCAACATCGTCGGCTGGCTCGTCTCCCACGACTATTCCGACGACGAGATCCGTGCGGTGATCGGGGGAAACATCCTCCGCGTCCTCGAGGAGGTATGGGTTTCATGAGCTGGTCAAGCGCCCTGACGGGGGTGGTGGCGGCGGCCGCGTTGCTCGCTGCCGCGTGCACGCCGAGCGTCCCCGACGAGACCGCTCCAGGTGCCGACGCCGGTGAGAAGAAGTCCACCGAACAGAACAAGCTCGTCATCGGCACGACCGCCGACGTCGTCAACTTCAACCCGCTCGTCGGCAACAGTCGTACGGACCTGATCGTCACCAACCTCATGTATCCGCGGCTCATGCAGATGGACCTCACGGGGACGAAGTCGCCGCTCGCGGCCACCGAGTGGGGGTACGAGGACGGCGGGCGCACCGCGTGGATGACGCTGCGCGACGACCTCACCTGGTCCGACGGGACACCGTTCACCGCCGAGGACGTCGCGTTCACCGTGTCGGCGATCTGGAAGGAGAAGATCGGCGTCTACGCCGGCCTGATCCCGTCGTTCAAGAAGGCCACCGCGGTCTCCGACACCCGGGTGGAGTTCGAGCTGTCGCGTCCCGACGGCACGTTCCTCACCAGCCTCGGCTTCTGGGTGCCGATCGTGCCCGCCCACGTCTTCGGCAAGGCCGAGAGCGTGCAGGACTTCCCCAACACCGAGGACTGGGTGAGCGCAGGCCCCTACAAGCTCACCTCGGTGGAGAAGGGCGAGAGCTACCAGCTCGAGGCGGTGGACTCCTATCCCTTCGCACCCGGCGGCAAGCCGACCCTGGACGAGGTGGAGTTCCGCGTCTACCCCGACGTCAACACCGAGGTACTGGCGCTGCGTAGCGGTGAGCTGGACATCGTCTCCAACGCCATCCCGCCGGCACAGGCGAAGTCGCTGCAGGACGTCGAGGGCGTCAGCCTGCAGGAGGTGCCGTCGCTCGGCTACGCCCATGTGCAGTACAACACCAAGCGCGAGCCTCTCGACCGCGTGGAGGTACGCCGGGCACTGGCCAAGACGATCGACGCCGCCGCGATTCGCCGGGTCGTCCTGCAGGGGCAGGCTAAGTCGACCGGCTCGAGTGTGGTGACGCCGACCCTTGACTTCTGGCACGACCCGAGCCTGAAGGAGTACGCGTACGACCCGGAGGCCGCCAGGGCCGAGTTGGAGAAGGCCGGGTTCGAAGACGGCGACGGCGACGGTCTGCTCGACGGTCTGCAGCCGACGCTGATCTACGACAAGGCCGACCCGATCCTCGCCTCGCTCTCGCAGCTGGTGCGCGACTCCAGCCGGGAGGCCGGCATCGACATCAAGCTGTCGGGCCTCGAACGCAACACCTACGGCGAGAAGACCGCCGAACGCGACTTCGACATCTACGTCGGTTCGTGGGCCATCATGGAGGACCCACCGGCCTACCTCGGACTCGCGTTCAAGTCCGGTGGGTTCATCAACTACGGGCAGGTCACCGATCCCACCCTCGACGCGCTGATCGACCGGGCGCAGAAGGCGACGACCCCGGAAGAGGCGCGGGAGCCGGTCCATCAGATCGCGCGTCGAGTACACGACCAGGTTTATGACGTAGTGCTCTATGTGCAGACGTTCAACATCGCCCACGACTCCTCGTGGGGCAACTTCGTGGTGCAACCGAGCGAACTGCTCTCCATCATCAACCCCCAGTCGCTGGCCCAGGTGCGTCAGCGGAACTGAAGCGATATGACCACAAGGCTGGACTGATCGGGCATGCTGGCGTTCACGGGGCGGCGACTACTGCGTGGGTTGATGACGCTGTGGTTCGCCGTGACTGTGACGTTCTTTCTCGTCCGGCTTCTGCCCGGTGACCCCGCGCTCGTGGTCGCCGTCCCGGGCATGACCGAGGAGCTACGGCAGGAACTCCTGCACGACTACGGCCTCGACCGACCGCTGGTCGTGCAGTACGCCGCGTACCTCGGGGAACTCCTGCAGGGAAACCTCGGCGTCTCCCTGCGCGAGTCCGTGCCGGTGAGCGCGATCCTCGCCGAGCGGATCCCGTGGACGCTCATCCTCACCGGGTCGGCGATGCTCGTGACGCTGCTCGTCGGCGTACCCCTAGGTGTGCTTGCGGCCACGCGTGCCCGCAGCGGGATCGACCGGGTGGTGCAGATCGGCGGTGTCCTTGGCCAGTCGCTGTTCGTGCCGAGCGTGGGCGTCTTCCTGTTGTACGTCTTCGGACTGACTCTCGGTTGGTTCCCGATCGGTGGGGCGATGGACAGCGACGTGAGAAGCCCGGTCGAGGCCTACCTCAGCATGCTCCACCACCTCGTCCTGCCCTGCATGTCGCTGGTGCTGGTGCAGCTCGGTCCGTACGTCCTCACCCTGCGCGCCACGTTGATCGAGAGCCTCGGCGAGGACTACTGCGAGCTCGCCCGCGCCAAGGGTGTTCCCGAGCGGGTGGTGGTGTGGAAGCACGCTCTGCGCAACGCCCTGCTTCCCACGACGACAGTGGCCGGTCTGCAGCTCGGTTTCCTGGTCGGTGGTGCGGTCCTCACCGAGACGATCTACGCTTATCCTGGGCTCGGTCGCGCGATCTATGACAACGTCGGGCGCCTCGACTTTCCTGTCCTGCAAGGGGCTTTCCTGCTGCTGGCCGCGACCGTCGTGGCGGCCAACCTGCTCACGGACCTGCTCTACGGCATGCTCGATCCGAGGGTGAGGTCGCGATGACGACGACACCCGCCGACACGTCAGTTGGTGGCACGTCAGTTGGTGGCACGTCAGTGGGTAGCACCGCCGGGGGTGGCACCCCACCTGCGCCGGGTGGACCCGGCGGGCCCGGTTCGCCTGGCGCACCGGGCTCGCCGGGTCCGCCTGGCGTACGCACCTGGCGGGAGTTCCGGCGCAACCCGATCGGCGTCGGTTCGCTCGCCGTCCTGCTGCTGCTCGCCGTCGTCGCACTCGCCGCGCCGTTGATCGCGGCGTTCCCGCGAGGTTACGGCGAGGCGGTCCTCGCGCCCCCGTCGACGACCCACTGGTTCGGCACCGACGACCTCGGGCGCGACCTCTTCGCCCAAGTCGTGTGGGGCACCCGGGTGAGCCTGACCGTCGGCCTGGGTGCCTCGCTGCTCGCCATCGTGGCCGGTGCGCTGATCGGCATGGCCGCGGCCTATTTTCCCCGCATCGACACCGCGGTTGGCCTGGTTGTCGACCTGTCCCTGTCCCTGCCGATCCTGCCGTTGATGATTCTCGTCGCGGCCCTCGCCGGGCCAGGCATGGGCACGCTGGTCGTCGTCATCGCGGCGTTCTCCTGGCCGGAGGTCGCCCGGGTGGTGCGTTCCCAGGCGTTGTCCGTCGTACGCCTGCCGTACATGGACGCCGCGAGGGTCATCGGCGGTTCACACGGCTGGATCATCCGCCGCCACCTGCTGCCCGCGGTCGCGCCCGTTGTCGCGGTCTCGGTCGTCCTCACCGCGTCGCGCGCGGTGCTGACCGAAGCGTCCCTGTCGTTCCTCGGCCTCGGCGACCCGGACAGCTGGTCGTGGGGAACGATCCTGCACAACGCACAGCGTTCGGGCTCGCTCGCATCCGCGTGGTGGACGACGTTGTTCCCGTCGCTCGCCATCCTCACGCTGGTGGTCGCGGCCACCCTCGCCTCCTTTGCCTACAACGATGCCCGCAACCCACGGATGAGGAAGTAAGGCATGCACGTCACCATCAATGGGACCCGGCTGAACGTCAAACTGCTAGGCAGCGAGCTCGTCGACAGACCCGTCATGATCGCTCATCACGGGGCGCCTGGGCTGGGGTCGATGGCCGAACCTGACGCGGCGTTCGCCCGGTTCGCCCACGAGCTTCCGCTGCTCGTCTTCGACGCCCGCGGCTCGGGCAGGAGCGACGGGGAACCTCCCTTCAGCCACGCGCAGTGGGCCGACGACATCGAAGGCCTGCGGGTGTGGAGCGGTGCCGAGAAGGTGGTCGTCGCGGGTGGTTCGTACGGCGGATTCATCGCGATGGAGTACGCGATCAACTATCCCGACCGCGTGCAGGCCCTCATCCTGCGTGACACGACCGCCGACAACACCCACATGGACCTGGCGCTGCGCAACGCGATGGAGTCGAGTCGGGTCACGATCGACCGGGCGAAGTTCGACCGGATCGTGAGCGGGACGGTCAAGGACGACGCCGACCTTGCCGACTGCTGGCGGGAGATCCTGCCGTTGTACGACCACGACTACAACCCCGAAGCGGTCGAGCAACGCGCCAAGGCGACGCCGTACCGCTACCAGACGCACAACTACGCGTTCTCGGTCCTGCACAAGAACTACGACATCAGGGACCGGCTTCCCCAGATCACCTGCCCGACCCTCGTCACCGTCGGCCGCCACGACTGGATCACGCCGGTCGAGTGCAGCGAGGCCATCGCCGCGCTCATCCCGAACTCCGAGCTCGTCGTCTTCGAGAATTCTGGACACTCGCCACAGGTCGAGGAGTACGACCGCTTCTCCAGCGTCGTCCACCAGTTCCTGCGGGCGCACACCTGATGGCCCGCCTCGAACCGCTCGACGACCTCGACCGGCGGATCGTCGTAGCCCTGCAGAACGACGGCCGGGCGAGCTGGACCGAGATCGCCCACACCACCCAGACGTCCGTCGCCACCGTCACCCGCCGTGGCCAACACCTCATCAGCCAGGGTCTCGTCCGGATCGCGGCGGTCCCCAGCCTCGGCCAGTGGGGACCGACCGAGCAGCTGCTCATCCGCGTCCGCTGCGAGGCCGGCTTGCAGGCCAGGGTGGCGCGGATCATCGCCGAACGTCCGTACGTCCGCTTCATCTGCCTGGTCACCGGCGCGTACGACATCGTCGTCGAGGTGATCGTCCCCAAGGGCAGCGACCTGGTGAGCGTCCTCACCGAGGAACTGTTGAGCATCCGGGGCGTGGTGTCCAGCGACGCCGACCTGGTGCTGCACACGTACAAGGTCGGGCACGACTGGAGCCGGCAGATCCTCGGCGAGAGCGCGCGCACCGCGAAACGGTCCGAGCAGCACGAATGCGCGCCGGGCGACTTCGACGACACCGATGACAAGATCCTCGGCATCCTCCGCGAGGACGGGCGGACCAGCTTCCCGGCGGTCGCGCAGGTGCTGGGCGTCAACGAGTCGACCGTACGCAGGCGCTACGAGACGCTGACGTCGCGCGGCTGCCTGCAGATGGTGACGCTGGTGCCGGCGGCCTTACTGGGCTACGAGACCGAGGTCCTGCTGTGGCTCGAGGTGTCACCGTCCCGCCTGGACGCGGTCGCACGGGAGCTGATCGAGCATCGGGGCGTCCGGTTCATCGCCGCGACCCTCGGCCAGTCCTCGCTGATGTGTGAGGTGATCATGCCGACGACGAACGACCTGTTCACCTTCACGACGTCCACGCTCGCCCACCTGGAAGGGATCCAGTCGTGGCAGGCGAGCATCGAGATGCTCACCCTCAAGCGCGGCTTCGTCATGTGCCCCTGGGCCCAGTAAGCCTGCCGGCCAGGTGGGCAGGCGTTCATCATCGGGCCACCACCGTCCACATCATCCCGAGCACCACGCACACCACGAACGTCGCGATCCGCCATCGCACCGCCACCGCCTCCCGTGTCGAGGGCGCGACGGCCACGCCTCCGGGTCGCCACCCCTGCTTGGATGTGGCGTCAAGCGTGCGGCGTGCCACCGGTGTCCGGAAGGTGCGACCCAGGTGACATTCGCGTAGCACCACCGGCGCTGTGCGAGACTCGGCAAGCATGGGGCAGGAGTTGCCGTCGTGGTCTCGGCGGATCCGCCGAGAGCGCCAGCTGCGCGGCTGGTCACAGTCCGATGCCGTGGCCGTCCTCGTCACACTGGGTGGGAAGAGCACGCCCGCCCAGCCGAGCGTGCTGAGACGCTGGAAGTCCTGGAGGCAGGAGAGCACCTGCCAGACGACCACTACCAGAAGCTCATCGCCCAGAGCTTCGGTACGGTCCAGCACGCGATCTTTCCAGCGCCCACCCGACGTGACGCAGACGCAGACCTGCTCGCCGCGACCGGTCTGGGCACCCTGGAGATCCTCGCCCGTGTCCAGCGCTCTGACGTCGACAACACCACGATCGACGCGCTCAGAATCATCGTCGACCGGCTCTGCTCGGACTACCCGTCAGTGTCGGCCGACCAGCTGCTCACCCAGGGCCGACTCTGGCTCGCCCGCGTCGCCGAACTCCGCAATGGACCGCTCACCCTTGCCCAGCACCGGGAGGTCCTCGCACTCGCCGGCTGGCTCGCTCTGCTCGTCGGCTGCGTCGAGAACGACATGGGCGACCGGCCCGCCGCCGAAGCCACCAGACGTGCCGCACTCAGCATCGGCACCGAAGCCGGCCACGGCGAGATCCAGGCGTGGGCACACGAGATGCGGGCCTGGTTCTCCCTCACGACCGGCGACTACCGCGGGGTCATCGAAGCGGCGAAGGCCGGCGCCCAGGTCGCCAGCGGCCACAGTGTCGCCGTCCAGCTCGCCGGCCAGGAGGCCAAGGCCTGGGCGCGGCTCGGAAACCGCCGCCACGTCGAGGTCTCCCTCGACCGCGGCCGGGACAAGCTCGAGGCGCTGCCGTATCCAGACAAAACCACGGACGGGCTCACCATCCCGTTCGTCGATTACCGCCCGGCCGCTCCGCCCTACGCTTTCCCGTGATCATGATCGTGATCATGAAAGGTTTGTGGGTGCATAGCCCGCTTTTCTTTCACGATCATGGGAGCGGGGGCGCTGGGGGGCGGGCGGGGGGTACGGGCTCGAGGATCTTGCGACGCTCGGGCGGGAGCCGGTCGAGGAGCTCACGGGAATACTCGTAGTTGAACCGGGTCCGCGCCCACGAGGGTCCGTAACGGTAGATGAGGATGCGGCGTTCACCTTCGTTCGTACGACTGCTGCCGCCGTGCATCATCCCGTCGACGAAAAGCAGGGCGTCGCCCTTGTCGAGATAGACCGGAACGGCGCCGTCGAGGGTGTCCATGCGCTCGCCACGTCCGTAGTCTCCCGACAGCGGGTGCGGGAAGTTCGACTTGTGGCTGCCCGGAATCACCATCGTCGCGCCGTCGCCCTCGCCGATGTCGGTGAGCGCGAGGATGATGTTGACCTGGCCGCAGCGGAAGACGCCGTTCTTGTAGCCGTACGCACCACGCATCGCGCCGCGGTATCCGCCGCTGTGCACCGGGTGATGCCCACCCGAGGTACGGATCGAGGCGATGCACTCGTCGATGAAGACGCCTTGGACGTAGCAGTCCTCCTCACCGGCGAAGTGCAGGACGTGGTTGATCCACGACGGATGGTCGATCAGCCGCTCGAACGGCTCACCCGCCTCCACGCAGTTGTGTAGCTCGAACCCGGTCTCCTCGGTGTAGTCCCGGCGCTGGGCGTTGCCCCACCATTGCCCCGGTGCGAGGTCGGGGAAATTGTCGAAAGCGTGATTGAGCTGATCGAGCAGTTCGGGCTCGACGGCGTTCTTGAGAATGAGATAGCCGCGAAGGTCGAACAGGAAGTCATCCAGCGGCGTGGGTTTTTGAGGGTCCATTCTGCGCCATCCAATCTTTCACTCTCGCCCGGGACGCGACCGGGATCAGTCGAAAATCAGGGTGTAGTTCTCCCGGCCCTTCGTATGACGTGTGCGCGCGTCCATATAGCAGACGCTGAACGCCCGACGCGGAATATCGGTGGAGTTCACGTCGGACGAATGCAGCAGCCAGTTGTGGAGGAGCACCGCCTGCCCGGCATCGAGTTCGAGATAGGTGATCTTGTCCTCCGGGCAGTGGTGTACCGCCTGGTCCTGGTCGAGAAATCCCGATCCGTGCGACGGGTTGATCAGCCCGAGCCGATGGCTGCCGGGGATCACCTTGACGCAGCCGTTGGCCACGGTCGCCGGGTCGAGTGCCGTCCACACGGTGATGAGCGGGTCGCGGTCGAGGAACGCCCACCGGTCCTGATGCCAGGGAAGATGCGTACCCTGCCGGGCGGGCTTGTTCATGAACATCGCGCGGAACGCCGCGACCGGCGCGTCGCAGTAGGTACGCCGACAGATGTCGGCGAAGACCGGCCGGCGCATGTAGGCAAGGAACAGCGGATCGAACTCCAGGTCCTGGATCTTGCGATAGTCCAGCGTCGCGCCCTTGAACCCCTTGGACTGCCTGCCCGCGTCGGCATAGTCGCCGGTCCGGCCGTCGAGCTGCATCAGCATCTTGTCGTAGTCGACGTCGGCGCGCCCGAGCATGATGTCGTCGATGCGCTCCCCGAGGGCCTTGAGATCACGGTCGTCGAGCACCCCGTCGAGGACGACATAGCCGTGCTCGTCGTAGAACTCCCACTGTTCCGGTGTGACGGTTGCCGTCATGCGCCTACCTCCGCCTCGGCGTCCCACGATTCGGGCCACGTGGTTGGGCGGCGGGGTGGCCGTGGTCGCGGGCGCGCCTCATCCAATAGGTCCGTATGAAGGGTCCCCTCATCCAAGGGTCCACGTCCGCGAGCGGGCCGGTGTCGGCCCGACATCGACCGAGATCGGCATACCGGATCTCGCCGCACGCCCGGCCTGATCCCCGTGGCCGCCCGGAGCGCGGGGTTCTACGGTCGCCTCGGCCTCCGCTCCTGGGACATCATTCGCGGAGCAGCTCGATGATCCGAACGGAGTAAGCATGCCGGTTTCCCTGTACAACGTGGCCTTCGACTGTGCCGACCCCTATGAGCTCGGCCAGTTCTGGAGCAAGGTCGTCGACCAGCCGCTCCACGAGGAGGACCGGCCCGGCGATGACGAGGCCATGATCGCGCTCCCCGGTGGGCCGAACCTGTACTTCCAGCGTGTGCCCGAGCCCAAGACCGTCAAGAACCGGGTCCACGTGTGCCTGCGTCCGGACGGTGACAGGGACGTCGAGGTCCAGCGACTCATCGGCCTCGGCGCGAGCCTCGTCGAGGACAAGCGTGGTCCGGAGGGCCGCGGGTGGGTGATCCTCGCCGACCCGGAAGGTAATGAGCTCTGCGTTCTCCGCAGTTCCGTGGGCCGCGCGGACAGCTGAAACGGGAGCCCTGATCGACGCGGCGGCGATCACCCTCGGCAACGTGCCGCGCGGTCGGGCTGGCCCCACATCAGCCTGCCGGGCGGGACGGGCCGATGACGCGGACCCGGTGGCCCTCGGGAAGGCAGAACACGAACTCCCGCCTGTGCCACGGCATGTCCTCCGGCGGCGCGACGACCTTCACGCCGGCCGTGAGGGCGCGCTCGTGGACCACATCGGTGGGTACGCCGATGTCGACCGAGACCGTGGCCGCGGCGATGTCGCCGTCGGCGGCCCGGCTGACGTCGATGCCCGGGCTCCCCGACCATGGCCCCACACCCAGCCGGGCGAACGTCGGCGGGTCGCCGTGGTCGAAACCGAGACTCAGCCCGAGGACGCCGGTCAGGAGCGTGCAGGTCGCCGGAACGTCGCGAACCGGCAGGCTCGGCCGGGCCGCGAGTACGTCCTGGTCGCGGGGTTCGGCCGCCCGGGCCATGACGATCTGCTGGGCGGTGTGGTCGGCGTACACCCGAGGTAGCCTGGCCCGCTCGTCGAGGCGCGCCCTCCGCGCGACGCCCAGCGACCGGGTGTTCCGGGTGTCGATCCACGCCTCCACCCCGTCGATGCCCGGCTGCGCCAGGAGGTGGTCGACGACGACCGGCGCGGCCTCGCTCATCAGGCCCCGACCCCAGTGGTCACGCCGGAGGTACCAGCTCAGACCGCGGATCGACGTGCCCTGGTCGAAGAACAGCCCGATGGTGCCGAGGGCATCGGTCGCCGGGCGGAGCCGGAGTACCCAGGTCCAGCCGCCGTTGCCCTCCAGCTCTTCCGCGAGCCGGGTGCGGGTTGCCGCCACGTCGGGGGTCGGATCGTACGGGCCGTACGGATCGATCTCCGGGTCACCGTGCATCGCGTGCAGGCACTCGGCGTCCCGGTCGGGATCGAGGGGTACGAGGTCGAGGCGTTCAGTCGTCAGCGTCTGCATGCGGGTCTCCTGTCGTGCGTGCTCGGCGACCTCTTGGAGGCTTGTCGCTCTAGAAGCCGATGAACCTCCAACAGGTCGGCGGAGGGGTCACTCATCGGGACGTTCGGCAGTGGTGAGCGGGCTGAGCAGGGCGATCACGGCTTCCTGCCCGTATGCCGGGGCCAGCTGGCGAAGCCGTACTCCCGGGCAACCGCGAGCTGCGCCGTGCTCAGCGAGAACGCGGCCGGATCGTCGGGTACGCCACCGGGGTGCTGCCGCTCCACCCGTTCGGCGGCAGAGGCATCGCCAGCGCGCACCGCCTCGCGCAGCGCACGCGCCTGGTGTCGCAGATGGTCGAGACCGGGATTCGGCGGGAGAGAGATGGTCGGCACAGCGACCTCCTTTCGTACCACCTGATGTCCGCATCGTCAGGGGCGAAAGGAGGGCCAGGGCCACACCGGGCAGTCCACGCACAGGTGGGCTTGTGCCCTTCCCGCGGACCGGCGGCTCCCTGGAAGCCGGACTCGACAGTAGCACCGGCAACCGCCTCGCGGAACCTCGCTCGTGGGCGTAGGGAACGGCGCTCGTTCATGATCATGCGCGAGGAACCGGCCACTTCGACGTCGCGAAACGGCCAACTTCTCGCGCATGATCATGCCGCGCCGCTGATCGGACTCCGCAGATGGTCCGGCGCGGCGGGCCAGGCTCGGAGGGCGCGGCTACCGACTACCGGCTACGCGGGCTCCTCGCGCAGCGCCCACGCGAGCCCGAACGCCGCGACCGACGCGACTGCCGCCGCGCTCCAGAACACCGCCGACAGGTCCTGCGCGGCGATCAGTCCGCCGAGGGCGCTGCCGACGATCTTGCCGCCGCCGAGGACGATCATCGCGTACAGACCCTGGGCGGTGTGCCGGATCTCGTCGGGCGCGTACCGGTCCAGGATCACCCGGCCGGCGACCATCGACACCACGATGACCAGCCCGTGCAGCACCTGCGTACCCACGACGATGCCGACGGTCGGGATCGCGGCGAGCAGGGCGACGCGGACCGCCATCCCCGCCGCGCCGAGCACCATGAGCCACCGCCAGCCCAGCCGGGCGACGAGCCAGCCGAACGCCGCCATGTAGCCGAGCTCCAACGCCACACCGAGGTTGGTGATCAACCCGATCCATCGCGGTGAGAGGCCGACGACCTCGGTCGCCTGGAGCGGATAGAACGCGAAGTAGGCGCTCATCGACGCCTGCAGCAGGAACATCGACACGATGAAGACGACCGTCGTCCGCCGGCGCAGCAGGCGCCCGGCCGCCCGCGCCAACGTCCGCATGTCCGTCCGTCCCGCCGCCTGCGTCGGCGCCCGTCCGCCCCGGCCCCCCGGGCCGCCGCTCGGTAGCGAAGCGGCCGAGACTGAAGCCCGGCGCCGGCTCGGCAGGAACAACGCCGCCGCCACCCCGAGAACGGCGAGCCCGCAGGAGAGCAACGGGAGCGAGTCCAACGCCTCGCCGTCGACGAGAACGAAGTAGAGGATCACGCCCGGCACCATGAAGCCGAAGGTCCCCCAGAACCGCACGCGGTGGTACTTCACCTCAGCCAGGGCGGGAATGGTCCGCTGCGACGTGAAGAAGATGCCGTCCAGCAGCGGCCGGGTGGGCTCGCGGACGAGGCTGAACGCCGCGTACACGATGAGAAGCCACCAGAACCCGCCGACGAACGCGAACACCAGCAGCGCCACCGACGAAGCCGCGAGCATCGTGACGAGCAGCAGTTCGGCGCGGCCGTAGCGGTCCGCGAGCACCGTCAGCACCGGTGGCGCCACGATGGCGGACACGCTGGCGGCCGCCATGACGAAACCGATCTGGCTCGCGCTCAGCCCATGAGCGTACGCAAGGAAAAGCGACAGGAACGGCAGCAGCGCGCCGTCGACCGCGTACAACGTGGCGTAGGTCGTGTTGGTCGCCACGAGCGGATGGGGATGGTGCCACGGGAAGCGGGAGCCTCGCCGGCCGGCGGACCGGCGCGGCCGGTCTGGCGGTGATGACGGGTCGGTCGCGGGACGTGAGCCAGGAGTGGAGCTTCGGTTGGTGGCTGGCAAGCGGGTTCCCATCTCGTCGCACGCGGCGCCTCCACCGTGCCCCGGGGCGGCGCGGAATGCCCACCGGACTGCCGCGATCCGAGATGCCGCGGGCCGTAGGTGGCCGTGAGCGGCCACTTCGCTATCGACACGCCCTGCGGCGTGAGGTGTTTCTCCTTTGCCGGGGCCCCGCCGAGGTGCACGCCCCGCGCTTCGGTTCAGGTCCCGCAGGGCGTGCATACCAATCCGCACCCGCGGGAACGGTCACATCATCCTGTCCCGTGGGGGGAGCCCAAAATGCCGACCGGTACACGAGTTATACCTGCGCTGTTCATCGCGGCCTCGGCCGTCGCTGTCATTGTGACCGGAATATTCGAGAGGACCGCCATCCTCGCGGTCGCCGGAAGCTGCACCCTCGGCCTCGTCCTCGTCCAGGGATGGCGCCAGAACCGTTCGGTGATGGCCCGCCTGGCCAGGATGGAACGCAAGGCCGCCGCCGAACGCAAGGCCGCCGCCGAACGCAGGAACCCGGACGGTTCCAGCGCGACCGCGGTGGACGAGACGGTGAGCGAGATCCGCAGCGACCTTCGACGCGTTCGCCAGGACCAGCTGCAGATCGCGGGTCGCCCGACCACCTGGCAGGAGCAGGCGTCGACGATGATCTCCCGCCTGGACCGGATACAGGAGCAGGGCGACGCGGCGACCACCCAGGTGAGAGCGCTCTCAGACTCGGTGAACGCCCTTCTCGGGCGGCCGGCGGAGCTGCGTTCGTTCCTCGACCGGCCCGCTCCCGCCGGCGCGGGTGCACACGCGAGTGGCGGCGCGCTCACGCTGGACACGCTCGTTCCTGGCGAGCACACGTTCCGGACCGTGGTGTTGCAGCCTGGTCGGGCGTCTGTGGTGCTGGTCGTGGACGAGCTCGATCCGCATCGTTTCGACGACCTCGGGACCGCCCTCGCTACCGGTCTGGCCGCAGCGGAGAAGCTGCAGCGTCCGCTGCGCGTCGTCGCGCTCAGACTCGCGCGGCCGCGCGACGAGGTGACCGGACACCTGCGTACGTGGGTGACGGAGAACACCGCATCGAAGTTCCAGGCCGGCGATGTCTCCGTGACGCCCGGCGACGCGGTCGCGGAGGAGCCCTTCGATCCCACCGACGCCTGGATCGTGACGAGCTGGCGAACCGCGCATGCGTTGTCGGCCGCGTGCCACAACGAAACCGTGTCACCGGAGCAGGTCATCTACCTGATCCAGGACTACGAACCCGGTCTCCTGGGCTGGGGCAGCGACCACGCGCTCGCCGTGGAGACGCACCGGCAGGGCTTCCACTCCCTGGTGAACACTCGTCCGCTCGCCGAGGCGCTGACCAAGCAGACAGGTACGCCGATCGACGCGGACCACATCTTCGGCCCCACCCTCGACACGCCCCGACTCCAGGATGCGGCGCGGGCGTGGAAGCCTGGCCAGGGTAACGAAGTGCGAGTCCTCTTCGAGAGCCGGCCGAGCCAGGCGCGCACGATGTTCTCGCTGGGTATTGCCGCACTGCAGCGCTGGGTCGGAACTCTCGAGGACTCCAGCGTTCAGCCCGTCATCTATTCCGCGGGTGAACCGCACACTCCGGTGGACCTCGGTGGCGGCCATGTCGTCGAACCGCTGGGTCACCTCTCGCTCGACAACTACTACGACCTGCTGTCGCGGGTCGACATCGGGCTGGGCCTCATGCACAGTCCGCAGCCCGGACGGTTCGCGCTCGAACTGCCGATGGCAGGGATTCCGACGGTCTCCAACACGTTCGAGTCCTTCCGTACGGCGTGGGTCGACGGGTTGTACCTCGGCGCCGCCACGCCGTCCGGTATCGCGACGGCGCTGGGCGAGACGGTCCGCCGGAGCCGGACGCTCGCCGCGCACACGCCCGCGTCGGCGGACGTCGATCTGGGACGGCCGTTGGAGGAGGCACTCCACAGCATCCTTGGAAAGCGCTCATGGTGAATGGCAACGTCGCCACCGCGGTCAACGGCTTGACGGCGGCCAAGGACTCCGACGGGACACCGGACCTGGCGTCGGACGTGACACCGGAGGTGACCCGGGACGGGGCACGGGACGCGGCACGGGACGCGGCACGCGATGCGGCACGGGACGCGGCACAGGACGCGACACAGGACGTGCCGGCGACGAGCGGCGAGCTCACCGACGTGGACGGTGACTCGACGCCCGGTCGGTCGGGCACGGCGACCCCGTCCGATCCGGTCGCGGCCGAGCTTGCCAGCCTTCGCCACAGCCTCGACCACGCCGTCGACCTCTACGAGGGATACCGCGAGTCCGCTGCCGAACGGGCCCTGAGGATCACCCAACTGCTCACGGATCTGGACGAACGCGAGACCAGGCTGGCGCAGCTACGCTCCGAGGTCCAGCAGAGCACCCGCGAACATCAACAGCAGTTGGCGGCAGCGGTCCGTCGCTATCGGAGCCTCCGACAGCGGCGCGGCGTCCGGCTCGCTCTGCGACTCGCCGCCGCGGTCAAGCGGGTCCGGGGGCCGAGTGGCCGGTCTCCGGGAAGCTGAACGATGGTGACACAGCCGCTCACGGCCGGATTCGAAACCGCGCCTGTCAGCCAGACCACTGCACGCGCCGCGGAGGTCCGGTCAGGAGAGCACCTTCCTGGCGTGGACATCGAGGGACTGCTCTCCCGACTCCATTCGGCACCGGAGACCACCGTCGTGGTTCCGGTCCACAACGGCGGGCCGGCCGTCGAACGCTGCCTGGCCGCGCTCGTCAGGCACACCCGGAACGCCAGGCTGGTCGTGATCGACGACGCCAGCACCGATCCCGAGGTCCTGAAGGTCCTTGCTCACTTCGCATCGTCCGGTGCGCTCGAGCTGGTGCGCCACGACGACAACCAGGGGTACACCAGGACGGCCAACCATGCGTTCCAGCTGTCGACACCGGCCGACGTCGTGCTGCTCAACAGCGACACCGAGGTCGGACCCTGTTGGCTGCAACGCCTGCGATGGGTCGCGTATGCCAAGGACTACGTGGCGACGGTCACCGCCGTTTCGGACAACGCGGGCGCGATGGCGGTGCCGGTACCCGGCAGGCCGAACGCCTGGGGGGATCACCTGCCCTGGGAGGAGGTCGCCCGCTTCGCGACCTGGAACCTGCACCCCTGGTCGATCGAGGTGCCGACCGGCAACGGCTTCTGCATGTACGTACGCCGTGCGGCGATCGACACGGTCGGGCCGTTCGACGCCACCGCCTTTCCACGCGGCTACGGCGAGGAGAACGACTGGTGCATGCGGGCGAGGGAAGCCGGCCTCACGAACCTGATCGCTCCGCACGTGCTCGTCCGGCATGCCAGGGCCCAGTCGTTCGGTAGTGCCCGCGACGATCTGGTCCGTGCCGGCCGCGCCGTCATCGATCGTCGTCATCCCACGTACACCGATGAGGTGCGCGGGTGGATGGCCGGCCCGGAGATGACCGCCATGCGGCGCGAAGCCGCGGACGTTCGCCGCACGATCGCCGCCCGGACCGAGGTACGACCGCGCCGGCTCTACGTCCTGCACCGGGGTGGCGGCGGTACACCCGCGACCAACCGAGACCTGCTCACCGAGCTGGAACCCTTCCAGGATTCGTACCTGCTGGAGAGCAGTGGCGGGGCCGTCGACCTGTCGCGGTGGGAGAACGGGGTCACCCACCGCGTCCTCACCTGGCGCCCGGACGCACCATTCTCGGTCGTCGACTCATGGCGACTCGACTACGCGACATTTCTGGTCGACGTCCTCATCGGTTTCGGGTTCGAGACCATTCACGTCCGGCACCTCATCAAACAGCCACTGACCACACTGCCGCGGGTGGCACGCCTGCTCGGAGTTCCCCTTGTCCTGTCGACGCACGACTTCTATTACGTGTGCCCGACGGTGCATCTGCTCGACGAGCAGGACCGCTACTGCGGTGGCAGCTGCACGCCGGGCAACGGAGCATGCCGGCTACCCACCGGATTCGTCATGGGCGTGCCGCCGCTCAAACATCAGTGGGTGCACGAATGGCGGCGCCGCGCGACGGATGTGCTGATGTCTGCCGACGCCGTTGTCGCGACGACAGAAAGCGCAGCGACGGTCTATTCCACGGTGTTTGGCGAGGAGTTCAAGGGCAATCTGCGCGTGATCGAGCATGGCCGCGATCTCGGCCCTGAATGGGCTCCCGTCCGCAAGTCGGATGAGCGACTGCCCGGTCCGTTACGGATCATGGCGCCGGCAAACTGGGCCGCCCACAAAGGGATCGAGTACCTACGGGAGCTCGCCCGACGCGTAGGTCCCGTCATCGAATGGCACATCATAGGGCAACGCAGTGAGTTCCTTGGTGATGTCGGGATCGCTCATGGAGAGTACGGCCGCGAAGGTCTACGCCCGCGCGCCGAGGCGATCGATCCCGATCTCGTCGGGCTCTTCTCGATCTGGTCCGAGACGTACTCACACACCTTGTCGGAAGCGTGGGGTCTTGGTATCCCGGTGGTCGCCACCGATGTGGGAGCGGTTGCCGATCGCGTACGCCGCCACGGCGGTGGGGTTCTCCTGCCCCTGGACCACCTCGACGATGCGGCGCGGATCCTCACCAGCCTCGCCGGCAGCCCGGCGAAGGTGGCAAGCACACTCCGACCAGTGCCACGGGAGAGTATCCGGAGCCGGCGGACTATGGCCGACGACTATCGCCAGCTGTACGAAGAGGTGACCCGGGGTGGGCCGGTGCCGTCAGCGGCTTATGTCGTACGCGGCCGCCCCGACGCCCATGCAGCGTCGACCCACGTGCGGATCCTGCCGCGGATCGCCCACCAACGATCCCGGCAGCGTGCCATGTGGCGCATGGTGGATCCCTCCGACCTGATCAACGGAGCGGACGCGACGCCGTACCAGGTCTGTCTGGTCCAAAGGGATGCGCTGTCGCCGGAGCTGGTCGAGCCGTTCTTGGCGACCATCGAGAAGTCGGGGATCCGGCTGGCGGTCGAGATCGACGACGACTTGTCCAGCCGCACGGCGCGGGCGCACCTGATGCGGGAGGGCTACGACAGCGAACGACTGGACGGCGTTGTCCGGCTCCTGAGTGCAGCCGATGTCGTGGTCACGAGTACCGACTCGCTCGCGACATCCCTGTGGGAGCTGACCGACCGGGTGGTGGTCGTACCCAACTGTCTTGATCCGCGGCTGTGGCGGAGCGAGGTCACTGCCCTGCCGCCGCCCGTGACGGACGAGGTGCGGATCCTCTACATGGGCTCGAAAACGCACGGCGAGGACCTGCGGTTGCTGCGTGAGGCGGTGCCTGCCGTCGCTGGTGTTCTTCGCCAGAAAGTCGTCCTCGAGGTTGTCGGGATCACCGAGCCGGAGCAGGACGAGTCGTGGTTCCGGCGGTTCCCCATTCCTCCAGGTGGCGCCAGCTATCCCAGGTTCGTTCCATGGTTGCGTACGCACGCTCACCGGTGGTCGGCCGCGGTCGCCCCCCTCATGGAGAGTTCGCGTAGTGGCGCCAAGAGCGACCTGAAACTGCTCGAGTACGCCATCCTCGGCCTGCCGACCGTCGCCTCTCACGTCGGTCCGTACGGCAACGCCGGGCACCTTGCCCGCCTGACCAGCAATGACTGCGCGTCGTTCGCGAGCACCCTCGTCTCGGTTCTCCAGAACCCGATCGCCGCCCAGGTGCAGGCCGGAAGGGCGCGCGACTGGGTGATCGCCCATCGAATGCTGACCGACTCCGACGTAGACAGGTGGTGCGATGCCGTCCTCGGCTCCCATGGCGTGGCGCCAGAATCGGGCGGTCCGGCTTGACTAGCGTGGCATCAGGTATTCGGCGCCTCTGCAACGTCCCGCATCTGAGCTTCCCGACCAGGAGAAACCATGAGCCTCTGGGCCGACTTCCTGACCAACGATCAGCGAAGCATTCATAAGTGGGCGCACTATTTCCCGGCCTATGAGCGCCACCTGGAACGGTTTCGCAACCGGTCAGTGGCAATGCTCGAGATCGGTGTCGGTAGTGGCGGCTCGTCGCAGATGTGGCGGCGCTTTCTCGGCCCGTTCGCTCAGATCGTCGGCATCGACTGCCGACCGGCCTGCAAGGAGTACGAGTCGGACCAGATCGCCATCCGCATCGGCGACCAGGAGGATCCCGAGTTCCTCAGCCGGCTGCTCGCCGAGTTCGGGCCGTTCGACATCGTCCTCGACGACGGCGGCCACCACATGAGCCAGATCGCCGCGACGTTCAACCATCTCTATCCCACTGTGCCCGTTGACGGCATCTATCTGGTCGAGGACCTGCACACCGCCTATCTGCCGGCGTTCGGCGGCGGGTTCGGATCGCCGGACAGCTTCGTCGAGAAGGCGAAGGCGCTGATCGACGAGTTGTACGCCGGTCAACGTGGCGCTCCCCCGGTCACGGATTTCGGCCGTTCGACGCTTTCCATGCACTTCTACGACAGCCTTCTGGTCTTCGAGAAAGGTCGGCACCTCGGCAAGCGGGCCTTTCAGACCGGCGCGAACACGGCGCACTCGAATGTGTCCGCCTACACCAGCAGGTCGCTCTGACCCCGACTTCGCCATGATCTCCAGTGACCTGCCGGTCCACGCCCACGATGTCGGCGTCGACACAGAGCCGAACGTACTCGGCTACGGCGGGCTGAATCAGGGTTGTTTCGGAGCCGAGGTCCGTCGTTTCCGCGTGGTCGGCGTCCGTGGTGTGGACGCTCCGACACCTCCGGATGTGGCCCGCGTGCTCGGTGATACCGAAGTGGGCTGGCGGGGCGCGAATACCGTCAGTGTCCCGGAACTGTGGCCGGACGAGGAGCCTGTCCAGCCCGACCTGTGGTGTCTCGAGAACGCGCACGTGTTCGGCGGGCGGATCCACGACCGCGGGAACGGCTTCCACTACGACGGCCAGTTGCTCATGACCGCGACGGGTGGGTTGCTGCCCTCGTCCCGTGGGGTCATGGATGGAAACCGGACTTTGGCCGGGGACATCCTCACCGGTGTCGGCGCGGGCTGGACGGTGACCACTCCCACCACGGCGCCGACACGTCGGCTGACCGGAACCCACGTCCTGCTCGGCAATGTGCATCACCATTTCGGCCACACCATTCTCGAGGGCCTCACCCGCACCTGGGCCGTGCCGTACCTCTCGGCGGAGCTTCGCCGGTCGGTCCGGTTCCTGGTCTACGAGCCGGAGATCCGGGCGTTCTCGCGGCGGTTGCTCGCACGCGCCGGCATCCCGCCCGACCGGCTGGGGCACGCCTCCCGCTGGGACGTGGTGGAGCGGCTCATCGTGCCCGACTGCGCCATGCGTACGCACTGGTGGATCACGTCTGCCCAGGCCGACGTGTGGAGGACGGTGGCCATCCAGGCATCACCGGGTACCGCTCGGATCTTCCTGTCCCGTGCCGGCGTCAAGTACCGACAGGCGGTCAACAACGACCAGGTGGAGGCTCTGTTCCACCAGGCCGGATGGGAGGTCGTGCGGCCCGAGCAGCTCAGCGTCGACGACCAGGTGCGCCTCGCCGCGCGGGCCCGGTCGATGGCCGGCTGCGTCGGGAGCCAGATGTACCTCTCCTGTTTTCAACCGCCAGGCGGATCCACCATCGTCATCGCTCCTCGCAACTTCTTCCTCCGCGACGACGTCCTGGTCGCCGCCGCGGTCGGCCACGACCTTCACGTCGGGTTCGGTGACATGGTGGACTTCGCCAAACCCAGGGAGGAACGCACCTGGAAGGTGGATCTGGACGTCGTCAAGGAATTGTTGACGCAGGTCAGATGAGGACGTGCGGGGTGGGATCGCCGTGGAAGGCCACCTGGCCCGAACGCAGCAACTCCTCGTCGCTGATCTTCCAGGTGTGCGTACGCGGGTCACTTCTTCTCACAGCGACGAAGTTGAACCGGTCCGCGGAGTAGATGCTCGTGCCGTCCGCCCGGAGCCGCCGTAGCAACTCGGTGTCCACTTTCGCCGGCAGGTCGGCGAAACGGTACGTGCGCAGCAGATCCCCGTCGACGACGAGGGTCGCGCCCTTGACGAGATCAACCCCGGTGTGCTCCTGATGGGCGAACCGCAGGATGGTCACCCCACTCCCCCGGAGCTGGACGTAGTGGGCCCCCTTGCCGACGACCGCCGCGCTGGTGAAGGAGAAGGCGTTCATCGCATCGCCCAGGTATTCGGCGCCGTAGAGGTCGTCGTCATCCATCTTGGCGACGTATCGTCCGTCCGCCGCCTCGATGCCAAGATTCAGGCAGCTGCCCAAGCTGCGCGCGGCATCGGCGCGGAGCACCACCACGTCTTCGATTCCCGCCTCGCGCGCCTCCCTCTCGACCGCCCCGGGTTCCCGATGGACACCGTGCAGGACGAGGACCAGCTGGAGTGGCCGGTACTTCTGCCGGGCCACCTGGCCGAGGGCGTGGGAGATCTGGTGGGGCCGGTTCGTACACACCACCACCGACACCGACCGGTCCGGCGGCTCCCGCCGCAGGCCGATGGCGTCCAGGACTGTGTCGACACGGTGTCCGTACGTGTGCCTGGCGAAGACCTCTCTCATCGCCAGGTGGCCACGCCGAGCCCGCAGGGCACTGTCGTCGAGCAGGTCCTTGAGGGCCTCCGACGTGTCCTCCGGCGACTCACTCACCCGGATGAGGTCGCCGAAGGTCTCCTCCAGCGCGCGGGACGGACCGGAGATGACGGGCGTCGCACAGGCGGAGAGTTCGAAGACCCGCCGGGCGCACATCGTCGGCGACCCCGTGACCGAGTTGACGTTGAGAAACACCTGGTACGCCTTGTAGGCACTGACCATTCGCGGGTACGGCAGTGACCCGACGACGTGATCGGCGTAGGCCGACGGGAACTGCAGTTTCGGGTCATTCGCCCGCCTCGTGAAGATGTGCAGGCCGTATTCGCGGGCGGGTGAGAGAACCGCCTCCATCTGGGAGGCCCGGCCCCGATGCTTGTTTGTGTAGTACGTACCAGCAAAGGCCACGGGGTGCCGGCGACCGCCGGGGACGGACACGGGGTGGTGGATGCGCGGTTGTGCCGCGAAGGGCAGCACGCCGACCCGGTTGTGACCGAGGATCTCCTGGTAGAGCGGTATGCGGTCGGCGTCGACGGTGAACACGTGGTCGAAGAGTCTGGCCGTCTCGAGGAAACGGTAGAAGTGCGGTGGGTCCTCCTTGTTCCAGAAGACGGTGGGGACTCCGTGTTCACGGCACCAGGAAACCAACTCACACAGGGGTTCTCGCGGTCCCCACGACGCGTGGGTCGAGCCGCGACCCGGCGTACTCATCATGCCGGTCCATCGCCCGCCGTTGCCGGCCCATGCTGACTCGACGAAGAGCAGGTGCGGCGCACTGCGTTCGAGGACCTCGCGCCAGTCATCGGGTCCTGGCTGGACCTGGTTCCATTCGTAGGTGAACGCGGGAGCGGAGAACTCGTCGAGGATCACGGCGGCGGTGAGCTCGGGGCGGGCCACGGGGCCGACGGGAAGTTCGACCGCGTTCGGAAGGTCGACCTCGCAGAAGTAGTCGGTCCCGTCCTCGGGTGGACCGCCGGCGACGGCAGTCCTGCTGGTTCCGTCGCCATCCGGGAGGACGGGCAGTGTCGGTGGGGCCACGTCGGCCGCTTCCTTCGCCGGCTTCTGTGGCCGCGGGAGCGGGCGCAGGGCTCGGGCGACCTCACGCGGCAGCTCGCCGGCCTGTGACGGTTGCCGTGCCAGGTCGGTGAGGACTTTGCCCAGGCGCCACCAACGACTCCGCTGCATGGACTCGAGCCGCCAGGTCGCGTAGCTCGTGTGGTACGCCTGATCGCGCGCCCGTGTGTCGGCGACCGCGCGTTCATGCACGAGGGACCTTTGGGTTTGGAGGAGCGCGGCCTCGAAAGCCGGCTGCAGGTCAGCGCCCAACTGGAGTCTGTCGCGCCACGCCATCGGGCCCGGGCGCGCCACCACGCGGAAGCTGCCGTCCATCATGTCCACGGTCTCGATGCTCACGTGGCGGCCGAGCAGATCGATCAGTGAGGAGACGAAGAAGACGGTGCGTTGATCGGCACGCGCCGAATATCCGAGCGGCGTCGTGAGGACGAGGACGCCGTCAGGACGAAGGACCCGGACCGCCTCCGCGACCAAGCGGTCCGGCTCGGCCTGCGCCTCGATGACATCACCCAACAGAACGCTGTGAAAGACCGCGTCCGGAACTTCCGACGTCAGCCCGTCGCCTACCTCGAACGAAAGCAGCGCACGGACGGCCTCCGGCTCCTCGTCCCTTGCCGCGTTCGCCAGGTCGACAAGAGCGGGCGCGAGGTCGATTCCGAGCGTCCTCATCCCCTGCCGGGCGCACAGGATCGAGGCCTCGCCGGTCCCACACCCGAGGTCGAGGACGTCGCCACGCGCCTGGCCGGCGAGCCAACGGACACGGTTGTCGACCTTCATCCGGACGTGACCGCGGACGCCATGTCCTGACGTACGCCATCGGGTCGCCAGTCGGCGAGGGTGCCTCGTGCGCTGAGCGCGAGGTACTCCTCCACGCCGTCGCGTAGGTCCGCGCGGTCGTAGCTCGCCTGTCCGGACCGTCCCGCGACGAGATCGGGCCAGAACGATGCCTCCAGCGCCAGCTCAGGTGAGACGGCACAGCTGCGGTCGAGCACCGGCTCCGGGACCTGTTGCGGGTCGTCCACCACGTACGTCGTGATGATCTCGTCGTAATGCTCGGAAAGAGTTCTGTCGGCCGGATTCAGGCCGAGCACCATCAACAGGCCGGTCGGTTGAGTGTCGAGGGGAACGACCTCGAGGTCGGGTCGATAGCGTTGGAGCACGGGAATGAGCTTGTAGACGTCGCCGGTCCAGTCCTTCGTGTGCCGGTCGCGGGCCGCCTCGTCCACGTTGCGGGGCAACATGTCATCGAAGACGACCACACTCGACCACGCCGAATGACGTTCGAGATTCATGAAGTCGCGCAGGGCGAACTCGAACAGATGCATTCCGTCGATGAACGCGAGGTCCACCACGCCACCGGGTAGATGATCGAACGGTGACTCGCGGGCGAAGAAGTCGTCACTGGTCTCCCTGACGAGCTGGAGATCGCAGTGCACCTCGTGCATGATCCTGAAGTTTGGATCTATGGCGACCGAGGGCACGCGCGACAGAGCGAGACTGCCGCCGACATAGACTCCGATCTCGCAGTACGTACGCGGCTGGTAAATGCCGTGCAGCCCGCCCAGAAAGTCGTGACGCTTCATGGAACCTGACTTTCTCTCCCCCGCCATTGGTCAACCTGAGGCGGGCAACCGCGGTGGCGATCGTAACCGAACCGTTGTTCTGAGACTCCGTGGGCAGCGACGGTCTCTAACGCTCCCAGAGCCGGGAAGCCGCCTTCACCAGCGCTCCCGCTCTGGCGTCAAAGGAGTGTTCACGACGTATTCTCTCGGCAACCAGCAGACGATCGTGCTCGCTGGGAAAACTCTCATCGAACGACCTCGTGAGAAGAGCGCTCAGTTCCTCGACGCCGCGATAGGTGGCAATTCCCTTTCCGAATATCTCCGCCATTCCGGCGACGTCGTCGCTGACGACACGTGCGCCGGCCGCCGTCGCGTCGAAGAGCCGGTTGGAGAGGAATCCTTCCCGGCGCATGTCGCTCCAGTGGTCGTTGAGGACGACCCCGGCCGAACGGTAGGCCGCGGCGACGTCGGAGTTCGGCAGGTGGGAACCGTGAATGAACCGGGCATCCAGCAGGCCGTCCCACTGCAGTCCGTACACCGCGAGGTCGGCACCCGCGTCGATGGCATCTCGTACGACGGGCCGCAGCATCCGGTGCGAGTTCCCGACGAAGAGCCAGCGGTGTCCGGTGTCCGGTTGCGCGACTCCAGGGTGGAAGCGTTCCGGATCCGTGCACTGCAGGAGAGGAATGACCGAATCGTCACGAGACTCCGACATTCGCGCCGCCCACTGGGTGCTTGCCGCGAACACCCGGTCGTACTGATCCATCTCCGCCAGGCTGACCCGATCCGGATGGCTGATCACCCAGAGAAGATTGATGCGGCCCGGCTGAGGTGACACGGGGTGGAGTCCGCGGAGGGTGAGAACGACGTCATCGAGATATGCCGTTCCGCGATGATGCGCCTCCCTCGGGTCGACCACCGCGGTCTGCCCGAGCCGCTCCAGGGCGGCCGCGAGAGCGTGGGCGAAGTGGACGTCGCCCCATCGTTTGCCGGCCTCGCCCGCCGGCGCGGCGGTCTTGATCGCCCACCGCAGGGCGGGCAGGCCGCGCGCCGGGCCCTGTGACACGAGGGTGACCGGGCGGGTCAGGATCGGCCGCGCCAGCTGAGGACGTGCGGCTGCCGGCGAAAGCTCCGGCCTGTAGTGGGACACGGTGAAGCCCGCGGCACGCCAGAGCGGCTCATCTTCGCGCGGGGTGCGGCCGGACCATCGGCGCTGGAATGCGTGCGCGTCCTCCCGAGCCCCGTCGGTCGCGGTGTTCTCCTGCTGGACAACCACGCTGTCCGTCACCACGGCGGCGATGCCGGCCGCCGTGTTCCGTTCGTTCCTCAGGGTTTCCCGCAGGCGCAGGCACAGGTCCACGTCCGCCCAGCCGTTCTGGTCGAGGTCGAACCTACCGAGGGCGGCGAAGTTCTCTGCCCGGATCGCCATCGCCGCCGCCGTGACGGCAGGCACCTCGATGTGGGTGCCGACCCGCCGCGCGTCCTCCGCCGGGTGGCGATCGAGGAAGTGGACCGGCAACGTACCGCGACGCGGAAAGACCATGCCGGCGCTGCGGACGGTGTGGTCCGGATGGACGAGCAGGGGTTGCGCCGCCAGGACGTCTGGCGCGTCGAGCGCCCGGAGCACGGGCGGGAGCCAACCAGGCTGGACGATCGCGCTGTCATCGAGGAACACCACGATGTCACCCGTCGACTGGGCGTACGCGAGATTGCGGGTCAGTGTCGCGGACTGGTGGATGTGGTGGCGTACGACGTGGATGCGCGGGTCGGTGGCGCCGGTCGCCGCGAGAATGGTGCCGACCGAGCGACGGGACGCATTGTCCACCACGATGATCTCGAGATCTCCCGCGTCGGTCTCGGCCAGGAGCGCGGCAAGGCACTGGCGCGCACGCTGCCAGTCGCCCGTGGCCCGGACCAGGACGCTCACCCGGCCCACCACTCGCTTCGTCTCCTGAGCCGTCCCATTGGTGAGGTCGCCGTCTCGGCGGCCCTCCCGCCGTTCCCCGCCGAGCAGGAAGTCACGCGCCTCGCCCCAGGTGATCGGTGTCGGCGTGTGCTCACCATGCATCGGGACGACAGGCAGCGGTGTACCAGAGTGCGCTGTAGCGGCGAAGTGGCCCAACGGCCCGTACGGATGGGATCGGGCGGCGGGCGTGCTTGCCAGATAGGCGCCCCCGTCGAACCAGGGGTGGGTCGCCGTCGTCCAGTTCTTCGGGTCGCGAAGATACCTGGTCAACGGATCAACGGGATTCGTCCGCCAGCCGGTCGGATCGACGTACTCGGGCTCGAAGAGCGGATGCGGCGACAGGTCTCGGACCCGGCCGGCCCACACGTAGTGTGCGGTCGCCTCCATGCGTGACATCGTGCTGGCGCGACCCAGCTGCCGGCTGTACCAGACAGGATCGACCAGCCCCGACCGCGCGATCACGGCAAAGGCCAACGACCGCTCCGCCTTGCTTCTGATCCGGTGAAGATCCTCTAACGGCCCGAGTGATCGAATTCGCGGGAACATCCAACCCTCCCCACGACGACAACCCGCTCTGCCAAGCCAATGATGGCGAGCGATACGCAGACGGCTGTGACCTTTCCTTCCCACTCCTTATAGACACCAATCCGATGGCCATCCGCCCAGTTGTTTAGTCTGCCCCCGGGTGAATCGCTGGATAGCGAAGGCGGAAATGGTCCTGAGGGCGGGGTTCGGGCAAGTCGGCGCACTCGCCGCGCGGCACGCTGATGATCGAGATCCGTGATCAGCGTACGCAATCCAGCAGCGCGACAGTACGCACCTGCGTCACCCACAGCACGCACACGTCCGCAAAACACGCGCGCAAGCGTGCAGGGGTCGGCGTTGGAGTATCCGCCTGCGGCCAGCGTGCCGTCCCAGATCCAGGCAAGCCTGCCGCTGGCAAGCGGATCCTGGGACAGGATCGCACCATTACGACCACGGCGAGAAACCCGAGAACTGAGGTGTCAACGATCTTGGACAGGTCCTCGTTGTTGATCATGCAGCGGGTGCTGCGGTTTCGAACTCGGTGAGGGCTTCGTGTGGGTGCGGTAGCCGAGTGTGGAGTGCAGCCGTTGCCGGTTGTAGGGGACTTCGATGTACTCGGCGACGGCGAAACGTGCCTTGGCCTTGGGGGTGAACCTCTGCCGGTGGCGCATCTCGTTCTTCAGTGCGGCGAAGAATGACTCGGCGGCGGAGCCCAGCCGGCCCAGCGCCGAGCACAACAAGATCAGCCGAGGTCCCGACAGTGCATTCGCCAGCCACAACAGCTTCTCCTGTCGTCAGTTGTCGAAGGCGTCGATACCCACGGATGCGAGTCGGTAGGCTCGCCCTTATCCTTCTTTAGGAAGCTTGGGAATGGCCGATCAACAGGCCCATGCTGCCGGCTCCCTTCGAGCGAAGTCGAATGTGCCGTAGAATCTAAAGAGGCGCGTTGCCAAATCTCGATGGCCGTTCCGAACACCGTGTGCCGCGTCCAAGTTGGTCCAGGGCGGCACCATCATGGCCGACGCAGAGGCGCTGCGACGGCTGCGCTTTGTCGACCTGCCATCCGGGGTCGACACGGACGTGCTGCGGCGCGCACGATCTGCTGGGCGCGAGATCTCGTGCACTGTCGAGGCTGGCAATCCGACCGCCGGTTTGATGCGCTGGGCAGGGGGAAGGTGACACTCCTGGCATCCTCAGCGAACAGTCGATCTCGATGGGCGGGGAGCCCGCAGCCGTGGGTCGAGTAGCCGATTGTTGGGCCTGTCGGCCTTCTGAGCCAGTGCCCAGATTGGGTCGCACTCAGTGAGAGGTAGGGTAGCCATGGACATGGCGAACCTGCAATGTCCCGAGACTGGCCTTCCATTACGTCGTCTCAGGCGCGCGGATGCCGAACAGATCACCGGCCAGCTGCTTGCACGGAGAGGTGCCTTGTACGAGAAGGCCGATGATCTCCTCGTGCGTATCGACAACAAAGCTGCCTACCCGGTGATCAAGGGAGTGCCGCTCCTCTTGGTGCCGGAAGCTCAGACACCTTTGCGGAGGGACGTTGACCTCAGCGATCCCCGATGGGGTGAGGCGTATGAGGAGATGGATTTCTACAGCCGCTCTGCCACTGCTCACCTCGAGGCGATCGATGGGCATATAGCCGCACTGGAAAGTCTTCGCAACATCACTTGGCCGTCGCTACGTCATGTTGACGCAGCGTATGACGCCGCCTCGCAATGGGACGCGTATAGTCACCTAGGCGCATTGTCCGGTCAAGTAATGATGCAGCTCGGCGGATCGGGGTTCGCGGCCATGAAGACTCTGATTGCGGGAGGCGGGGAGTCGTGGCTCGTGACACCAATGTTGTCAGAAGCGCTCTACGCTCGTGAACTGAGTAGAAGACTGGGAGTCCCTGATCGCTTCCACGCTGTGGTCGCTGTCGCTGAGCAGCTCCCGTTCGTCGCGGGCCGGTTCGATGCTATCTATTCCGGTGGCTGCTTGCATCATATGGCCACAGAGTTTGCCGGTCCTGAGATAAGCCGTGTGCTTGCGGTAGGTGGCCGTTTCGCGGCCGTTGAACCATGGCAGACACCTCTACACAAGTTGGGGACCAAGGTCCTCGGGAAACGTGAGCCAAATGCCTATTGTCGGCCGCTGACCATGGAACGGTTGGCACCGATGCGTGGTAGCTTCGGGAGCTTTGAGGTCAGGAACCACGGGCCGCTGCTCCGCTACGCCGCCTTGGCTTGGTTGAAGCTGTCAAAGTGGGAGATCAAACCGGAAACTGGCATGCGTATGACATGGCTCGATGACCGCCTGCCCCTGCCGAGGAGGCTTGGCGGATCCGTAGCGGTGCTGGCCACCAAGGGCGCTGAGGCCGTATCCTCCAGCCTGTCTGCCTGTGAAGTGTTGGAGCGGGAAGCTCGGAGCCGTTGAGTCCCAGCGTCTGCGTCATCATGCCGGCGACGCACCTCACGAGCGCTGCGCCCAGGGGCACATGAAGAAACCGCGATTGAGGGTGAGCATCTCGATGCTGGCCCGCCACGACTGGACTCCCTCGACCTGAGCGAGCGTGGATGTCGTGAAGGTGAACAGGGAGCGATCTCGAGCCACAACAACACCTCGGTCTCATAGCCCAGCAACGCGGCAGGCTCCAGCGTCACCATCTGCAGGCAGCCGCGCGAGGTCAGCGTCTCGTGGCGTCCGCGTACGGTCGACTCGTTGACGCCCAGCACCTGCGCCACAAACCTCCCGCACCCGCTGCATGGCGACTACCTGCGCGGCGAACGCATGGACACCCTCGAGGGCGCCGTCTCGGCCCATCTGAACAAGGGCGACGCCCTGCTCTTCGTCGACGGAATGATGCACGGCGGCAGCAGTCGTACGAACGAGGGGCGCCGGATCCTCATCTACGACGTCGGCATTCATTCCGGGGAGCGGTTCAACTTAATCTCGGCTCGAAGGAGCGACCCCAACAGCCACACCTGGAAGATCACCAACGACGAGCTCATGCGGAACCGTTAGACAGTGCTCGACGGTGAACCAACCAAGCAAGTCCTGTTCTGATGGCGACGGCGTGCAATACGCGCTGTAGACGGCCATGATGCGTACATTTCCGCAGAGCGCAGAGCGTTCTGTGGAAGGTACACGAAGATCATCAGGTGATGGCCGCGCCAGCTGACAGCGACACGCCGAACAAGATCAGACTCCGCCATCACTCCCAACGACGGAGGTCAAACGACAAGCTAAGATTCGAGAAAAGGTCCCAATTCGGCAGGACTCGGTAGTAGTCTTGGTTCGGTTCTGCTCTCACCCCCCGAACGACGATCTCGTCAACTCTTATGCACCTCATCGGAGAGGTCATGCTCACTCGGACCTGGCGTGGACGGATTATTGGCAGTGCTCCGCCGGTGGTGCGGAACCTGGCGAGAACGGTACGCCTGCGCCAGATGCGCAAGGTAAACGCCGCGAAATCGACAGGTGAAGTGTTCTCCGAGATCTACGCGACGGGTCGGTGGGGTGAGCCGTACAGCTCTGGGCCTGGCTCGTCCGGACGCGTCGCTGCCGCGTACGCGGACTACGTTCGCGAGCTACTCAGGACGACCGGCGCAAGGAGGGCGGTCGATATCGGCTGCGGTGACTTTGGCGTGGCCGCTCAGTTCGTCGACGCGCTAGAGTCCTACCACGGCCTGGATGTAGTGGCAGCCATGATTGACCGAAACACCGCACACCATGGGGGACCCGGCATTAACTTCGAGGTCCTTGATGCCAGCACCGGTGTCCTTCCTCCAGCAGACATCTGCTTCGTCAGGCAGGTGCTCCAGCATCTGTCAAACCAGCAGATCGCCAAGATTCTCGACCGTTGCGCGGCGTACCCAATGGTTGTCGTGACCGAGCATTGGCCGGCCTCCGAGGCGCAGTCTCGCCCCAACTGTGACAAGTCACATGGCGCCGACACCCGGCTGGACCGTGGCTCCTGGGTGGACATCACGGCCGACCCATTCCGATGCCATCCCGTCGAGGAGGTGTTGCGGGTTCAGCCGGAGCACCATCTGTACCAGGCTGGTGAGACCATCCGGACGCATCTGTGGCGCCCAACCCAGCGCGACAGCACGGCATAACGCGACGTGTCACGAAGGTGGAGGCCCGCGTCGTGCGGAAGCATACGAGACGCCTACTCGTAACCTCAGGTCATCGGGGAGGCCGGCGGGCGATAAGCAAGTGTTGGCTGCCAATGTCGTCGTCACTCGCCCCACGTCCGGCTACGGGCTCGATCTGCACATCGGTGAGCCCCGCCTGACCGACCATGGCCCGTACAGACGCCTCGGTTCGCGCGAAGCAGCGCAGGCCGACCCGCATGCGCATCCGACCGGGGAGGCTAGTGTCGGCACGCCAGCTCGCCTCCTTCCGCCAGCCTGGAGCATCCAGCACGATGTGCAGGTACAGCAGGCCGTTCGGGCGCAGTGACCGCGCGATCCTGGCAAGAACAGTTCGTAGCACGTCATCGGTGAGGTGCTGGGCGACCGCGAATGAGTACGCGAAGTCCACCATTGCCGCCGAGGTCGCGAACCCGTCCGGCGTGTCGTATTTGACGTTCGGAGCCGGGTTCAGAACGCGGGCACAGGCGAGAGCTCCTCGGGAAATGTCGACCGCGTGTACGGTCCTGACGTGGGGAGCGACGGCGTGCGCGAGGTAGCCGGGTCCGCAGCCGTAGTCGAGTACGTCAAAGTCCGGATGCAGCTTGGGAAGCAGGATCTCATTTGCGAGTTGCTGCCGCGAGGTCCGGTTGCGCTCCGACTCCGCCTCCCGGTCGCGGCCATAGAAGTAGTGCGGACTCAACGACAAGAGCCAGAGTGCGACCGGCCGGCGCAGCGGGTTAGGCGCATGCTCCGCCAGAGCAGAGGTCCACCGTGCCCCAAGAAAGTTCTGGTCGCCAGCCATCGTGATGGCGTTCCTTATCAATCCGATACCTTTGAAGTTCATCACTGTCCTCGGGTGGCTGCTCGTGGCACTAGCGGTACCGGGCCGGGCCATGCGGCGTCCGCGGCGTCGGGTTCGTCGTTTGGTGGAAGACGCGACGTCGATCACCTCAACCGCGAGCGCCATCTGTCTGGGCGCAACCGCCGGCGCCTTGCCGTAATGCATAGAACATTCCACGTGGGATGCTCGACAAACAGAGAACGTTCCCGCCATGGGCACACAGCAGCGGCGCGGATGAGGTTCGCAGATCCGGCGGTTCGGTGTACAGCTGCGACAGGCTCCTGGCCGGACAGCGAGCGGAGCGAGCTTGCCGGCGGGCGTTGGACGGCACCTGCCGGTCGTTTCAGTGTGGGTCGCCGTGGCGGATGTGCCGGTTGAGCATGGTGCGTGGGACTCCCACCCAGGGTGAGTGCTGAGGCACGGAGCTCGATGGGCTTCGTGGGTGCCGGCGACCCATTAAGCAAACGACACGACACGGTGCGCCGACGCTTGACGACCGTCTGTCCTACCTGTGACGCTGCAACGACCAGTCGACTACCAAGGGTGCACGTCGACGTTCCGCCCACGGAGGGCTGGCATGACAAACGGAGTGTACAGGGCGCTGTTCTGGACGATGGTGTACGCAGGCCGGCCAATCGGTGGGATCCGGCCGCGCCGGATCACCTATTGGCTGCAGCGCAAAGCGTTTCCCCGTGAGGCGTTCTCATCCGCGGGCGCCAAGTGGCGGAAGGACCGCTGGGGTACCGAATTGCTGGTCAATCCCTACTACCTCCTCGATGCCAGCGTGATCGCCTTCGGGGCCTTCGAGCCGGACCTACACCAGTACCTCGAGAGGCATGTGCGGTCGGGGATGATCTGCTTTGACGTGGGCGCGAATATCGGTGTCGTCTCGGTGCACCTGGGGCGCCTCGTCGGACAGTCTGGGCGGGTGCATGCCTTCGAGCCAGTGCCAGCCATACTGGAGCGCCTGGACCAACATGTGGAGCGCAACGGCATGACGCAGGTCGTCAACGTACATCCGATTGCACTGTCGAATCAGACGGGGACTGCCTCCTTCGCAGTCGCGGACAGCGATGCCTCCAACCAGGCGCAAGGTTCGCTCGTGACGCGAAACAACCCTTCACTGACAAGACTCCTGGACGTCACGACCGTCACGCTCGACGAGTTCGTCGAGCAACAGAAGGTCGACCGGATCGATCTGATGAAGATCGACATCCAAGGTTCCGAGATCTTCTTGCTGGAGGGTGGCAAGCGGACGTTCAGCGAGCTCGGTCCGGATCTGCTGATGGAAGTCTCGCCAGAAGACCTCGTCAACATTGGAAAGAGCAGTCAGGATCTGCTTGAAATGGTCGAGTCATACGGATACTTCGTCTTCGAACTGGCCCACGGGACGCCTTCGAAACGCGTGACATCCGCCAGCGTGCCGCCGGACTATTATAACCCTCACGTCCTTTGCACGAAGCGACGAGTCGAAGTATAGAGTCATCTGCGACACGATTCTTTGCCGCTGTACTGGTGCCTATACCGTGTACCCCGGCAGCGGGGCGGCTGCGACTGCCGTGTCACCGCCGCGTAGACACTCAGCCGAGAGAGTTCGCCCAAGATCGCCCGAACTCCTCAGCCAAGACAGTCCAGCCTGGATCATGCCGATCGACTGCGGTGGACTGGAACGGGGCTGCGTTCCGCTCCGAGGTAGTCGTCGCAGCACTTCAGACTAGGCACTACTGATCGGTTGGAGCGACCGTAAATCGGACCGACGCCTGTTCCCCTGGTAACGACCGACTGACCGGTGGATCCTCGCTGAGCAGGGAAACATAGCTCCACCAACACAGCGCGGAGCCGAACAATGCCACTACAACCATTGCGTATGCGGCCCCATATGCCTGGAAAGCCAAGCCGCCAGCAACTACCAGGACAACGTACGCTCCGCCGATGAGGGCTCCTATCAGCAACGCCCTGCGGCCAGCTTGCTGTATCCGGTGCCCGTCAAGGCCTACGCGAGCGGCCATCGCAAGCATGCTCTCCACGGCGAGAGCTGCCAGAAGCGGCTGCGCAATCTGCCAGTTCGCCGCCAAGAGGGCCGTGCCAACGCTATCTGGCAGCATTGGAAGAATGAGCGCCAGGGGCAAGATCAGACCCGTCGCTAGGCCTGTCACTCGGAGCGAGGCCTGTAGCCGAACACGCTTGCTCGCTGCCTTACGTCGCGCAAGGTACGGGATCACGAGAGATGACGCAGCCACCTGCAACAGGGTTACGGGTGCAAGTACTGTGCGTGCAGCGGCGAGTGCCCCCACGACACCCGCACCGACCGTTACGGCCAAGGCTGTTGTGGCAAGCTGCACAGCCCCTGAAGTGAACATGAAGAGCAGACCGAAACTGGCGCATACCTTGGTCTCAGCGTGCCGAAGGCCCCACGCTGGAAGGATCCGACACCGTCGAAGGCGGGCTCCAACGAGCCCCAAGGCTGCACCCGAGCCCGCCCAGACCGTGAACAGAGCACATGGACTCACAGACAAGAACAGGCAGAGCAATACCGCTATGGCGGTCACGCCCACCCAGATGATCGCTTCGGCGAGCGCAGTCCCGGCTCTCCCCACGCCAAGACTTATCATCTTGTTGTAGTCGTACAGGACCAGGCCGGGCAACATCACACCTGTGATCGTGATGTATGGTGATCCCACGCAAGATCCAACAATCACGACCGCGGGCGCCACGGCGACACCAATTGCGCACGCCCTACCTGAGCCTTGGCGGAACGGCTCATTCGATGACTGAGCCGCGAGGACTCCATCCGTGACAATCGCCCGCGCTAGCCCGGTCACTAGAACGTAAATCGAGAACGCGACTGCAAACTCACCGACGACCGATATCGCTTCTGTACGCACTACCGCAAGCGACATCAGAAAGCTTCCCAGGCCGGCTAGTGCAGTGACGACTACAGCCGATAGGGCACGCCCCCTGGCGATGCGGCGAGCCGCTTGGAAAGCCACCAGGCCGGCCGCTCTGACTCGAGGCCGCGATGGAAGTGGCCGGCGTATCAGCACTTCTCACGACCGGCCGTGATTTCAGTACGGTCGGACTCACCGCCTGGTCGGGTCGACCGCGCCGTTGCGTGGAGAACTACAAACACTGGCACTGCCGCTACAGCATATTGCAGAACCATGATCATCGACTCTGGATACATACTTATCCAGGACAGAGGTTCGGCTATCACAAGAGAGAGCATGCACAAACGTAATGGCCCTGGCGCTCCTCTGATCCAGATCAATAGGGATGCGAATAGTGTCCAACCGGTATAGAACAGGGCCACTCCTGTGTCGCCCTCAAAGAAATATACGGTTCCCAACGCAAGGAAGGAGTAGGACGTGTTCTCAGCGCCCCCTCGAAACGCGTTAATTTCCATGCCCGTGGACAGGCGCGGGCGTTCCGGATCCAGCACCCGCGGTATCAAGCCGTACCGGACGATCTCTCTCAACCCAGCATGCTCAAGGGCCACTGGTACGTCGTACCAACTTGCCTCGGTGAGGAAGGTATCGAAACGAAGACGGCTGGTAGCGGTTACGTCCGCTGATACGTCGATACCGTTTGCCTCCCTCACCTCGTTGCGAAGTTCGAACATGGCCGGCCATGCAATAAGTACGATGGCAGCCACTGCAACGACCTGCTTCACTCGGATAACGCCAACAATGACGCCGAGGCAAATGACAAAGGAGAGGTACTGGACGAAGGGCGCCGTAATGGCATTCAGGAGTGCTGTGTAAACCTGGACCCCCACCAGTGCCGCTGACCACCCAAAGAAGCTCCGACGTCGCGAAATCCCTCCTATGTAGGAGGCGACGAGGAGGGCGAACGCCAGGTATCGCCATCCCTGTACACATGCAGTCAATGTGGCCAACGGTGATGTCGCGATCAGGCCGTCCACCTGCGTGGTAATCCTACCTCGACCAGCATAGCTTCCAATAGTGTCCGCCAGCATGCTTGCCGTCGCCACGACTCGGGCTATCAGAAATAGTCGGCAATCTCTGGAATTGGCTTGGACGAGTGCTCGTAGCCAATGGACCGAGGAAGGGACGGCTCTACGACGAACGATGGTCTCCACAACAACCGGCCCGATTGCCGCGAGTCCCAAGCAGTAGAAGATGAATCCAGTATCAGGATTGCCGTATATTAGTGCGACCGGGATAATGAACAAAAGGTAGGGCGCCGAGACGATTGCGGTAATCGGGTAGTACCTCAATAGCCTATGGGCCGCCAGCCTGGTATGCGGTGTGGCGGCATTGGCCGTCCCCAGACTACGGTGCGTCAATGCCATGAGACGCTCTCTCTGTCGCTCGCCTGGGGCTCCTGCCTACGAGCATGGCGCGATAGGTGTCGGTAAAGCGGTGCAGTGCGACGTCGGTGGAGAAGAGTGCCACGCAGCGTTCTCGGCCACGTGCACCCATCTCCTGGCCAGTTTGGTCAAGGACGTCCAGCACGCGCGCCACGAGCAACCTCCTGAGCGCTTCTGGAGAGGCATGCTGCACCAGCCATCCGGTAAGCCCTTGATCGATACACTCCTCCGCCCCGTGGGTTGCCGTCGCCACGACGGGCAGGCCACACGCCATCGCCTCCAGGACCGACAGTCCCAAGCCCTCCTCATAGGACGTCTGCAGGAACACCGAGGCACCGCGGTACAGATCCACCAGTTGCTCGGTGGACACGTTGGGGCGAACGAGCACTCGATGATTCAGTCCTTGCTCCACGATTAGCCTCTGCACGGACCGGGGGAGGTCGCCCCGGCCGGCCAGGACCAGGCGGGGCGCAGATGATCTGAAACGCACCAGGTCGCCATAGGCAAGGATCATCCGCTCCAGACCCTTACGGGGATCCCCAAGTCGGCACACCGAGAGCAGGTAGCCGTCACGGTGCCAGCCGATTGGCGACGGTGAGAAGGCCGTCGTATCGACACCCGGATGCGCGACGGCGACACGCGCCTGACCGATGGACCGCACCGCTCGAAGAATCGCACTGTTCTCGACAAGCACTACATCCGCCGCACGCAGGGCCGATCGTTCGACCCTGCCGGTACACCGGGTCATGACGCTCCGCCATGCGGTAAGCGGCGACACCGGCAAAGAAGGGTGCGATCCTCGTTCCCACGAGGCTAGAGATGCCATCTGCAGAACTACGGGCACACCAATCCCTACCACCACGCCAGCCCAGGCGGGTGAGCCGCAGACGACTTGCACCAGGTCGTAACTCCGAAGGCATTCAGTTATCTCTCGGCGCGGCCGGTACCGCATGAACTCGACCTCGACTGCGTTGGCCCCCCAGTGACTGCCGTCGAGGCCGTCACCGTCGCGTGTATGTAGACTCGACTTGAACCAGGTGGCAGGTCGGAGAATCCGGCGACTGGCGGCGTCCGCACTAGAAGTTGCCAGATCGTGGATGTCGACCGAGTAGTCCGCGGCGGACTCCAGCCCCTTGCACAGCCACTGGGCCAGGGATGGCACTCCACCGCCGGCACTAAGCCCATGAGTGACCAGTGCGATCCTCAACCGTGGCGCGGCGCCTTTGCCGTCACCCTGCGATTCCGTCACCACTTTTAACCCCTCCCTTCCATCGTGCCATTGATCGCAGACCTAACACCGCTACCGCCGGGATTCGGGATCTCCGCCAGGCGGAGCCGATCTAGAATATTGAGCTCAGAGCAATCCGAACGCCAGGCCATGTAGCAACGTCCCGCGGACTCCTTGGCCTGGCGTCGCTCCCTCGTCGACATTCCGGCAACCACCTCTATGCGAGCTGCGAGCGCAGCGGCGGACAGCTCGGGTAGCACTACCCCGCCACCTGACTCGAGGATCGACGACCATGGAGTCTCGTTCGAGCAGATGACTGGGCAACCCGCAGAAAGGCTCTCGAGAATCACATGGCCGAAGTTCTCCCCCAAGGTGGGAAAGACAAAGGCGTCATAATTTGCGAAGGTTCGACGGACATTCTCTGGTTGAATCTCTCCGCAATAAGCGACGGAGACATTCCTAGGCATTTTATTGACAAGACGCTTACACTTTTGCCAGTAAGCCACGTCCTCAATCGGCCCGTAGATGTCGAATTCTACGTGCCGTCGGACTTGGGAAAGCGCCTCTAGAACCAGCCGCAGATTCTTCTTCTCACTGATCCGCCCGATGAACACGAGCCTTACAGGCCCGCCATGAGACTCTGCTGTCGAGATTGGACTGGCTGGCACGGCACTACGTATGAAGTCGGCGCCACCAATCGCCACTTCCGCGTCTGGGAAGTGGACTCTGATGTGTCCGGCCTCTTGTTCAGTTGTAGGATTCCACACTATCGGCAGACCTTGCAGAACATGCCGCCAGATTGAGAGAAAGAACTTCTTCTTCGCCGCCTTCAGTGAAATGGCACCCGGTGAAAACTCCCCCCTCGGCGCGAGCAGGATTTTCCTCGCTTTGATCACTCGGAGTCGTACTGCCAGGATCGGCACTATAGAGAACTGTGACCAGACACTGTTGACGTAAAGTACGTCGAATGGCGTCGGGCCAAGCGTCCGCCTGAGTCGCATCCATTGCCCGAGTCGTCGAGCGTTGAAGTAGAAGACCCGGGCTCCACTGCGCTCGACGCAACGACCCGACAGGCCCGGGTATGGCGTACGAACTCCGAGGTCGCGGTCCTGGGTAACCAAGATCGCGTCGACATGTCGAGAGAGACCTTCAAGAATCTGCACAAGTGAGCGTATCGCCCCGCCGCCGCGGAACCCGGGCTCAAAGTAGCTAGACGTTATGAGAACCCGGAATTGCCGACGACTGTCTTGGAGATCGCCGAGGTTGGGACTCTCGGCAATACCAGGCTGCGGACGTTCCTTCACTCAGAAACTCCTACCCTGAGATGCGCTCCGATCTGACGAGTGAGCTCGCCTCGTCTAGACCGACACTAAATGGCTCGTGGACAGCAACTCGTATGCTCATCCGACGCACAGTCGGAGCGCCGTCGAGTGATCGGCATGGCGCCCATCACAACTCCGAGGTGCGCCACAGCTTCGGCCGAAGGCCAAGCCAGGTGGCGTGGACAGTGGAGAGACCCCGGATTAGTCGGCTGACCCGCACGGAGCAGTCCAGGACCTGGTAGCTACGAGGTATTCGCTGCCGCTCTCCTGCGTCCCACTGACGCACCACGAGGTCGACCGATTGTCCGATGTTGCCCGGCTCAATTCCGGTGAGGACAACCGTGCCGGTATCAAGAGCCTCCGGGCGCTCCATCGAGTTGCGGATCGTCACGGCGGGGAAGCCCGTAATCGCAGACTCCTCACTAATTGTCCCGCTGTCTGACAGCACACAACGCGCGCCACGTTGGAGTTTGTTGTAGTCGAGGAAACCGAATGGCTCCATGAACTCGACCAATGTGCTGTCTTCAACACCGCCGCGCTCCTCCAACTGTTTCCGCAATCGGGGGTGCCTGGTAACAATCACGCGGAGCCCCGATCGACGGGAAAGGTCCTCGATCGCGCGGAGCAGGATGTCGAGGTTGTCGGGGTCGTCGATGTTCTCCTCTCGGTGCATCGAGACAAGGAAGTATTGACCGGGTTGGAGCCCGAGCCGAACGAGTGCGTCTGATTGCTCAATCCGATCGTTGTACGCGGCGAGGACCTCGGCCATCGGTGAGCCAGTCACGAAGACACGTCGAGTCGGGAGGCCTTCTGCAAGTAGGTTGTGCCTGGCATGTTCGGTGTAGCAGAGATTGAAGTCGGCTACGTGGTCTATGACGCGTCGGTTTGTCTCCTCTGGAACGTTCTCGTCGAAGCACCGGTTGCCAGCCTCCATGTGGAATACCGGTATACCCAGCCTTTTGGCGATCAACACGGCTATGCAACTGTTGGTATCGCCCAAGACGAGGACAGCATCGGGGCGTTCCTGCAACAGGATGGGTTCGATGCCCGCAAGTACGCCACCCAATACGGCGCCGAGCGATGTTGCCGGGACGTCTAGCCAGTGGTCCGGTTGACGGAGGTCCAACTCCTTGAAGAAGACGTCACTGAGCTGGGGGTCCCAGTTCTGTCCCGTGTGAACCAGGCAATGGTCGACCTCCGCTTCAAGACGGTTGATCACGCGCGACAGCCGAATGATCTCGGGCCTGGTTCCAACGATCGTCATTACCTTGGTCATGCGCCCACCTCGGCGACCACGCCATCCCGGTCCACCTTCTCGGCGTAGGTGTCCGGGTTGTCGGGGTCGAAGATCGTGTGCGTCCAGAAGAACGTCACGAGCTCGTCAGCGCCGGTGTTCGTGATGTTGTGCACCCACATCGTCGGCATGTCAATCACCGCTGGTTCGTCGCCGGCCACGTCGAACGACACGACTTCATCGTGGAAGAGTCGCCGGAGCGAAATGCGAGCCCGCCCGCGGAGCACGAGGAAACGTTCGATCTTGCCCAGGTGGAAGTGCTCGCCTCTCGTCACGCCAGGAACCGTCTTGGAAATGAAGCTCTGCCCCTGGCCCCCGTGTGCGCGTACGCACTCCACCAGGTCACCACGGTGGTCGCTCTTTGTTGGGAGCGAGACTGGGTACGCGTGCGGGAACATCGCCGCCCGTAGCGTGTTGAAGAGGTCCACGTCGAGCTGCGTGGCCAACGGCGGGATGTCGCCCGATCTGTAGAGGCTGTGCGCCTCGCTCAGTGTCTGCCACACAGCCGCGACCGAAGTAGGTTCACCCTGGGGTCTGATCGTCGCGGCGCTAGCCACATCGATAGCGTCCATCAGCGCCTTCGCGGCCTGCTGGACGTGCAACAATTCGACCTGGCGGTCGTTGATCTCCGGGACCACACGGTTCGCCGCCGCGTGGGCGAACGTGGCGACGAACGAGTTGTATCTTGGCCGGCCGTGCTCTCCGAAGAGGTTGGGTAGGACGACATCGACGAACGGCGATCCAACGGATGTCGCGGCCGCCGCCAGGATGTCCCGCCCCTCGGCCTTCCCTCGACCGTACGGCGAGTCGTTTCCGCACATGATCGAGTTGGCAAATGCTAGCCGTGGAGCATCCCAGCTCTTCCGCACGGCATTGGCGACGGCATGGGCAAGTTCGACGTTGCCCTTCTCGACCTCGCTGTCGGATCCACGGTTCACACCGGCGACATGGAAGATCACGTCGGCGTTGCGCACCTGCCGATCGATGGTATCGAAGTTGCGCCGGTCGATGGGAACGATCTCGTGGCTGGTCAATGCGTGCAGACGCGCCCTCAGGTGCCAACCGAGAAATCCGCCAGCGCCCGTGACGACGACCTTCATTCGACTGCCTCCTCGAGTAGCGCTTGCATTTCAGGTAGCATCAGCAACAGGTCCTGCACTTCGTCGATGTCGAGTTGACTGGTGTTGTGGGACGTGTAGTCGTCCAGGCTCCGCTCCTCCGCCATCCCCTCGTCGAAGAAGAGCTCGTACTGCAACGAACGGGCGTCGAGCGGGACCCGGAAGTAGTCGCCCTTGTCGACCGCCCGGATCCGCTCCTCGCGGCTCAGGAGGGTCTCGAAGAGCTTCTCTCCATGGCGGACGCCAATCACTCGGATCTCGGGCTCGTCGACCTTCAGCAGCCTTGCGACCGCTCGGGCAAGAACCTCCACCGCGCAGGCCGGCGCCTTGCGGACGAAGAGGTCTCCGTTGTCGGCGTTCGCGAATGCGTACTCGACCAACTCGACCGACTCGTCCAGGCTCATCAGGAACCTCGTCATCTGCGGGTCGGTGACGGTGAGAGGTTGTCCGCGCCTGATCTGGTCGACGAAGAGCGGAATCACCGATCCCCTCGAGTACATGACATTCCCGTACCTCGTGATGGAGACTGTCGTCTGCGACTGTGCGTGCTGACGCGCTGAAGCCTGTGCAACCTTCTCCATGAGGGCCTTCGACATGCCCATGGCATTGATCGGGTAGACGGCCTTGTCAGTGCTGAGGCACACGACCGACGTCACCCCGGCCGAGATGGCCGCCTCCACGACGTTCGCGCTGCCGAGGATGTTCGTGCGCACCGCCTGCGCTGGAAAGAACTCGCAGCTGGGCACCTGCTTGAGGGCGGCCGCGTGGAAGACGAAGTCGGCGCCACGGACGGCGTCCTGGACGCTGTCCAGGTCGCGGACGTCGCCGAGAAGGAACCTCAGCCGCTGGTCGGACAGACGCCTGCGCATGTCGTCCTGCTTCGTCTCATCCCGGCTCAGAACCCGCACCTCACCGACCCCGGTGCGGAGCAACCGACGCACCATCGTCGAGCCGAACGACCCCGTGCCGCCGGTTACCAGCACGCAGCCCGAGTCCATCGGCGAGGGTGATTGGCTCATCTCGTTTCCCAGCTCGGTCACGAGCCGTCCCCCACTCGTACGTTCGAGTGCACCGTCGACGCCAATCGGCGCCAACCTTCCTTGCCCACAGGCGGCTGCCAACCCTTCGTCGCCAGCCAGCCCCTCTCCTGGTCCTGGCCGAACCACACCATCTCGAGCCTGCGTGCGTGACCCGCGATCCTGACGTGCTGCCTGCCGGCCCAGCTGGCCGCTGTCACCAGCCTTCGGGCGACACCTGTCGGGACGCGGCGCGGCTCGCGGCCGCCAAGAACTCGGAGCAGTCCGGCCGTCGTCAACCCTTCCCACGGCTGGAGGACGATCGGTGGCGGTGTTTCCAAACAGGTGGCGACAAACGCGACGGCAGCGCCCACGTTGTCGACCAGGACCTGTGGAGTCGGACTCTGGCCCTCTCCTGCGACCGATGCGGCCTTCGATGCGGCCAGGCGGGCCAGGCTTTGCGTGACGGACCGGCTGGGCCCGTGCACCGATGTGGGCCGGAACAGCACCGTGTGCGGGCGGGGACCCATGCGCTGCAGGCTCTCCTCGGCTAGCACCTTCGATCGGGAGTACGCGGAGAACGCATGCCGGCCGTCCGACTCATCGAGCCTGTGGCGTCGTCCCTGCACTGCGGCCGAACTCACGTGGATGAGTCTCTTCACCCCGACTTCACGGCACGCGCGTTGGACGACCAGTGGAAGTAGCGCATTTGCGCCGCACAGCGAATGCCAGTCGCCGCCAGTAGCATCCGCGACCCCGGCAGCGTTGACCACGCAATCAGCTCCGTCCAGGCAGCGACTGAGCTCGTCTATCAGGTCGTCTCGGGCTGACAGTTGCGCGAGCAGGTCATCGCTGGTCGTACCGCTGGAGGTCAGTCGTGGCGCCAGCACTCTGTGCACGTCGATTCCCGACTCGCGGAGATGTTCAGTGATCGCGGTGCCGACGAATCCGGTCGCGCCAAGGACAGCGACCGCCGTCATCGCAGCGCTCCTCGGTGAGCCCTTCGGGCAGCCTTGCGACCATGCCGGGCCGTGCTTGCCCTGGCCAGCGTGTCGGCCAAACGCGTGGCGCCCACCGATCGCGACAGGTGCCGGTGGTAGTAGGCGAAACCGTTGTCTCCCATGGCCGAACGCTTCTGCGTCGAGGCCGACGCCATGTCCGCGATCGCTCCTGCGAGTGCGTCCGGCTGGCCGGGACCAACCGAGATGCCGGCGTCTGCCTCGGCAACAAGCTGTGCCGCGGCTCCGGGTGCGGCGCAGACAATCGGTGCGGCACACGCCATCGCTGCCTGCACCTTGCTGGGCAGCGTCGTGGCCAGGAAGGGATCTCCGCGCAACGACACGAGCTGGGCGTCCGCCGACGCGATCACCTCGGCCATGTCGGACAGGTTCCGTGCAGGAGCGAACTGCACGGTCTTTTCCAGGCCGAGGTTCTCGACCCGACTGCGCAGCCCGGATTCGGCGACGCCTCGACCGACGAAGGTCAGGCGGACGTCGTCACGATCGCGCAGGAGATGCATCGCGTCGATGGCGTTGCCGAGGCCCTGGACCTCGCCGAGACCGCCGGCGTACATCAACTCAAACCGAGAGCGATCAGTGCGCTGATGTGGTACGGGCCTGAACACCCCTTCGTCCACCCAGTTGTAGACCGTGACCAGCTTGTCATCGTCGACCCCACGGTCCAGGAGCAGGTCGCGCATTGCGGGTGAGATTGCCACGACCGCACTGGCCAGGCGGTAGATGCTGTCGCAGTAGCGGGAGAGTTGGCGGGTCATGAAGCGGTTCGCACGCTGGCTACCGACGAAGCCGCTTGCGGTGACCGAGTCGGGCCAGAGGTCCTGCACGTACACAACGAACGGCACCCGAGCCAGCGCCTTCAGGAAGACGGCAGGAATGGCAACGGTCGCGGGCGTGCAGTAGACGAGGCAGACGTCGCAGCCCGCCAGCGCCAGCGACGCCGCGGTCGCCGACGCAGCGAACGACACATAGCTCGCGATCCGCTTCTTGGCAGAGTCATCGTGGTTCGGATAGTGCAGGACTCGGGTCAGGTGCGCCCCGTCGACAGCCTCCCGCCGGACCAGCCCACGCGGCCGAGGCTCGAGGAAACGCCCGGTCGGATAGTTGGGGAACGCCGTCAGGACGGTCACGTCGTGACCGGCATCGACCAACGCGTTCGCGACTGCGGTCGGATGAGCGGCCGCGCCCGGCTCGGGGCTGTACCACTGGGTGAGGAAGCCGATCTTCACTGCCTGGTCAACTCCCTGCTGCCAGGTTGGGCGGATCGGCTGTGGCGACCAGGCTCACTCCCTGAAGCCGGCATCATTCCGTGGACCGAGCGCGGGGACAGAACGACGCCATCCGGTTGGACCGAGGGAACAACCGGTGGTGGCAGGGAGGTCTGCGGGCCGTGGATCGCCTGCGGCAGGAGGAGGTAGCAGACGGCACCGATGACAAGGAGCAGCAGCCCGACCGCCACGTCCACACTGTTGGCCACCATCGACACCGCGCAGCACGCGAGCGCCGCGAACGCTGACAACATCGACGACTGAGTGTGGCTCCAGCCCCCGTCGACGAGGCGCTGGTAGACGTGGTCGCGGTGCGCCTGGCGCCAGGGCCGACCGGTGGCAATTCGGCGGGTCAGCGTCCAGCCGGTGTCGACGACGTACACGAGAAGCGGCGCGGCCGCCGACCACAACGGCACGCCTGCCACGGCCGCCCACAGGGCGAGACCGGCGAGCGACATGCCGATGGCGTACGCACCTACATCGCCGAGAAAGACCCGGGCCCGCGGCAGGTTCCACGGAAGGAACCCGGCGCCGGCGCCAGCGACGGCCAGGCCGAGGACGCCAAGCTGCTCGACCTGCCACTCCCAGCCGACATAGACATACCAGGTGCCGGCGACCACAGCGGTGAACGCCGAAATGCCGTTGATGCCGTCCATGAAGTTGTACGCGTTCGTGAAGCCAGCGAGCCAGAGTGCAGCGAGGAGGATCAGCGGGCCGAGCTCGAGCCCTGTCAGTTCCGGTGCGCCGGACCGGAACACCCACAGCGCGAGGGCAAGACCCAGCGCGAGCTGGATCGCCAGTCGAGTGAGTGCACCGACGCTCCGAATGTCGTCGGCGAGACCGAGCAGAGCGGAGAGGCCGAGAGCGACGGCGACGACCGCCCAAGGTATGGGCAGTCCGACGAGCCAACCGGCGATGACGCCCAGCCAAACGCCGCCCACCACCGCGATGCCTCCGCCGCGGGCCGTGGGCGACCGGTGTGAGGAACGCCCGTTGGGGACGTCGACAACGTACCGGCGCAGCACTGGCAGCAGCACTCCCTGCAGACTGATACAGGCCAGCCCGGAAGCCAGGACGATCGCTGCCGTGGTCACCGTGCCACCCCCTGTACACAACACCCACGCGTCACCAGACGAGCCCAGCGACACACTCCAGCGTGTAGTTGATTAACCACAATATGTAACCATTAAACGCCCGCACGGGGCACCAGGTTGCGAAAGGCGATCCGCACACTTCAGGCCAGTGCTCCCGATCGCTTTCAGCCGGTTGAGAGAGCTGCCGCTTTGGTGGTGCCTAGGGGAACGTCGCTGGGCACTCCGGTGCCGTCGACCATCTCCATGCAGGTCGCCCGAAGCGTCGAGGTCGCTGCCTGGGGTCCGCCGTTCACGTCGATCTTGCGAAGCGCCACGGGTGGAACCGGTGGCACGGTGACATGCGACACCAACGGGTGCATCGGGCGGTGGTCGCGCTCTCCGCCACCGAGCAACTCCTCATGCAATTTCTCGCCGTCGCGCAAGCCGGTATAGACGATCTCAATGCGCCGGCCCGACGCCTCGATCAGCTGGCGGGCAACGTCAGCGATACGGACCGGCTCACCCATGTCGAGAACGAGAGCCTCGCCGCCCGACCCTATGGCGGCCGCCTGGATCACCAGTTGCACAGCCTCCTGCACGGTCATGAAGTAGCGGGTCACGTCGGGGTGGGTCACAGTCACCGGTCCACCTGCCTCGATCTGTGCGGTGAACGCCGTGAGGACCGAGCCCCGACTCCCGAGCACATTGCCGAACCGGACACTGACAAAGCTGCCGTACGAGTCCCTCGCCGCGCCCGCCGTCAGCCCTTCGGCAATCCGTTTCGAGTAACCCAGCACGCTACTCGGGTTCGCCGCCTTGTCGGTCGATATGTTGACGAACCGCGCGACTCCCGCTGCCTTCGCCGCCTCCAGGACCGCGAGAGTTCCGCAGACATTCGTCTTGACTGCTTCAACGGGGTACTGCTCGAGCATCGGCAGGTGCTTGAGCGCGGCCGCGTGAAAGACCACCTCTGGGCACCGCTGCCGGAAGAGCCCCATCATCCGCTCCGCGTCGCGGATGTCGGCGAGGACAACGTCGGGCGTGTCCAGGAGTGCCACCCCCTTGACGGCGAGCTGGACCGCGTGCAGGGCCGACTCGTCATGGTCAACCATGATCAGCTCAGCGGGCGCGAACTGGCCGATCTGCCGGCACAGTTCCGAACCGATCGAACCTCCTGCGCCGGTAACAAGGACCCGTCGTCCTGCGAGGTATCCAGCGACCGCGCCGACGTCGGTGTCGATCTGGTGACGGCCGAGCAAGTCGGTCGGCTGGATCTCGCGGACGTCGGTGACCCCGACTCGGCCATCGAGGAGCTCAGCGACCCGTGGCACCACCTTGAGGTCAAGCCGGAGTTCCGCCGCTCGCTGCCCGATCGCCCGGATCAGCTCACTACTCGCACTCGGGATCGCGACGATCACGGTGCGGCAAGCTGTCTGCGACACGACGTGGTCCAGATCGCGGGAGGTACCAAGAACGGGAACACCGCGGATCCTCAGGTGCCGCAGCTGCCGGTCGTCGTCAATCAGACCTACCGGGAACCATCCGCTGGCGGGGTCTCGCATCATGGAGTCGACGAGCTGACGTCCACCATCACCCGCTCCGAGAATCAGCGCGGGTATGCCCCCCGGGCGTCGCAGCCGGAAGATGCCGAGTTCACGCAACCAGCGCCAGCCCGCCCTGCCCGCCGCTCCGAGAGCGAGTGCCATGAACGTAGCGGCAACCGGTACCGAGCGCGGCACCAGAAGTTCCTCCGCGAGCGCGTTGACAGTGACGATCACTATGCCAACTGAGCCTGTCACTGCGCCGAGAACGACCATCTCCTCGAAGCTGCCCAGCATGCTCCGGCCCTGATGAAGTCGTACGATCCAGCCGATCTGCACCTGAAGCGCGGCCGCGAGCCCGGCTAGGCCAAGTGTGCCGACCCACGGAAGGGGCAAGTCGACAAGGTCCACTCGCAGCGCCGCAAACGCCACCAGCGCGATCAGCCAGGCTATGCAGTCCAGCGAGGCGAGGACGACGACCCGCCATTTCCGTAGTAGTGCGTCGAGCTCGCTCGGCATCCAGCTCTCCCCCGTGTTACCGCGAATCAGTTCCCCGTACTACCCATCGCCTGGGGACGCCAGGCCAATGTAGCCGTGTTCGGCCTGTGCGTAGCCAAAGTCTCAAAAGCTTCAGAAGCCCGCGTTTAGCACGGAGGAGGATGCAGAAAACTCAAGTGGACCGGCGGTGTGCCGGACTACGGCAACGGGAGATCGGACGCCGCCCAGTGGACCTACGCGACTACCTCAAGGTGCTCAGGCGCCGTTGGATACTGATCGCCCTCAGCGGTCTGCTCGCTGTCGGCGCCGCCGCTGTCGTGACCATGCAGACGACACCGCAGTACGCATCGACCGTGCGGCTCTTCGTCTCGGTCCCGGAGTCCGACGCGGCAGCTGCGTACCAGGGCGGGTTGTTCTCCGAACAGCGCGCAGCCTCCTACGCCGACCTGGTGACCGGGCCCGAGCTTGCCGATCGCGTGGTCGACAGGCTCGACCTCGACCAGGATGCCGAGTCGCTGGGCAACCAGATCACGGCGACCGTGGTTCCCAAGACGGTGATCCTCAACGTCACGGTCACCGACCCTGACCGCATCCGCGCGAGCATGCTCGCCGGCGCCGTGGGCAGGGAGTTCGTCGCCTTCGTCGGCGAGCTCGAGACCTCACCCGGTGCCAAGAGCTCACGTCCAGCGATCAAAGCCAGCATTCTCGGCACTCCCCGCACACCAGATCAGCCAGTCTCACCGCAACCGGTCCGCAACATAGGCATCGCCGCATTGCTCGGCGTTCTCCTGGGCGTGGGCATTGCTGCACTGCGGGAGAGCCTCGACACAACGTTGCGCAGCGCGGACGACCTGGCCGAGCTCACCGAGGCGCCCGTGCTGGGCTCCATCCCGTTCGACCCGGAGGCGAAGGAGAAGAAGCTCATCACCTCCCTCGAGCCACACGCTCCGAGGGTGGAGGCGTTCAAGGTTCTCCGCACCAACCTGCAGTTCGTCGGCATCGACCAGCCGAACAAGATCTTCGTCGTCACCAGTTCCGTGCCGGGCGACGGCAAGACCACCAACGCGTGCAACCTCGCCGCCACGATGGCCCAGGGGGGTCAACGAGTCGTGCTGGTCGAAGGCGACCTACGCCGACCGCGGGTCGGCGAATACACCGGCCTCGAGTCGGCCGTCGGACTCACGACCGTCCTCATCGGCCGCACCCGGCTCGAGTCAGCCATACAGAGATGGGGACCGGACGGCATCCCCGTCCTCACCAGCGGTGCCCTCCCACCCGACCCGGCCGAGCTTCTGCAGTCCCGCGCACTCGCCGAACTCCTCGCGAAACTGCGGCAGCACTTCGACTCGATCATCATCGACGCCCCGCCGCTGCTCCCGGTGACCGACGCCGGCATTCTCGCCACCCAGGCCGACGGCACCCTGCTCGTCGTCCGCTACGGCAAGACCACGCGCGACCAGATCCGCGGATCCGTCGCCCGCCTGAACTCGGTCAGCGCCCGACTCATCGGCACCCTGCTCAACCGGAGCCCGCAGAAGGGCGACGGTGGAAGGTATGGCTACGGCTACGGCTACGGCACCGGCTACGCCCCAGTAACCCGCCGCCGACGAGCCGACAGTGACTACGTACGGCAGCTCGCTCGACCGTGGACCGGCTCTCCCGATCGGACGAGCGCCCAGAAGGGCGGCGCGCGGTCCGGCGCCAGCTGACCCTCATCAGTTCCCGCCGACGCCGCATGTGTGTTGGCCCTCGTCGAACGCTGTCCCCGCCGGGCGGGTGAGGGGATAGCCACCCGAGGGGTACAGATGTACCCTGCGGTGAAGCGATCACGAGGGGACATCCGCCATGACCGACGACATGTCACCTGGAGCCCGCCTCCGACTCTTCCGCGAAGCCGCCGGCCGATCCCGCCCCCAACTCGCCGGCCTCATGGGCTGCTCTCCCGAATCAGTCAAGGCCATCGAGACCGGCCGCCGCGAACTCACCCTCACCATGGCCGTCCGCGCAGCCCGCGCACTCAACATCAAAGACCTCTCCGCACTCTTCGGCGCCGACGTTGCCTACACCGTCCTCGAACGGCCCAGCCACGAAGCACTCCCCGACGTCCGCCGCGCCCTGCTGCTCCACCACCCCGACGACGGCTCGCCCCAGGCCACCGACTACATCCGCACAATGCTCGACTCCGCCTGGCAGACCTGGCACTCCTCGGCGAAACAGCGCACCGAGACCGGCAAGGTGCTGCCCAAGCTGATCCGCGACGCCCGCACCGCCGCCGCCGTCGGCGACGACCGCCGCGAAGCAAACCGGTTACTCGCCGAGGTCTACCACCTCACCCAGGCCTGGCTCGCCTGGCACGGCGACCGCGAACTCTGCTGGATGTCCGCCGACCGCGCGGTCGCCGCTGCCCAAGCCGCCGACAATCCACTCTCCCGGGCACGGGCATCCTGGTACTACGCCCACCTGGTCCGCGCCATCGGACACAACGAAGACGCCATCACCGAACTCGGCCACGCCATGCCACTCGTCCGCGACCGGATCGACTCCGACCGCGACTACGCAGCCGCCTACGTCGATCTCGAACTGTGCGCCGCGCTCACCCTCGCCCGTGCCGGCGACGAATCCGCGTGGTCCCACTGGGACGACGCCAAGCTCGCCGCCGAACGACTCCTGCCCGACGGCTACGCCCACCCCTACACGCGCGTCGGCCAAGCGATTGTCGACGTCTATGCCGTCATGATCGCCGTCGCCATGGGACGCGGCGACGAAGCCCGCCGACACGCCGCCCACCTCGACCCCGCGTCCATCCCCTCCACCGAACGCCGCGCACGCCACCTGCTCGAACTTGCACGCGGCTACCGGCTGGCCGGCGAAGACATCGGTGCTGTCCACCTGCTCGCGCAGGCCGTCGACGCCTCCCTGGAGACCGTGGTCTACTCGCCACCGGCGAGGTTGCTCACCCGTGAGCTGCTGCGGATCGTGCCGCCGTCGACTCGGGAAGATGTCGAGCGGATCGCGTCACGGATCAGCCTCCGCGACTAGGGGTACTCGCCGTCACCGGGGACAACGAGTACCCCGAAATCTGCTGAACCGCCTTTAGCGTCTCTCCCGTGACGCGGCGGTCGGATGTCCCCAGCATCACATCCCACGCCCGGCCGCTGCGTCGCATCCAACAGACAGGCGCGGCGGCCTGGAGGCGGGTCGCCGCGCCCGACACACGGGGAGGACTCCATGCGGTCCAGGCTGTGGAAAGCGGCCACGTTCACCATCTGGATGACCGTCGGCATCGCGTATGTGGCGGTGATCGGGCGATGAGCCACCCGATCGAGCCCGTCGACACCGGCAAACTCGACTGGATCTTCGATGGCACGCTCGCCGGTCGCGGCTACACGACCCACGACCTCGCCACCCTCGTACGCGTGATCTCTCGCCCCTGCCCGCACTGCAAAGCCCAGCCAGGCGAGTGGTGCCGCAACACCGGCACTGGCCGGCCAATCGAAGACCTCGACCGGCAGCACGTCGCCCGCCGCATCACCGGCGGCACGGCACACCGCACGCCGCCGCGAGCTCGTCCAGGTGCTGAGGATGCATCACCGCGTCCCGGAGGCTAAAGAAGCTGGGACCTACGGCCGCTGCGTACTCACCGCGCCGTCGCACTTGTACCGTGACGCGCGCCGCCGTCCACCTGTCATCTGTTGGGCCACCCGAGATCTGCCGCTGGAACCGTGCCGCCACACGTCGCCGAAACGCCACGGCCTGGCCGATCGTCGAGCGGGCGGGAAGGCGCGGCCGGGCCGTTCATTCTTCTCCGTGGCATTCTGCCGGTATGACTTCATCCGGAATGCTGTCGGACAAGGTCGCGCTCGTCACCGGCGCCAGCCGCGGCATCGGGGCCGCTGCGGCCCGCTTGTTCGCTCGGGAGGGCGCGACCGTCGTCCTCGCCGCCCGTACCGAGAGCGCCCTGACGTCCATCGCCGCGGAGATCCCTGGCGGCCTCGTACGTCGTCGCTGACCTCGGCGATACTGCGAGCATCGATCGGGCGGTAGCTACTGTGGTCGAGCGGCACGGGCGGCTCGACGTCGCGTTCAACAACGCCGGGGTCGGGGTGCCGCCACACCATGTCGCGGACTTTCCGGAGGACGACTTCGACCTCGTCATGCGGGTCAACCTCAAGGGCGTGTTCTACGCCGTGTCGGCGGAGGTGAAGGCGATGATCCAGTGCGGCGGCGGGGCGATCGTCAACACCAGCAGCGTGGGCAGCCTGATCGGAAACCCGGGGTTGCCCGCGTACGGGGCGGCCAAGCGTGCCGTCAACAGCATCACAGAGTCGGCGGCCGTGTCATATGCATCGGCCGGAATCCGGGTCAACGCGATCGCCCCGGGGTTGACGATCACCGAGATGGTAGAGGAGTGGAATTGTCATGACCCGGGGGTGATCGACCGGATCATCTCGAGCACGCCAATGGGCCGGGCCGCCGCGCCGGAGGAGATCGCCGAGTCGGCCGCTTGGCTGCTGAGCGATCGCGCGTCCTACGTGACGGGCGTGGTGCTGCCGGTCACCGGGGGCGCTGCCGTTTGACCCGACCGCCATCCGTCCGGGCGGTCTGCCGCGTACCCGTGCCTCTGGGTGGCCGGGCTCGTCGAGCAGGCCGTGGCGTTCATCGACAGTCGGCTGCCGAGCTCGACGAGCCACTCGGATTCTCCGAGCATCTCGCCCAGATCCGTTCCTGGCTTACGGGATCGGGCGCTCTCCATCCCGCGTAGCGTCTCGGTCATGTGCTGGCGCAGCTGGGCGAGCCGTCCGTCGACGATCTCCGCCTGTTCCGGGTGTTGGCGTACGGCCGCGCGTACCCCGGTCTCACCCGGGCCGTGGACGAAGGTGTGCCGGACGCGGGGGTCTCCTCCGCCGATCCTCCCGGCGTGAGTTCGTACGACCAGATCGACCCAGGCCGGTCCGGATCCTCGGCACCGTCGAGCACCACCCAGGCGAACCTGTGGGGGCGCTCGGCCTGTGTCACCACGCAGGTCACGGTGCTGACGTTCCCGTTGGCGAACCGGTTGTCGCCGGCGAACCTCGCACCGACCCGCGCGTACGCCCGCGTGGGCGCCGGCACCTGCGCGGGCGCCGGCACCTGCCCGGCACCGTGGGGCCATGCTCCGTGGACGCATTCCGGGCTCCACTCACCGATTCGGGTGACGTCGGCGATGAGATCCCAGACCTGGGACTGGGGAAGGGCATGGTGAGGTCGACGTGGGTCCGTGCGCCGGTGACCTTCACGTCCGCCACCTGGTCGCGGTCGCCTTGCGTACCCATCACTCACCCTCCCAGAAAGGCCGCACCTCGACGGTGCCGAACGTCGCGACCGGGTGCTTCGACGCGATCTCGATCGCCTCGTCGAGGTCGGCGCACTCGATCACGTCGTACCCGGCCAGCTGTTCCTTCGACTCCGCGAACGGCCCGTCGGTGACCATGAGCTCGTCCTTACGCACCCGTACCGACGTGGCGTCGCTGACACCACGCAGCCGATCACCGTCCAGCCGGACGCCGCGGCGCTCCATCTCCTCGACCCAGGGCGTGGCGTCGGCCTCCTCGGGCGGCACCTCGAGCCCTTCCTCGGCGGAGATCAACAGCATGTACTTCATCGTTCGCTCCTTCTCGTCGGCGGTCCTCACCGACGAGAAGGAGCGGGCACCGTCGAAATCGACAGACTCCTCGGGCGAAGTTTGCCCGGGCCGGCCGGCAGGACTTTGCGACGGAGGGCGCCCGGTGAATGACCACGCTGAGCATGCCTGCGCCCGGTGAATGACCATGCTGAGCAGGTCTGTGTGCGCAGGACAGGCGTCGACGCCCGTGCCTGGTGTTACAGGCATGCTCAGCGTGGTCATTCACAGGGCGGCGCCGGTGCCTGGTGTTACAGGCATGCTCAGCGTGGTCATTCACAGGGCGGCGCCGGTGCCTGGTGTTACAGGCATGCTCAGCGTGGTCATTCACAGGGCGGCGGCGCGGCCCCGACCACCTGACGGCACGCGGACTTGGACGCCACGACTGCCGGGGCTAGGCCGCCACGACTACCGAGGCCGCCGTGGCGCGCCGTCGCCAATCGCCTCTGCCAGATTCGCAGAGGTAGGGCCGGTCGGAAGGAGCCTCAGACGCCGAGGGTACGCAGGGCCTGCCGGCTGACGACGGCACTCTCGAGCGGCGTGGGCAGCTGCGTCACGTCCGTTTCGACGATGAGCCAGCCCTCGAAGCCTGCACCGTCGAGGATCCGCAGCACCTCGGCGAAGTCGATGCTCCCCTCGCCGATCTCGGTCCAGATGGCGTTCTTCTCGAACGTGGAATAGTCCCAGCCGGCCGCTTTGCCCTTCTGCGACACGCTTTCCACGATGTCCTTCAGGTGCATCGTCTTGATCCGTTCGGCATGGCGCCGGGTGAACTCGACGACGTCGACGCCTCCCCACGCCAGGTGCCCGGTGTCGGGACCGAGGAACAACACGTCCGGATCGACCGAGGCAAGCAACCGCTCGATCTCGGCTTCGGTCTCGACGAAGGTGCCGACGTGATTGTGGAAACAGCTGCGTACGCCGAACTCCAGGGTCGCCCGACCCACCGCGTCGAGCCCGGCCGCCAGGCGCGCGAAATCCTCGTCTGACAAGGAATCCTCGGGACTCGGATGGGCAGCGACCTCCCAGCGCGTGCGGCCGGAACGGGTCGGCTCCTTGAAACCGCCGTCGGCGACGTAGATCTCGGTCAGGCCGAGCTCGGCGGAGATACTCGCCACGCGCCTCGCCGACTCCACGTGTTCGTCGCGCTTGCTCTCGTCCCAGAAGCTGCCGCTGAAGTAGCCGGGCGCGGGAACCAGGTTGTGGCTTTCGTACAACTCCTTGACATCGCGCGCCGTCCGGCCGCCGCGGGCGCTCATCGGCGCACCTTCGTAGCCTGCCTGCGCGATGTCGGTGAGGACGGCCTCCTCCGAGCCGGTTCCCCGCCAGGTGATCTGACCGCATCCAAGCCTGACCTGCATCAGCTGCCTCCTCGGCACATTCACGATGAACCCGACCCGAGCCGACTGGGGCGCGACGCCGCGCCGGCACGCTGGACCGCCTTATCCGACAAGCGACTCGCGAGCCTCCGCCGACAGGGGCGGCGCGGGAGTACACGTGGTCGTCAGCTCCACCCGGCTGCCGGTCCGAGCCGACGTCACCAGACCCTCGATCATCTCCACGACATGGCAGGCGATCTCGGCACCCGCCCGCGGCGTCTGGCCCGCGCGGATCGCCCTGGCCATCTCCCCCACACCCAGACCACGCAGGTTGCGTGGCCAGCTTTCCGGTTGACGGCTGCCGGGGATCTCCGTCCGCGACTCCTCGCCGTGCTGACGGACGTACGCCGGATCGCCGAAGTTGTTCGGATTGGGAAAGTCGACCACGCCGGTGCTGCCATAGACGGTGAACGCCGGCACCTCGTGCCGGTGGTCGCTTCCCCAGACCAGTGTGACGTTCGCCAGCACCCCGGAGGCGAACTCGATGACTCCCGACGATGCGATCGAACCACCGGCCGGCGGCTCCACCGGGGTCTCGCCTGCGGACAGAGTTCGCGTGAGCCCGCTGATCCGCACCGCGGGGCCGAAGACATTCACCAGAGCGCTGAGATAGTACGGCGCCATGTCGAAGATCGGCGTCGCACCTTCGCTGTAGAAGCTCGCCCGGGTCATCGCGCTGCGGAACATCGCCGCCGACGCTGCCAGCGGACGCCCGATCGCTCCGCTCGCGACGACCTCCCGCGCGGCCTCGAAACCCGAACCCAGCAAGGTGTCAGGGGCGCAGCCGAACGCCAACCCACGCCTGCGTGCCTCGTCGACGAGTTCGCGTGCGGCGACCACACTGGTGGCGAGTGGCTTCTCCGAGTACACGTGCTTGCCCGCTGTCAAGGCCGCCTTGCTCACGTCGGTGTGCACGACGATGGGCGTGAGGTTGAGTACGACGTCGACGGCTGGGTCGGCGATCAACTCCTCCGCTGACATCGCCCTCGGCAGGTCGAACTCCTCCACCGTCTGCTGCGCGCGGGCCGCGTCGACGTCGGCGACCGCCACCACGTCGACGTCGGGAATCCTTGCGAGAATGGGCAGATACATCCGGCTGACATTGCCGCACCCGACGATGCCGATTCCGGTCGACTCCATCACTCACCTGCTCCCGTCGTCTCGGCTCGACGCTAGCAGTCGAACCGGGAACCGGTGTGTCCGAAACCTGACCCGGGCTGGCGGCGCTCATGGAGAGCTCTGGGCGGCTCCCTTGCCCTGATCTTTCACGTGACCGGCGTGACCGGCGTGACCGCGTGACCGCGTGACCGCGCAGTGGGAGCCGTCGCCCTCGGCCGTGACCCGACGCTCGTTGCGATCCGGAAGAAAAGCGTCCGGAATTGCTCCTATGGTCGTACTCATGAGCGAGGACAACCCTCTGGGTACGACAACACTGGGACTGCTCGGCGTTCCGTCGAGTGCGGCGGCGCACTGGCCTGGGCAGGAGAAGGCGCCGGCGGCGTTGCGCGACGCCGGTCTGATCCGCCTGCTGCGCGAGGCCGGGCTCGAGCTGGAGGACCACGGCGACCGCCCGGTCGTGCGGTGGCGGCCACACCCGACCGAGCAACGGCCGCACAACCTGAGCCGGGTCCTGGAGGTCCTGTCCGACGCCCGAGCGCAGATCTCCCGGATCGCCGAGGCCGGCCAGATCCCGCTCGTGCTTGGCGGGGAGTGCACGCTGGCGATCGCGCTCTACAGTGCCGCGGTGGCGTACGACGAGGACGTGGCGTTGCTGTACTTCGACGGAGGGTCAGGACCTGTCCAACGACCCGGACAACCCTGAGGGCGTGCTGGACGGGCTCGGAGTCGGCCACCTGCTCGATCGGCCGGGCATGGCTTCCGCCCTGGCCGACTTTGGACCTCGGCGTCCGCTGCTGAGCCCGGAACGGTTGTGCTTCTTCGGATACGGCGAGCCGGAGGAGGACCGGGACGGCCTGGTCCCGAGCCCTCGGTTCCCCGCTGGGGACGTCAGGGCCAATCCCCGAAAGACCGCACGCCGCGCGCTGGCGGCCCTCGCCGCGGATCGCTTCGTGGTGCACTTCGACGTCGACGTGATCGACTTCTACGACCTTCCCGTCGCCGACGTACCGCTGTACAACAAGGGGCTGACGACGGCCGAGGCGATGACGGCCCTTTCCGAGATCGTGGCGCACCCGGGCTTCGCGGGTATGACGTTCGCCGAGTTCAATCCCGACCACGGCGAACCGGACGGCTCGACCGCTCGCGTTCTCGCCGAGGCCCTGACTGGTGCGCTGAGACCGTTGGCGGGTAGGTGACTCCGACCGCTCACGCGTCAGCAGTACGCCCGTTCGAGCGTTCCAGTGTTCGGCGGTTTTTCGGCGGGCGGGCGATGGTAAGGGCCAGACGTGTCCAACCACTTCACCGGCCTCAGCCTCGGGCCGCCACTTGGCGACCAGCGGCTCGATCTGTGCGACCTGTACGCGTTCGCGGCACCCGACGATCCGAGCCGGACCGTCCTCATCCTCAACGCCAATCCGCGCGCAGATGCCCTGCACCCCGACGCCATATACCGCCTGAACGTCGACAACGACGGCGACTACCTGACCGACGTCGCCTTCAGCTGGGTCTTCAGCCCGCCGGCATCCAACGGTTCGCAGACCTACAGCGTCTTCATGGGCTCCGGTGCGGACTCCCGCAGGCCCGAGGCGGCCGGCACCAAGATCGTGTCCGACGCTGCCGTCTCCTTCGGCCCTCGGGCGAACGTGGTCAGCAGCGGCGACTACAAGGTGGCCGCTGGTAGCCGCAGTGACGCCTTCTTCTTCGACTTCGACGGAATCAAGAATCTGTTCGACACCAGCGGCAACAGGAATTTCACCGCACCGCACCTGGGCGGGAAGTCCCCGTGGACCGGCGTCGACTCCAACAGCACGGCGAACGTCTTTTCCATGGCCATCGAACTGCCGACCGCGGAGCTGGCGCCAAAGCCCGAGCTGCACATCTGGGGCAGGTGCAGCGTCCTACGCGACGGCGAACTCGTCCGCGCGGACCGGGCGGGACACCCGTCAATGAGCAGCTTCTTCAACACCGACGACACGAAGGAGGAGTACAACGCCAGCGAACCGGTCAACGACCGGGCCAGGTGGACGGACCAGTTCGTCCACCTGTTGGGCCACACTGGCGACTACTCACGCGAGGAGGCGATCACCGCGCTCGACGAGCACGGCCTCCTGCCGGACGTGCTGCACTTCGACCCGGCCAAGCCAGCCGCGTACCCCAACGGCCGGACATTCACCGAAGACGTCATCGACATCCGCGTCGCGTTCCTCACCAAGAACGAGGCGCCGCCCACCGGCCTGACGCCCCACACCGACACCCTGGACAGGTTCCCGTACCTCGGCGACCCGCACCCGGCAGGCACCTCCTGACGGACCCTCTTCGGTTACGGACCTTGCCCAGCTCGCGTGTGCCTGTCCCACTACGGCCGTTCTCCGGCCCGGTCGGTGAGAGCGGACTCGAGGAGGGCGGATCCGCTTCCGTCGTGACCGCGTTCCCCGAGATACCCGTACGTCTCCGGGTCGACGAAGAACTCGTACCCCTCGAAGTTCTGGCCCGGCGGCTGGGTCGACGGCCGGTAGCTGATCGTCACCGCTGCGCGCCCGGCCGGGTCTTCTCCGTCGACGGTGACCTGGACCTCCGGGATCCGCGCGAGCGCGCGGAACAGCGCGGCCTGCAGGTCGGGTGGCGGTAGGAGTCCGCCGGCACCGAGCAGGTCTCTCGCCACCCAGAACGCCTGGCCGTCGGCGGTCTGGTCGGGGTCGAGGTCGCCGAAGCTGGCCCACACGCCCAGCCGGCGAAGCTCGTCCAGCAGCCGGGCCGGATCGCGCGGCAGCGACTCGTGGTGGTGCCAGATCCGCTGCGGAGACAGCGTGCGCTCCTCGCCGTGACCGCCGTGCTTGCCGCGAGGTTCCAGCGGTGAGGACAGGAGGCCGTCCGGGCACTTCTCGCACTGGGGTACGAAGGTGACGGTCTGCCTGCCGTCGAAGCGCCACCATCGCTCGACCTGCTCGTCCGGCTCGCCGCCCGGCCAGGTGTTCAGCCGCTTCGTGTAGAGCCATGCGTTCGGACGCGTGCGTTCGACCTGTGGCACATCGTCGTCCACGACGGCCGCGGCCTGGCGCAGGAAGACGGCGGCGTCGGCGACCTGGGACGGCGAACTGCGCAGCGTGTCGGCGACCGTGACGCCCGCCGCCAGTGCCAGTGCCAGGCCGACCGTCACCGCCAGCCGCCAGCCAGGGCGGCGACGCGGTGGCACCATGCCGGCGACCAGACGCCGCCGGATGCCGGCGAGCCCACCCTGGGTGGGCGGGGGGACGGTTTCCCGCAGCTCGCGCAGGACCTGGAGATCATCCATTGCCGGACTCCTCGTCGATGATGGTCGGATCTGTCCCGCCCAGCGCCTCACGTACTTTCCTTCGGGCCCGGTTCAGCCGCGACCGCACCGTGCCGGTGGGAATGCCCAACGCCGTCGCGATGTCGGCGTACGACAGCTCCGCCCACGCGTACAGCAGCAGGACGTCACGGTCGCGTTTGGCCAGCCGGGCGAGCGCTGCCGCGAGGTCGCGGTGCATCCCCTGAGCGGTGACGCGGGCCTCGACCTGTTCGGCGTACGAATCCACCACGGGATCGACGCCGGTGCGGGCGAGGGCCCGGTAGGCGCGGACCTCCGCGCGTCGGTGCCGCCCCACCAGGTTCGACGCGATGCCGTAGAGCCAAGGCAGCGCATCGGGTCGGGTGAGGTCGTACCGTCTTCGCCGTCGGAACGCCGCGAGGAAGGTGTCGCCCACCACATCGTCGGCGGCCGACGCCCCCAGGCGCCGGCTGACGTACCGGTGGATCGGGCCGCCGTGCCGGTCGAAGAGCGCGGCGAACAACTCCGGCTCACGCCAGGAACGCTCGATCAGGACAGCATCGCTCGACTCGTTCGTCCGGTCGTCGGCGGCGAGCGCTGCGGTCATGCCGGGGCTCCATCCTGGTGAGCATCACGTGAGCAACGGGTGGTGCGGGAGGGGTTCACCTCCTCTCACCCGCTCAGCGCACGCGGGTTCACGGAATTCGCCGATCGGACGTTCTCCGGCCGTCATCGTCGATCGAGCGCGCAAGGTCCGGGCCGCTCGCAGGGTGTTCGTGCGGAGAAGAACGTTCGTGCACGGAAGGTCGGTGCACAGGAGCCGGCGTCGGCAGGAAACGCCCTACGCAGCAAGGAAAATGTGGCGCGGGCCCGGTGGACACGTGGGGCGGCTTCAACGTCCAGCGCGGCCGGCTTCACACCCTGCACCGGCACTTCGGATAAGTCACTCCCGGGCCCGCTGGCGATGATCGTACAGCACCTTTCTGTGCAGCGGTGGTCGCTGGGAAAAGCACCTTCGTGCGGCGTCGGTCGCCGGACGGGAATCTCCCCAGGCGCTGGCCGGAGAGGACATCCACCCGACGACTTGACCTCAACATTTGTTGAGGTCCTACGGTCGTCGAGGACGGCCGAAAGGGGCGCACTGGCGCACCGAAGACGCCGCCAACACGGGTCAGCGGCGAAGGGACAGAACGCACATGAGCGCAGGTGTGGAACGCACGCGCTGGGGACCGGTCACGGCCCTCGGGTTGGCCATGCTGGTGGTCACTTCCGAGATGACCATCGCCGCCGTCACGCTGCCGGGTCTTGGCCGGGATCTCGGCGTCGGTCCGGCCGCGACCGCCTGGGTGCTCCTGGCGTACGCCCTGCCGATGGCGGCGATCGCCATTCCCGTCGGCCGGTGGGTCGATGGGGCCGACGTCCGGGCGACGTTCCTGCTCTCGATGGCCGGCGTGGGTCTGGCCAGTGTGCTGGGTGCGGTCGCACCGGCGTTCTGGATCCTGCTCGCCGCGCGAGTGCTGCAGGGGATGGCGGCCGGGCTGGTCGTCGCCGTCTACATGCCCATCGTCCTCGGCAGCGTCCGCGAAGAACAACGCGGCCGTGCGTTCGGCGCCATCGTCACGATCATGACGCTCGGCGGCATGGCCGGGGTCCCCCTGGGTGGACTGGTCGCCGGTGCGTTCAGCTGGCGCGAGGTCTTCGTGATGAAGATCCCGCTGCTGTTCGTCGTTGTGTGGCTCGCGTTCCGAACGGTACGAAGCGGCCCTGGTCGCGGCCTTCCGTTGCCACGCCTCACGTTGCTCCACGAGGCGGTGCTGCTCGGCGGTGCCGTCACCGCCGTCCTGCTCGCCTTCGACCAGGTGGACGATCGCCCGGTCGTCGCCGGTGGGCTCACCCTCGCGGCGCTGGCGCTGGGCACGCGGTGGGCACGCCTGCCTTCGGCCCGCCCGGTGCTCACGTTGGTACGCGGGCGTACGTTCGCCGCGGCACTCATCGCGCTGTTGTGCATGAGCCTCACGATGGGGCTGATCGTGTTCCTGCTGCCGTACCTCATCGCCGATGTGTTGGCGGGAAGCCCGGAGCTGACCGGGATCGCGCTGCTGTTCTTCGTGGGTGTCATGGCACCGATCTCCCCCGTCGCGGGCATGCTTTCCGACAGGTACGGCACGATGCTGGTCGCCAGAGTCGGCAGTGCCGTCATGGTGGCCGGGATGATCACCATGGTCACGGTGGGAACAGAGGCAGGTCTGGTGGATCTCGCCTGGCGCCTCGCCGTGCTCGGTGCCGGTGCCGCGTTGTTCAACACACCGATCAACGCGGCGATCCTGGCCGCCACACCGGCCGGGATGGCGGGAACCGCCGGCGGCCTCGCGATGACGGCGCGCACCGTCGCCACCACCGTCGGGCCAGCGGTCGCTGCGCTGTGCTGGACACTCGCCGGAGGCGGCATCGCCGGTTTTCGTTCCGGTGTCGTGGTCCTCGCGGTGATCGCGTTCGGTGGGCTCGTCGCCCTCTGCGTGGTACCCCGCCACGTGACCGATCCCGTCACCGCGGCCGCGCAGAGCGTGGAAGCGGACGCTTCACCCGTAGCCTGAACACGCCCTCCACGACCGCGAACCTTCACCCGAGGAGTACGCAGTGACGTCCGAGGAACCCGTCCAGCTCGCGGTGATCGTGGGCAGCGTCCGCGAGGTACGGTTCGGACCCGTCGTAGCTACCTGGTTCGTCGGCCGCGCCAAGCAACGCGACGACCTGACCGTGGACGTCATCGACCTCGCCGACACGCCGATTCCCAGCGCCGGCTTCGCGGACCGCATCGGCGTCGCGGATGCGTTCGTGGTCGTCACACCGGAGTACAACCACAGTTTTCCCGGCCCGCTGAAGCATGCGATCGACAGCGTGCGTACGCAGTGGAAGGCCAAACCCGTCGGCTTCGTCAGCTACGGCGGACTGTCCGGTGGCCTGCGTGCGGTCGAACCCCTTCGCGTCGTCTTCGCCGAGCTGCACGCGGTGACGGTCCGGGACACGGTGAGCTTCCACGGAGGGCGGCGGTGCTTCGACGAGGCAGGGAACCCACGCGATGCCCACCAGGTCAATCTGGCCGCCACCATCCTGCTCGACCAGGTGACCTGGTGGGCACACGCGTTGCGAAGCGCCAGAGCCGTACGCCCGTACGCCTTCTGACCCTTCCAATCCGGCTGCTTCAATCCAGGTCGACGACGGTTCCGGCGCCGACCGTACGGCCACCTTCGCGGATCGCGAAGCCGAGGCCGGCGGCGAGTGCGATCGGCTTGCCGAGTTCGACGGTCATGTCGACCGTGTCGCCGGGCAGAGCCATCCGGCCCTCGCCGAGCAGGATCGTTCCCACCGTGTCGGTCGTACGAAAGTGGAACTGCGGCTGGTAGCCGTGAAAGAACGGCTTGCGCCGCCCACCCTCGTCCGCCGTCAGCACCCGGACCCGGGCCCGGAACTGCGTGTGCGGCCGGATCGAGCCGGGTGCGCTGACGACCTGCCCGCGGCGGACCTGCTCACGCTTGATCCCCCGCAGGAGCATCGCCGTGTTGTCGCCGGCCTCCGCGTGGTCCATCGCCTGACCGAACGTCTCCAGCCCGGTCACGACACTGGTCAACGGCTCGTCGACCAGGCCGACCACCTCGACCGCCTCACCGACACGGACCGCACCCTGCGCCACCACACCGGTCACGACCGTCCCGCGCCCGGTGATGGTGAGCACGTTCTCGATCGGCAACTGGAACGGCTTGTCCAGAACGCGCGGCGGCACCGGCACGTACGAGTCGATCGCGTCGAGCAGGTCGTCGATGCGGGCGATCCAGTACGGATCTCCTTGCAGGGCAAGAAGTCCGGACATCCGGACGGCAGGAACCTCGTCGCCGGGGAATCCGTACGCGGTGAGCATGTCGCGCACCTCGAGCTCGACCAGGTCGAGCAGGTCGGTGTCCTCCACGGCGTCCGCCTTGTTGAGCGCCACCACCATGTGGCGTACGCCGACCTGCCTGGCCAGGACGATGTGCTCGCGGGTCTGCGGCATCGCACCGTCCTCCGCGGACACGACCAGCACGGCACCGTCGATCTGGGCCGCGCCGGTGATCATGTTCTTCACGTAGTCGGCGTGGCCCGGCATGTCGACATGCGCGTAGTGCCGGGTCGCGGTCTCGTACTCCACGTGCGTGATGGTGATCGTGATGCCGCGGTCGCGCTCCTCGCGGGTACGGTCGATCTGCTCGAACGGCACCGCACGGGAGAGCCCGCGGTCGGCCAGCACCTTGGTGATGGCGGCTGTCAACGTCGTCTTGCCATGGTCGACGTGCCCCATCGTCCCGATGTTGAGGTGCGGCTTGCTGCGTGCGTACAACTGCTTGGCCATGGGTGTTTCGTCCTCACCTACGAGGGAATTCCCGGGCTCGCGCTCGCGAGTGTGCGGGAACGTGAGAACCACGGAGTACGGCCCGTTTGTTTGAGGCGGCCGGTTGATCCGGATCGAGTCGCCTGGTCGGTGATCCGACCCGGGCCCGTGCTCTGGTCCACCCCTCTCCGCTGGTTCTCCGGAGGGGACGGAGAGGGGTCAGCTTCGGGCGCCGTCGACCGGCGCGCACGCCGCGCAGGCAGCCGGCAGCGCGCTCAGCAGCGTCTTGGCTGCGAGCGTCAGGAAGCCGACCGGGGCGAACATGCCCACCAGCATAGGGATTCCGCAGGGCTGCGGTCGACCGGATTACGGATGGCGCGACGCCTTGCCGGCGATGGACGGCTCCACCGTCACATGGCCGACCGGCAGGCCAGCAGCTACCTGGCACCGGGCCGACAAACCGGCGCGAACGGAGAACGGCACCAGTAGCCTGTGCGGTTGTGACGATTCTGGAGATCCGACGCCACAGTCTGCGCAAGAACACCGGCGGTTCGCAGCTCTCGCAGCAGGGGGTGGACCTGGCCCGCAGGCTCGGCGAGTCCATGGGCCCGTTCGCGGTCGTCGCCACCTCCGTGGTCCCGAGGGCACGGGAGACTGCCCTCGCGATGGGCTTCGCGGTCGACCAGGAGGTGGTCACCCTTGCTTCGGACGAGGAAGGTCTCCACGCCGAGTCGGCGGAGTCGCAGTGGTGGCAGGCTGATCATCCGTTCGCCGCGTTGGCCGCACTGATCGGACAAGGCGGGGCGAGCTACCGCTATGCCCACGCGCTCGCCGCCGTCTGGCGTGACCTGCTGACGCCGTTGTCACACGACCAGGCCGCACTCGTCATCGGGCACTCCGGCGACCTGGAGTACGGGCTGGTCGCCTGCTTCCCCGACGCCGATCACCGCCGGTGGGGCCGGCCGCTCGGCTGCTGCGAGGGCGCCCGGCTGACCTACGCCAATCGCTTCTGTGGCGTGGAGTTCTTTCGTACGCCATGAGTTCGTGCCCGCAAGGTGCGCGTGGATCAGGTGGCCGCGACGAACGCCTCGTCGGTGAGGACAGGGACGGTGCCCGAGCCGTCGATCTCAGTGGCGACGGCCACGTCTTCGGCGAATCCGTACGCGATGAGCTCCCGGCCCGACGCGCAGTCGGCGACCGCGGACCCGACATCGGCCGTCGTACGGAAGCTGGCATGCGCGTTGAGCGCCTCCGGGGACAGGCCGTCGCGCCCGGCGTCGACGAGGGCGGCGATGACAGCTCCGGCACCGAGGAGATCCTCGACCGCTGGTCGGAGGGATCCGTCCGGCCAGCGCTCACCGGAGGCGATCACGGCGACCGGGCGTTCGGGTGACCCGAACCCGTTCGCGGAGAGCCAGCGTCCGGTGGCGCGCGCGTTGCGTAGGCTCCCGGCCACGACTGTCGCGCCGGCACTGGCAGCCGCCGCCGAGATCGTGGATCCGTTGGGCGAGGGAAGCACCAGGCGGTCGACAGTCGGGGCACGGCGAAGCGCGGCGGGAGACAGCGACCACGGGGACTCCTCCGACACCGCCTTGCGGCCGACGGCCAGCCGGGCACCCTTGTCCTTCGCGAAGGTGGCGGCCGTCTCGTCACGCCACGCGTAAGGGAACACCCGCGTCCCCGCCTCGACGACAACGGTGACTGCCGTGGTGAAGGAGAGGACGTCGACGACCACGACACAGGCGCAGCCCTGGCGGATCCGCTCCGCACCCGCCGGACCCCACTCGAACCGGATGCTGTACAGGGACTGTGCGTACCACGGAGCCTCTGACACGACCGCCAAGTATGTCACGAGAACGGCCCTCTCCTCAGAGCCACGATGTCGGGCGATGTCCGCGGTGGCAGTTGTGCGCGGTAGCGGTTGTCCGCGGCGGCGGTGGGCCCGCATTCCTGCGCGCACTCCTTCCCGTGATCATGATCGTGATCATGAAGGTTCTCGGGCGTATAGCGCCTCTCCCCCTTCATGATCATGGGACAGTCCTTGTTTTACAGGGATTCCGGGATTGGGCTGTCGGTGGTCTAGGTTTGGGATCATGGAAACGGCCACCACGACCGCGACCCGCGGCACCGCCACCGCCACAGAGGCAGGCCCTGACGGCACCGCTGCCGGGGCGGGTGCCTCAGGCTTCGGTGAGGCGGGCTGCGGCTCGACTGGTGCTGGCTTCGGTGCAGAGGGCTTCGGTGCAGAGGGCTTCGGTGCAGAGGCGCCGCGACACGGGTTGTCGGTGCTGGTGTCTCGGATGCGTGCCCGGCTTGGCGAGGAGTTGCCGCCGGTGTTGTGGTCGATGGCCAAGGACGAGTTGGTCGATCTACTTGTCGATCTGCAGGGTCTGCTCGCCCAAGCTGAAGCCGCGTCCCTGGCGGCGGTGCGCGAGGTCGACCGGCGCGATCTGGGCAGGACCGCCGGCGCCACCTCGACCGCCACCTGGCTGTCCGGGCTGCTGCGGATCCGTCCCGGCAAGGCCAGCCGACGCGTGAAACTCGCCCGCGATCTGGACACCACACTGGCGATGACCCATACCGCTCTGAACGCCGGTGACATCGACGTCGAGGCCGCCGACGCGATCGCCCAGACGATCCGCAACCTGCCCTACGAGGCCGGGCCGGACGTCCGGTTCGACGCCGAACGGGCCATGCTCGACCACGCCCGGGTCTTCCACCCCCAGGATCTCACCCGGATCGGCACCACCATTCTCGACACAGTCGACCCAGATCTCGCCGACCGGATCCTGGCAAAGAAGCTCGCCGACGACGAAGCCAGGGCAGCCCGCCAACGAGAACTGTCGATCCACGACGACCCCTACTCGACCTCGAGCTTCCTCCGCGGAAAACTCGACGCCGAAACGGCCGACATGCTCCGCACCGCGATCGAGCCATTGGCCAAACCGCGACCCACCGACGCCGACGGACCCGATACCCGCACCGCCAGCCAACGCCTCGGCGACGGTTTCCACGAACTACTTCGTCGCTATCTCGACTCCGGCGAATCACCCACCCACGCTGGCGAGAGACCCCACCTCGTCATCACCATCACCGACACCAACCTGGCGGACGGCACCGGCCACGCCACCCTGCTCCGCACGGGCACCCCGATTTCTGCTCGTACCGCCCAACGCATGGCGTGCGACGCGAAGGTCAGCCTCTGGGGCACGCTCAACGGTGACGAAGCGCTGACTGACGGCATTCGCCTGTTCGTCGGCAAGACCCGCCGCCTGCTGGAACTCCGAGACCGCGGCTGCGCCTTCCCAGGCTGCGACCGACCACCCGCCTGGTGCGAAGGCCACCACATCATCGCCTGGCTCCAAGGCGGACCCACCACCGTCGACAACGGCGTCCTCCTGTGCGGCCACCACCACCGCCTCATCCACCAAGGAGCCTGGCAGATACGCGTCGCCGACGACGGGCAGCCGGAATTCATCCCACCCGAATGGATCGACAAGACAAGGCAACCCCAACGCAACAACAGGCTTCGTACGTAGGAGCGCGCGGTTCTTCGTCTTGCACTGGTCGGACGAGACGACGGCCCGGACCGAGGCACGGGACTTTGCGTCCGTACTGGGCCAGCTTCCTTGACCGCCTGATCACCCTCACCTACCGTCCAGCACGCCCGGTCGGGATCTGGGCGTCGCGGGGTCTTTGCGTACGGACTCTCAGCTGGAGGCTGCCCCATGTCACGGTCCACTCCACGCCCCACGACCAAGGTGGCGCGCCGTCTCCGCCGTCCGCTCATCCGTCGTGGCGTGCGTAAATCCCTGCTCGGCATCATCGCCGCGCTCGCCGCGCTCACCGCCTTCGTCGCGGTACCACCATCGACCTCCGCCGACGGCGTCCGCGTACCGCACCCCAAGCACGTGGTCCTCATCGACTGGGACGGATTCGATCCCGACTACATCGGTCAGGCACCCATGCCCCACCTCGACGCGCTCATCAACCGAGGCAGCCTCTCGATCGCCCGCGGGACCTACAAGACCATCTCCAATCCATCCCGGGCATCGATGTCCACCGGCGCCTATCCGGAGACCCACGGCAACGTCGCGTACGTCTACGACCCACAGACCAACCGCGTCCAAGGTCAGAGCAGGTTCCTCGCCGCCGAGACGATCGCGCAGCGGCTCGCCGCCGAAGGCAGGACGTTCGCCTCAGTGCAGTGGTACATGGTGCAGAACTTCGGCGCGACCTACGGCGACCAAGAGCATCTCTACGTCCAACCTGGTGGGTCGTGTGCGGCCAGGGTCGACGCGGCGAGTGCCATCCTGCACCGCCAGCCGGTCGACTCCAACGGTGCTCCGGTCACCGTGCCGAAGATCCCCGACTTCCTCGCCGTCTACTGCAGTGACGTCGACAGCCTCGGCCACAACGAGGGCCCGAACTCGCCGAATCTCCCGCCCCTCCTCACCGAGATGGACCGCCAACTCGGCCGCCTCGTCCAGGCCACCAAGGACGTCGGCATCTACGGCGAGACCGCGTTCATCCTGACCTCCGACCACGGCATGACCGAGTGGACGCGGACGCTGCAACCCCAGGTCCTGCAGGCCATCGCTGAGCTCGGACACCAGCCGGAGATCGTCCCCTCCGGTACGTCGCCGAGGCCTGAGACCGACGTGATCATCGTCCCGTTCATCCGCACCGGCACGGTCGCGCTGCGTGGCGCCGCCGCCACCGACGAAGCACGGACGGCGATCGTCCAAGCCCTGCAGGCCCTGCCCGAAGTCGAACGTGTCCTCGACCGCGACGACCTCCGAGCCTTGCACGCCAGCGAGAAGGAGGGCGACCTCGTGATCGAGGCGAAGCCGCCCTGGGCGTTCGCGACAGGCGACCTTCCAGAAGGCAAGGAACAGGGCTCGCACGCCAGCCTGGCCGAGATCGAGGTGCCACTCGTGGTCTCCGGCACCGGCTTCTGTCGTCAGGTCGCGCCGCGTTCGCCGGAGCTGGTCGACATCGCCCCGACGATCGCGGCCCTGCTTGGCACGGAGCCACCGGCGCAGGCACAGGGCCGTCCGTTGTCGGAGGTTCTCGGGCCGCCCACGTGCCGTCCTGCTCCGTAGGCCGTGTCACCGCACGTTCCGGACAGCGCTGGCCAACGCCGGCCGGTACGCGTTGACGGGTCGGTCCGCCTCCTTCACCCTCCACAGGATGTCCGCCGCCACCGTGAAAGGCCCACCCATGTCTCGGCGAACGCACTCCCGTCACACCGTTGGCGACCCACCTGACCGCACCACCCGACGGGGCATCCTCACCGGAGCTGGCGTGGCCGCCGGCATGGCGGCCGGGCTTGGCGCCGCCGGAGCCATGGCCCCACGCCCGGCCCTCGCGGCACCCGAGCAACGACTGCGGTCCTACTACGACGTCCGCGACTTCGGCGCCACCGGCGACGGGAACGCCGACGACCAACCTGCTATCCAGGACGCCATCGACGCGGCGTCCGCCTCCGCCGACGGCCTTCCGCAGGGTGGCGGGGCCGTCGTCTTCCTCCCTTCGGGTCTGTATCGCGTCGGCCGTACGCTGCGGATCGAGAAGTCCAACGTGGGACTCGTCGGCATCGGTGCCGGCAGCGTCATCCAAGGCGCCGCTGCTGAGGGACACATCATCTACGCTGGTACGCCCGACCCGAGCACGCCAGTACGGAACGTTTTTTTCGAACACTTCGCGGTGACGGCGGCGGTGCGCAAGGTCTCGGGTGCCGGCATCTTCTGCGAACACGCCGAGCGTTACCGCATCGACGACGTGAAGGCCGCACCGCAGGAAGTCGGTCCCGGCCCGTTGCACGACGCGTTCTACTTCCGGTTCTTCGACACCTGCGTACTCTCCAACGTCATGGCGATCGCGCACCACGCAGGTGTGACACTGCACGGAAAGCCCAACCAGAGCTACGGTGCGGGGTTCTGGCTCATCGGTGGTTCGCGGGTCATCGCCGATCTCGAGAAGGGCAGCGTCGGTGTGCACATCGGTCGAAGCTCTGGCGGCATCGTCTTGGAGGATGTCGACGTCATCGTCAACGAGACCAACGTTCTGATCGACGACGCACTTAGCGGCACCATCAACCGGGAGATCTTCTTCAACCAATGCTTCATCGACAGCGCGAGCGGGCACGGTCTCGACGTTTCCGCGGGCAGTGTGGCATTGCTCCACCTCAACAACACCTGGGTCTCAGCCAGCGGCCGGAACGTCTTCGGAACACCGGATCCGCCACCAAGCGACGGATTCCCGCACGGCAACAACATCAACTACCGCAGCGACCCCGACGCCGCCGCACCGAACCGCCGAGGGCTGAACACCGTCATCGTGGACGGGTGCCGGATCTTCAATGCGTACGGCTCCGGAATTGCAGCCGGCTCCGGGAAGTGGATCATCACCGGAAGCAACGTCCTCTACAACGGACTCGGCAAGAACGGCGGACATGGGATCGCGCTGCTGGGCGACCAGGTCAGTGAGGCGATCATCAACGCGAACATCGTGTCGGACAACGGCTCCCCCGAGGGTGAACCGAACCGGCAACTCGGCGAGGGCATCCACATCGGACCAGGTGTACGCAACTACATCGTCACCCACAACATCGTGCGCGACAACGCCACCGGCCAGATCGTCGACAGGGGACGAGGAAACAAGATCGTCAAGGACAACCTGACGAACTGACGGGCCGGCGGCTAACGGAGGTGGCTGCCGAACGCGGACTGGAGCCAGGTGAGGTCGTCGGCACGGTCGACGCGGTACACCCCGCCGGTACCCGCGCAGTTGCCGTTGATGCCGAAGGAGGTGACTCCACCGACGACACTGGAGTTGCCGATGAAGTTGGGGCCGCCCGAGTCACCGAAGCACGTTCCGCCGGTGTTCGCGTTGTTGGACAGGAGGATGGAGTAGTCCCCGGTGAAACCGGTGTTGATCTGCAGGAGATGCGGACGGGCGACCATACGTACGCGCTGGTTGTTGGCGAGGAACGAGGCCTGGTCGGGGAAACTCTCCTGGAGCCCGTAGCCGACCGCGGTGAACGTGACGTCCTGGGCGCCGCGCCTGGAGGCCATCGCGTCAAGGACGTCCTGCTTGGGCAGCGAACCGTACGTACTCATCTTCATCGGCTGGCTCAGCACCACCACGCCGAGGTCGAACCGATAGAAGGCGTCCGGATCGTAGCTGGGATGGGTGTATGTCGTGCCACCAACATCACCCTTGTCGGGGTAGCCGTTGGCGGGGATGCCGGACTCGACGTCGGCATCGAACCAGATCTCCGCGTGGGCGGCGGGAGACTCGGTGCAGTGGCCGGCCGTCAGGAAGAGCGTTGCCGACAGGAGCGTGCCGCTGCAGCGCCACAGGGGATTGCCTTGGGCGTCATGCGCCACCATCAGACCGACGTACGGATGGCCGTCGCCGTCGAGCTCACCGTCGGTGATCGCAGCGGCGGGACTCCACGAGAGGGCGAGAAGGGCGAGAACGGAAACCGCGAGAGTGACGGCCTTCTTGACCATGTGAGCTCCTCAAGATCCACTCCTGCACGACGTGCGGCCACTGTAGTCCGCCACGCCATGGTGGAGTAGCACATTGACCGATGCGGTCGCCAGCCGGTCCGGGTGGGCGGGGGCCAACGTCTCGTGTTCTAGCGGCGGAGGGTGACTCTGAAGCTGTGACCGTACGCATGGCGGGTGTCGCACTCCACCCACGTACCGCCGGCGACGCGCCGCACCCGCACCCCGTCGTCCGCCGACACCACCGTCAGCGGGGCGCCGCGGAGCAGGACGCTCACCGTCGCCCGCTCCATCGTCGGGTCGGACGCGGCGACCCTTATCTCGCCACCCTGCCGCGTCTGCATGATCACCGAGGCCGGTCCGTCGATGCTCATCCCGGCCGCCTCATGCCGACCGTCGGCGAACACGTTGGCGGCGGTCAGCCCGAGCCCCGTGTGCTGGATCGCCTGGACGCTCCGGCTGTTGGCCAGCACGGTGAGCGGCCCGTCGGCGTACGACCTCAGCTGGCCCTCGCCGGCATTGGGCACGAGGGCGTACGCCAGCGACGACGGCGCGGCACCGGCGGGCTGGTCGATCGAGACGCCGAGGACCTGCCGGGTCACCTGCGTGTCCGGGTTGGACGTACGCACGACTCGGCGACTACGGGTCACGGTCTCCAGCCCGACCGCCACGTGACGCGGCGCGAGGAAGACGTACCCGACCGCGGTGCCCTCGCTCGCGTTGGCGTAACGCAACCACGCCAGCGCTCCCGTGCCCGGGCCCGACCAGGCGCCGCCGTCCCGCAGCGCGCCACTGATCGCGATCTCGTCCGACGGCGCCGCGGTCCGGGCGTCGACGCTCGTCGTCACCGCGCGGCCGGCCGGGTCGCCGACGTTCGCGGCCAACACCACGATCTCGTCGTCCAGCATGAACCACGACTTGGTGGCCGTGGCGTTCTGGTAGACCACGAAGTCGTCCGGCAGGATGCCGCTCTGCTTGTCGACGTACGCAACGTCGTCGGACTGCACCATCCCGGCCACGCCGTACGCATCGAGGGTGGCGCCGCCGCAGTGCCGGTTGGTCCCGCGCGGGAAGTAGACGTAGGTGTTCTGCGACTCCGACGACGAGGTGAAGTTCAACGGGTGGTCGGGGTTGTCGTAGTACGGCGTGCCGTAGAGCTCCGGAATCGTCCTCCGCTGCTCCACCGGCGCGGTGACGCCTGCCAGCGCGTAGGGCGAGACCGTCGAGAAGTAGTCGATCCCGTACGCCTGGGTCTGGTCCTGCCCGGCCAGGTAGAGGTAGTAGGCGCCGTCGCCCTGGAACCACGGCAGGAGATTCTCGCCGCTCATGTACTCGTACTTGCTGATCCGGTCCGAGCTCCGCGCCAACGCGAAGGCATAGCCCGGACGCCGGTGGACGTTGCGGTCCATCGCGTTGAACGCCACGGTCCGCGCCGGCGGGTTGAGGTCCGCCGGCGTGATGCCGGAATCGCCGAGGACGTCGGCGTAGCGGGCCACGCTGACCGGTGACACGAAGCTCGTCGGGTCCAGCGCGACGGGCGACGTCGACGCGATTGACTTCACGTAGCCCTGGAGTGCGGCCGCGTCCCCGCCGGCGGCGTAGTCGGCGAGGTCGACGATCGCCTCGACGATCGTGCGGACGTCGGCATAACCGGTACCCGTCCGCGACACGGCACGGCCCTTGACGACCTCCATCATCCAGCCCTCGAAGATCAGCGGTGCGAACCCGTCCCTGACCCAGCCCTGCACCACCGCGACCAGCTCCTCACCTCGGGCGTACGTCGTGCCGTCGAGGATCTTGATGGTCTGCACGACACGGGTGAGCAGGCCGCGGCCGTAGGAACCGGTGTAGGCGACCGAGTGGTGCTGGATGAACGACCCGTCGGCGTAGTAGCCGTCGGTGACACCGTGCTGCAGGTCGTACGGATCGATGGTGGCGAACACGGTGAGCTGGTCCGCGAGCGCCTTCGCGATCCGCGCGTCGTCGCCGAGCACCGCCCCCTGCAGGATCCGGTTGGTCGTGATGTCGGCCAGGTTGGCGCCGGTGTGGAAGCGCGAGTCGAGGTCGACGTCGCCGTCCTTGCCGTTGCGGAGGTAGGCGTCCATGGCGGCGACGTAGGTCTCGGCGAGGCCGGGGCGGTACGCCTGCACCTGGTCGGCGAGCAGCACCAGGGCCTTGCTGACGTGGGTGGAGATGCCGATCTCCCAGTTGAACCAGTTGCCGTAGTACCCCTTCTCCTGGTCGCCGTAGTAGGTGTCGTGCAGCCAGACCAGTCCGTCGATCACCCGGCGCTGCACGTCGAGGTTGCCGTCGAGGTCGGAGCCACTGCCCGGCGTCCGGGTGGCGAGCGCGATGTCGGAGAGGTTGCGGAACGACGTGGTGAGGTTCGGATCGCTGGTGCCGAGGGGCAGGCCGGCGAAGAGTTCGCCGTCGCCGGCGTTGTCCATCGCGGCGAGGTGCGTACGCGCGGCCCGGTCGATGCCGGCCAGCTTGGCGGCGACCTCGGGTCGGGCGTTCGACTCCGGGGTGCCGGCGAAGATGCCGCGCGTGTTGTCCAGCAGCCGCGCGCTGTCGGCGGCCGCGGTGGTGGAGGAGGCGACGGAAGTGGAGGAGGCAGTGGAGGAATCGGCGGGGGTGTCGGCAGGGGTGCGGGCGCCCGCCGGTCGCGGTGTGGCCACCGGCAGCAGGCTAGCGGCGGGCACGACGGACAGCAGGCTGCGACGGCTGATTCTCACGGGCACTCCTCCACGACTCCGGCCGGCGAAAAATCCTGACGACAAGAGACAAGCAGAGGTAACTATCTACGACAAGGCTCGTCGCCCGGCCGAAGCCGAACTATTCGTGCGCCGTCCGGGCGCGCACACTTCTAGGCTCGTTGGTGTGGTCATCGTCGGAACACGCGAGATCGCGGCGCCGGCTGAGCGCGCGTGGTCGCTCCTCGTCGACTGGGAACGGCAGAGTGAGTGGATGCCGGCGACGACCGTACGCATGCTTCCCGGCCCGACGCACGGGATCGGCACCCGGCTGGAGGCGGTGACGGGCTTCGGCCCGATACACGTGGCCGACCCGATGCGGGTCGTCGCCTGGGAACCACCGCGCAGGTGCGTCACACTCCACGAAGGACGGTGGCTCCGCGGAACCGGCACGTTCGCGGTCGAGCCGCTGGGGCGCGACCGGTGCCGCGTGACGTGGCGTGAGGACCTTGACCCGGGGCCGGTGCTCGGCCGCGTCCCGGGCGTTCCCACCCTGCTCGCCCGCGCGTCGCAGCCTTTCTTCGCCCTCGCGCTCCGCAGGTTCGGCACCGCACTCGCGGCGTACCCGTCCCCCTAAGGCGCTTCCATGGTCGACAGTTCCGCCGCCGCCGGCCAGCGGGGGGCGTTCGAGGTGGTGCTTCGCCGGCTCACCTACCGCCGCCCATAAGGGGATCTCGCCCACTCGAGTCGCCGACAGGCACGCGCTGAACCCTGGTCACTTGCGCCTGCCACCATACCCCCCTATGGTATGCGGGACAGCACTGCTCGAGGTTTGGGGACCACGATGACCGAGACCAAGCCCACGGCGCCACCAGGTTCCAGTACCCATGGCCCACTGCGCCGCCGCTGGCCCGCACTGGCGGGAGTCGGCTTCGCCGCCCTGGTCGCCTTCGATCTGGCGAGCGGCGTCGACCTGGCACCCGTCCTCGCCGCGTCCGCCGTGGTCTACATCGGCGCGGCGGCACTACGGAAGCCGGCCGCGGCGTGGCCGATGTTCTTCGCCACGGTCGTCGTCATCACCCTGGCGAAGCTCATCGACGTCCGCGTCGATGCCACCTGGATCCTGCTCGGCGGCGGTGTCGCCCTCGCGATCTTCGGACTGCTGAGCGGCGCGATCCGCCCCACGTACGGGCTGCCGTTACAGAGCATCGCCCTGCTGGGCTTCGGCGCGGCCGCGGTGGTCGCGATGCTCATCAACGCAGATCTCGGCGGATACCTCGTCGCGGCCGGGCTCCTCGGGCACGCGGCCTGGGACGCCCATCACCACCGGACCAACCGGGTCGTGGCCCGTTCCATGGCCGAGTTCTGTCTTGTGCTCGACACCGCCCTGGCGTTGGTGATCGTGCTCGTGACGGCCTTGGGCTAAAGCAGCCGGGGCGACGGCGTGATCCCGACCAGATAGCGCGTGACGTTGTTCTGCCGGCTGGAGCCGTCCGGGGCCAGCGAGCCCACCAGCGCCTCGTTCCTGCTCATAGGCCCAGTCACGCGGACGGCGTCCCCAGAGTTCGCCTTGTGTCGTCGCTCCACTCATGGTCATCCTCATGTTCTGTCAGTGGTGGCGCCGGCACCTGTCCCGGGGGTGGAGACACGCCCGCCCCGTACTCGTGACCGGTACGCACCGATCCTGGCTCCGGTTCGCGGTGGGCAGTCCCGGTCCGGAAGTGCTTCGGCGTTCCGCGCACTGTCGGTCGCATCGCCGGCGAGAGAGCCTGCATAGACTGCCAGACGTGCACAGGATCGCGGTCGTTTACAACGCACGTTCGGGTGCGCTGGCGTCGGGCTCCGCGGAGGCGGAACCTGTCGAGGATCGCCTGGCCGACCTGTTCGCGAGGCGGGGCATCGTCGCGGAGCTCCAGGCGTTCGAGCCGGCGACCCTGCCCGAGGACGTCCGCGCGCTGCTTGCCCACCAGCCGGATGCCGTGATCGTCGCCGGTGGGGACGGGACGATTCGGTCGGTTGCCGAATACACGGCGGGCAGCGGGGTACCACTCGGTGTGCTACCCGCCGGGACCATGAACCTGCTCGCGCGCGACCTGGGCATCCCCGAGGAGACGGACGCCGCCGTCGACGCCCTCCTGGCCGCACCGGTCCAGCTGATCGACGTGGCACGGGTCAACGGCCAGGTGTTCCTGTGCAGTTCGGCGTTGGCGATCATGCCGCACCTGGGCCGGATCCGCGAACGGTCCCGCGGGACGATCGGACTGTCGCTGCTCCGGCTGTGGGCGCGTGCGATCCGGATCTGGCGGCGGTACCCCCGGATGCGACTGGCCGTTGTCGTCGACGGGCATGAGCATGTCGTGCGTACGAGGGCGATGGTCGTGTCGAACAACCCCCTGACCCCGCGGCCGGGACCACCACACAGGGACCACCTCGACACCGGTCGCCTCGTCGTCTACGTCACCCGGGACCGGACCCGCTGGGACCTTCTCGGCATAGCGGCGAAGGTGCCCACGGGAACCTGGCTCACCGACCGTCGACTGCGTACGTACGAAGGCGGGACCGTGCAGGTGGTCTCGTCGCGGCTCAGGATGATGAGCGTGATGAACGACGGGGAGATCGTCCAACTGGAGATGCCCCTGCGCTACGACATCCAGCCACGCGCCCTTGCCGTCCTCGCTCCCGGTACCACGACATCATGACCGTACGCATCGCGCAGATCTCCGACCTGCACTTCGGTCGCGAGATCCCGCGGATCGCCGAGGTGTTGCTCGACGACCTGCGGGCGGCGCGCCCGACGGTGGTGGCGGTCTGCGGTGATCTCACCCAGCGTGCGCGGGAACGGGAGTTCGCGGCCGCGAAGGCCTTTCTCGACGAGTTGCCGGCGCCGGCCCTGGTCGTCTGCGGCAACCACGACCTGCCGGGATGGCGGGTGTGGTCCCGGTTCGCGCGGCCGTGGCGGCGGTGGCGCCGGCACATCACCGCCACCGACCCGAACGCGGCGGTCTCCCTCACCGCCGACGGGCTCGCCGCCGTGGGCGTCAACACGGCCCGCCGTTGGGGACCCCACCCGGACTGGTCCCGGGGCCGGATCAGCGCCCGGCAGGTCGCCGCCATCGAGGAGGCGTTCGACGCCGCGGCGCCCGGCGACCTGCGGGTGGTCGTGGCGCACCACCCGTTCCTGTTGACGACGGCCGGACGGTCCCGCGGCATGGTCGGCGGGTCGGCGCTCGCGCTCCGGCGCCTGCGGCACAGGGCGGACCTCTTGCTCGGCGGCCACGTCCACCTCGGATACAGCGGCGTGGTCGCCGGCATGGTCGTCGCGCAGGCCGGGACCGCGTTCTCCAATCGGCTCAAGGGCGAACCGAACGGCTACAACCTGATCGACGCCGACGAGACCGGACTGACCGTGACGATGCTGCGATGCGTCGAAGCGGGGTTCGAGGCGTACGACCGCAGCCGGTACGTCCGCGACAACGAGGGCTGGCGCGCCGCCTGACCCCTGCCCTCCATCCCCGCTGCCAGGAGACCCCCGACAGGGGGTGTCAGGGTGGCCGACTACCGTCCAGCCGTTGTGGCCCGGCGGTCGCATGGCCTTGAATTCGGCCACATCCACGCCAAGGCGGCGGAGGCAGGTGAGGCGGCAGCATGGAGAGCCAGGTTCGAGGTCGGCCACCCGAGCAGATCACGGTCGAGACGGCCCGCCGGATCGCGCTCGCCGCGCAGGGGTTCGCCGATCCGCGCCCGTCGGGTCGGGTGGACGCCCGGCACCTGCGCCGGGTGATCGACCGGGTGGGCGTCCTGCAGCTGGACTCGGTCAACGTCCTGTGCCGCTCGCACTACCTTCCCGTCTTCGCCCGGCTCGGCCCCTATCCGCAGGACCTGCTGGACCAGATGGCGTGGGGGTCGGGGCGTCGGCGCGCGCTGTTCGAGTACTGGGGCCACGCGGCATCGCTGCTCCCCCTGCAGACGTACCCCCTGGTGCGCTGGCGGATGGAGGCCGCGCAGCGGTGGGTCTGGGACGGTTGGACCTCCGCCCGGGTCCCCGGCCGACCGCCACCGGACTACGCGACCACCTGGGACGACGACATCATCGCGCCCTGGGCGGTCATCGAGGGGATGACGCGGCTGACCCTCGAGCGACCCGGCCTTGTCCACGAGGTGCTCGACCGGGTCACCGCCCACGGCGCCGTCGCCGCCGGTGCCGCCAGCCCGGACGGCCGGCGGAGCAGCGGCCCCACAGCCGAAGGCGGCCGGATGTGGAACTGGCAGGACGCCAAGATCGCTCTCGAATGGCTTTTCTGCACGGGCGCCGTCACGACGGCCACGCGGAATGGCTTCGAACGCATCTACGACCGCACCGAACGCGTCCTTCCCGCCGCCGTCCTGAACGCGCCGGCGCCGAATCCCACGGACGCCCAACGGGAGCTCGTACGCATCGCCGCCCGCGCGCAGGGCATCGCCACCGAGAAACAACTGCGTACCTACTTCGACCTGTCCCGGGACCAGGCAAAGGCACGTATCGCTGAGCTCGTCGAGACCGGCGAGCTCGCACTGGTACGCGTCGACGGGCTGGCCCAGCGGATGTACCTCTGGACCGAGGCCCGGGTGCCGCGACGGGTGACCGCGCGGGCCCTGCTGTCGCCGTTCGACTCCCTGATCTGGGACCGGGACCGCGCCCTGCGCCTCTTCGACTTCCACTACCGGATCAGCATCTACACGCCGGCCGCCAAACGTACGCACGGCTACTACGTACTCCCCTTCCTGCTCGGTGATCGGCTGGTCGCCCGCGTCGACCTGAAGGCCGACCGCCAGCAGTCCGCCCTGCTCGTCCAGGCGGCGTTCGGCGAACCAGGAGTACGTGAAGACGAAACAGCCGCCGAGCTCGCCGAGGAACTCCGGGCGATGGCGGACTGGCTCACACTCGACCGGGTACTCGTGAGCGAACGCGGCGACCTCGGCCCCGCACTCTCGCGCGCGATCAGCATGCCGAGGGGACGAACGGAGAAAGCCCATGATCGGTCGCCTGAATAACGTCATTCTCGAGGCACCTGACCCACACGCCCTGGCACTCTTCTACTCGGAACTGCCGCCCGGCCGGGGTTGACACCCTGGCGAGGTATGGGCGAGAGTCCGTGTCAGCGCGCTCTGGGGCGCCTCCTGTCCGCGGCAAGGGAGTCCTACTCCCGCCCATCGCCATGGTGCTGCGTTTCCGAACCTTCTTCTTCGCCTGACTCAGCGGACTTCAGGCACGTACCTGGAGGAAGGTTTCCATGACCAGGAACCTCACGTCCCGAAGCTCCCTCGCCAGCCTGAAGAGGGAGGCGAAACGCTGGCTCAGGACGCTCCGCGCGAACGACCCAGACGCCCGTGCCCGATTCGTCCGGGCCCACCCCCACGCCCCCGCCCACCCCGGGCTGCGCCACGTGCAACAGGCGATCGCCCGCGAGTACGGATTCCCCGGCTGGGCGGAGCTGACGGCCGAACTGTCCCGCCGACACGGTGACCGACCAGCGGCCGGCAAGGCCGACGTCGTACCCGCACTGCTCCTCGCGGCCGGTAAGGGCGACGTCGAACTGGTCGGTCAGATCCTCGACACCCACCCTGACCTCGTCGACGAGCGCGGTGCCCTGGGTCAGTCCGGCCTGCGTACGGCACTCCATTTCGGGGTCGCCCACGAGCCGGTCGTCAGGCTGCTGCTCGAACACGGCGCCGACCCCGACGTCCGGGACGAGGGAGACAACGCCACGGCACTGCACTTCGCCGCCGAGCGCGGCGACCTCGACGTCGTACGACTGCTTGTCGAGAATGGCGCCGACCCCACCGGTGAGGGCACGCACCACGAGCTCACTGCCCTGGGCTGGGCGACGTGCTTCGACTACGCGTACCACCCGGATGTCGCCGGCTACCTCCTCGCGCACGGGGCACGGCACACCATCCACACCGCCGTCGCCATGGGCGACACCGACGCCGTCCGGGACCTGGTGGCCCGCGATCCCGCCGACCTCGAACGTCCGATGGACGCGACGAACCACCACCGCCGACCGTTGCACCTTGCCGTCGCCAAAGGACAGGCCAGGGCACTCACCACCCTGCTCGACCTCGGCGCCGACCCGGAGGCCGAGGACGCGGCCGGGCTGACGCCGCTCGACCAGGCCGCGCTGAGCGGTGCCCGGGACCTCGCGGACCTGCTGGTCGCGCGTGGCGCGGTGGTCCGGTTGCCCGCCGCGGTCGGGCTCGGCCGGGTGACCGACGTCGATCGACTGCTGCGCGAGGACCCGGGCTGCCTGCGACCAGGAGGCCGCTGGGAGAGACTCGTCCTCCGGGCCAGCGTGCGCGCGTCCGGCGAGGTCATCGATGCGTTGATCCGGCGTGGCGCCTCGGTGGACGTCCGTGACAGTCCGCAGACCGCCGTCGACGGTACGCACGGCTACACCGCTCTCCACGCCGCCGCGTTCCAGGGCAACCTACCGGCGGTACGCGTCCTGCTCCGGCACGGCGCGAGCCGTACCGTACGCGAGGAGAAGTATCTCGCCACGCCCGTCGGTTGGGCCGACTATGCCGGCCACACCGAGATCCGCGATCTGATCCTCGACGGGCCGGTCGACATCATCGACGCGATCGCCTTCGACCGACTGGACCGCGTCACCGAACTCCTCGCGGACGACCCACCGGCGCTGGACCGGGCGCTCGGCGAGTTCATCCCCGGAGACGGCAGGCCGTCGTTCGACCTGTCGTGGACGCCGCTCGCGTACGCCGCCGCCCACGGCAAGGTCGATGCCGCCCGACTCCTGGTCGAGCGCGGTGCCGACCGCTCGGTCCGCGACTCCGAGGGACGTGGGCTGCGCGACATCGCCCTCGCGCACGGACATACCGCGGTCGTGGAGCTTCTCGACCAGTACGACACCTGACCGGGCTGCGGACCGGCCAGGGCCCGGAAGGCATGTCGGGAGCGGTGAACGTTGGCGTCACCCTCAAGAACACCGGAATCGGGCCGGTGGCTAGCGGGCTGCGGCCGGCCGGAGTTCAGGTCGTGAAGAACCATTGCTCCGCGCGGTGCGGATGCCAGAACCAGTTCGCCGCTCCCCACCACCGTGTCTCCTCGCCGGCGAAGACGCTGTCGGGGAGTACGTTCTGCAGATCATTGGAGACGACCACGGGCGAGGGGGCCTGGCCGACGACGCCGATCACCCAGAGGGTCTGGGCAATGAGGTCGTGAATTCTTCGAGCGAGCTCGTCGTACTCAGGTGTGCCCATCTCGTACAGCTGCCACTCGTGCAGTGCTTGGTCCAGTTCCTTGGCCTCCTCGGGAGGTTCGACACCGCTGGCACCGCCTGACCGCAACCAGGTGCGCCAACCGTTCGCGTACAGGATCGCGGAGTCCCCACCCGGCCCCAGCTTCGACGAGTAGGCACCGTAGGCGTACGCGGCTCGTTCGAGCTGGCGGTCGACGTGCCATGCGCTGGCATCATGGCCGCCGGCTTCGAGCCGGGTGAGAAGGTAGTTGCGGTCTCGTGGCTGGGCGGACACGTTCAGGCCGACGTCGCGCCAGTGGTTCACCACGAGTTCGGCAACCTCGGTCTTCGGCCCCTCGTGCGGCAGGAACTCCAACTGGAACGACAGGCGCCTCCCGTCGGGGCGCAGCCGGATACCGTCGGGGTCGCGGCTGCGGAGGCCCACTTGGTCGAGGAGGTCGTTGGCGAGGTCGGGATCATATTCCGCGAAGTGGTCGGCCCACTCCTGGCGAAAGAAGGTCGCCTGTTCGTTGATGGTGGCCTGACGTGGGGTTCCGCGACGGAGGAAGACAAGGTTGTTGATCTCTTCACGGTTGATGGCGGCCGAGAGCGCCTGGCGGAACCGCACGTCACGGAAGATCTCCCGGAGTGCCCGATCCTTGTGCTCCTGGTTCAGTGCCAGGGCCACGTCGGCGCCCCGCTCGCTGGTGAGCAGGGCAGCCCGGTAGTTGCCCTCCTCCTCACCCCTCTTGATGACGGGATAGTTGCGTACGGTGAGATCGAGACCGGCGACGCTGACGTCGCCCGAGATCGCCCGCAGATTCGTCACTTCGATGTCGCCCACGTAGTCGATGACGACCTCGTCGATGTACGGAAGCTGCCGGCCGTCCAGGTCGACCTTCCAGTAGTACGGATTGCGTTCGTAGCGCTGCCGTTGGTCACTCATCTCGACCGGCATCCACGGATCCAACACCGGCCGCTCCGGTGCCTGCACTCCGTAGTGGGCGGCCGCGAAGTAGCTGAACTGGTCCTGCCAGTTTCCATATCCCGCCGCCTTGGCCTCCTTCGCCGCGGCGGGGTTGTACTTCGGGTGATACTTCTGGAGAAAGTGTGCCGGAACATAGGGTTCGGCGGGAGCGCCGGTGTAGTTCAGCAACGCGAACGACGGAGTGGGAAGAGCGAAGTCGAAACGCACGGAGTAGTCGCCCGTCTTGGACACCCGCATCCGTTCACCGTCACGGACCCACTGCGGTGCGGTGATCGGGGAGAGGTCCTCGTCGAACTGCCAGTCGTCGAAATAGAAGAGCACATCGTCGGCCGTGAACTGCTCGCCATCCGACCAGCGCAGGCCCTCCCGCAACGTGATGACGCAGGTCGTGAAGTCCGCGTTGAACTCGAAGGACTCGGCGACTTCGGGTGCGCGCTCGGCCAGGTCGGCTGAGAACCGGAAAAGGCTCGGCACCATCGTCGTCTGCAGGTCGCTGGTCGTCGCCGGGGCGAGAGAGGTGCCCCGCAGGGTTCCGCCGTAGCGGCCGGCACTCTTCAGCGGCCGCACGACGAGCGGTTTTGCGGGAAGTCGCTTCCGCAGCGGAGGAAGGTCGCCGGCCGCGACGCGGCGAGCGAGCATCGGGGCTTCCTACGCGCCGTCTGGACCGGGCTTACCGCCCTGGTCGTCAGCGTCCGGATCGGTCGCCAGCGGGTCGCACCCGCTCGTGGCGAGCAGCGCGGCGCTGCCCGCTCCCGTGAGGAGGAGCCGGCGGCTCATGTGATGGTTGGCTCTCGGATCAGACGTCGTCATTCGCGTCGCCTCCAGACGGACGCATCGCGGTCGTGGACAGGCGTGTGCGCGGTGACCTGTGCACCGACGACGCTGTCCTGTCCGCTCGATGATCGACCCAGCGGACCTACCCTTCAAGGGCCGAATACGGCCGAACCCATGCGATCCCTCGAGGGGGTGGCCGCTTTCGCCCGGCAGCGCGGGCTGCGCCCGGCTTTCCGGGTCAGATTCCCAGGTCTTCCTCGATGGTGACAGTGGGAATCACCAGTACGCCGTCGAATGCCTCCGCCACCGGTGTATGCAGGTATGCGCTCTGGCTGCGGATGCGGTCCAGTCCCCGGACCACATCGGCAGGCGCCTGCCTGAGGTCGGCAAGACCGAGGTGGACGCCTGCGTCCAGCGCGGCCGCCTCGATGCTGCCTGGCGGAGGGACCTCGAGCGGCATGTCGACGACGGTGAATCCGACCGCTGACGTCGCGTCCAGTCGCATGTCCGGGGTGTGCTCGGCGGTGCTCGTGACCGCGAGCGCCAGGTAGTTCGTGCCGAGCATCCGGTCGAGGTGTTGTCCCATCGGCAGTGTGGTCAGCACGCCACCGTAGGCCACGGGCATCTTCTGGATGTGGTTGTTGTGCGCGGCAAGCACGATCCGGGTGCCGGGCTCGGAGTGGTCCAGGTGCCAGCGGATCGACTCGGCCATGTAGCGGTCCCTGATCGACAGGTCGCCCCGCAGTCCCGTGCCGGCGAACAGTCCGGACATCGCACGCAGCATGTACTCGGCATGCCCGGCCGCTTCGAGCCGGTGCAGCGCGACGTCGTAGTCGTAGGGGTTGCTGCGTTCGACATACAACGGTCGCAGCGCCCGGAACCGCAGCAGCAGCCGGGTCAGGGCCGCGGTGAGGCCGTCCTGCTCGGCAGGCTCGAGCTTCGCCCAGGCTGGTGCCGCCGAGGCGCCGGACCTGCCGGCGAACCGTTCCGCGGTCGCGATGGCGGATTCGACCAACGGCACGATCTCGACGTCGACGTCACGCAGATAGTCAGCGACCGGCAGCAGGGCAGGCAACAACGAACCGCCGGCCTCGGGAATGTCGATTCCGAGGAAACGCACCGGATGGCCCTTGCGGGTGCTCAGGTCACGCAGGAAGCGCATCAGGTTTCCAGCTCCCCAGGCGCTTGCCGCCTCGCTCACCCGCGACAGGTCGGCCTCGGCTCCCTCGCCTTGCACCCACCGGTCGACGCCGAACGCCTCGCTGAAACCGAACTCGAAAGCGAAGGCGGAGAAGCCACAACGTTCGACAAGGAAACGCACGATTCGCTGCCGTGCACAGGTGAACTCACTGATGAAGTGCGCACTCTCACCGACCGCGACCACCTGGGCGTCGCCGACCAGCTCGCGCAGCGGCTCGAGATCGTCCAGCGGGTCGTTGGGGTCAAGGGCATCCAGCCGAGTGACATGGGTACGTAGCCAGCCGGCGAAAGCGCCGTGTCCAGAAGGCATGCTGCCAGGCTAGAGCAACTCATCCGTACGACCTCGGCGGCGACACCACCTGCGTGCCGAACACCATGGTGTGACATTGCCCCGGCATCACAGTGAGATCGGGTCGCGAACCGGCAACGGGCATCAGGTTTCGGCGACGCCCAGCATCTTCGCGTGCAGGGCGCGCACCTCGTCGGCGAGCAGCGGGTCCGGTCCGGCTACCTCGACGTCGGGGGCGACCGCGTTGATCGGGAGGGCGCTCACGGGCGCGGGTGCCGCGCCCCAGCCCCGTCGCCAGGCGACTAGTTGTTCGGAACTGGAGGCGTAGACGATCCGTCCGAGTCCGACCCAGGCGTGGGCGGCGCTGCACATCGGGCAATGCTCACCGGAGGTGTACACGACGCTCCCACGCCTCTGCCGAGGTGACAGGTTCGCCGCCGCCCAGCGCGCGATCTCGAACTCCGGATGGCGAGTGGCATCGCCGTCCTTGACCCGGTTCCGATCCGAGAACCGTTCGACTCCCTCGTCGTCGACGAGGAGTGAGCCGAACGGCTCGTCGCCGGCCTCCAGAGACTCCCGCGCGAGAGCGACGCAGCGGCGTAGGAAACGACGGTCTTCTTCGGTGAGCTCACCAGGTTGTCGGTCTGCAGGCCCCATGCCCGGCAGGCTAGCAGTGGCGTCGCGGCGCGCCCTTCCTGCGTGGACGGCGGCCCACAATCACCGCGACGCTGACGGCGAACAGGCCTGCTGCCAGCGTGATCGCACCGGACGCGCCGGTAGGCCCGGAGACCGCCGCGAGGATCGAGGCGCAGATGATTTCTCCCACATACTCCGCCTGTGCAAGGAACGAATGCACGGTGGCCCGCACGTCGCTCGAAGTGCGACGGTTCACCCAGATCGTCGTCACCGTTCGGACCAGGGGCATGGCGATGCCAGAGGCGGCAAGAACGGCTGCGACGGCGAGCGAAAGATTGGGCGCAAGCCCCAGCAGGCCAAGACTGAACACACCCGCCGAGCACGCCAGAACCATTGCTCCGCGGGCACCATGCTCACTGTGGATACGGCGCTCCACCGCGTAGAGCGAGAGGGCCCCGGTGAGCAGCCCGCCGATCCCCAGCGTGGTGAACCACGCGGTTCCCGAACTCCCGGAGGGAAAGCCGAGGTCGGCCAGCTGGACGGGATAGATCCGCCCGAACGAATCGGCGGCGCCGTTGACCAGAACGGTCACCACCACGAGAACGAGGATGGTTCGATCCCGCACCGCCAGGCCCACACCTCGGCGGGCGACTGCCATCGACGCCTGCCAGCGCCTGGTACGGACGGGAGCGAAATTCCGCTCCGGAAAGGTCGCCGCGACAAAAGCTCCCAGGACAAGCATCGCTGCCCCCGCCATGACAATGGCGATCTGGCGTCCGGCAACCGACGCCAGGCCGCCTACCACAATGATGCCGACGGCCGCGCCGATGAGTTGCCAGCGCGCCTGTCGGGTCAGAACCAGGTGGATCTTCGTGGGTTGGTCGAGTTCATCGGTGATCCAGGCGACGTCCGCCCCACTGGAGAATGTCCAGGAGATGCCCCAGAGCATCTGCGACAACATCAGGGGAATGAAGTCTGGGAACAATCCGGTCGTGATCATCGCCGTACCCATGAGGGCGTGCGCCACCACGATCGCCCGCTTGCGGCTGACGGTATCCGCCACTACCCCGGCGGGAAGTTCGAAGATCATCGACGCCACGCCCTGGGCCGCGGCGATCGCCAGAAGCTGCGCGGGGGACAGCCCTGCGTCCAGGACCATGTAGAGGCTCACGACGAGCCACCAGCCGTTGTGGAGCACGGCGCGGGCGCCGATCCAGCAGAGGAACAGGGTGACGAGCCTGCTGCCGGTCAGCGCACGCCCGCGATCGTGCCGCGGTCGCCCCCACCAGGTCGGTCGCATGACGTTGAACTCCCACGCAAAGAGAGGGCACAGCCCATCTGCGAGTCGGGTCGGCTCTGGACCGTGACTAGGAGTTCATGGCGCGTCATGTTAGCGGCGGCGGGAAGCGGCAACAAACGACTTCCGCTGCCGTCCTCCACCGGTTGGTCAGCGGCGGTAGGTATCAGGCATTCAGGTAGGTGAGAGTCTCCCTACGCGGTGGCATGCTCTGCATGTTCGCGCTCGGCTCCCGTGATCGTTGCCGCCTCGACTCGACCCGCGCTCCTCGCGATGCTGATGCTCACGGCAAGCGTCCAGATGCTCCACAGGGCGCCCATGCTCGCCGTGGTCCCCCAGCCCTGCGCGCTGTAGAAGTCGGCGGCATCGTCACCGAAGTAGACGGCGGGAAGAAAAGCCAGGTTGACCGCCGCGAGCACATACGCCGTGCGGCCCACCCATTTCGGCAACAGCCCGAGCCGAAGTACCGCGAATCCGAACGCGATGGCGAAGAGTGCCATGAGGAGCCTGGAGATGCCACCCTGCATGAGATACTGCGCCGCCGCGAAAGGGCCTTCCGTGGTCGTATCGATGTCACGGTCCACCGAGATCGCGGCGCCGACCTCCATCGACTGCGGTACGAAGACCATTGCCACCCACACCAGGCCAGCGACCTGTGCAACGGAGCCGACCCATTCAAAGCCGGCATCGGCCTGGCGCACGATCTGGCGAACCCCGCTGAAGAACACCAGGAAGAGCGTGCAACCGGTGATGCCGACCAGGCTCCGGGTGAGGATGTTCCAGTCCGGCGGTGCCGCCGGGTAGATGAAGTACAGCGGCACCTGCACGATGATGAGCAGGCTGGCAACAATTCCGAAGGCTCCCGTGTACTTTCGCGTTTCCACTTCACTCACCGTCAGGCTCCTTCTCGCGCGTGGTAGATCGCCAATGTTTCGACAAGCAGCATTGCCGATGATGGACGCACGGCGATGCCATACCGATGCCGACGACCTGTCAGAGCGACAGAGTTGTCGTGATCGATACGACAGCGAAGCCCCTTGTCGTGCAAGGAACCTGGTCCAGTTTGTCGCCGTTGACGGGCGAATCACGCCGAGGCGAGGTCGGCGAGCAAGGTGCTGACCTCGTGCGTACGCCGATGATCGAGCCGAGCGAAGATGGCATGCGCTTCATCCCACATCTGGCGAGCGGCCTGGAGTTCACCACGTGCCAGGTGGGCTCGGCCGAGCGCGGTCAGCAGATCCGCGATCGCGTAGTCGTCCCTGAGTTGTCGGAGCCGGGTCAGGGCCTGGCGGCCGCAGTCCAGCGCCTCGGTGTGAGCGCCTCGCAGCTGATGGATTTCGGCGAGGGTCGCGGTGGCGTTCGCCGCTCTCCGATGCTCGCCGATCGACTCGAACGACGCCTCCGCCTCGCCGGCGTACTCAGCGGCCCGGCCGTAGTCGCACAGCGCCGCATAGCTCGTGGCCAGGTTGTAGACGGCTGTCGCCCGGCCTTCCGGCCGCTCAGCTCGTTCGGACGCCGCGAGTGCCTGTTCGTGATAGTCGATCGAGGCGGCGAAGTCGCCGTTGTCCCACGCGTTGACACCGAGGTTTCCAAGGATGGCCCACTCACCGTCGGTGTCGCCGATCGTACGGCAGATCTCCAACGCCTCATGGAGATATCGGGTGGACTCCTCGAACTCCTGGAGCGTGCCGTATACCCGACCGAGGTTGTTCGCCGAGCGGTATCGGGCGTCCGGATCGTCGAGACACCGGGCCGAGTCGCGCCCCGTACGGGCGGTCATCAGCCAACAGTCGTAGTAACTGCGCAGCGCGAGGAAGTTGCTCAGCAGCCAGGCCAACTTCCACGCGTGATCGTGCCAGCCATGGTCGTGGGCGTACAACACGACAGCCGACAACGTGGGGCGCTGCGCCTCGAGCCAGCGCAGCGCGTCGTCGTAGTCGGCGAACGCCTCGCCGCCGGCCGCGCTCCGCTCCTCGTCGACGACCAGACCGCGGACCGCGGGACGCAGGAGTACGGCGGCGCTGGCGGCGGAGTGGAGGTACCAGTCCAGAACGCGCTGGATGGCGTCACGGCGTTCGGTCACGCCGTCGTGCCGGTCAGCCAATTCGCGAGCGTAGGCGTGCACCAGATCATGAAGGTGGTACGTATCCCGAGCCCGATGTTCGACCAGGTGCACGGCCACCAGCCGGTCCAGCCACCTGGCCGCGTGATCGGTATCCACGCCGAGGAGTGAGGCCGCGGCCGCCAGGCCGACCTCGCCGGTGGGGTGCAGGCCGAGGCGGCGGAACGTTGTCGCCACGGCGTCGTCGAGCGCGTCATAGGACCAGGAAAAGCCGCTCGGAGGTCGTTCGCCACATCGTCTGTGTCGCCGAGAGCGTCGAGTCTGCGCTGCCGGTCGCGCAGCTCTGCCACCAGGTCGGCGAGCGGCAGGTCGGGGTGACGGGAGACGCGCTCACCAGCGATCAGGACCGCGAGCGGAAAGCGTCCGCACAGCTCGACCAAACTGCGTACGGCGTCGTGCTCCGCCGTGATCCGCTCCTGCCCGATGGCGGTGCCCAGCAGGACCGCGGCCTCGTCGGACGGTAGCGGTCGCAGGGTCACCCGATGTGCCGAGTCACGGATCGCCAGCCCACGGAGCTGGTTGCGGCTGGTCACGACGACGAGACAGCCGGTGCCGGGTAGCAGCGGGCGTACCTGCTCGGCACTGCGGGCGTTGTCCAGCACCACCAGCATCCGGCGCCCGGCGAGCCTGGTCCGCAGCAGTGCCGCCCGCTCGTCGACAGTGCCAGGGATCTCCCCCGCCGCGACCCCGAGAGTACGCAGGAGCCCTGCCAGTGCGGCCGATGGCGAGACCGGTCGCTCAGCGGAGTATCCGTGGAGGTCGAGGAAGAGCTGACCATCTGGAAAACGGTCGGCAACCCCATGTGCCCAGTGCACCGCTAGTGTCGTCTTGCCCACCCCGGCCGGCCCGTCGATCGCCACCACGCAGGTCGGCGCTCGCGACGCGGACACACGCTCGGCCAGCAATGCATCCAGGAGGGCCAGCTCCGGCTCACGGCCGACGAACCGCGTCGAGTCCGCGGGGATCTGGCGAGGACGTTCGGGCGGGCCCTTCGACCGGGGCGGGGACAGGCCCTCGGCGGTCGCGGTGGTCGCGGAGTTCGCGGTGGCCGCGGTGGCCGCGGTGGCCGCGGACGCCTCCATGCCGGCCGAGGTGTCCGCCCGCTGGGGCATGGCCATGCCCTCAGATGCGCCCGCACCCGCGTTCAGCATGTCACCGTAGAGGCGCTGCAGTTCGGCGCCGGGATCGGTGCCGAGTTCCTCAGCGAGCGCCTTCCTGCATTCCTCGTAGCATTCCAGGGCCTCCGCGTGACGGTCGGAGGCACGAAGAGCGTTGATCAGGCGTACCCAGAACGACTCACGCAACGGGTAGCGGACGGTCAGCTCACGAAGTTCACCGACCAACACAGCGGCATCGCCCGCCGCGAGGTCGAGGTCGATACGTCGTTCCCATGCCAGCAGGCGCCGCTCTGTGAGCCGCGGCCGCTCCGTGCTCTCGAGCACGGGACCCAACCCCTCGAGTGCCGGGCCGCGCCACAGGTCCAGGGCCTCTGCCAGCAGCCTGCGCTCCCGCACCTCGTCGCCGACTCTCGCGGCGGCGTCCACGAGGTCGAGAAAGCGCAGGGCGTCGACCTGATTCGGCTGGACCGCCAGCACATAGGCGTCCGGAAGCGTGACGATCGCATCGTCGCCGAGGATCCGGCGCAAGCGCAGCACGTACGTGGCCAGACTCCCCCGCACACGAACCGGAAGGTCCTCGCCCCACACGTAGTCAGCCAGAACTTCGACCGAGACCGGGCGACCTGCCGACAGAGCCAGTGCCCCGAGCAGGCAGCGCAACCGCCTCGACAGGGAAACGACACGATCTCCGATGCGCAGTTCGAGCGGACCCAGCAGACCGATTTCCACCCGAGCTCCCGGATACCAAGCACTTTCCTCGTGAGTTGCCACCATCAGTATGACAGGGCTTCTCGACAGAGGAGGAAGTCCCGTTCTCAGCACAGGCGGGGTTCCTCGAGGAGATCGTGAGCGACCTGACAGAACACGATGCCAGGGACGCCGGGTGCCCCAGAGGCCCCGCCCGCTACGGAGTGCCGGTCGGCAAGGGCGGGTTCGTGACGCATCCGGAACCCCGCAACTGGAATGCGGCGCGAGCCGCGTTGAGGTAGCCGCAGCCGTCCTTCACGTTGGGTTCGACGTAGCCTCCCTCGTGCCATTCGTTCCAGGCGTAGAGCAGGACCATGTTGTCGACGAGCTGTGGGCGCGTGGACTCCGCTATGTCCTGTTGAACGAATCCGAGAAGGCGCCGGAACTCGGCGAGGGACTGGTCCGGATACCACCGGAACGCCGCCTCGAGACTTTCGTCCGTGGCAGGCTGCGGGTCGGGTATCTGAATGGCGATCCTCGGTCGCTCGTCGAAGTGGGAGGTGGCGCAGCGGACCAGGATGCCTGGCCTGCTTGCGAAGAAGGCCCGCTGGTTGTCGACGTAGCGCGGGTAGGACCGGCTGGAGTCGAACTGTCCCTGGCACTGTTGGCCGTCGATGCCGGCAGCGGTGTCATCGAGACCGAGATCGGAGTTCCTCAGGATGAGAACATCCTCGCCCAGCTTGGCCTTTGCCCTGGCTCGGACCGCATCGGTGAACTGCCGCACCGCCGGAAGGTCGCTGCCCTCCGCCGATCCTGATCCGATGCCGCGAGTGTCGCAGATCTCGAGGATGGGGCGACCGTCGTTGGCGCGGAGGTAGTTCGGCTGAGCGAGGTACTCGTCAACAAGGACGTGCGCCGCCCTGTCGATCTGGGCAGCTGGAAGCTGGAGAGATGTCGAGCCGTCGCCCCAGGGGTGCAGGCACGGCATGACGGCGAAGTCGATGTCGGATCGGTTGCGTGCCTGCAGGAAAGCCCGCAGTCCAGTCACATAGTTCTCGTCGCCCGCGCCGGCGGGGTTCCAGTACCAGTAGAACGAGAAGTGGTCGAGCCCGGCGCCCTTCGCCTGTGCGACGTGCCTCTCCAGCGTCTCCGGGTCAGAGTCGTCGTAATAGCCGATCGACGGCTTCAGGTCTGACCAGTCCTCATCACTCCAGTGCCAGGTGCGTTGCGGTGTGTCGTGGCCGGCGAAGTCCTTGACGCCTCCCCACCAGTCTCGTCGGCCGTAGACGAGTTCGGAGTTGTCGATGATTCCCTGGTTTCCGTGTGCGTCCCAGGTCGCGAAATAGATCGCACCCACCCGGTGATAGGTGGGACGTACGTAACCGAGCGGACCGTCGGTCGCGTAGCCGCGTCCGGTGAACTCCTCGCGCCGGGATTCAGGTACGACCCGCCACTCGGTGCCGTTGGACATCCGCCAGAGCGCCGACGTGCCCGGCTGCCGGGTGCTTGCCGCATAGCCGAGGACGCCTTCGTCGACGAAGTCCCCGGACGCCACGAGCGCGGAGCGTTCCGTGGGCGAGGCGGTGAGCAGGTACGCCGAACGTGATATCAGCCGCAGCCGGTAGATCGGGTGCGAGCCGGTGAACTTCTGACGTCGGAGGTAGCCCAGGCGGGTGTCCTGCTGCACCATGCCGTGCTGCGTCACCGCCGACGCGGCTTCCCGTGCCGACAGCGTCCACAGCCAACCGGCGTCCGCACCCCCGCCGGTACGAAGCTCGAGCAGCGGAACCGGGTCCGTCACCTTGGCCTCAGCAGACCCGCCGACCGGAGCGACCTCCGAGGTGGCCGAATCGCCGAACCCGTCGGCGGCGTAACGATGGGGCAGAGCCACCGCCGACGAGGTCATGCCGGCGCCCGCCAGGACGGCAACGACAGCGAACGACAACGACCCGGCCAAGCGCATCAACCGGACACGATGACTGCTCCTCAGAACGTCCACATGTCGCAGTGCACCATGCGGCGTTCACATCTCGATCTCGAAGCGATGTCTTGACGATGGCACCCGCGTGGACGTCCTCGGCGACGTCGGTCTCGGGACCAGGGCCCTCGCCAATGCGACCGCGGTCGCCAGCATGGCCCGGGCCCTGCACGGATGCCGCGATCACGCCACCGCACCAGACGGCAGCCGATTGATCGCGTGGTCACCGGTCGCCCAGAGGTACTGCACGGCGTACGAACGCCACGGGCGCCACGCTGCGGCGTGCCTGGTGAGCGCGGCGGGTGTCAATGGCAGGCCGAGGGTGCCGGCCGCAATGCGTACACCCAGATCTCCGGGTACGAAGGCGTCCGGGTCGCCCAGCGCGCGCATCGCGATGGTCTCGATCGTCCAAGGCCCAAAGCCCGGCAGCGCAGCCAGGTGAGCCCTGGCCCGCTGCCAGTCGCTGCCGTGGCCGAGGTCGAGCGCGCCCGAGGCGAGAGCCGCCACCAGCGTCGTGAGAGTCCTACGCCGGCTGGCCGGCAGCGCGAGCGCGGCGGGGTCCATCGACGCCAGCACCTCGACGCTCGGGAACAGGTGTGTCAGACCGCCTCCGGAATCACTGACCGGCTCGCCGTAGGCGGCGACGAGCCGCCCCGCGTGGGTGCGTGCGGCGGCGGTCGACACCTGCTGACCGAGCACCGCCCGCACGGCGAGTTCGGCACCGTCGACGGTGCGCGGCACCCGGCGTCCAGGATTCTTGTCGACCCAGGGTGCGAGCACCGGATCGGCCCGCAACGTCTCGTCGACCGCCGTCGGGTCCGCGTCGAGGTCGAGCAGCCACCGGCACCTGGCGATCGCGAGCGAGAGGTCACGCAGATCGGTCAAAGCCAACCGGCAACCGATGTGATCGGCCCCCGGCCGTAGCGACACGACGCCATGGCCGTGCGAAAGCCGCAGGGTGCGGCGGTAGGCGCCGTCCCGCCGCTCCTCGACGCCGGGCGTCCCGGTCGCCGCCAGGTGTCCGAACAGGTTGTCGGGACACAACGGCGTCCGGTACGGCAGCCGTAGGCAGAGCAGTCCGGGCGTGGCTCCCCGGCGCCCGCCCGCTGCGCGCCGCCGGAGTTCGGTCGGGGTGAGACCGAAGACCTCCCGGACGGTGTCGTTGAACGCGCGGATACTCGCGAAACCTGCCGCGAACGCGACGTCGCCCATGGGCACGGTGCTGGTCTCGATCAGGATCCGCGCGGTCTGGGCACGCTGGGCGCGGGCGAGCGCGAGCGGACCGGTGCCGAGCTCGGCACGGAGTTGCCGCTCGATATGTCGGGTGCTGTATCCCAGCCGGTCGGCGAGGCCGGGTACACCGTCACGGTCGACGACGCCTTCCGCGATCAGGCGCATCGCCCGCGCCACAACATCGGCGCGGGCGTTCCACTGCGGGGATCCTGGGCTCGCATCGGGCCGGCAGCGCTTGCAGGCACGAAAGCCGTTCTGCTGTGCGGCGGCGGCGCTGGGATAGAACCTCATGTGCGCGATCTTGGGCGGCACCACCGGACAGCTCGGGCGGCAGTAGATCCCGGTGGTGAGCACGGCGGTGAAGAACCAGCCGTCGAACCGGGCGTCCTTGGACCGCACCGCACGTGCGCAGCGGTCGAAGTCGGCGTGCACCCGGCCAACGTAGCCCGTGGCCGTGCCGATGATGCGCAGGAATCCGACATCATGGTCCACCGAGACCACCCGGTCGGATTCCCGCCAGCCCGACGAGAGCCACGTCGGTTGACTGCTCGACATGACACCCACCGACACACCCGCCGACACTGCACGCCACTTCCGGTCCCTCCACGAGCGCGGCCGCCCGCTCGTCCTGCCGAACGCCTGGGACGTCGCCAGCGCACGTCTCGTCGAGCACACCGGGGCGGCGGCTGTGGCCACGACCAGCGCCGGCGTCTCGTGGGGCGTCGGAGTTCCGGATGGTGAACGCCTCGACCGCGACCGCGCGCTCGACCTGATCGCCCGGGTGGTCGCGGCGGTCCGAGCCCCGGTCACCGCCGACGTGGAGAGTGGGTACGCCGAGAAGCCGGCAGACGTGGCCGAGACGGTTCGCGGCGTACTCGCGGCCGGGGCGGTGGGCGTCAACCTCGAGGACGCCGACCACGGCGGGCCCGGGCCGCTGCGCTCGGTTGCCGCTCAGTCCGAACGGATCGCGGTGGCACGGCAGGCCGCTGACGCCGAGGGGGTGCCGTTGTTCATCAACGCCCGCGTCGACACCTACCTGTCCGCCGTCGGCGAGGCGGGCGACCGGCTCGCCTCGACACTGGACCGCGCCCGTGCGTATGTCGGCGCGGGCGCGGACGGCATCTTCGTCCCCGGCGTCACCGATCCGGTGATCGTCTCCGCCCTCGTCGACGGGATCGACGTCCCCGTGAACGTGATGACCGGACCGGGCGCGCCGGCCATCGCCGAACTGGCAGGCCTCGGTGTCGCCCGGATCAGCGTCGGCTCGGCGATCGCGCAGGCTGCCTACGCGGTCGTCCGTCGGAGTGCGCAGGAACTCCTCTCGGCAGGTACGTACGCGGCGCTGTCGGACGCTCTGGACTTCGCCGACGTCAACGCGCTCCTGCGTACGGATTGTTGAGCTCCCTCCGTCGAGGGCCAAAACTGGGGAAGGGACACCAGACACCTCCCGCCTCTCGGCCGCGGCGACGTGTGCGACGGTGGCGTCTCGAGGCACCGGGTGTGAGCGGCCGCCTTCGTCGCCACGACTGCTCGACAACTGGAGGTACGCATGACCGCCGACACCCTGACCGCGGTCGTCACCGGGGCAGCGAGCGGGATCGGCCGGGCGCTGGCCGAGGCTCTCCACGCCCGGGGTGCGCGTCTGGTTCTGGCGGACGTCAACGCGGACGGGCTGTCCACGACGGCGACACGACTGAGCGCGACCGGCATCGTCACCGACGTCTCCGACCCGGCCGCCATGCACGCTCTCGCCGCGCAAGCTCCTCAGGCACGCCTCGTCTGCCTCAACGCCGGTGTGGTGGGCCCGTCGCTGGGTGCGCCCTGGGAGGTCCCGCCGGAGGAATGGGACAGGGTCTTCGCTGTCAACGTCAGTGGGGTCGTCAACGGACTACGCGCGTTCGTCCCGCAGTTGCTCGCCGCGCGCGCACCGGCGCACGTACTGATCACCGCATCCCTGGCCGGACTCGCCGTCTTCCCCGGCGGCGGCGCATACGGCCCGTCCAAACACGCCGTCACCGCCGTCGCCCAGCACGCCGCCATGGCCCTTGCCGACACGCCAGTGAGAGTGAGCATGATCTGCCCAGCGCTGGTCGCGACCGGCATGTCGCCCGAAGGAATCGCGCCCGCGCTGGTCGCCGACGATGCGCTTCGAGCCGTGGACAACGGCGTCTTCGCGGTCGTTCCCCCAGACTGGCAGGCTGCCGTCGCGACCCAGGTCGACCAGATCGTCGGTGGCCGCCAGCCCACGCCTCCCGCTCCCTGGCCGGGGAGCTGATCGTGGACGGCTCGACGTGCCGGTCACACCACGTCGGTCACACCAGGCGGGACAAAGGACTAGGAGTCGGGTTTTGTGAGCCGCGCGACGCGGCGTCGCGAGTCGCGTACGAGTTCGTGGGTGCGGTCGATCATCTCGTGACTCTGATCGATCAGCTCTCGCCGGTCGGCGGGTCGCGGGCGCTGTCCACCCGGCGTTCGGTTCTGGTCCAATTCCAGAAGGAACCGCCTGGCTTCGGCTATCACCTTCAGGGTGGCGCGCCTGCTGGTCTCGCCCGCTGATGGCACATGGCCACTCTGACACAGCATCTATCGCAGCGATAGTGCGACCTCCGAGTGTCCATGTCAGAGGCACCGGAAGGGCGAAAGCGGGGGAATTGCACTCAATCAGGGGGCCAGTCCCCTCATGCAGGTCGAGCCAAATCGGACTTAGTTGCAGAAGTACCGACGCTGGGTCGATCGCCTCCAACGGAAAACCAGTGGCCTCCTCACCTGGAAGGTGTGCCGGAAGGCCCTGCACGTGCCTTTTGGGCTGGACAACGCTGAACCCGGGTGCAGCTCTGACTGGACACCTGCCGCGTCGTTCCGGGAGGTTGGCGTGAGCCAGTGGTCGGTGATCTACGACGGGTTCGATCCTGCCGCCGAAAGGGCTCGCGAGACCTTGTGCACCCTCGGCAACGGTTACTTCGCCACTCGTGGAGCGGTGCCGGAGTCGGCTGCCGACGGAGTGCACTACCCCGGAACCTACGTCGCCGGTTGCTACGACCGGCTCGAGTCCCACGTGGCCGGCCGTACGTTCGAGAACGAGGACCTCGTCAACGTCCCCAACTGGCTGGCGTTGACGTTTCGCGTCGACCAGGGCGACTGGTTCGACATGGCGGGCACCGAACTTCTGGGCAACCGTCATGAACTGGATCTCGAGCGCGGCGCCCTGACCAGAAGGCTGCGTTTCGTGGACCCGGCCGGAAGGACCACGTCGGTCGTCCAGCGCAGGCTCGTGTCCATGGCCGACCCGCACGTGGCGGCTCTGGAGACGACGTTCGTGGCCGAGGACTGGTCTGGTCGGCTGTGCGTACGAGCAGCACTCGACGGTCGGGTCACCAACCGCGGGGTCGAGCGTTACCGCGACCTGTCCGGTGCGCATCTGGAACCGGTCAGCTCCGGTCACGACGCGGAGGAGATTGCCTGGTTGCAGATGCAGACGGCGTCCTCGCGGATCCGGGTCGCCGAGGCGATGCGGATACGTGCTCCTGGCGCGATCAGTCGCAGGCTCGACTGCACTGCCTCCTGGGTCGGCGTCGACCTCGACCTGGACCTGAAGGCGGGAGTGCCGGTGACCGTCGAGAAGGCGATCGCACTGCACACGTCGCTCGACCGCGCCATCGGCGAGAGTCTCCTCGCGGCTACCACCCGGATCCGTCACGCGGGGGACTTCGCTCAGCTCCTCGACCAGCACGTCCTTGCCTGGAGACAGATTCGGCGCAGCGGACGTACCACGCTCACGGGCGCGCGCGCGATCGGCGAGGAGCCGCAGAAGACTCTCGATCTGTACGCCTTCCACATTCTGCAGACGTTGTCGACACACACGACCGACCTGGACGTCGGCGTTCCAGCGCGCGGACTGTCCGGCGAGGCGTACCGCGGGCACGTCTTCTGGGACGAGCTCTTCGTGTTCCCGTTCCTGACACTGCGACTGCCGGAGGTGGCCCGGGCGCTCCTCATGTACCGCTGGCGGCGACTTCCGCAGGCGCGGTGGGCGGCAGAGGCCGCGGGCTACCGCGGAGCGATGTACCCGTGGCAGAGCGGAAGTGACGGACGGGACGAAACGCAACAGTGGCATCTGAACCCACGCTCGGGACGCTGGCTCCCGGACAACTCCCACCTCCAGCGGCATGTCGGGATCGCCGTGGCACACAACGTCTGGCTCTACTACCAGGCCACCGGCGACCTGGCGTTCCTTTCCAGTCACGGCGCCGAGATGCTCCTGGACATCGCACTCTTCTGGAGCACGCTGGCGACGTTCGACGACAGCGACCAGCGTTACCAGATCCGCGGTGTGATGGGCCCCGACGAGTACCACGACGGATATCCCGCGTCCTCGACCCCCGGAATCGACAACAACGCCTACACCAACGTCATGGTCGCCTGGCTGATGCGTCGAGCCCTGGAGGCGCTCCGGTTGATACCGGTGCATCGGCGAGACGAGCTTCGCGAGCGCCTCGGACTCAGCGACGCCGACCTGAGCAGGTTCGAGGACATGACCCGCCGGATGCGCGTCGACTTCCACGGGCGCGGCGTCATCAGCCAGTTCGAGGGGTACGGCCAGTTGGCCGAGTTCGACTGGGCTGGTTACCGGGCGAAGTACGGCGACATCCGGCGGCTCGACCGGATCCTCGAGTCCGAGGGTTCCGACGTCCGGCTCTTCCAGGTGTCCAAACAGGCCGACGTCCTGATGCTGTTCTTCCTCCTGAGCAAGGACGAGTTGACGCGCGTCATGGCGGACCTCGGCTACTCGCTGAAGCCCGACGACATCCTGCGAACGGTCGAGTACTACCTTGCCCGGACGTCGCATGGCTCCACTCTCAGTGCGGTGGTCCACGCCTGGGTGCTGTCGCGTACCGACCGGCACGCCTCGTGGCGGTTCTTCCTCGACGCGCTCGCGAGCGACGTCGCCGACACGCCCGGGGGGACGACGGCCGAAGGTATCCACCTCGGCGCGATGGCAGGCTGCGTCGACCTCGTGCAACGGTGCTACACCGGACTCGAGATCGGCGGCGACGTCCTCCGGTTGGACCCACGACTGCCACGGGAGCTTGCCGCGCTCGAGCTGACGTTGCGATACCGGGGGCACTGGGGCGTCACCGTGCGGTGCACGCAGGAAGAACTCACTGTCGGGCTGCCGGCATCCGATGCGGCACCGATCACGGTGGCACTCGACGAGAAGACCGCAACCCTGCCGCCCGGAGAAACCTGGCAGGTACGCCTGACACCCGCGCGGTCTCACCGACGCCCACAGATGCCGCCCGGGTGAGTGAGGCCCGGCCAGGTGAGGAACTCGATCTCTCTCAGACGCGAAGGAGGAGGTGGGGATGACATCGGAGCGGACGAATCGAATCGTCGTGGGCCTGGACGGGTCGGCCAATTCCCTCGCCGCCGCTCGGTGGGCACGCAACGAGGCGCTGCTCCGGGGGGCCGATGTCGAAGCGGTCACGGTATGGGACCGGTCGCGACCCCGCCATCTTCCCGACCGAACCCGACACATGACCGAACGCGAAATCGTCGACGCGTGTGAGCGCATGCAGCAGCAACAGCTGGCTGACCTCCACGGTGGTGCTGTGTCCATCGTCCCGCGGGTCGCACAAGGTGATCCCGTGGAGGTCCTGACGGATCTCTCCCGGGCCGCCGACATTCTCGTGGTGGGCGCTCGGGGCCGCAGCGGTGTCGCCGGACTACTCCTCGGGTCGACCAGCCTGGCCTGCTTCCCACACGCCGCGTGCCCGGTGACGGTGGTCCCCGCCCACTACCCCGCGCACCGGGTGCACGCTCCGATCGTGGTCGGAGTCGACGGTTCACGCGCCTCACGAAAGGCCCTTCGGGTGGCCGCCGAGGAGGCTCTGATCCGAGATTGCCACCTCATCGCGGTCCATGCGGTGTTCGTGCCGCCGCCTTACGGGACGGAGATCTACCGGCCAGCGGACGATCACCTGGTCGAGGGTGGCCGTCAGCTCGAGGAGGCGATCGGTCCCGTCCAGATCGACTTTCCTGCCGTCCCGATCGAGCACAAGGTCATCGCGGGACATCCCGCGGTGGCCCTCGACGAGGAGGCGTCCGTGGCAGACCTTCTCGTCATCGGCTCGCGAGGGCACCGACCGCTACCCGCCGCCATCCTCGGATCCGTCAGCCTGCACCTGCTCGCCCACGCCGAACGCCCGACCATGGTGGTAACCGACCAAGGCGCGTCACCCTAGGGCCTGTCGGGGCCCGCGTCCTGCCGAGGCTCCCGCAGCGGGGCGACCTCCAGTGCGCGGTTCAGGTCGCTGACCGACAACAGCCCGACGAGTTCGTGCCCGGTGCCGCCGTCGACCACGAGAGCCCGGCCTGGATCCCGCTGCAGTGCGCGTGCCGCGTCGACGACCAGGTCGTCCGCCCGGACTGTGGGAACGTCCTGGCCGGCGAACATCACGTCCGAGACATGCACCGTGCGTCGCTCCTGCTTGGGCACGGCGGCAGCCCTCGACAGGGACAGCAGGCCAACCAGGTCGCCGTGCCGCACCACGGGGTACGAAGCGTGTGCGGGCCACCGCCCGATGTCCTTACTGAACTCGGCGATGGTGAGGCCGGGATCCACCGTCACCGGGGCATGGGCCATCAGGTCGCGGACGCGCAGGCCGGTGAACGCATGTTCCAGCCGAGCGGAGACCACCTCCTGCTGGACGGCCAGCAGGAGGAACCAGCCGAGCAGGAGGAACCAGATACCGCCTACGCCCCCGCCAGCCAGCAGGCCGGTCAGGCCGAGAAGGATCAGGAGCACCGCGAAGATCCGCCCACCCACAGCAGCCGAGATCGTGGCCGACGCGCTGTCCCCCTGTCGCCACCACAGCAGTGCGTGCAGGAGCCGTCCACCGTCGAGCGGTAGCGCGGGCACGAGGTTGAAGACGAGCAACAAGGTGTTGATGAGCGCCAGATAGTCGAGTACGCCTGTCACGGACGCGGGAAGTCCGGTCACATCCGCAAGCACCGCGAGCCCCGCGAACACCAGCGCGAGGACCGCGGTCGCGATCGGCCCTGCGATCACCACCCGGAACTCCGCACCGGGACCAGGCAGCGGTTCCTCCGCCCGAGAGACGCCACCGAACAGCCACAGCGTGATCTCCCGCACTCGTACGCCCTCGCGCATCGACTGGAGCGTGTGACTGAGTTCGTGCGCCAGGATCGAGGCGAAGAAGAGCACGGTGGCGACGGCTGCCATCGCGAGATGTGCCGATCCGGACAGATCCGGATATGTGTCCGGGAACAACACCGCCGCCAGCGACCAGAGCACCAGCACGAAGATCACCAGCCACGTCCAGCTGATCCCTACCGGGACGCCCTTGACGCGGAACAGGCGCACGCTACTCGTCAACACCCGACCACCCCTGCGCTCACGCCGGCCATGTTCACGCTACGTCGGTGGTCGGAGCAGGTCAGCGGGGCACGGTCATCAGCGCCAAGGACCTTCGGCCCCGTGAGTGAGCGCAGGCCCCCGCTCCCCCAGACGCTCTGGCGTTCGCCGTCGAACCCCGGGCTCCCACCTACACTGGCGATGAGCCCTCCACGCCTGTGACCGTCACGCACCGGCAGGGGTGAGCACGTTGCTCGACATCGACGGTTCCGCGCACTCGGGGTCGGGCATGATCGTGCGTCAGGCGCTGGCGTACGCGGCCATTACCGGTACGCCGTTGCGGATGTGGAACGTCCGCGCACACCGCCCCAAACCCGGACTGCAGCCCCAGCACCTGTGCGGCGTCCTGGCGATGCGGGACCTTGTTGGCGGCTCGCTCGAGGGTGCCCACCTGGGCTCGCGCGAGTTCAGCTTCCGCCCAGGCGAGGAGAGTCCACGTGGCCTCTACCGCTTCGACGTTGGTACCGCCGGTTCGGCCACAGTCCTTGCGCTTGCCCTTCTCCCCGTTCTGGCCACCGCGGTCGAGCACGTGCGGCTCGACCTGACTGGTGGGCTGTTTCAGGACCGGGCACCGTCGCCCCTCCACCTGCAGCACGTTCTCGTCCCGCTGCTCGGCCGGATGGGTCTCGCCGTAGAAGCGACCGTGCTGCGCCCGGGTTACGTACCGCGGGGCGAAGGCCTGCTGCGGTTGGAGGTTCAGCCCAGTGAAGGGTTGACAGCGTTGGACGCCAGTCAACAAGCTCCCGTGCACGAGATCTGGGGTATCAGTCTGGCGTCACACCTTCGGGCACGGCGCGTCAGCGCCCGGATGGCCGCGAGCGCGCGGGAGGTTCTCTGTGCGGCCGGCCACCAAGCCCGGATCGACGAGTACGACGACACCACCGCCGTCCAACCCGGAGCGGGGATAGCTCTGTTCGCCGATCTCGCCGACGGGATGCGCCTTGGCGCGGACGGTGCCGGAGCGGTGGGGCGTCCCGCTGAGATGGTCGGCTCGGCCACCGCCCACCGCCTGCTCGAGGACCTGGGGTCGGGCGCAACCCTTGATCGATACGCGGAGGACCAGATCGTCGTGTTCGCCGCGTTCGCCGCGGGCCAGACCCGGGCGCGCCCGGCTCTTGTCACTGAGCATCTCCGCGCCGCGCTGTGGCTGGCGGAGCTGTTCGGCGTGGCCTCGACCCACCACGACGCGGGGATGCTGGTCATCGAACCCCGGCGTGAGCGAAGGACGGGCGGCCTCACGTCCGGTTGAACATTCACCGCGGCGCAGGTCCCCGGTCCCGTCGGCGACGCCGCCGCCAGCGGCTGATCTCGTCGACTCCCCACACGATGAAGGGAAAGGGCAGGAGCAGGAGGAGAACCCAGCCCGGCAGAGCGGCCGTTCCGAACACCCGCTGGAGCGGTGGCAGGTAGATGAGCGCGGCCGCGAAAGCGATCTCGAATGCGCAGCCAGCGAGCAGCAGCGGGTTGCTGAAGATCCCCACGGTCCGCAGGGACGCGTGGTCGGTGCGAGCGGCGAACGCGGTACCCAGCTGGCATGCGACGATCCCGGCAAAGGTGGCGGTCGTCGCCTGGAGATAACTCCCGTGGAGCGCCGTGCCCGGTCCGGTTGCCGCGCCCGGATGCCAACCCGCGCTGACCAGGACGACGAAGAACGCACCGAGCACCAGGACCGCCGACACCAGGCCGAGCAGGCCCCAGGCGCGCCACAGCAGCCTGCGGTCGATGATTCCCTCGTGACGCCCTCGCGGTGGTCTGGCCATGACTCCCGGCTCGGCCGGTTCGCGGCCCAGAGCGAGCGCGGGCAGCGTCTCGGTACCGAGGTCGATCGCGAGGATCTGGAGCACCGTAAGCGGGAGGGGCACCGCCCCACCGGAGAGTGCGAAGAGGAGGAACGGCGCAACCTCGGGGACGGCGTGGGCGAAGATGTAGAGCACGAACTTCCGGACGTTGTCGAAGGCCCGTCGGCCCTCCTCGACCGCGGCCACGATGGTGGCGAAGTTGTCGTCGGTCAGGACCATCGTGGCGGCTTCCCTGGCGACGTCGGTGCCCGTACGCCCCATGGCGACCCCGATGTCCGCCCGGCGGAGAGCCGGGGCATCGTTGACGCCATCACCGGTGACGGCCACGACCTCGCCGCGGTGGCGCAGCGCATCGACGATCCGCAGCTTCGTCTCGGGCGAGCTCCGCGCGAAGATCAGTTCCTGACCTCCTGCGAGGAGTTCTCCGAGGCGCTCCTCACTCATCGCCGCCACGTCGGTTCCGGTGACGATGCGGTCAGCGCGCAGGCCGACCTCGCGGGCGACCTCGGCCGCGGTCTGGCCGTGGTCCCCGGTGACCACGTGCACGGTGAGGCCCGACTCGTGGCAGGCGGCCACCGCTGCCGGCACCTCGGGACGGGGCGGGTCGTGCAGCCCGGCAAGACCGAGCAGGCAGAGGTCTCGCTCGACCTCCTCACGGGCGAACTCGACGCCCCGCCTGCCTCCCGGCGCGACAGTTACTCGACTGGCGAAGGCGAGGACCCGGAGTCCGCGTGCGGTCAGTGCCTCCTGAACAGCCCTGGTACGCGCACGGTCTGCCTCGGTCAGGATTCGCGGAGCGCCGTCGAGGACGCGGGTGCACAGGGGCAGCACCGCCTCCGGTGCGCCCTTGGTGTGGACGACAAGCTGCTCTGGGTGGGGCGGAGAGCCGGCTTGTTCGTCCGACTCACCCGTGTCGTCGACGGTGGTCATCCGCGCCAGGCGTGGATCGAACCGGAAGATCGCCCTCCGCCGGCCTTCCCGACGTGACAGGTCGACGTCCGTACCGGTGTCTGCCGCGTACCGCAGCAGGGCGATCTCGGTGGGATCCCCTTCGTCGACGCTCCCGGGACCTCCAGCGAGGTCGGCGGTGTTGCAGGCGACCATCACCTCCCTCACCGGTCTCGTCGCCGCGTCTCCCTCACGAGGGCTCCACACCTCGAGGACCTGCATGCTGTTCGTGGTGAGAGTTCCGGTCTTGTCCGTGCAGATCGTGGTCGTCGACCCGAGTGTCTCTACCGCCGAGAGCCGCTTGACGAGGGCGCCCCGGACAGCCAGCGCGCGGACGCCGACCGCGAGCGCCAGCGTGATCGTCGGCAGGAGACCTTCGGGCACGTTCGCCACCAGAAGGCCGGTCGCGAACACGAACGCATCCGGCAGGGACAGCCCGGCCAGCGTGCCCAACGGCAGGAACGCCACACCAACGCCGAGAGCGACCACGGCGATCAGCCATGCGATCCGGCGAACCTGGCGTTCCAGCGGACTGGCTTCGGGTGCGCCGCGCTCAGACAACGCCGCGATCCGGCCCAGCTCGGAGTGCGCTCCCGTCGCGAACACCACCGCTCGGGCCGTACCCCCTGTGCAGGTCGTCCCGCTGAACACCACGTCCTGCGCCTCGACCAGCGCCGCCCGCGCATCTGTGGGACCGGCGGCCCGCGTCACTGCCAGCGACTCGCCCGTCAGCGCCGACAGGTCGACCTCGAGGCTGCCGTCGAGTAGCCGGCCGTCGGCGGAGATCCGGTCCCCCTCGTCGATGATCACGACGTCACCGGGGACCAGCGTCGCCGCGGGCACAACCTGACGGACACCGTCGCGGACCGCGGTTGCCTCCTGCGGGAGGTACGCGACCAGCGCCTCGACCGCCCGCTCGGCCTGCTGCTCCTGCACGAACGCCAGAAGGGCGTTCAGCACGATCACGGCGATGATGGCCCATCCCAGCACCGGCGTACCCGCCACGAAGGCGAGCAGCGAGGCGACCCACAGCAGCAGGGCCAACGGATGGACGAACTGGCGGACCAGCGCGCGGCCGAATCGCCGCTTGCCCCGCCGCCGCAACACGTTCGGGCCGAAGACCACCAGCCGCCGCTCGGCCTCCCGATGGGTCAGGCCGCCGGGTCCGCTGCGCAGATGCGCCAGCAGGAGGGCGAGCGGCTCGTGGACAGATGTCTCCTCGTCCTCTACTGATGGCGGACGTCCGGTCGTGCCCTCTCCCATGAACCGCTCTCAGCCCTTGCGCAGCCGGACCGCCGTGACCTTGTACTCGGGGCAGGAGGTCACCTCGTCCGTCTCGCCTGAGGTGAGCAGGTTGGCCGCCACGTCGGGGAAGGCGAAGGAAAGGAAGACCTCGCCGGGAGCCACGTCATCGGTGAGGCGGCCCGGCGCGGCGATGCTGCCGCGCCGGCTGGCGATCTCGACGAGGTCCCCGTCGCGCAGTCCGAGCCGCAGCGCGTCGTCCGGGTTGATCTCGAGGTGCTCGTCGGGGACCAGCGCGAGGTTCGGCGTCCGCCGGGTCATCGTTCCGCTGTTGTAGTGGACCAGTCGGCGGCCGGTGATCAGCGTGTACGGGTACGCCGTGTCGGGTGACTCGCCGGGCGGCGCCCAGGGAAGGGCGGCGAGTTGGGCGCGCCCGTTCGGGGTGGCGAACTCCTGCTCGTACAACCTGGCCTCGCCCGGGTCGTCCGGGCCGCGGCACGGCCAGTGCAACGCGTGCTCGCGGTCGAGGCGTTCGTGGGAGATGCCGGCGAAGACGGGAGTGAGGCGGGCGCACTCGGCCAGTGCGTCCGCCGGTGTGGGACAACCGAGGTCTCCACCGAGGGCCCGCGCGACCGCGGTCACCACCGCGAAGTCCGTACGCGCCAGACCCGGCGGGTCGAGCGCGGGGCGGACCCGCTGGAACCGCCGGTCGAAGTTCACGAACGTGCCGTCCTTCTCGAGGAACGACGCACCGGGGAGCACCACGTCGGCGGCCAGGGCGGTGGCGGAGGGAAAGATCTCCTGGCTCACCACGAACTCGGCGGCCTCGACAGCGGCCCGGACGTGTCCGGAGTCCGGATCGGTCTGCAGGATGTCCTCGCCGAACACGTACAGCGCCCGGACCTTGCCCGTGAGCGCGGCGTCGAACATCTCGGGGATCCGCAACCCCGGCCGCGGCGGCACGGGTGTCCCCCACCGTTCGCCGAAGCGTCGGCGCACCGCGTCGTCGGTCACCTTCTGGTAGCCGGGAAGAAGGTCGGGCAGCGCGCCCATGTCCGACGCCCCCTGCACGTTGTTCTGACCACGCAGCGGGTTGACACCGCCGCCGTTCGGCGTGCCCACGGCCCCGCGGAGGACCGCGAGGTTGGCGAGGGTACGCACGCCGTCCGTGCCGTGTGCGTGCTCGGTGACGCCGAGGCCGTAGACGATCGAGGGCTTGCGCGCCGTGCCGAACAGGCGGGCCGCCTCGGCGAGGATCGCCGGCTCGATGCCGCTCAGCTCGGCGACCCGTGCCGGCGGGTACTCGTCCAGCAGGGCGCGCAACTCGTCCCACCCGTCGGCGCGGGTCGCGAGGAACGCCTCCTCCACCCACCCGTTGTCGAGCAGGAGCCGGGCCAGCCCGTGGAAGACGGCGACGTTGGAGCCTGGACGTCCGCGCAGGTGGACGTCCGCGACCCGGGCGAGTCCGGTCCTCCTGGGGTCGATCACGACGAGCCGGGCGCCGTTCAGGGCCCGCTGCATGATGCGGGCCCCGATCACCGGGTGCGCCTCGGTCGGGTTGGCACCGACGAGCAGGATGCAGTCGGCGTCGTCGAGGTCGTCCGCGGCGTTCGTACCGCCGGCCAGGCCGAAGGTCGCGGTGAGGCCCGCGGCAGAAGGCGCGTGGCAGATCCTTGAACAGTTGTCGACGTTGTTGGTACCGATGACCGTCCGCATCAGCTTCTGGAGCAGGTAGTTCTCCTCGTTGGTCGACCGGGCCGAGGAGATGGCGGCGATGGAGTCCGGGCCGTGCGTTTCGCGGATCCGCGTCAGCTCCCGTCCCACGAGCGCGAGGGCGTCGTCCCACGTCGTCGGCTCGAGCCGGCCGGCGCGGCGTACCAGCGGCGTGGTGAGGCGGTCCGGCGAGCGTACGAAGTCGTAGGCGAAGCGTCCCTTGACGCAGGCGTGGCCACGGTTGACAGGTCCGTCGAGGGCCGGCGTGATCGCCACGATCGCCGGCTCGTCGGTGTCGGCCATCGGGTCGGGGATCGGGTCGGTCATCGGGTCTGGGATCGGGTCTGGGATCGGGTCGGGGTTGCTTTTCGCCGTACGGGTGTGGACGTCGAGGGCGCAGCCGACACCGCAGTAGCCGCAGGTCGTCCTGGTCACCGTCGCGGTCGGCGCCGCCGCGACCGGCAACGGGACCGGCCCGCTGATCGCGCCGCTGGGACAGCTGTCCACACAGCCGCCGCAGGCCACGCACGCCGACTCCACCCAGGGTCCGCCCGTCCCCGGAGCCACCACCGTGTCCGCCCCGCGTCCGACGAGCGTCAGGGCGAACGTGCCCTGAACCTCGTCGCACATCCGGACGCACCGGCCGCAGGCGATGCACAGGTCGGCGTCGAGCCGGACGTACGGATGGGAGTCGTCCCGGCCGAGCCCACGACCAGGTCCTTGTCCGGCGCCGTCGAACGCCTCCGGCCCGACGCCGAGCTGGTCGCAGACCGCGGCGAGCTCGGTCGGCAGGTCGAGTGCAGCCGCGGGCAGCCGTTCGACGGTGAGCTCCACGACGCGTCGCACCGTGGCGGCCACCGTCTCGTCGTCGGTACGGATGTCGGCGTCCTCGGCCGCCGGAGTCGTACATGCCGCGACAATCGCCGAGCCCGAGCGGACCAGACAGGCCCGGCACGAACCCGACGGGCTGAGGCGTTCGTCGTGGCAGAGCGTCGGCACCTCGAGACCGGCAGCGCGGACGGCGGCCAGAACCGAGCTGCCCTCGGGCACCTCGACGGGCGTGCCGTTCACCCGCACCCTCATCGCGGCGAATCCCCGCCAGGTCCGGGACCCGACCGACCCGCACCCATGACGCGCACCAGGCTGCGGACCGCACCCGGGATACGGCGTCCGAAGGGGCACAGGCTGGCGGTTTCCATCACGTCGAGCAGCGCGTCGTCCCGCGCCGCCGCCCCGGGCTGGCGTTCGCCGAGCCGGGTGCCCTCGCGGCACGGTGTACACGTGCCGCAACTCTCGCTCGCACCGAACTCCCACAGGTGCCGGAGCAGGTCGTCCGGGTCCACCTGGTCGTCGACCGCGAGCAGGCTGCCGTGGCCGAGCATCGCCCCCGCCGCCGTGAGTGCCGAGTCGAGCAGGGGAAGGTCGAGCTGGTCGGGTGCGAGGAAGCCGCCGAGCGGACCGCCCACCTGGATCGCCCGCAGCCGTCGCCCGCGGGGAAGCCCTCCGCCGAGCCCGAAGACGATGTCGCGCAACGGCGTGCCCAGCTCGACCTCGTAGGCACCCGGGCGTACGAACCGCTCGTTCAGGCAGACGACCAAGGTTCCCGTCTCCGGCGGAACTCCGCGTGCCGCGTAGGCCGCACCGCCGGCACGGACGACCGCCGGCACCGACGACAGCGTCTCGACGTTGTTGACCGCCGTGGGTCGCCCGAGCAGGCCGTACTCCACGGGGTACGGTGGCCGCGGCCGGACCGTCGCACGCAGCCCGGCGAGCGAGTGCAGGAGCGACGTCTCCTCCCCCGCGACGTACGAACCCGCCCCCATGACCACGTCCAGGTCGAGATCGACGCCGGAGCCGTGTACGTCGCGGCCGAGGTGTCCCTGGGCGTATGCCGCGGCCACGGCCGCCGCCACGCTCTCGTACGCCCGGGGGTACTCCGACCGCACGTACACGAACCCCGTCGTGGCCCCGCAGGCCAGTGCCGCGAAGGCGAGACCCTCCAGCAGCCCGGACGGGTCGCGCTCCATCAGGATGCGGTCGGCGTAGGAGCCGGGGTCGCCCTCGTCGCCGTTGGCCACGACGTAGCGCGGCCCGGCCGGACCCGCCGCCGACAACGCCCGCCACTTGGCCGCGGCGGGAAACCCGGCACCGCCGCGGCCACGAAGGCCGGCGGTCTCGACCTCCTCCAGGACACGACGGGGAGACCTGTCGTCCGCGACCAGGGCACGCCACACTTCCCACGCCCCCTCGTCGCCCTGGATCCCACGCAGGACGACGGGCGCCGTCGCCGCCCGTACGGACGGTTCCGGCGCCCGCGGACTGGAGAGTCCGGCGAGCTGGTCGGCAAGGTCGGCACCCGCGCGGGGCTCGTCGCCGTCGAGGGCGGCCGGGCCCGTGTAGCAGTAACCCAGGCAGTGCACGACCTGCAGCGACACGCTGCCGTCCGGCGCGCAGGTCCCCGCCCGTACGCCCAGCACCCGCTCCACCTCAGGGATGTGGCGCCCGCCCTGGCTCGCCACGAAGCATGCCGTCCCACCGCACAGCCGTACGTGCCGCTCGCCCTGGGTGCCGCGCAGGTCGGTGTAGTAGCGCGCGGCCCCATGCACCACGGCGACCGGTAGCCCCGTCCTCGCGGCGATCGCGCGCTCGTCGTCAGGAGTGATCCGACCGTGGTCGGCCCGCGCCGAGCGAAGCTCGGCCAGGACCCGGTAGGCAGGACCGTTCCGGCGCCGCTCGAGTCCCTCGACCGACGCGCCCGTCGGCGGCCTGCTCATGCTGGCCTCGACATCGCGGGGTTCGACCACGAGGTCATCGTGCCCACGTCTGGTGCAGTTCAGCCGACGATCGCGCGGGCCGCCTCAGGCGTGCTCGTTCCGGCCGGTCCCCCTCGCGGTGGAGGCCGTCGCCGACCGCTCGGAGTGCAGGCGGCGGTCCAGGCGCACGGCGAGATACCCGGCGAAGGACACCACGCAGACGAGGCCGAGGTCAGCGAGCGCCAGGGGTTCGGTACCCAACAGCTCCCGCAGCAGGGGAACGTACAACCCCGCCAGCATCAGGACGAAGGACGCACCCACCGCGACCAGCAGGAACGGGTTGTCGCGCGTCCCCGGGCGGGCGCGCGAGCCCAGGGCGACACCCAGCTGTGTGGTGGCGAGCGTGAGGTAGGCCATCGACTGCCACGGCCGCCCGGTCGACGCCGCCCAGACCGCCACCCCCAACGTCACGGCGGCGAGGACGACGGCAATTCGCGGGATCCGCTGCCAGAGTCCGGCACCGAGGATCCGCTCCGCCGGCGGACGTGGTGGCGAGCGCATCACGTCGGCACCGGCAGGTTCGGCGCCCAGCGCGACCCCTGGCGGGCCGTGGGTCATCAGGTTGATCCACAGGATCTGGGCGGGCTGCAGCGGAAGCGGGAGCCCGAGGAAGGGGCCGACCAGCATCACCATGATCTCCGCGGCCCCGCCGGACAGGCCGTAGACGAGGAACCTCCGCACGTTGGCATAGATCCGCCGACCCTCCTCGACCGCCGTGACCAGGGTCGCGAGCTCGTCGTCCGCCAGCACCAGGTCCGCGGCCTCTCGGGCGACCTCCGTACCACGCCGTCCCATGGCGACACCGATGTCGGCGCGGCGGAGAGCCGGCGCGTCGTTCACCCCGTCGCCCGTCATCGCCACGACCTGGGACCGTCGGCCATAGGCATCGACGATCCCGAGCTTCTGCTCCGGATTCGTTCGCGCGAACACAGCGCAGTCGCGCGGGTCCGGGACGCGCTCCGGATCCAGGTCGGAGCCGTCCATGACCACCGGGTCGTCACCGCCGATCCCGACCTGGACAGCGAGGGCGCGGGCCGTGGCCCGGTGATCGCCGGTGATCAGCACCGGAGTGAGCCCTGCCTGCCGGCAGGCGGCGATGGTGGCCGCGGCGGAGGCACGCGGCGGATCGGCAATGGCGACGAGACCGAGCAGGCGCAGCCCTTCCTCCACCTCAGGCAGGAGTCCTGGGGACGGACCGCCCGCGGCCGGGAGCGAGGATCGCTGGCCGGCGGCCACCGCGAGTACGCGGTAACCCTGACGGGCGAACTCGTCGGCACGGCGCTCCGCCCGCCGGAGCGTCGCGGCGTCGTCGCTGGTGATCGGCGCGCGCAGCACGACTTCGGGAGCGCCCTTGCAGATCACCTCGAAGCGCCCGGACGCTTCGCGGTGCACGGTGGTCATCCGCTTGCGGGCGTTGTCGAACGGGACCTCGCCGACCCGCGGCCACTCCCGCTCGAGCGCCGTTCGGGTCAGGCCCATCTTGGCGGCGGCGGCCAGGAGCGCCGCCTCGGTCGGGTCGCCGGCCGCGGTCCAGGACTCGATCGCGGCGTCCCCGCCTCCCCTGGCGCCGTTCGGGGTCGGTGGGCGAGGCGGAACAAGTGCGGCATCCGTACACAACGCACACGCGCGAAGCAGTGCGGCCACGTCCGGGGCGCGCTCTGGGTCCAGTGGCATGCCGTCACGCTCAACGCGACCCTCCGGTGCGTAGCCAAGGCCCGTGACGTCGGCCTCCCCGTCGACCGTCCACAGCTTCTGCACGACCATGGCGCCCTCGGTGAGAGTGCCCGTCTTGTCGGTGGCGATCACGGTGACGGATCCGAGCGCCTCCACCGCCGGCAGGCGCCGGACAATTGCCTGCCGGGCCGCCATCCGACGGGCACCCAGAGCCAGGGCCAACGACACGACAGCGGGCAGCGACTCGGGCACGGCGGCGACCATGAGGCTGACCGCGGTCAGCACCATCAACTCGACCGGTTGCCCTCGTACGACACCGAGGACCAGAACCACCAGGCACAGGACGGCCGCCGCCAGCGCCAGCGTCCGGGCAACACCGGCCAGGCGCTTCTGCAACGGCGTCAGCCCCGGAACCGGTGCGAGCAGGGCGGCAACCCTTCCCATGGCGCTCTCGGCGCCGGTCGCCGTGACCACCGCCCGGCCGCGTCCGCGTACGACGACAGTGCCCGCCGACACCTCGCCACCGGGCTCGCCGGCCGGGACGGCGCTCTTGTCCACCGGTACCGCCTCGCCGGTCAGCATCGACTCGTCCGCGGCGAACGCGACCGCCTGGACCAGCCGAGCGTCCGCGGCGACGATCTCCCCCTCGGCAAGGACCAGGAGATCACCAGGCACCACGGTGTCGATGCCGACCTCGCGCTCCACGCCGCCGCGGATCACCCGCGCCGCCGGCGCGGCGAGAGCGACGAGTTGCTCGACCGCCCGGTCGGCGCGTACTTCCTGTGTGACACCAACCGTCGTGTTCACGGTGATGACCAGCAGGATCACGGCCGCGTCGGCGAAGTCCGCCGTGACGATCGTGAGGACGGCGGCGGCGATCAGCACGACGATCAACGGGTCACGTAGCTGGTTTGCGACCCGCCGTACGAGGGAAACCCGGCCTGGTCTGGGCGGCAGGTTCGGGCCGACCTCCTCGAGTCGCCGGGCGGCCTCAGCCTCGGACAAGCCTTCCGAAGCCATCGGTCCTACCGATGGCACCGGCTCTTCCGATGGCATCGGTGTCGCTCCTTTGTCCAGCGGGCCCACTCACGCCTCCTGGGGTGTCCAACTCCTCTCCTCCTACGTTCCCGCACCCGTAACGTGTGGACCGGGAGACCGGCACATGCGCGAGAGTGAGTCCTCGACCGCGGCGCCTCCGGTGCAGGAGGTGCGAGCGGCGCTGACCGACGGGCGGATCGTGGTGGTTCGTCCGCTCGGGCCCGCTGATCTCGGCCAGCTTCGAGGCCTTCACGCCGGCCTGCCGGAGCGCGACCGCTACTTCCGGTTCTTCACCACTCGACCCGCCGGCATCGACCCGCTCCTGCGAAAGCTCGTGGGCACCGGCGACGCCCACCGGCTTGCGCTGGGCGGATTCATCGGCGGGTCACTCCTGGGTGTGGCGCACTACGAAACCCTTCCCGACCCCGCCGAGGCCGAGGTCGCCCTCGTGGTTGATCATCACCACCAGGCGCACGGGCTCGGCACCTTGCTCCTCGAGCACCTGGCGTCGGCGGCTCGGTCCCGCGGGGTGCGCCGCTTCGTGGCCGAGGTGTTCCGCGAGAACGCGGCCATGGTGAGGGTCTTCCACGACCTCGGGCTCCCCACCACCATGCATACCGAAGGGTCGTCGTACGAGGTCGCCGTCCAGCTCGTCGGCGGCTACCCGTCGGCTGTGGGCGAGCGGGAGCGACGCGCGGACGTGGCCAGCCTGCGTACCGTTCTGCGGCCTCGGTCGGTCGCCGTCGTCGGCGCCAGCCGGCGGTCCGACGCCATCGGCCACGCCGTACTGGCCAACCTGCGCGACGGCTTCGACGGCGCCTGCTACGCCGTCAACCGAAACGCCACCAGCGTGAACGGTCTTGCGGCGGTGGCCACAGCACGAGACCTCCCCTCCGGCGTGGACCTTGCCGTTCTCTGCGTACCGCCCGCGGCCGTCGCCCAGGCAGCGGAGGACTGCGGCGTCCGCGGCGTCCGCGCCCTCGTCGTCATCACCTCCGGCCTGGACGAGGAACAGGCGGCCGCGCTCAAGCGGGCCGTCCGCAGCCACGGGATGCGACTCGTCGGCCCGAACTGCCTCGGCGTCGCCAACACCGATCCGGACGTACGCCTCAACGCCACCTTCGCCAGCGGCCCGCTACCCGTCGGACGGATCGGCATCGTGACCCAGTCCGGGGGCGTCGGCATCGCTCTCCTCGAGCAGTTCCGTGCGGTGGGCCTCGGCATCTCCACTCTCGTCTCGACCGGAGACAAGTACGACGTGAGCAGCAACGACCTGCTGATGTGGTGGCACCGCGACGACACCACAGACCTCGCCGTCGTCTACGTCGAGTCGTTCGGCAACCCGCGAAAGTTCGCCAAGGTGGCTCGATCTCTGGCCGAGCGCAAACCGGTCCTTGCTCTGCGTACTGGCCGTACGGAGGCGGCGCAGCGCGCTGCCGCCTCGCACACGGCGGCGACCGCCACGCCCGTCGTCGCCAGGGACGCCCTGTTCGACCAGGCTGGCGTCATCTCCGTCGACAGCCTCGCCCAGGTGCTGGCCGTGGCGTGCATGCTGAGCTGGCAGCCGCCGCCCCAGGGAAACCGCGTCGCCGTCATCGGCAACGTCGGCGGAATCGGGGTCCTCGCGGCCGACGCCGCGGCCGAACGCGGGCTGTCGCTGCCGGAACTCGGTGAACAGACCCGCGCCGCGCTGGGGTCACTTCTGCCGCCGACGGCGAGTCTGGACAACCCGGTCGACACGACGGCCGGCATCTCCGACCAGACGTTCCATACCTGTGTACGCACGGTCCTCGACGACCCGTGCGTCGACATCGTGCTCGTCCTCGCCGCTCCGACCGCACTCGTCCGCCCGGACGTCGGACTCGCCGACAGTGTGGCCGGCGCCAGCAAGCCGGTGCTCGCCGTCCGGGTGGGCCAAACCGCGGTTGTCGAAGGGCTGCGACCGACGCGCTCCACCGACAGGACCGTGCCCGCGTTCGGCGATCCAGCGGTGGCAACCGACGCACTACAGCGGTGCGCCCGGTACGGGACCTGGCGAATCCGGCCGCCGGGCACGGTGCCGGACCTGCCGGGCATCGACATCGACGCGGCCAGGGCACTCGTCGACGACATCCTTCACAGGCAACCGACCGGCTGCTGGCTCGACCCGGACTCGGTGGCCGCCCTGCTCGGGCACTTCGGACTCCCGCTGCTCAGAGGCGTCGTCGTCACCGATCCGCAGGCGGCGGTCGCCGCGTTCCACGACGTTGGGCACCCGGTGGCAATGAAAGCGATCGCCGAGAACCTGCAACACAAGACCCGCGGCGGCGGCGTCGCCCTCGCCGTGGCGGACGAGACCCGGATCCGTACGACCTTCGCCAGCTTTCGGAACCGGTTCGGACCTCAACTGCGCGGCGTACTCATCCAGCCCATGGCCGAACCCGGGCGAGAGCTCCTGGCCGGCCTCCACAATGACCCCACGTTCGGGCCGTTGGTCGCCTTCGGCCTCGGGGGCGTGGACACCGACCTGTTAGCCGACCGCGCCTACCGGCTCGTACCCATGACCAGCCACGACGCCGAGGAGATGATCGCCGCCCTGCGCGCGTCCCCCATGCTGTTCGACCCACAAGCGATCCCCCGCCTCGACACCGAGGCTCTCGCGGACGTCCTCCTGCGGGTCAGCCGCCTCGGCGAACTCCTACCCGAGGTCGCCGAGATCGACCTCAACCCCGTGATCGCCTCAGGAGACGGCTGTCGCATCGTGGACGCAAGAATCCGCGTGGGGCCAGCCGAGCCGGTCGACCCGTACCTCCGCCGCCTACGCGCCTGACCACGGTCTTGTCCCGCACCTGACCGTGACTGAATCTGTACTTCTGCCTTCTCATGCCGAGAACAGGCGGGCCGCCTGGGAAGGCTCACCCGCCAGTGCCGTCGGCTAGTCCGTGATCTTGGGGTGGGCCGTGCCCGCATGAACAAGCCACACTGTGCGCCGCTCCTCGTCGAGCAGGTACCAGACGCGCGACTTGCTCGTGACCTCGATCTGCCACAGGGGCAGGTCTCGACCGTTGTGGCGACCTGTCTTGAGCTGCCCCTTGAGGCGGTGGTGGCGACTGGTGGGTGGGGCGGGGGCGGGGTTGCTGCGCACCTGCGACCATGCCCACACCGTGTTCGACTCCGCCTGCCGGCACAGGTCCTCCCACCCTTTGACAGCGTCGGAAGTCCCGTAGCGCACCTCCCACTCCCCACCGGCAGGCGGAGCGACGCCCTCTCCGCGCTTGGGACTCACGCGACGGTGCGGGGAGCGGGGATGGGACCAAAATCGCCGGTGGTGCCCCGAAGCAGGACGGCCGCGAGGTCTGGATCGGCGTGGACCTCCGCGGTGGCTCGCCACTCAGCGATGGCCTGGACTACCGGTGCAGGGTTGTCGAGGTCGGCAGATGCCTCGAACACCTCGGTCAACTCGGCCACGAACTCCCCGAGATCATCAGCGGGGAGGAACCGAACCCATGGGAAGACCTCGCGCATCAGGTCGAGCCCGAGCTGGGACCGGGTGACCGGGTTCCGCAGCACAGCCGCGAGCAACCGCGCCGCGGTGCTGACCACCTCGGCGTCCTGCTCAGCCCTGGCCGCCAGAGTCAGCACGAGGTCTTCATCTCCCCGGCGGCGTAACAGCAGCGCCCGACGCCGCGTCTCGCGCAGACGCGCCACAGTGTCAACCGGATGATTGACCAACTCCGAGAATGCCGCCTCATCTATCGCTCCCACGACTACGTAACTACCTTGAAAGTCGAGCGACGTCGAGAGCGCCTCACCGCGCATCTCTCGGACGAACCACCCATCTCGGCCGTCCCCCTACCATTTGGGGTCGGTTGCGGTTTCGCTAACGTGCCAGCGACATGGTTGAGGACCCGTACCGCGATGAGCGGTTCGTAGCGCGGTATGAGATCGACAATCCTCCGAGCGACGACCACGCGTACTACCGGACGCTCGCTGACGAGATCGACGCAAAGAAGGTCATCGACCTGGGCTGCGGCACCGGGCTCCTCACTCGTGCGCTCGCAACGCCAGGCCGGGTAGTGATCGGCGTCGACCCGAGCGCAACGATGCTGGACTACGCACGTCGCCAGCCGGGCGCCGAAGCCGTTTCCTGGATCCATGGCGACGCAACCAAGCTCGCCGGCTCCGGCGACGCCGATCTGGCCGTGAGCAGTGGGAACACGATGATGCACATCAGCCCCGAGGCCTGTCCGACGGTCCTGGGCTCCCTTGCGGCCGCGCTCAGACTCGGCGGGGTGATCAGCTTCGAAACCCGCGATCCGGACGCCAGGGAGTGGGAACGCTGGAACCCCGCTGAGACCTCGATCGAGCGCGACACCTCGTTCGGTCACGTCCGCGAGTGGCTCGTGTGGCGTTCGACGCGCACCACCACCGTTCTGTACTTCCGAACCGCCGAGGACATCACCGCCGACCTTGAACGTGCCGGATTCAGCGATGTCGACGTGCGCGGCGGTTGGCACAACGAACCCGTCACGGCCGAGTCCCGAGTTCTGGTCTTCCGTGCGACAAGGTGACCGTCCCGTTCGGCACCCAGTAGAGCCAGGGTCCGGTACATCGGACGAAGCCGGAGGAGCGGTAGAAGTGAGCCGCCTGGTCGTCGGCGGCTGAGACAAAGACGACTTCGGCGCCTGACGCTTCGAGCCACCTCCGACATTCGTCCAGCAGACTCCCTCCGGTTCCGACGCCACGCCCTTGAGCCTCCACTACGAGCTCTGCAACGGATCCATACGCCTCGCGGCCGTAGTCGACAAGCGTCGCGACCGCCACTCCAACCACGCGATCGCCGTGCGTGGCGACGAACGTACGAGCCTCCTGACGGACGTGAGGCAGGGTCACGGCGTCTACCCCATCCGGATGTAGTTCGAGCAGCACGCGCCGGATCTCGGCCTCATCCGCCATCGTGGCGGTGCGAACCGTGATGCTCGCGTGTTCATCGTGGCGTTCGGTCACGACTCAACTCCCTCGGGACAACGGGACTCGTTCCAGAATGCCTCGATGGGTGCGACCCAGCATCTTGACGCTCGTCGCGGGTGCGCATTATCGTCCCGAGCATGGTTAACCGGGTAACCACGCACGGACTGGCGATCCGCGATGAGTGAGCCACCGCGGGCGCCCACGGTGGCCGACGTCGCTCGGTTGGCCGGCGTGTCCAAGGCGACGGTGTCCTATGTCCTGAGCGGTCGCCGCTCCGGCAGCAGTCGGGTGAGTGAGGAGACCCGGCAGCGGGTACTCGACGCGGTTCGATCCCTCGGCTATGCGCCCAACCAGTCTGCCCGGGCACTGAGTCGTCGGCGGACCGATCGGGTGTGCCTGGTGCTCCCGCGACTAGGCGCACCGTATTTCGAGCAGCTCGCCTGGGATCTCACGACAGCGGTTGCCCAGCACGGCTTCACCCTCGTCCTCGCGATTGCCGATGAGGACGACGGGCGACCCGTCATCATGGAGCAGCTGCGTCGTCGTCTCACCGACGGCGTGGTTGTGGCTGAGGGCGTCCATCTGGCGCCGGATGACCTCGCCGCACTGGTCCCGCTGAACGTGGCGGTCGTCACCATGACGGACGATCCGGTGCCCCCTGGCATCGATGCCGTGCGAAGCGACGCCTCCGAGGCCTGTCGTGGCGCGGTCCAGTACCTCGCCGCAGAAGGGCACCGGCGGATCGCGTTCATCGGCCACTTCCTGTCCAAGGGCCGTCGCCACCGCAAGTACGACGACTACAGAGCAGGACTCCGCGCCAGTGGCCTCCCTCTGGATCGCGGGCTCGTGGTCGCCGGTGCCGCGTCGCGTGCCGAGGCGTACCGCAACGCGCAGAAGCTCCTCGCCCAGCCCCACCGACCCTCTGCCGTGTTCGCGGCGTCGGACATCGCAGCCGTCAGCACGATGTGGGCCGCACGCGACGCGGGACTTCGTGTGCCAGACGACCTGGCCGTCGTTGGCGTGGGCGACATCCCCGAGGACCTTGTGATGAATCCCCAGCTCACCACCGTGGGCCCTACCTCTGCCGGCGCAGCCATTGTCGCCGATCTGCTCATCAGTCGGCTCACAGGCGAGGCGCCGGCCGAGGGGAGGACTCGCCTGCAGACGTGGGAGCTCGTACGCCGAGGCTCGGCATAGCGCACGATCCGTGACCCAGCGAAGGGAGACACCTGTGCCGACAATGCGGCGCCGTGATCTGTTGAAGACGGTCGGACTTGCCGGAAGCGCCTCCATGTTCGCCGCCGGTATGTGGTCAGAAGTGGCTCATGCCGCAGCTGGCCATGCCCTCGAACGCGTCACGGTGTTCGAAAGAGGCGAAACCGCGGACTACCACACATTCCGCATCCCACTCATCGTGCGAGCCGCTGACGGTACGCTGCTCGCGTTCGCGCAGGGACGCGTCGACAGCGCCGAGGACTTCGGCCATATCCAGTTGGTGCTCAAACGATCCGCCGACGGCGGACGGACCTGGGGGCCGTTGCAGCTGGTCGCCGCAGACCCACCGAATCGACTGGCCAACCAGTCGGCCGTCGTCGACCAGGTGACCGGACGGATACACCTGTTCGTCGTCCGGACCGGAGGCGACGTCACCGGTGATGACATTGCGAACGATCGAGTCAGTCCGGAAGACGCACCCCGCCCGTTCGTGATGTACAGCGACGACCATGGTGTCACCTGGTCGGACTGGCGAGAGATCACATCCGACGTCAAAGTGGACGGCATGCGGCACTACGTGGGCGGGCCGACGCATGGCATCCAGTTGACCACCGGTCCTCATGCCGGACGGCTCCTCATGCCGGGCAACCACAACTTCCTTCCCCAGACCGACGAGCATCCCGCGGTCGTCGGCGTTCACGTGATCTACAGCGACGACCACGGCGAGTCTTGGCAGATCGGCGGAGCGATCGGCGAGTACGACGACGGGATAGTGGTTCCCAACGAGACCGCGGTGGTCGAACTTGCCGACGGCACGCTGTACTTCAACACGAGAAATCAGCGAGGCACGGCCTTCGGCAACCGCGCCGCGACGACCAGCAGCGACGGTGGCGCCACGTTCGACGGCCCGTTTCAGATCGTGCCGGACCTGATCACTCCCATCGTCTCAGGATCGCTGCTGGAGGCGACTCGCCGGACAGACAAGCACGAGCGGACCATCTTTGCCGCCCCGGCACACCCCTCGTCACGGGAACGCCTCACGCTCAGGTCGAGTCTGGACGGCGCCGCGTCGTGGCGGGAGAGCCTGGTGGTCTACGACGGTCCGTCGGGGTACTCCGACCTTGTCGAGATCGTCGATGACAACTCCAGCATGCTGGGCGTCTACTACGAGAACGGCCCGCGGCTGTCCGACGATTCGGCCCTCACCTATCACCAGCGGCTGAGCTTCGCCCGGGTGCCGATGGAGTTGCTCGATGTCCCCATCCCGTCGCCGTCGACGACGCCTGAGGAGTCAGGGCACGGGAACACGGCGGTGGTCAGCGGGAGACCGAGACTGGTCGCCGGGAAGTTTGGCAGGGCGTTGGACCTCGCCGGCGACTATGTCGAGATACCGCTCGACCCGTCAATCGATCTTGGCGACAATCCATTCACTGTGGCGTTGTGGTTCCGTCCCAGTGACCAGCGTACGCAGCGCATCGCCAACGCGTTCAACTACGAGTCCTTCCCACAGTGGCTGATCGACATCAGCCCGGCCAGGCTCCGCTGCCAGGTCCGCACCGAGACAGCGCTCGGCACGGCTCAGCTGGCGGGGAACTTCGCGGACGGCACCTGGCACCACGTCGCGATGCGGCGTGGTGACCAGCAGGTACTGACCCTGTATCTCGACGGTGAGCCGGTCGCGACCGCCGATGCGCCGGTTGGCGGCTCGGTGTCCGCGCGTGCGTTGGCCGGCATCCGCATCGGTGCCCGCATGGACGGCATCAACCATCCGTTGGTCGGGACCGTGGATGAGGTGTACCTGTTCGATCGTGCACTCACTGCGGCTCAGATCCGCGACCTGACAACGGACAACACCTACCCCGCAGGGACCGCGCTGGTCCACCTCCCGCTGGAAGTTGTGCAGTGACGAGGCAGGAGGGCAGCTCTCCCAACATCGTCCTGATCCTGGCGGACGACCTGGGATTCAGTGACATCGGTTGCTACGGCTCTGAAATCCGGACACCGAACCTCGACCGGTTGGGCCACTCCGGCGTTCGCTTCACGCAGATGTACAACGCCGCTCGTTGCTGCCCTTCGCGTGCCTCATTGATGACCGGGCTCTACGCGCACCAGACCGGTATAGGGCACATGATGGCCGACTGGGGATCCCCGGGCTACCGGGGTTTCCTCAACCGGAGTTGCGTCACCATCGCCGAAGCGCTGCGGGTACACGGCTACTCCACCTTGATGACGGGCAAATGGCACGTCGGCGGTCCCTACAACAGTCTCGACGCCGAGTCCTGGCGTGCCGGTGACCCTACGCATCCCATTCCCACGCAACGCGGCTTCGACCGCTTCTACGGCATCGTCGCCGGAGCGGCCAGCTACTTCTATCCGCGCACGCTCATGCGCGACGACGCGTTCATACCGCTGCAGACCTCCGACTTCTACCTGACCGATGCCATCAGTGACAATGCCGTGCAGATGGTGAAGGACGCCGCGGTGCAGGGCAAGCCGTTCTTCCTCCACGTCGCTTACACGGCGCCGCACTGGCCGCTCCACGCGCCCGAGGAGGACATTGCAGGCTACGAAGGCACCTACCGCCATGGGTGGGACTCCGTTCGTACGGCACGGCACGAGGAACTCAAAGGTCTGGGCATCGTCGACGCCGGCTGGCACATTTCGCCCCGGGACGAAGGGGCACCGGCCTGGGCGGAAACCCCTCACAAGGATTGGGAAGACCTGCGGATGGCGACGTACGCCGCACAGATCGCGGGCATGGACAGGGGCATAGGACGCATTCTCGATGAGCTTCGCGGTCTCGGTCTGGACAAGAACACGCTTGTCATCTTCGCTTCCGACAATGGTGGGTGCGCTGAGTTCCTCGCCGAGGACTCCCACCCTCACGAGCGTTTCCGTTACGACACCGATCCGCTCGACGGGCGTTCGATTCGCGTCGGCAACATCCCGGGCATGCGCTGCGGCCAGGCCGACACGTTCATGAGCTACGACCTGCCGTGGGCCAACGCCAGCAACAGCCCTTTTCGCCGATTCAAGCGATGGGTGCACGAGGGCGGGATCTCCACGCCGTTCATCGTCAGCTGGCCGGCCGGAATCGAACGGCCGGGCATCGTGCATGAGCCGACGCACTTCATCGACATCCTCGCGACCTGCCTCGATGTCGCTGGTGCGGTGTATCCCACCGAGTATGACGGCCACGAGATCACACCCCTTGCGGGGGAAAGTTTTCTCCCGCTCCTTCAGGGCAGGGATTGGACTCGGGAGCGGCCATTGTTCTTCGAGCACGAAGGAAACCGGGCGGTACGCCTCGGCCGCTGGAAGCTCGTCAGTGCGTTCGGGCATGACTGGGAGCTCTACGACATGGCCGAAGACCGCACGGAGCTCCATGATCTGGCAGCGAGGGACAGGTCCCGGGTCGCCGAGCTTGCCCGCTTGCACGACGAGTGGGCTCGGCGCTGCGGCGTCCGGCCATGGGATGGGTCCTGACACGCTGGGACAGAGCCATGATCGCGGTCCATGTTGGTGGTCATCCGGCCTGGACGCTCTGACCAGGTGGTGAGAGCGTCCAGGCTCGCACTCATCGACGACGCAGGTCATGCCGATGGCGCCGGCGTACCGGTTACTCGCCAGATCGTCGGGGTCCGTACGCCAGGTCGGATCTCGCCGCTCACGATCACGGTGTCGCCGCCCCACGTAACTGCGGGGGTTGTCACCTGCGGCGGTCCGGGGAAGCTGCCGACGACCGACCAGCGGTCCCGTCGCGGGTCGTAGCCGAGCACGTCGGTGTTGAACCCGGTGTGATGGTCCTGGATCCAGCTCAGGACGTCGTTGCGCCGGGCCCACTCCTGCGACCCGGCCGGTGCCTCGTCCCGCCAGGCTCCAACCTCCTGAATCCGGGTCCACCGGTCGAAGTCGCGGTCACCCGTGTACGCCACGAGCCCGGAGGTGTCCCCGGTCGCCAGGCCCGCGGTGATGCACCACGGCAGGTCGGCGATCCGGGTCCAGTGTCGACGACCCGGGTCGTAGGCGTAGGCGTCGGTGTAGAACTGCCACGACCTGTCGGCGCGCTGGGCCCGGCCGCTGAGCAGGTAGAACCGCCGTCCGTCCGACGCCGCGACAGCGACAGTACGGGGGTCGCCCGGCCACGACTCGAGCTCGGCCCAGCCGTCAGAGGTACGGGTCAGGTCGAGACCGAAGAACGAGCCGCCCTCCGCCACGTACACGGTGTCGCCGACCCGGGTCGCCGCGCCGTAGGACAGTGGCCGGGGAAGCGGCGGCAGGTCCTCCCGGGTCAGACCGCCGTCGTACCGCAGGTAGAACACGTCGGCGAACTTTTCGAGCGGCTTGACGGCCGTCCCGTTCGGGCCGCCCCGGAAGCCCTCGCCGCCGATGACGAGCACGCCGCGCTCGGTGCTGAGGCACGCCGAGTACGCCACGGCGTCGCCGAGCCGGTCGCCGACATCGAGCCACTCGTACGTCTCGCCGCGTCGGCGCAGCACGAACGCGTCGTCCCAGTACACCTTGCCGAGGGCGGGCTGTCGGTTGGCGGTGCGGCCTGGCTCGGGGAAGTTCGCGCCACCCGCGACGATCAGGAGGTCGCCGTGGGCGCCGGCGATCGGGCCGGCCAGGCCGAGCTGGTGCCAGTACGCCTCGCCGACCGGGATCTGGTCGGACCAGTCGGTTCGGTTGGCCGGTACGTCCGGCAGCCTCTGCCACTGCAGCCGGACGGAGCCGACCGCCGCAGCGGCGGCTCCTGTCGGGACGCCGGTGAGCAGGCCGCCGAGACCGACGCCGCCGGCCGCGAGGAGGGCGCGCCTCCTGGTTGTCATCGGACGCGGTGTCATCGGACGACCTCCTCGAGGGAGATCCGCTCGAACCGGATCGTCTCGTACGTGTCGTTCAGGCCGGTCTCGTACAACAGGCCGACGACCTGCCCGGGCAACTGCACCATGTCGGAGTAGGCGGCCCGGCGCTCGGACACGAGGTAGCGCTGTTCCCAGTTCTTGCCGCCGTCCTCACTCACTCGGATCGCCATCCGAGCCCGGCTGTTCGGATCGGACGGACCCGAGAAGAGCAGCGGCCAGCCCATCCCACGGACCTGAAGGACAGTGCCCTGGACGACGGGACCGACCAGGTCCGGCTGCGGCGCGTACGGTGCGACCAGCGACTCGCCGCCGTCCCTGGAGATCCCATCGGCTCGGGTCTCGGGTGAGGTGCCGTTCTGATCGCGGGTGTTGAAGTAGATCGTGCCGTCGGGTAGCTCGGCGGCCGTCGACTCGTTGGTGTTGAGAGCGCCGTCGAAGCTGTCGTCGCTGAAGCCGATCCGCCAGGTCTTGCCGCGGTCGTCGCTGTAGAGACTGTGCGCGCCGTAGTACTTCGGCTCGGCCCCGGTGTCGGTCGACCCCGGCGGCGGGGCACTCGAGTGGTTCGCCGGAACGACGAGCCGCCCGGCGTGCGGACCCTGGGTGAGCGCGATCGCATGGCCTGGTCCGGTCGCATACCAGCGCCAGTCGGGCTGCTTGGTGGTCGAGGTGATCTCCCGCAGCGGGCTGAATGTCTTGCCGTCGTCCCGGCTGACCTGGACGAACACCCGCCGGCTGTCCTCCGGTGGCACCTCGCCACGCAGGATCTCGGCCTCGGTCGCCGACCCGGCGTTGCGGGTGCTCAGCAAGACGAGGTCGCCTGTCGCAGGATCGACGACCGGCGCCGGATTGCCGATCGTGTTGTCGCCCTCGTCGGCGACGATCGCCTGCGTGCCCCAGGTGCAGCCGCCGTCGTCGGAGCGGCGGCGCACGATGTCGATCGACCCCGCGTCGGACCGTGACTCCCGCGCCTCGGCGAACGCGACCAGCGTGCCGTCGGCGGCCTGGATGATGGCGGGGATCCGGTAGATCTCGTAGCCACGCTCCCCGGAGACGAAGGGCACCGAGGCGGCGCACCGGCCGATGTCGTTCGCCGCGGTCGGGGCCGGCTGGCTGGCCGATCCCGTCGCGGGCGTGGCCGCCAGCCCGACCAGCGCTCCCACCGCCAGAACTGTTCCTCCTACGCGCAATGGGGTTCTCCGTCGTGGTCGCACGCTCATCGCCCTCCTCCTAGCTTCGCCTGGCCCGGGCCTTGCGGGCCTACGGCCAGATATCTGTACGTGCCGTCTTGGGCACCGGTCAGGGTGAAGTCGTCGGTGTCGTACGCGATCTCCCACAGGCGCCCGGTGAGTCGGCGCACGATGTCGGCGTACGCGGGGTCGCCGGCCAGGTTCACCTGCTCGGTCGGGTCGGCGGTGAGGTCGTACAGCTCGTCGAAGTCGAAGGCGTTGAACACGTACTTGATGCCGTTCTCCCAGAGGACGCGCTGGGTGTAGGAGAACCGCTGCCCGTGGAGCTCGGCGACCGCCGTCGTACGCGGCGGTCCACCCGCGCCGGTCAGTCGTGGCAGCAGGTCGACCGCGTGACCGCCGAGCCCGGTCCCACTGAGCTGCGCCAGCGTCTCGGCGACGTCATGGGACTGCACCAGGTCGTCGATGACCTGACCACCTTCGACAGCGGCCGGCCACGAGACGACCAGCGGCACCCGGTAGACCTCCTCGAACGCCGGCACGCCCTTGAGCAGCAGCCGATGCGCGCCCATCAGGTCACCGTGGTCCGAGGTGTAGACCACGAGCGTGTTGTCGAGCTGACCGGCCGCCTCGATCCGATCCAGCAGCCGGCCTACCTGGTCGTCGACCAGGCTGCAGGCGGCGTAGTAGCAGGCGGTGGCGGTGCGGAAGTCGCCGGTCGACAGGTCGGACCACACCGACTGTTGGCGCCGATAGATCGCGGGCCTGTCGGTCAGGTCGTCGTCGAAGCTGGCCGGAAGCTCGACCCGGTCTGGGTCGTAGCGGTCGAAGTACGGGCGAGGGACGACGTACGGCTCGTGCGGCGCCTTCGTACTCACCATCAGTGCCCACGGTTCGGGTCCGGCACATGCCTCGTCGAGGAACTCCAAGGCGTTGGACACCGTGTAGTGCTCGAGGGTGCTCTCGACCGGCTCCTCGGTGATGCCGTAGAGCAGCAAGTCGCGGTAGCCGGGCTGCGACACGATCCGGGACGGGTCCGCGACGACGGGGCGGTCGGCCAATCCCAGCCGTTCTCGGTGCGCGAAGTAGTCGGGGCCGGGACCCGCCTGGTACGCGGCCGAGCGGGCGAAGCCGAACTGTCCGAGGTCCTGGCTGCGCTCGACATGCCACTTGCCGTAGTAGCCGAGGCGATAGCCGGCCGCCATGAGCCGCTGGCTCCACATCGGCACCCCGTCGACCAGTGAGGCACGGTACGCCGGCACGGCGTGCTCGACGTCGACCATGCCGTGCTGGTGGGGAAGCAGTCCGGTCATGAAGCTGGCGCGAGCGGGCGAGCAGACGGGGCTCGGGGTGTAGCACCGGGTGAACCGGGCGCCCCGCGCGGCGAGCCGGTCGAGCTGGGGCGTGTTGCACGGGCCGTTCGGGTCGACGGTCGCCGCCTGCTGCTGGTCAGTCATGACGACGAGGACATTCGGCCGTCGCACGGTCGCGGGCGTCATGCCGTCGCCCGCTTCCTTGCGCTCGCATCCGTCAGGACCCGTCGCAAGGCAGGCGCCAGGGCGCTCGCGGCCGCCCGATCGCGCCCGTGAAGCGGACCCCAGGGGTTACGCGGCCTTCCGCAGTCGGGAGTGAGCTCGTTCATCAGCTCCTTGACGAAGCCGAGACCCCCATGCCGCCTGCTGGCTGACGCGATGTCGCGATACGGCCTGTGCAGCTCGAATGCGAGCGGGTGGTCGCCGGTGTCGAATGCCTCGGTGACTCGATGGGCGATCGGCGCCAGGCCGTTGTAGAGGCTGCCGATGACCGCGTCGGCGCCGAACGACAGCGCGGCGGGCAGCAGCTCGTCCCGGCCGAAGTACACCCGCACGTGGGTGCTGCTCGCTCGGGTCCGGTCGTACTCCATCAGGTCGCCGTCGGTGAACTTCACGCCGCGAAGAGTCGGAATCAACTCCGCAGCGCGGGACACGATCTCGCTTGGCCGATGTGTCGACCCGGTCATGCTCGGGATGTGGTAGTAGCACAAGGCGGTCGCGGGCGCCGCCGCCGCGATGGTGCGCAGGTGGTCGACGACCAGGTCGATGGTCGGTGCCTCGCCGTAGTACGGCGCGACCGACGCGATGAAGTCGAGGCCGAGGCCTTCGGCGTGCGCCGCGAGCTCGACCGCCTGACCCGGCTCTGTCCCTCCGACATGGGCGGCGAGGCCGAAGCCCACGGGCCGTGCCGCCGCCCATGCCTCGACGAGACGACGGCGTTCGTCCGTCGACATCGCGGCGAACTCGCCGGTGGTGCCGGTGACGAACGCGCCGTGCACCCCGCCCGCCTGGAGGTGAGCGACCTGGGCGGGCACGATCGACACGTCGAGTCGGCCCTCCGCGTCGAATGGCGTGGGCGTGGCGGCCCAGATCTCGAGTCGGCTCATCGTGGCCGCGGCCCTTTCGTGACGGCGTACGGGTGTGGTCGTGCTCAACTCTTCGTCGCCCCTTCGGTGAGTCCGGCCACGATGTAGCGCTGCAGGAAGACGAAGGCCACGATCACGGGCAGGGCAATGACGGCGGAGACCGCCATCAGGTCGTTCCACCTCGTGCCGAAGGCGTTGGTGAGGCTGGCCAGAACGACGGTGATCGGCTGATACTTCTCGTCGGTCGCCAGCGCCAGCCCGAACACGAACTCGCCCCACGCCGCCAGGAAGCTCACGACGGCCACCGTGATGACGCCCGGCGTGCTGATGGGTACGGCAACCCGCCAGAACGCGGTGAGCTCGTTGCAGCCGTCGATCTTCGCGGCCTCCACGATCTCGGTCGGCACGTTGAGGAAGTACGGCCGCAGGATGGTGACCGCGAGCGGGATCGCCAGCGAGCAGTTGGCGATGATCAGCCCGGCATAGGAGTTCACCAGTCCGACGCTCGAGAACAGGACGAACATCGGCAACGCGAGGTTCACCGACGGCACCATCTGCACGATCAGGAAAAGCATCAGGATGGCCGGAACAAACCGGATGCGCAGCCTGGCCAAGCCGTACGCCGCCGGAAGCGCCGCCACAAGCGTGATCACAGTGGTGCCGATCGCGATGACCGCGCTGTTGGCCAGGCCACGGGCGATGTCGGCGTCGGAGAACACTGCCTGTACGTACGACGCGATCGTCGGCGGCATCGGGATGAGGTCGGGCGGCACCGCGAAGATGTCGCCGGCCCGCTTGAACGAGGTGTTGGTCATCCAGTAGACGGGGATCAGGTAGACCGCCGTCACGGCGAGACCGGCGACGAAAAGCCAACGCCTACTGATGCGCTCGCTCATGCTCTCTCCTCCGCCCGGAGGGCGCGGAAGTACACGATCGCCAGCGCGAGCGGCACGAGCATGAGGGTCGTCGTCGCGACCGCGGCGGTGTCGAACCTCGAGAACTCGAAGGCCTCCTGGTACGCGTACACCGGAAGGATCTCGGTGGCGCCGCCCGGACCGCCTCCGGTCATCAGGAAGATCGTGTCGAAGGTCTTGAAGGTGAAGATGAAGATCAGCAGCGTGACGGTCAGGCTCACCGGGCGCAGCAGCGGGAAGGTGATGGCGCGGAACTGCTGCCAGGCGGAGGCGCCGTCGATCCGAGCGGCTTCGTAGAGGGTCGGAGAGATGCCCTGCAGGCCGGCCGACAGCAAGATCATGGCCAGCGGCCCGAAGCTCCACGCGGTCGCGAGGATGACGGCGGCAACCGCGGTGTTCGGCTCTCCGAGCCAGAACACGTCCCGGTCGAGGAGACCGACGGCCGCAAGGACGGCGTTGAGAAGTCCGTAGCTGCCGTCCAGCAGCCACCGCCAGACGTTTGCGCTCACCACGGTCGGCAGGACCCAGGCGACCAGGATCAGCCCGCGCATGATGTTGCGACCGCGGAAGGCACGCCGGAACAGCAGGGCCAGTCCGAGACCCGTCGCAAAGGTCAGGGCGACGGCCCCGAACGAGTAGACGATCGAGACCTGCAGGGCGTGCCAGAACTTGGCGCGACCGAACTGATCGGCGTAGTTGTCGAGGCCCACCCAGGTGGCGCCGCCCTGCGCCACCTCCCGTAGTCCAACGTCGAAGAAGCTCTGCACGATGTTGTAGAGCAGCGGATAGATGACAGTGAGGACCACGAAGGCGACGGCCGGTGCGAGGAACAGATATCCGCTGAGGGGCCGGCGCCGACGGCGACGTGCCGGGGACGGGGGCGCGGCCACCGCCCCCGGCAGGTTCTCCGACTGGCTCGTCACGACGGGACTCATGACCCCGACAGCGCCTCGTCGATGCCCGACTGCGCTGTCTGCGCGGCCTGTTCGGGGCTGCTGGAGCCGCTGATCGTGGCCTGCAGCGCCTCCTGCACGAGGGTGAACGCCTCGTTGGAGTGGGTGGCGAGATCACCCTCCGGCGCCCAGGCGTCCTCCAGCTGGTCGGCGAACTTCTGGCGGACCGGATCCTCGACCGCACCGGGCACGTCGCTCCGGGCCGGGAGCTTGTTGCGCGCCGGCAGGTACTCCGTCAGGACGTCTGGCCGCTGCAGGTGGGTGATCAGGTCCCAGGCCGCGTCGGCGTCGCCGCTGCCGGCCCCGATCGTGAGGTTCTCCGCGGACAGGAAGGTCTTGCTCGTCTCCTCGCTCGGCATCGGCGCGATGTCCCAGCTCAGGTCCGGCACCTCCTCGTGGAGGATGCTGACGTAGGTCGCCGAGTTGATCATCATGGCGGCCTGGCCGGTGGCGAAGTGGTTCTTGGCGTCCTCCTCGCTCCAGGTGAGGAAGCCCTTCGAGAGACCGCCGTTGTCGACCATCGTCTTGAACGACCGCAACGCCTCGACACCCGCGTCGCTGCCGAACTCCTCGATCGACCCACCGGCAGCGAGGGTCCGGAGTACGAGCCCGGTCGCTCCTTCGGCGCCCTCTCCCCCAGCGACCGCGAGGCCGTACTTCACGTCCCCCGCGAGCCTGGCCGCGGTCGACTCCATCTCCTCCCACGTCCTCGGAGGCTGAAGCCCGGCCGCGTCAAGCAGGTCCTTGTTGTAGTAGACGGCGTAGTCGTCAGCGACGTGCGGAACGCCGTACGTGGCGCCGTCGACCTGCGTGGTTTCCCAGCTCGTGGGGTAGTAGGCGTCCTGCTCGCCCCATTCGTCGACCCGGCCGCTGAGGTCTTCGATGATTCCGGCCTCGGCCATCGCCTGGGTGTCGAAGGCATTGATCAGGGCGATGTCGGGCAACTCGTCGGCGGTCGCGGCCTGCTGGAGGGTGCGGTTGAAGTCGTCGAACGGGATGTGGCGGGCGTCAACCTCTATCTCGTCGTGGTCCTCGTCGTAGGCCTCGAGCACTTTCTCCAACGGGATGTTGTGCGGCTCGCCGTAGTAGTGCCAGAACGTGATCGTGCCGTCGCCCCCCGACGACGCTTCGTCCGAGCCGCCGCCTGAGCCGTCGCCGGAGCCGCCGCCCAAGCTCCCGCAGGCAGCGAGCGATGCAGAGAGTAGGGCGGCGACCGAGACGGTCGCGACGCGACTGCGGACGCGATGAATGGGGTGCATGACTCGTCCTCCAGATGGCGTTGATGAGGAAGCTGCGACGTACAGCACGTGGATGGGTGGTTGCTTTGGTACGGGTGGTCGCCGCCGGCGGTGCGGGTCGCGGGCACGATGTCGTGTGCCGCGGGGCGGCGCGGCTACCGGGTCTGGTCGACGCCGGCTCGCCGAAGGTTGTCCATGGGCAGGTGAAGCAAGGCGCCGTCCGGCGGTGCGGCGTTGTCGTCGGCGAGGTCCTGGATCTCCGCGGACGTCAGTGCCCGATCGAACAGCCATGCCTCGTCGACGGCGCCTCGCAGCGGATTGTTGATGCCGTCGACACGGGCTCCGAACCGGATGCCGGTGCGGGCACCGTCGGAGACAGACCCGGTGATCGCGGCCGCGGTGGCGACGGGTGAGCCGTCGACGAAGAGCGTCACGTTGTCGTTGTCCCGGGTGAGCGCGACATGGTGCCAGGTGCCGTCGGCGTACTCACCGGGAGCGGTCACGGATCGGCTTGCGTCGCCTGTCTCCAGGAGCGCGCGGAGCCGACCCAGGTTGGGCTCCAGCCGGATCCACCACTTCGGCTCGCCCGAGGTTGTCGAGTGCGCCCAGACGATTGCCTGGTCATCGGATGCGCTGGTGCGGAACCACGCCGAGGCCGTGAACGACCCTCCGCCCACCGCCACCGAGTCGGACAGCGGTGCCTCGACATAGTCCCCGGCCAGCTCCAGCGCGGTGCCGAAGGCGCCCTCAACCGGCTTGGGGCTGCCGCTGACCAGGCCGTCGTTCCCATGGCCCGACTCGTCCGGGGTTGTCTGCCGCGGCGGACTCGGCACGTCGAGCATGCCGACCGGTACGCGGACGAAGCTGATCCGCTGGTGGTACGGCAATGTCGCATCCGGCGAGAGCCGGTCGCCATTCTCGAAGAGAACCCCGAGCGTCTGACCGTCGACCGACACCAGGTCGGAGTAGCCGGAAGGGCCGTCGTACAGCTGAAGACCGCGCCGCCAGGAGGCGGTCTGGTCGAAGCTGGACCAGAGAGTGAGGTTCTCCCGGGCGGTGGGGTGAGCCGGCGCGGAGAACACGATCCGGCTCTGAGATTCCGCCGCCTGGGACAGCTTCAGGACCGATCCCTGGATCTGGGTGGTGACGATGTCCGGGGCGGCCTGGTACGGCGCGTCGAAGGAGGCGCCGCCGTCGCTGCTGGTGGTGCTGACCCTACGCCCGGGGCTTGTGCCCCCCTGGTCGCGGGCATTGAAGTACACGGTCCCGTCGTTCAGCTCCACAGCGGTTGACTCGTTGGGGTTGTAGACGTCCTGCAGAGAGGTGTCGACGCCGCCCAGGTGCCAGGTCGTGCCGCCGTCATCGCTGTAGAGGCTGTGCGCGCCGAACAGTCGTTCGTCCAGGCAGTCGATTCCGGACCCCTCGGGAGGGGCGACGGAGTGGTTGCCGGGGATCACCAGTCGGCCCGCGTGCTCGCCGCTGGTCAGCTGGATGCCGTGCCCGGGGCCGCCGACGAAGTGCCGCCAGGTGGCCGGCTTCACGTCCGCGGTGATCTCGTTGGGCCGCGACCAGGTGGCGCCGTTGTCATCGCTGTGCAGGATGAACGACCGCCTGGTCTCCTCGTCGGTAACCCGCCCGCAGCGGACATCGGCCGTCGTCACGTTGCCACCGGTACGCGTCGTGTTGAGGACGATCCGGCCGGTCCTGCGATCCAGGATCGGCACCGGATTGGCGAACCGGTCCGGCCCGTCGTCGACGAGCACCTGCAACGGCCCCCAGGTAACGCCGCCGTCGGTGGACCGCTTGAGGACCAGATCGATGTTCCCGTCATCGCTCGGACTGTTGACCCGGCCCTCGGCGAACGCCAGCAGCGTGCCGTCAGCAGCCTTCAGGACCGCGGGAATCCGGAACGTGTGATAACCGTCCTGGCCGCGGGAGAACACGGTCGCGTAGCTGACGCCCTCGGTGACGCCGGCGTGGGCGGACGTGGAACCGCCGAGTGGATCCATCGCGGTCACCCCCACGAAGGCAGCGACGAGTCCGGTCGCGATCAGGCTGGCAGCGACTCTCGCGGAGCGCTGCCGATGGGAGTATCCGCGCATAGCCCGCCTCCAAAGTCTGCAAGATATCCTACAGATCGCGGAAACGTACGCCGACTGAGATTGCGTGTCAAGAGGGCAGTGGTACGGCGGTGAAGCCCAGAGGGGGCGCCGTCAGGGCGCCGTTGCCTCCGTGGCGGCCCCCGCGCCGGCCTCCATCGAGTCCTCGCCGCTGAGGCGGCACTCGATACCGATGTAATGCTCGTGCACCGCGTCACGGGCCTGCGCAGGATCGCCGGTAAGGACGGCGTCGAGAATCCTCGCGTGAGCCTGGTATGCCTTCATGGGGGTGCGCCCCAGCAGGGGCGGCGCGGCGTGGTGGAACGCGAGCCAGAACAGGTCGAACAGGCTGAGGAGCATCTCGTTGCCAAGGTCGGCGAACAGCAGCCGGTGAAACCGCCGGTCCTGCTCCGGAAACGGCTGACCCTGCTCGGCCAGGGCGTACATCTCCGCCAGAACCTCCCGCATGGCGGCGATGCTGGAGTCGGACACCACCCGCATCGCGTCCGCGATCAGGGCCGCCTCGAGCGCCTTGCGCAGTGCCAACAACTCGCTGACAGCGCGCCGACCCTGCATCAAGCCATACGGCAGATGGTCCAGCAGCGGGGCGAACGAGAACTCGCGCACATAGACACCGCTACCGCGACGCGTCTCGAGCACGCCGGTCGACTCGAGGGCCTTGACCGCCTCACGTACCGAGTTGCGGCTGACCCCGAAGATGCGCGCCAGCTCGGACTCCGGCTTGAGGGGATCACCAGGGCGCAGCCCCTGCTTGATGATGTAGTTCCTGATTTCCTGCTGCACGGTCTTGTGAAGCGGGGGAGCACTTTCCAGCCGCCGAAACGCCGGTTCCACACTGCCTCCTGACGGGCCTAAGTGACTCTTGACACCCGAACGTGGCTGATCCTACGGTGCAACTTGTAGGATATCTTGCAAAGGTCCGCCCCCCGCGGGCATTGGATCAGTCGTTCAACCTCATCGGCCGCCGCATGGGTCGCGCGACGCACGATCTCATCGACAACTGAGGATGGCGTTGACCATCGCGCCTGAAGGTGCCGAACGTACGAGCTGTCACCCATGGTGGAGCCTCTCGTGGCGACGGTGGCCAAACGGCCACACCCAGGACTCTCGCCCGGCGTGGTTCAGGCGCCCGTACGGGTGAACGTCACGTGCGTGACTCCGCTGGGCGAGGAGGTGGCCTCGACCGCGTAGTCCTTCTCGAGGCCCTCCAGTCCGTCCCAGAGGCGTACGCCTCGGCCGAGCAGGATCGGGACCACCACGATGTGCATGTGGTCGATGAGCCCGGCGGCAAGGAAGTCGCGGATCACGGTGGGACCTCCGCCGATGCGTACGTCCTTGCCGTCCGCAGCCTTGCGGGCTGTCGCGAGCGCCTCGGCAGGCGAAGTGTCGAGGAAGTGGAACGTCGTGCCACCTTCCATCTCGATCGAGGGGCGCGGGTGATGGGTGAGGACGAAGACCGGTGTGTGGAACGGCGGGTTGGGACCCCACGCGCCCTTCCACTCCGGGTCCTCGTGCCATCCGGGGTGGCCCCACTTTCCGGCACCCATGATCTCGGCGCCGATCCCCGGACCGAACTCCTCGGCGAAGACGTTGTCGACGCCGCGGCTACCGCCGGTCTGCTGCCACGCCCGGGTGGCGAACATCCATTGGTGCAGCCGGTCGCCAGCGTGACCGAAATGCGCGTCGTGGCTCTGACCCTCACCGGTGCCGAAGCCGTCGAGGGAGATGGCGAAGTTGTGGACGCGGGCGAGCGACATGGACGATTCTCCTTCGGTAATCGGAGCCATTTGTCGTACGTGGTAGGGAAACGGAGGTTGGTCGAGGAATGCTCTCGATCTTCTTGCTCGACCACGACACTGTGTCCGCTAGACACTGTGTACCATAGACGCAGTTATTCGAGAACCGCAAGAGGCAAACTCGACGGACGGAGCGAGAGCGTTGGCGGCACCGGACAGACGCGCGCCACAGGACTACCTCGGAGCCCTCGAGCTGCTGTGGGGTCTGCGCCAGCCGTCGAGCCTAGGACCGAAGCGGGCGCTGTCCGTTCGCCAGATCGCAGAGGTCGGCGTGGCGATCGCCGACGCCCAAGGCCTCGCCGCGATCTCCATGCAGCGCGTCGCGGCCGAGCTCGACTACACGAAGATGGCGCTCTACCGGTATGTCCGGAGCAAGGCAGAACTGCTCGCGGTGATGACCGACCTCGCCATCGGCGACCCGCCCGACCTCGGCCCACCCGAAGACGGTTGGCGTACCCGACTGGAGCGGTGGGCGCGACTGATCCGCGCGACCTGGAACCGCCACCCCTGGCTACCGCACGTCAGCGAATGGCAGGCCAGCCCCGGCGCGGTACGGCCGGTGAGCAACGACCGCATCATGGGTCCGAACGAGGTCGCCTGGGTCGAGACAGCCACCAGCACCCTTTCGGGCCTCGGGATGTCACCACAGGAGCAGCTTGACGCAGTGTTTCTCGTGAGTGCCCACCTTCGCGCTACCCAAGCGATGACGACCTACGGCCTGCTGCCATGGACGCTCGGGTTGCCTCACGAGGAGATGCTCGACCGCCTCCGAGGCGGCCACGAACAACGATTCCCCACCCTGTCCCGTCTTGCGGCCAGCACGCATGACCCAGCGCACAGCGCATTCGAGTTCGGACTCGCCCGCATCCTCGACGGACTCGAGCTGCTCATTGACAAGCGCATGCGTTGAATGCGGCAGTACCCACGCGACTTTGCTGGCGGGTGGAGGACCTTCGGGGAGTTCCTGACCGTCCGTGTGGGTGCAAGGCTGACGCTAGAAGGGTCGTGAGGGGAGGTGCATCCCATGGCGAAGTTCCTCGTGGAGGCGAACTACACGGCGTCCGGAGCGAAGGGTCTGCTCAAGGAGGGCGGCACGGGGCGCCAGGCCGTGGTTCAGGACGTATGTGCGCAATTGGGTGGCAAGGTGGAAGCACTCTATTTCGCCTTCGGTGACCACGATTTGTACAGCATTCTCGAATTCCCGGACAACGTCTCGATGGCGGCCGTCGGGCTCGCGGTGAAAGCTAGCGGTGCCGTCGACACCAGGACCATCGTCTTGTTGACGCCGGAGGAGGTCGATGCGGCCGCAAGGAAGCCGGTCGACTTCCGAGCGCCAGGCAGCTGACTGACCCCGCTGGGCGATTCGTCTGGGCCGCTAACACACCTTGCGTGCACCCTGGCCGAGCGCAGTGGCAAGCAAGTTTGACCGTTCACGCTGACGCTTGCCCATGCCTTTGAATTTCACGCCTATGTATGGGGTATGGTCCTCGCCTCCCATGGCCCCCAGCAGCGTTGCTCTCGCGCGGTCCAGCTACCTCGACCAGGTGGTGTGCCGCTCCGCTGTTCGGGCCAAGATCTGGAGAATTCCGCGTACCAAGTCCACGGCTAGGTCGACAGTGGAACGCGCCTAGCATGGTTCGTTGTGGGACGCCTTCCAGGGCTCAAGCGGTATGTAACCGTGGCTTTGCAGATCCTCGGCGTTGCGGTTGCCTATTACCTGTCTGCCCGCCTTGGGCTCTTGGTCGGATTGGTTCGCGGGCAGGTGAGCCCGTGGTGGCCAGCGACCGGGATTGGCGTGGTTGCCCTGCTTGTCGTGGGTGTTCGTGTCTGGCCTGGGATCCTTGTGGCGCAGTTCGTTGTCGAACTGATGACTGTTCCGGCAATCCATGCCCTGCCGTCCGCGGTGGGGACCACGCTTTCATGCCTGGTTGCCTATGTTCTGCTGCGTCGTGTCGGGTTCCGTGTCGAGTTGGACCGGCTGAAGGATGCGTTCGCGTTGGTGTTTCTCGCGGCCTTCGCCGCGATGCTTATCAGCGCCACGGCGGGTGCCGGCGAGCGCGTGCTTTCAGGCTTGGTCCCAGCAAGCTACTTCTGGGCAATGTGGTCGACCTGGTGGACAGGCGACGCAATGGGAGTGCTCCTGTTCGCACCACTACTCCTCGTCCTTCGTCGCCTTCGATGGCCCCTGGACGTGGACAAGTACCGACTGCTGGAATTCGCGCTGCTGCTGGTGGGATCCTTCGTCGTTGTCCTGGCGGGCACACAGATCATCGGCGCTGTCCTGTTCCTCGCTTTCCCGTTCTTGGGATGGGCGGCGCTGCGCTTCCAACTGGCCGGAGCCGCTCCAGTCGCGCTGCTCACATCCCTCGCCGCTGTCTACGCGGCCGTCCAGGGGTACGGCCCGTTCGCCGGACGAGACCTGCTCACCATCATGATCACCCTCCAGCTCTTCAACGGCGCTGTCGCTCTAAGCGCATTGCTGCTCGCCGCAACCATCACCGAACGGGACCGAGGCCGCGTCGAGATCGAGCAAACGGCCATCCGACTTGGCGAAGTCGTCAACCACCTCGACCGCAGCAAGACCACTCCGCGGGTGGAACCCCGACAGTTCGGCGAGGACTCCCCGAAAGACGACGGCCCATGACCGCCACCGTGCGACGTCTCGGGCGGGCAGAAGGACCAGCCCCCTCTCGAGGAGTCGTCTACGTACGTCGCTCTCCGCGCACATTGACCCAGCGGGGGCACGTTGACTGGCAACGTTGGGGTCAAGTGCGGCTGCCATTGAGGGCTTGGTGAGGTCGCCCCACACGCTTGTGCAGGTCACCGTAGGTGGGCCGCCTGGGGATCGAACCCAGACGATCACGACGAGGATCCGTTTCCCATCGATGTCGACGTACTCCGGTGTCCACCGCACGGCGTCGCCAACATAGGCCCGTATCTTGCCGATCAAGGTCTCCGGGTCAACGGTCGCCACGCCGTTAATGGCGCCGGGCTCGACCCCGACGAGGCGGTAGCCGTGGCCGCCGGCCCATTGCGCGGCGGCGGATGGCTGGCACCCGGATGGAGGAGGCGTTCCCGGAGATCGTTGGCGCGCTGTACGCCCACCTGCCGGCCGGCACCATCCTCGACGGCGAGGTCATCAGGTGGAGCCCATCAGGCCGGCTCGACTTCGCCGCACTCCAACACCGCTACGCCAACCGACGCCGGGCCAAGACGCTCGCCCAGACCGAGCCAATCGGTGGAGTCGGATATCGCGAGGTGCGGAATAGCGGTCGGGTCGGTTGGAGGCAGGGTAGGACTCCTTGCCGGTGCCCCTTGCGTCTGTGTGCGACGGCGGTGTCTACTTCGTTGCCTTCGGGGTCGGCGAGTGTCCACCAGGCAGGGGCATGGAATACGTATGCCTCGCTCGGTCCCGCCAGACGCGCCGCCGGGCCCGGGGTGCGAAGCTGTCGCGGTGGACTTTGAGACGAACCGTGACGAACGTGGGCAGTGGGACCGTGAGTCGCCCGGCACATCAATGTCTTTCGTCCCGGTTTCTGGATATTGGCAGGGATTCGCGGTGTACACGGCCGTGTAGCTTCCATCGCTATGGCGTTCTTGAAAGTTGACGGGATCCGGCATGCATACGGCGAGAAGGTTGTGTTGGAGGCTGTGTCATTCTCGCTGGAGGCGGGGCAGGCGCTGGCGGTGACCGGCTCGAATGGTTCGGGCAAGTCGACCCTGTTGCGCTGCCTGGTGGCGGCGGAGAAAGCTGCGGCGGGTTCGGTATGGATTGGCGATCGGGCGCTCGAGGAGACGGACCCTGTTGTCCGCAGCGTGGTGGCGACGGTGTTCGACGACATCGACTTCTTCCCCGATCTGACGGTCGCTGAGCACCTCGATCTCTTGGCCCGTGCGCATGGTGTGGCCTCGGTCGAGGATTCGGTGGATACCGTGCTGTACGAGTTAGGGCTGGATCGGGCGAGCGACCAGTTCCCGAGCACGCTGTCGTCCGGGCAGCGGCATCGACTTGCGCTGGCAACGGCGCTGGTACGTCCTCGTCGTCTGCTCCTGCTCGATGAGCCCGAGCAGCGGCTGGACGACGCCGGCCGGGCATGGCTTGCCGGTCGGCTCAACGCGGAGAAGGCCGCCGGGGTGACGATCGTCTTCGCGAGCCACTCGCGGGAGCTGGTCGAGGCGGTCGCCGACTCCGAGCTCTCCCTGGAGGCCTTGTGACCGAGCTTCCCGCGGCCGCGATGCCAACGGCGCGGGAGATAACGGGCGAGTTGAGGCGGGCACGACGGGGGCACTCCGATACCACCGTGTGGCAGGCATTGGAGGCGGCCTACCTGTACGCGTTCGCAGTGTTCATGGTCGGCTCGATAGCTGCAGCAGCGATCGTGGGGACCTGGCGGGAGCTCTCGGCGTGCGCTGGCGACTGCAGCGCGGAAAAGTCCTCATTGTTCCTGCTGTTCTCGGTGGCCCTGGCAGCGCTCTGGTTCCGCGGACTCCTGTCCATGGGGCCACTAGTGGGTGGGCGGGCCACGGCAACCTTCCTCCTTTCCACCCCCATGCCTCGCGGGCCGTTGTTGCGGGGCCGGGCGTTCGCGCTGTTGTGCGCAGGACTGCTCCTCGGCGCCGGTGTGTCCAGTGCGCTTACCTCGATCGCCTCCGGTCCGTCTGTCCTCGCGGGCGTCGCGGGTGCGGTCTGCGGCCTCTTCTTGACCGGTCTCGCGATCCTCGGCCAGCCCCACGCCGTCCTTGGCCGCACCCTCCGCCTCATCAGCGACATCGTGCTGGCCGTACTGGTTGCCGCGGTGCCGCTTGTCCTGGCCAGAGTGCTCGATCCCGCGCAGCTGTTGCCCGGGTTGTGGCCGGCCCAGAGGGTCGCAATGGCGGTCCTCGGTCTGGCGGCCATCGGGGTGGTCGTGGCCGCTGTCAGGTCACTGCCCGCGATTCCGCGCCGCGATCTGGTCGCGGGTGGCGACCTGCTCGAGGGCCTATCGGGTGCGGCGGCGTCTCTGGACACGTCGCTGATCTCCGATCTTCTCCACTACCGGCGATTCCGACGACTCGGTGCCCGCCGATCCTGGCAGGGCCGGGGCCGGGGACTCGCGGCCATGGCGTACCGGGAGGCACTGCGTCCACTGCGCTCTCCATGGCGGCTCGGAATCGCTGCGGCCCTGGTTCTCCTCCAGTACGCCGCGGTCCGCGTCGGCCTGCCGACCATCCTGCCGGTCGCGGCCGCTGTCGGCGGATATCTCGCCGTGCGACCTCTGGGTGCTGGACTGCACAGCGTCGAGCGCTCACCCGGGCTGGCGCGAGCGTTTCCGCAGCGCCCGGCCTCACGTCAACGTGCGTTCGCCGTTCCGCTGCTGCTCGGAGCCGCGATCTGGGCGCTTGCCGTGACGCCGGCTCTGCTGGCTGCCACGAACATCGCGGCCGCCCCGGGTTCGTCCGAGGTCGTGCCAGCGCTGTCGGGGACGTCGACGCTGCCGGCGTACCTCCTGCCCGCCCTGACCTGGGCGGCACTCGCGGCGACGATCGGTGCCGGAGTGGTCCGCTCGGTGACCAGGCCACCGGTGAGCTATGAAGGGCCGCTCATCTCGACTCCCGCTGGCGTACTCCCGGCCGGGTTCGTCGCGCAGGTCCTCCGCGGCCCCGACGCCGTGGCGGCAGGTTCGACCGCCCTATTGCTCGGCATCCGCCCGGGACCCTCCTCGCTGCTACTCCTGGTACCGCCCGTGATCCTGCTTTACCTGCTCGCGTTCCCCGCCCGGCGTTTGGCACTACCTGGCGGCGCTGGATCGACCGGACGGATCGGACCGTCACGTATGCCGCGGCCGCGGTAAGCGCGAGGCGTGATCCAGGGTTCTCTGGTGCTAGACCGTCGGCGTCCTTGAGTTTTGGCCGGCTGCTCGCCGTTGAAGCTCGGCGGCGTAGTTGGCCCAGGAGCTACCGGATCGGTCGACCCAGCGGGCGGCGCTGCGTTGGCTGATGCCGAGGAGGCGGGCGAGGGCTGCGGCTGGCAGTTGGGTTGTGAGGTCGAGGAGTGCGGCGGTGCGTCCTGGTCGGGAGTGGATGCCGAGTTTGCGGAGCCCGTTGCCGAGGTGGCCTGGGCTTATGTGGCGGCCGCGGTGGACTCCGGGGAACCGGCTCCGCGTCCATGTTTGGCGCGGGCACCTATCCCCGGCTGCGTGGAGGCGGCGCTTACCGTGCGACTCTGGCTGCCCGGACGCGCTGGGCCCGGGACCACGGCGTAACGGTCCTGCTGGTCAGCGGCCGCCTCGCCACCTCTGCCCCGATCATGGAACGGGTCGGCTTCACTTTGCATGGCTACACCCAGTCCATCGCCGCGCCAACACGGTAGGGCCCAGACGGTGCCGGACTCCATCGCGCCCCGCTCCTTGAATCCGTGGATCGGCCGTAGCACCTACGTGAGGCAGCACGGCCATCGCCCATAGGAAAGGCAGATCCGCGGGTTCAACGACCCTGACTGTCACCATTAGCGCAGCTTGACACCTCCGCGTCAGGCAGCGCACGCCGGTTTGCGGTTGATCCCCCTGACGTGCCCCCAGAACGTCCCTCGCTAGCCTCTCAACACCACACCTGCCAGGAGCCCCACGGTCAGGTGCAGCGGAATCGAGGCGCCGCCTGGCCTTGGCACGGAAACCCCTCGCAACGCGCAGGTCGACTCCGGCTTTCCGCATGCACAGGCATCAGCCGCGATGCCCCTCAACGATCCACACCGCGCGTTGTGGACGCGAAGACGTACGTTCCGTTGCCGCCAGTCTCCGCGGCGGGTGCGGTCCGCTCCTAGCCACAGGTTAGTGCGTTGCTGCCCGGAAAACTCGGCAGTGCCGGGCATCAAGTGCAAAACGTGCCCTGACCAGGCGTTTTACGGGTGGGCCGCCTGGGGATCGAACCCAGAACCCGCGGATTAAGAGGACCGGGCGGGCTGATTTCGTGCGGCCGAATCACGCTCTTTTAGTGCGTATTTCGCGTGCACAACATGAGCTATTGGTGACGGCCGTTGGGGTCACACTGGGGTCAAAAAGCGCGCCACCGCGGCGAACCTGACTACGCACTACGAGTCGGTGGCGACCCCGCGCAACGCATCCCTTGGCACGCCTACAGTTTGTCCGCCGGCGTCGTCCACGGAAGTCCACGAACACGTACGTGCTTGGCTGCTCGGCGACCCCCCGTTGTGGCGCTGTGGCTTCCGGCCGGAACAACCCGGCCGAAACATCGGGAGCATGCCGGCGCTCGCCCAGCGCGCAGTGACGACGCTCCCCCACCAACACCCCTATGTTTCAGCACTCCCTCGCCCAGTCCAGTGTGACGCTGTGACATAGAGAGAGTGTGGGAAGGACAGGAACCTGACGACTGTCACTCCCCTGTCACTCGCGTTTCCGCAGGTCGAAGCGGGTTGAGTGACACAGTGACAGCTGTGACAGTGACGACCTGTCTTCTGTCACCCGGGCCCATCACGTACCACCGGATGGACGGCGGCCCCTGTACAAAGTCGGCCAGCGACGGGACTAGTGCTGCGTCAAGCAACGTTGGGTAGGTAATCGGGGCGGCGGATCTTGGAGTCGATCGCGAATCGTCGTTTCGGTCGTGCTCGCTTGTTGTGCCAGCGGAGGTACCCGGCGATTGCGGCTTGTT
>NZ_JBEFTX010000012.1:0-243617 GCF_040195635.1 Actinopolymorpha sp. B11F2 | reverse complement strand
TGAACGACGGACTCCCACCGATCGTCCAGTCAGTGAGACTGAAGAAGAACGACGCGACCATCGGCCCGATCGTGAAGATGACGAACCCGAGAATCGCCGGCATCGCCAGGATGACTCCCCAACGGCGCTCCAGCCGCCCCTGTCCCGACAAACGCCGTCCCGACGAGCGCTGCCTTGGCACGTCCTAGACCTCCTGCGTGGGATACCAGCCCTGGAGAAGCCCGTCGATCTTCGGCGTGACCGCCGTCAGGACCTCCTTGGCGGACTGCTTTCCACCCTCGATCTGTTGCAGGGCCGGTGTGAGTACCTCGGAGATGTTGTCCATGTTCTTCAACCGCTGCGTGAAGACCGTGCTCGCGTGGTTGAGGGTGTAGTCGACAACGGCGGACTTGTACTCCGGCGGGTGGACGTCGTTGTCTACCCAGGAGTCGATCGCCTCGGGCTCGGTGTAGTACTTCTTCTCCAGTGGCATCCACAACCCGTCGGTGAACAGGTCGACGTACTGCGGGTCATTGTGGAACAGGTAAAGCTCGATCGCCTCTTCTGGATGCTTGCTGCCGGTGAAGACCACCGAGGCGCCGCCGAGCTGGATCGTCGTGGGCTCCTGATAACTCGGGAGGACGCCGATGCCGAAGTCGAGCTTGCTCTGTGCCATGTCGAGCAGGATCCACTGGCCGTCGATCGCCATCGCGATCCGCTTCGTCTGGAGCTGCACGTTGGTCGCCGGTGCGTTGTTGCCCAGTTGCACCGGCGTCGGAGCGACGCGATGCTCGTACATCAGATCCTGCAGGTTCTGGAAGACCTCGATCGCCGGCGGCGTGTCCAGCAGGCACTTCCGGCCCGCCTCGTCGACGAAGGCGGTGCCGTTGCTGCGCAGGAAACCCTCCCACGCCGGCGGGTACTGGATGCTTGTCGAGACCCCGAACTGGCGGATCCGTTTCGGGTCGAAGCCGGACTGGTCGGGGCGCCTGCCGTCCTGGTCCAGGGTCAGCCGGGTCGCCGTCTCGACGAAGGTGTCCCAGGACCAGGCGTCCGCCGCGTCGGCCGGTGGCGTGTCCACGCCGGCGTCGGCCAGCACGTCCTTGTTGTACCACAACAGCATGACCTCGTTGGCGGTCTGCGTGCCGAACGTCTTGTCCTTGCCGTACCAGAAGTAGGTGCCGGGCAACCGGTCGGCGAGAGCGGGATACTTGTCGAAGTAGGTGTAGAGGTTGACCAGTTTGCCCTGCTCGGCAAGGCGATAGCCGATCGCCCCGCCCATGTACGCCACGTCGGGCGCGCGGTTGCTCGCGACCAACGTGTTGACCTTGGTGTCGTACTCCTGAGGTGTGTAGAGCGGCTTCGCCGACACTCCCTCGTGCTCGGCTTCGAACTGCCCCAGCATCGCGTTGATGGCCTTCTGTTCGTACGACGAACCCCAGTACATGAACTGCAGCTCGGCATCGCCGCCGGCACCGCCACCAGAGTTGCAGCCGGCGAGCACTGAGGCCGCCGCGCCCGATGCCGCGACGCCCGCAGCGGCACTGCCGAGCCGCAGGACGTCTCGTCGGCTCCATGTCGTCATGACCTACAGCTCCTGTGTGGGGTAGTAGCCTTGGAGAAGCTTGTCGACCTTTGGTTTGAGCTCATCGAGTACCTCCTTGGCCGGACGCTTGCCGTTCTGGATCTGCTGGAGAGCGGGCGTCATGACCTCGGCGATGTTGTCGGTGTTCTTCAGGCTCTGGTCGTACTGCCGGACGGAGTTGTTCAGGGTGTAGTCGACGACGGCGGTACGAAACTCCGGAGGGTGCGCGTCGTTCTTCGTCCAGGATTCGATCGCGGCCTGGTCGGAGTAGAACTTCTCCTCGAGCGGCATCCACAGGCCGTCCTTGTAGAGGTCCACATAGCGCGGGTCGTTGTGGAACATGTAGAGCTCGACGGTCTCGTCATCGTGACCCTTACCAGTGAAGGCAACCGTCCCGGCCGCGAATCCAACGGTGAGTGCCTCTTGATATTTCGGCAGGACCCCGATGCCGTAGTCGAGGTTGCTCTGCGCCATGTCCAGCAGCAGCCACTGGCCATCCATGGCCATGGCCACCCGTCGGGTCTGCAGCAGGCGTGGTGTCGTCGGTACGCCCGCACCACCGGTGGCCAGTTGCGCCGGCGTCGGTGCGACTCTGTGCTTGAACGTCAGGTCCTGGAGGTCCTGGAAGACCTGAACTCCTTCGGCTCCGTTGAGCACGAAGTCCGTGCCGCTGTCGTCGACCGCTTCGCCGCCGTTGCTGCGTACGAGCGGATACCAGCCGAAGTTGTTCCAGTTGGAGGCGATGCCGAACTGGCGAATGGCCTTGGAGTCGAAGCCAGGCTCGTCGGGATGCCTGCCGTCCTGGTCGATGGTGAGTTTGGTGGCAGCCTCGACCAGCTCGTCCCAGGTCCACGCCTTGTCCGCCTCGGCTGGCGGATAGTCGATGCCAGCATCGTCGAACGCCTGCTTGTTGTACCACAACAGCATGACTTCGTTGGCGGTTTGGGTGGCTGCCAACTTGTTCCTGCCGTACCAGTAATAGGTGTAGGGAAGACGCTCTCCCAGCTCGGGGTACTTCTTGAGATAGGGGTAGAGGTTGATGAGCTTGCCCTGCTCAGCCAGGCGATAGAGCACGCCTCCGCCAAGATAGGCGAGGTCGGGTGCTCTCTTGCTGGCGACCAGGGTGTTGAGCTTGGTGGTGTAATCGGTACCGGGTGTGTAGAGCGGCTGGACCTCGCCGCCGTTGGAGTGCTCCTTGTACTCCGCCAGCATGGCGTTCATGGCCTTCTGCTCGAAGGTCGATCCCCAGTACATGAACTGCAGCTCGGCACCATCGCCTCCCGAGCCACCACCACACGATGCGAGGGCGGCGGGCGCCGCGGCGCCAAGGGCCCCCAGACCGCTCAGCCTGAGCATGTCCCGCCGGCTCATGTTCGACGTACGCAACCGTCCAGCTGTCATGGTGAGCTCCGATGTGCGACAGGCAACCAGACGCGCATCGCGGCGCCGTCCCGGTTGTCCCACTGGAAGTACGGGATGGCGACCGCGGTGGTGGGGGTCGTGGTGACCTGCTCCTCCGGTGGTGTCGTGGAGTAGGGCGGTGTGGCGGAGCCCGGAGAACCGTTACCGGGTGGGGAGACGACGACAGCATCCAGGTGCAGCGTGACCGTACGTCCGACGCCGGCGAGATCGTCGACGTCGACCACCCGAGGTTCCGTACCTGGCACCAGGGCGAGGTCGTCCACGTCGGCCCCTGCCGACTGGTCGGCCTGCTCGACGCAGTAGACGAGCGGGCCACGTTCGACAGCCGCCGTACCGCGGACCGCGTCCATCCGATGGTGCGGGTAGACGATACGGGGCGTCATGTCCAGCTCGAGCGTCACCTGCTCGCCTGGCTTCCAGGCACGGCGCAGGCGTAGGTATCCACTCTCGTCCGGGGCGACGTCCATCGGCTGGCCGTCGACCGCGATGCTGACGGCCGTGCTCCACACGGGCGCACGAACGGCCAACGTCCATTCCGATCCCGGTGCCTGGTCGATGGTGAACGACACCGTGCCCGCCCACGGGAAGTCGGTGGCGACGGACACGCCGACCGCGCCGGACGGAAGCTCGGCGCGGATCGTACCGGGAACGAACTGGTGGACGAACAACCCGTCCGCGGGCTCACTGACACTCGCGACATAGTGGCCGAGCGTCGCGACCAGACGCATGATGTTGGGCGGGCAACAGGCGCACGAGAACCACTCGTTCCGCCGGCCGGGATCGTCACCCTCGAAGTGGTCGTGGCGACGCTGCAACGGGTTGACGTAGAAGAACCGCGTGCCGTCGGTCGACGTCGACGCCGCGAAACCGTTGTAGAGCGTGCGTTCGATCAGGTCGGCGTACCTGCCCTCACCCGTGGCGAGCAGCAGCCGCCAGCTCCAGTGGATGCTCGCGATCGCCGCACACGTCTCGGTGTACGCACGGTCCGGCGGCAACTCGTACCTGTCACCGAACGCCTCCTGCGCGTGCCGAGAGCCGACGCCTCCGGTGAGGTACGTCTTCGCCGCCACCATGTCATTCCACCGGCGTACGGAACATTCGAGCAGCGACTCGTCACCGGTCTCGAGGTAGACATCGACGATGCCGGCCTCGAGGTACAACGCGCGGACGGCGTGGCCCACGTGGGTGTCGGCCTCCCGCACGGGCAGGTGGTCCTGGAGATAGCGCCTCCCCCGGCCGGAGATCAGGCCCTTGCCGCGTTCGTTGACAAGCTTCTCCGCGAGCGTGAGATAGCTGCGCTCGCCGGTGACGCGGTAGAGCTCGACCAGAGCCGTCTCGATCTCCGGATGCCCGTCGATACCGGGATTTCCGTCGTGCAGGAAGACCTTGACGAGATGGTCGGCGAACCGGGTGGCCACTGTGCGCACCTGTTCGCCGCCACCGACGCGGGCGATCGCGACCGCGGCCTGGATGAGGTGGCCGGCGCAGTACATCTCGTGGCTGTGCGCGAGTTCTGCGTACTCCTTCTCCGGCGCGACGACCTGGTAGTAGGAGTTGAGATAACCGTCGGCGCGCTGGGCGGCAAGGAGCAGTTCGCCTGCCTGGCGTACGAAGTCCATCAGGTCGTCGTCAGGCGCCCGCCCGGCCTCCCACGCCACCGCCTCGAGCTGCTTGTAGACATCGGAGTCGGAGAATCGGGGGCCCCGAAAGGCGGCGGCCGCGTCCTCGCCCAGTTCGCCGGCCACCGACTGAGCGGCGAGGCGAAGGTTGTCGAGGTTTCCGGCTTCGCCCAGCTGCTTGATGCCGAGCGGGATGCTGGCGTCGCGGTTGACCTGCTGCCACCGGCCCAGCGGTCCACCGGTGAGGGCGACGTCGCGGATGCCGAGCGGCCGATGGACCGCCCGTCCGCTCGGCGTGGGCACGGCGGGCCCACACGCTTGTTCGGACGGGGTCGGACGTGCGCTGCCCATCGGACTCCTTCGTACGGCAACGGAAGGAATAGGATTTCCGAAAGTTTGGGATCCGGCACTGGCAGCGTCAAGGCTGGCGTCAGCTTTAGGTCAGTTCACGCGTAGGTAATCCCCGCTGAGCGTGCTGAAACAGCGTCTATGCTGAGAGCGGTGTTCGTCCGGCAGAGGAAGGAAAAGGGTTGTCGGAAGCGTCTCAGCCGGGGCGTGTCGCGACCATCCGTGACGTCGCGGCGGCGGCCGGCGTCTCCATCGGCACGGCGTCCAAGGCGCTCAACGGACGCGGCACGCTGCGCCCCGAGACCCGCGAGCGGGTCGCCGCGGCGGCACGCCAGCTCGGGTTCCGGCCCAACGCGCTCGCCCGCGGCCTGCTCAGTGGGCGTACGTTCACGGTGGGCCTGGTCACCTCCGACAGTTTCGGACGGTTCTGCATCCCGGTGATGCTCGGCACCGAGGACGCGCTCGGCGCTGGCCAGATCTCGGTCTTCATGTGCGACACCCGCGACGACCCGATCCGGGAACGCCACCACATCCAGATGCTTCTCGCCCGCCGGGTGGACGGCATCCTCGTCACCGGCCGCCGGGTCGAGCCGCGCCCGAGTGTGGGGACGGACCTGCCCGTGCCGGTCGTCTACGCGATGACCCAGTCGACCGATCCTGCCGATTTCTCGGTGATCCCGGACGACTTCGGCGGCGGCCAGACCGCGACCCGGCACCTGCTCGCCCTCGGTCGTACCCGCATCGGCCACGTCGCCGGACCACAGCGCTTCCTCGCCGCGCGGCAACGGGTGGCTGGGATGACGAAGGTCCTCGACGACGCCGGGCTGAAGCTCGCCGGTGGCGAGGCGCTCTACGGCGAGTGGAGCGAGGAGTGGGGGCGGCAAGGTGCCGACATCCTGCTGCGCAGCGACCCCGAGGTCGACGCGATCTTCTGCGGGAGCGACCAGATCGCCCGCGGGGCGGCGGAGACGCTGCGCGAGCGGGGGCGACGGATCCCCGACGACGTCGCCCTCATCGGTTTCGACAACTGGGAGGCGATGGCGAAGGCCTGCCGGCCGCCGCTCACGTCCATCGACATGAGCCTCGGGGAAGTCGGCCGGGTCGCGGCTGAGCACCTTCTCGCGGCAATCGGCGGTGCGGCACCGAGCGGGGGAGTCGAGTCGATCCCCTGCCAGCTCGTCCCCCGCGAGTCGACCGGGCCCGTACGCACCTGAGCCCGACCCGAGCTCCGCCCCACGCCGCGACGCCCGCGGCTGACGTCCAGCCGCCGCTCGCCTCCTCCGCTCATCATCTTCCCGATGCCAGCCGACGGCGACGGTGATCGGGGCGTCGTAGCTGCCGACCCCCGCCGCGACCTCGTGACGTTCGTTCGGATAGGCGATCCGGGCCGAACCGGGCGGGGAGTTGTCGTGGACGGAGTAGCCCGTCACGTAGGCGGTCGCGAGGACCCTCTCGCCGGGCCTCTCACGCCACAGTGTTCTCGCGCCCGCTCAGCGTGGTCACATGCGCAGCAGGGCGTGCAACCGGATCCCCTCGGCGGCCAATGCCTCGGTCCCGCCCTCCTGGCGGTCGATCACGCAGAGCGCGTGCGCGATGTGGGCGCCGAGTTCGCGGAGCTGCCGGGTGGAGATCGCTACCTGACCGCCTGACGTGACGACGTCCTCGACGACGAGGACGCGCCGGCCAGCCAGGTCGGCACCTTCCGCGAGCCGGCGGGTGCCGTACGTCTTCGGTTCTTTCCGTACGAACGCACACGGCAGACCGGTGTGGCGGCCCAGCGCCGTGACGACGGCGATCCCGCCCATCTCCAGCCCGGCGAGGACCTGTGTATCGGGCGGCACCAGCGCGACCAGATTCTCGGCGAGTCGGTCCAGCAACCGTGGGTCGGCCTCGAACTGGTACTTGTCGAAGTACACGTCCGAGACCCTCCCCGAACGCAGGACGAAGCTCCCGGTCAGCCGACAGCGCGCTTCGACGTCGCGCGCGAGCTCGCGGAGGGTCATGAACCCAGCATGGCGCAGGTCGATCCAAGGGGCGTACGCCAGGTCGGGCCGAGAGGTCCCGCATTCGCGCGAGTTGTCGCGCGAATAACCTCGTGCACACCACCCGGCCGGCTTGATGAAATAGCTCGGCAGTGGCCGCAGCCGACACACCGCCGAGCCGACACACCGCCGAGCCGACACGCCGCCGAGCCGAAGGGCCGGCCGGGCCCAGGAATCGAAGGGACGACCAACGCGATGGATCTGGCCGCGGCACCCAAGATCGAGCTGCACAGCCACCTCGACTGCTGCCTGAGCTTCGAGGCGGCGCACCGGATCGAGCCCTCGATCACGCGGGAGCACTACGACCGGAACTTCGTCGCTCCGCCCAGGTGCCCGTCGCTGGCGGACTATCTGGCGTACACGATGAACTACCGGAGGCTCCTGCAGTCCGAACGCGCGCTGCGGATCGCGGTCGCGGACGTGTTCGCGCAGATGGCCGCGGACGGGATCGTCTACGCGGAGTTGCGGTTCGCGCCGCTGATCCACACCGAAAGCGGAGCCATGTCGGCCGACGAGGTGGTGGCCTGCGTGAGCGAAGAGACCGTACGCCAGATAGCGGCGACAGGTGTCGAGGCGACCTTGATCCTCTGCACGCTGCGCGACTACAGCGCCGAGCAGAGCATCGAAACGGCGCGGCTGGTCGAGCGGCACGCGAAGTCAGGACCGGTGGCCGGGATGGACATCGCCGGCGACGAGATAGCGTACCCACTCAAGGTCCACGTGCCGGCGTTCGACTTCGTCCGCGAGGCTGGGCTCGGCATCACGGTCCATGCGGGCGAGGCCGGTGGACCTGAGAGTGTGCACGAGGCGCTGGACGTGACGGGGACGACGCGGATCGGTCATGGCGTACGCAGCGTCGAGGATCCTGAGCTGGTCGCGCGGCTGGCCGAGTCGGGCGTCCACCTCGAGATGTGCCCGACCTGCAACGTGCAGACGAGTGCGGTGGAGTCGTACGAAAGCCATCCGGTGGATCGCCTGCGTCGGGCGGGCGTGCGGGTGGGCATCAGCACCGACACCCGCGCCGTCACCGACGTCCGACTGAGGCAGGAGTACGAACGGTTGGCGGCGACGTTCGACTGGACGTCGGGCGATTTCGCGCAGGTCAACCGCAACGCGCTCGACGCCGCGTTCGCCACGCCCGAGGTGAAGGCCCGCATCGCCACGATCATCTGACCGGACGAATCTGGTGACCCAGGCCTTGCCTGGTGAGGTTCTATGGCCAGCCGACCCCTGCTGCGGGCGCGGGCACGGTCAGCACCTGACCGGTTCGAGGGCCGCCGAAAGGGGCTTCCGGATTCCACTCCGCCGCCATGATGAACAGCGTCCGGCGGTCGGGGCCGCCAAGCATGCAGGCGAAGGGAGCCCGGTCAAGTTCCACCCGGTCCAGTTCCTCACCTCCCTCGTGGATCCGTACGCAGGCGTTGCCGCCCGACTGAGCCCATACTGCGCCTTCGGCGTCGATGCAGATGCCGTCCGGCCCGATGTTCTCGGCCCAGATCCGCCGGTTGGAGAGGCTGCCGTCGGCGGCGATGTCGAACGCGGTGAGCCTGCCGGCGAAGGACTCGGAGACGATCAGCGTGGAGTTGTCGGGCGTGACGACCATGCCGTTGGGGAACTCCATGCCGCCGGCCACCTGGCAGACCTTGCCGTCGGCGGTCACCAACGCGATGAATCCGGGTCTGAAGTCCGACCGCTCGCGCCACGGAACCTGCTGCGCCTCTGGATCGTCATTCTTGACGTTCTCCAGGAACGCCATGAAGTCGAAGCCGAGACCGTTGACGTAGGTGTTTCCGCGACCATCGACGACGATCTCGTTGAGATGACTGGGCAGATCGCTCAGGTCGGCGTGTGGCACCAGTGATCCGTCGGCCTCCCTGCGCAGGAGACGACGCGAGGATGACGGCCTCTTCGGCGCGATCAACTGGCGCCCGTCGGGCAGCCATTCGATGGTGTGCGCTCCGGGCTCCTTGCCGCGCGTGACCACCTCACTGGTGCCGTCGAGATCGACCGCGACTACTTCGTCCGGGCCCCAGTGGCAGAACCACAGCCGGTCCTCGTGCCATCGCGGTGACTCCCCGACCACGAGATCGGTCAGCAGGACGTGGGGGCGCAGACATGAGGGCCTCCTCCTCGGGTTTTTGCCCGGATCGACTGGCTTGCCCGCCCTGGCCGATCCGGGCCCTCTCACCCTCTACACGAACCGCCGCCGGCCAGATCGACCGGCGGCCGGCGAAAGTCTGAGGAGGTGCGCAACAGACCCAGAGGGTACGACCGCCCTACCGGGTCGTGCCCGGCCCGTGGAGACGCGGCCAGCCGTCCGCGCCCCACACGATCCGGCGGAGCCCGAGACGGAAGTCGCCGTCGGCGGTCCCGTCGTAGTAGTGGTGCGCCAGGATCCCGTCGAACACCGACTGGCCACCGGGCCCGAACATCGTGCCCTTCTCCGACAGCAGCACCGTGCCACCACCGTGGGCGAGCGGCGTCCCGAGCTTGTCGTGATAGGGCCCGGTGACCTCGCGCGACCGGCCGACCGCGATCTTGTACGTACTCTCCACACCACGACAACAGAAGTCGATCGACACGAAGAGGTAGTACCACCCATCGCGCTTCACGATGTACGGAGCCTCGATCGCGTTCGGCGGCACGTGCCGGTCCGCGAGCCGCAGCGGTTCACCCTGTCCAGCAACGGGTTTGCCGTCCGGCCACGAGAGCCGCACCATCCGGATCCCGCTCCAGAACGACCCGAACGCCAACCACGGCGTGCCGTCGTCGCCCTCCACGATGCCGGGATCGATGGCGTTGTAGTCGTCGTCGGGGACCGACCGCGTCACCAGTCCCTGGTCGACCCATTCGTAGTCAGGATCGCGAGGGTCGAGCGTGGTGTTGGTGGCGAGTCCGATCACCGAGCGGTTCGAGCCGAACGTCGAACCCGAGTAGTAGAGGTAGTAGACGCCATCATGGCGATAGACGTCGGGCGCCCAGATGTTCGAGACACCCGGCACCTCCTCGCGCACCCACGCGGGAATGTCGTCGAACACGGTTCCGACGAACTCCCACGACGCGAGATCGCTGGACCGGCGGATCTGGACGGTGCCCGAGGACACCTGCGGATCGCCGGTGGAGAAGACGTACCAGTCCCCATCACGGGCGGTCGAGGTGCCGGACTTTCCCCCGTCGGACTCCCGTACCAACGCGGGATCGTGCGTACGCAGGTCACCGGTCAACTCGTCAGGTGGCACGACGGCACCGGCTCCGCTCACGGTTTCCGGGTCACCGTCTGGCCCGGGTCGGTCCCCGGACTCCCCTGGCTGGGCCGATGTCGAGGCCTGTGGAATGACTGCGACGAGCATCGCCGTGATGACAACCGCCATGATTCGTGTCATGCGCCTCTCCTGTCGCGCAACAGCGAGGATGCAAGCCAGAACAACTGTCAGGGCACCAGCAACACCTTGCGAAGATCGGCCGGACGGTCCCGCAGGGTCGCGATCGCCGACCCCACGTCCGTCACGGCGTAACGATGACTGATCAGTGGAGCGAGGTCCAGCAGTCCCGCGTTGAACATCGTGACGACGTGTTCCCACGCCGCCGCCGACGCACCGAAGACTCCCTGGACGGTGAGGTGCTTGAGCGCGATCTCCGCCAGGTCGCCCTCGGCCGGACCGGCCGGAATCCCTTCCAGGACAACGGTTCCGCCACGACGTGCGGCGGCCAGCGCGACCCGCGCCGAGGTCGTCCGCGTACCGGCCTCGAAGACCACGTCGGCCTCACATGACCACCCCGGCGCAGCCGCCTCGGTGCCGCTCACGCACCGCGTCGCTCCCCACCGCGTCCCGAGCTCACGCCCGCCCGGGCTGTCGCCGATGAGAACCAGTTCGGCCGGGCTGTAGGCGGAGAGAATCTGGCACGCCACCAGACTGAGCGTTCCAGTGCCCACCACAGCAACCCGCGCGCCCACCGCCGGGGCGGCGGCCCGGATCCCTTCCACGACACACGCCGACGGCTCCAACAGTGCGGCCGCCTCGAGGTCGGCATCGGCACGCAGCCGGTGCACGAGCCGCGCCGGCACGGTCACGTAGCCACCGAACGCTCCAGGGTGGGTGAACCCCGTTTCGGCGTACCCCGCCTCGCACAGGTTCGTCGCACCCTCCCGGCAGCGAGGACAACGGCCGCAGTTGCGAAAACCCTGCGCCACCACGCGGTCTCCGACCGCCAGACCGCCGGCAGCGGCCGTCCCGCCGCTCGCGGCGTCGTCGCCGATCGCGACCACCGTGCCCGCCCATTCGTGGCCGGGTACGACGGGATACCGCACGTACGCGGCTGGACGGGTGCCCTCGAACAGCTCCACGTCACTGCCGCAGATCCCCGCCGCCCCGACCTGGACCAGGACCTCACCCGGGCCAGGCCGTACGACCGGCAGGTCGACGATCGCGAAGTCATCGGCCCCACGGACGATGACCGACGGACTGTGCTCTGGAATCGTGCCCATCCCGGAAGCCTCCCGCCGCTGTCACGCCGCTGGCGTCGACAGCCGGATCATGTTCCATGACATCGGTGGTAGCTCCACCCGCAGCTCGCCACCGTCGACCACCGGCACCGGCAGTTCCTGCGGGACGACCCGTGCGTTGTCGCGGGTGTTGGTCGCGTCCCGATCAGGTCCGTGCAGCGCCACGTGCGCGACCGGGCGTACGCCGGAATCCGCAGAACCGCTCCCCAACGCCCGCACGTCGGCCACCACGCCCAACGGCTCGGTCAAGGAACGGTTGACAGCGAAGATCGCCACGTCGCCGGTCTCGCCGTCCAGCGTGGCCGTGCAGTCGAGCTGCGGCACGGCACCGTACTCCGCCGTCTCCACCACCGGCCCGGAGGGCTCCACCCGCAGCGTGTGCCCGACGCCGTAGGAGAAGGCGTACTTCATCGGATAGAACGTCGACTGGCGCCACGCCGGGCCGCCGTTCTCGGTCGTGATCGGGGCGATCACGTTGACCAGCTGGGCGAAACACGCCATCGACACCCGGTCGGCGCGGCGGAGGAGGCTGTTGAGGAGCGATCCGACGACGACCGCATCGGCGAGGGAGTACTCGTCCTGGTAGAGCGCGGGCGCCTCCACCCACTCCCGTTCGTCACCACGCTCGTGGTACCACACGTTCCATTCGTCGTACGAAAGATTGATCGTCTTCTTGCTCCGCACCTTCGCCTTGACGTAGTCGCAGGTGGCGATCACCGACTCGATCATCGCGTCCATGTCGACACCGGAGGCGAGGAAGCTCGCGAAGTCGCCGTCCTTCGGGCGGTAGTAGGAGTGGAGCGAGACGTAGTCGACGACGCCGTAGGTGTGCTCCAGGACCTCCGCCTCCCACGAACCGAAGGTCGGCATCCGCCGGCTGGAGCTTCCGCAGGCGACCAGCTCGAGGTCGGGGTCGACGAGCCGCATGGCGTGCGCGGTCTGCTGGGCGAGGATGCCGTAGTCGCGGGCGTTCTTGTGCGCGATCTGCCACGGGCCGTCCATCTCGTTGCCTAGGCACCAGACCTTGATGTTGTGCGGGTCCTTCGCGCCGTGCGACACGCGCAGGTCAGACCAGTAGCTCCCGCTCGGATGGTTGCAGTACTCCACCAACGCCGTGGCCGCGTCGACGCCCCGCGTGCCGAGGTTGACCGCCATCATCGGCTCGACGCCGGCCTTGCGGCACCAGGCGGCGAACTCGTCGACGCCGACCGCGTTGGTCTCGATCGTCTTCCACGCGAGGTCGAGCCGGCGCGGACGCTTGTCCTTCGGCCCGATCGCGTCCTCCCAGGTATAGCCGGACACGAAATTGCCGCCCGGATAACGGACCGTGGTCACACCGAGCTCGCGGGTGAGATCGAGGACGTCGGTACGAAAGCCGTCCGGGTCGGCGTCCGGGTGGTCCGGCTCGTAGATGCCGCCGTAGACGCAGCGGCCGAGGTGCTCGACGAAAGAGCCGCGCACGCGCGGGTCGATCGGACCGATCGCGAACGCCGGATCAAGGGAGAGGGTGGCCTGCTTCACGTTCTTCCTTCCACGCCGGGAGTTTCGGCCGAGGGATTGCGTTGACGTCAACGACACGCGATCGTAGCCTGAGCGTCGATATCACGCACATTGTTCGGCATATCGAACATTCTCGACATTCAGGATGGTTCCGCTGTGCCGGCCCGGCGTCCTAGGATCGGGCGCCGAGAAACCTCGGGGGATCGAGCACCGTCCGCTCGTCGACCACCGGCGGCAGATGGCGCAGCTTCGTCAAGACGTCGGTCGATCGGATGGAGGTGGGTCGGTGTCAGCCTCGGCTGCTGGTCGCCCGCCCGGCGGCTCTACCGGGCACACCCTGTCGTCGCGCAACCCCCTGTCTACGGGGCAGCCAGCCCTGGGCCGCCAGCACAGCCGGCGCGCACTGCTGCGTTCTGCCGGCGTGCTCGCCGCTGGTGCCATGGCCGGCGGCCTCACCAGCTGCGGCAGCGTGCGGTCAGGCTTCGCCGGCGCCCCGCCGGGTGCGAACGTCCTCACCTACTGGAACCTCCTCGGCGGCGGCGACGGCGTACGCATGAAGGACATGGAGGGCGTCTACCAGAAGGCGAATCCGGACGTCGACCTGGAAGCCGTCACCCTCACGTGGGGGAATCCGTACTACACCAAGCTCTCCCTCGCCACCCTCGGCGCGCAGCCACCGGACGTCGCGATCTCCCACCTGACAAGGGTTCCGACCCTCGTCAGTGCCGGATTGCTCCAGCCCTTCGCACCAGAAGACCTGGCTCGGCACGGCATGGAGCCGGAGAAGTTCGTCCAGGCCGCGATCAAGGGCGCGACGATTGACGGTCAGATCTACGCCATCCCGCTCGACACCCACCCGTTCGTGATGTTCTACAACACCGACATCTGCGAGAAGGCGGGTCTGCTCGACACCGACGGCAACCTCACCTCGGTCGACGGCGAGGACGCGTTCATCGAGGCCCTCGCCAAGGCCAAAGAGGCGAGCGGGACGTGGGGTGGTGCGGTCGCCACGATCGCCGACACCTCCACGCCGTGGCGGTTCTTCTTCAGCCTGTACGGCCAACTCGGCGGCAAGCTGCTCATGGGCAGCGCACCCGACGAGATCCTCGAGGACGACAAGGCGATCCAGGCCGCGAGCCTGATGCGCCGGGTCACCGTCGAGGAGGAGCTCATGCCGACCAGCATCGACTACGGCGGTGCCGTCGCACTCTTCGCCAACCAGCGCTCCGGATTCTTCTTCCAGGGCGAGTGGGAGGTCTCGACCTTCATCGACGCCAAGATTCCGTTCAGCATGGCGAGATTCCCCCACCTGTTGGGTGACAGCTACGCCGTGCAGGCCGACTCGCACACCTTCGTCATGCCCAACAAGAACCCGCTCGAACGCGAACGGATCGACCTCATCTTCGGCTTCATCCGTTCCATGCTCGACCAGGGCATCACCTGGGGCGAGGGCGGCCACATCCCCACGTGGCTCCCCGTCCAGGAAAGTGCGGAGTACCAGGAGATCAAGCCGCAGTCCAACTACGCCGACGTCGCCGAGAGCGCCGTCTACGACCCACCGGCCTGGTTCTCCGGGTCCGGTTCGAACTTCGAGGCGGTCACCGGCTCGGCGCTCGGCGGCGTTCTCGTCGGGCGCACCACACCAGAGGCGGCGGTCGAGCAGATGAAGAGGGGGGTCAGCAAGCTCGCACGGACCGCATCCCCGCTCTGATCGTCGTTCCCGCTTCTGCAGTCCGCTCCGCGGCACCAGATTTCGCGTCACGGAGCCACCGTCAAGAATCGCCTCTCAACCAGGTCAGGAGGTCTCGTGGGCACCGCGACCATCGCTCCCCAGACCGCGGACGAACGGACCACGGCGTCCGGCGGGCGCCGCAAACCGGCACTTGCGGGGTTCGGGTTCCTTGCGCCGTTCCTGCTTCTCTATGTGCTCTTCCTGGTCGGCCCCAGTATCTACGGCCTGGTGATGAGCTTCTTCCACACCAGTCTCGTCAAGGGCGGCCTGAGCACCTTCGCCGGATTCGCCAACTACGCCGAAGCTTTCCAGACTCCGGAGTTCTGGGAGTCTCTCTGGCACACGGTGTGGTTCACCATCCTCACCACGCCGCCGTTGGTCATCCTGGCTCTGGCGTTTGCTCTCCTCGCCGACCGGGTCGTCCGTGGGCGGTGGTTCTTCCGGCTGGTGTTCTTCGCACCGTACGTCCTTCCCTCTGCCGTCATCGCGCTGATCTGGACCTGGATCTACACGCCGGACATCGGCGCTCTGAGCGGCTGGCTCACCACGGTGGCGGGCTGGTTCGGTGTCGAGTTCGCCCCTCCGGTCTGGCTCGGTGACCCGAACTGGGCGATGATCTCGGTCGCGGCCGCGACCGTCTGGTGGACGATCGGGTTCAACTTCGTTCTCTATCTGGCGGGGCTCCAGGACATCCCCCGCGAGCTCTACGAGTCGGCGAGCATCGACGGCGCCAGCTCATGGCAGCAGATGACGCGGATCACGGTCCCCCTGTTGGGGCGTACGACCACCCTGGTCGCGGTCCTGCAGATCATCGCGTCGCTGAAGATCTTCGACCAGATCTACCTGATGACCGCGGGCGGGCCGGACTTCAGTACCCGCCCGGCGATCCAGTACATCTACGACGTGGGCTTCACCGACTACCGGGTCGGCTACGCCTCGGCGGTATCCATGGTGCTGTTCGCCCTCATCCTCGTCGTGTCGCTGGTGTGGTTCACGATCATGCGACGCCAGGAAAGGGAGGTCTGACGATGACGGCAGTCGCAACCCCGACCGGAGGCGGGGTCACCGCACCGCCGGAGAAGCGAGGCATCACCCGGGCGCGGCTCTTCAACGGAGTCTGCATCGGGGTGCTGATCGCCTTCGCCCTGCTGTGGTTGGTGCCGCTGCTCTGGGCGGTCGACACCTCGCTCAAGCCCGAGGGCGAAACCACGAAGGTCCCCGTCACGTGGCTGATCGACAGCCCGACCATCGAGGCGTACACGAAGGTCATCGGGGCCGGCAACCTGCTGCAGTGGTACGCCAACTCCGCAATCATCTCGACCATCGTGGCCACGATGGCGGTGCTCGTCGGGAGCATGGCCGGTTTCGCCTTGTCCCGCGTGCGTTTCCGGGGCAGCAACGTGGTGTTCTGGTTCATCCTGGCCGGCATCATGATCCCGGGCGAGGCCCTGATCGTGCCGTTGTTCCGGGAGTTCGCCGCGGTCGGCGCGATCGACACGTACTGGGCCGTCATCCTGCCGCAGATTCCGGTTCCCATCGCGGTGTTCATCTTCAAGCAGTTCTTCGACGGTGTCCCGCGGGAGCTGGAGGAGGCCGCGCTCGTCGACGGTGCCAGCCGGCTCCGCATCTACGCGCAGCTTTTCATCCCGCTCTCCCGTCCGGCGATATCCGCGGTCGCGATCTTCACGTTCGTCTGGTCATGGAACAACTTCCTGTGGCCGCTGCTCGTGTTGACCAGCACCCCGCTGATGACGTTGCCGGTCGGCCTCGCCACGGTCTCCAGTTCGTACGGCATCCAGTACGCACAGATCATGGCGTCGGCCGTGCTGGGTGCGCTGCCGCTCATGGTGGTGTTCCTGCTGTTCCAGCGCCGGATTGTCGAGGGCATCGCCAGGACCGGCCTCAAGGGCTGACTCTCACCCGGTCGGGCGGACTGCCGGGCCTGTTCGATCGGGCCTGTTCGATCGGGCCTGGTCGACCGGGCCTGTTCAATCGGGCCTGGTCGAGCGGGCCTGTTCAATCGGGCCTGGTCGAGCGGGCCTGTTCAATCGGGCCTGGTCGAGCGGGCCTGTTCGACCGGGCCTGTTCGAGCGGGCCCGATCGGGATTGGTCGAGCGGGCCGATCCGCCTGACCGACCGGGGTTGACCGACCGGGAACGCCCTCCGCGATGGCTGACGTCCACGGTGGTGGCTGTCCCAGTGGATGCGCTGGTCGTGAGGCACAGCCGCGATAGTGGCCTGGTCAACGCGGCGGGCCCGCCCGAACACGCCGCCCGAACAAGGCCAGGTCAACCAGGCATGGAGACACAAAGACGGCGTCAACACCTCGCCCAGGGTCCACAGACCTAGCCAACCAGGCGAGTCACCCAGCCAACCAGGCGAGTTGCGGACCCGACCAGGCAAGTAGCCTGCCAAACTTCCCCTGGCCGGACCAGCCCAACCACGATGCCACGCCGACGGGCTACACCGACACCAAACCTGCTCAGCGTGGTCAATCACCGCAGCGGCCGACGGGGCCGCGCCGACAAGAAACCTGCTCAGCGTGGTCAATCACCGCAGCAGCCGACCCTCGACCGCGCACGCGGACGTAGCGCGGGCCGTCAGCCGTGGCGCGAGCTGCGTGGCGGCCGGCACCACACCCTGGGACAGCTTGGCCATCGCCAGGTCGACCGCGCGGCGGCCCACGTCGTCGGCGGGCAGGGCGACACACGACAGGTCGAGGCGCGCGGCCAGCTCGTCCGGACAGATCGCGACCACCGAAATGTCGTCGGGCACTCGCCGGTCGCGTTCGCGAAGGGCGGCGAGCACCGACTCGATCACCGACTCGTTGTGGACGACCAGCCCGGTCAGCTCCGGCATCGTCTGCAGCAACTCGTCGATCGCCGCGAACGCCGCCTCCCGGGTCGGTTCGCACGCACGCGTCTCCACGAGGACGCCGCGCTCGGCTGCCGCCGACGCCACCCCGCCGGCGACCCGGGTGGCGAAGCCGGTGCCGCGCGCGTAGACCGCCGGCGGGCTCCCCACGAGACCCATCCGTCGATGCCCGAGGTCGGCGAGGTGCCCCACGCACGCCCGCCCGGCAGCGGCGAAGTCGAGGTCGACGCAGGTCAGTCCTTCGGCGTCTGCGGGGAACCCGATGAGTACGCAGGGAGTCCGCAGCGACCGCACCAACGGCACACGTACGTCGTCCAACTCGACGTCCATCACGATGATCGCGTCAGCGAGCGCACTCGCCTCGACGCGGCGCAGGCCGCGCTCACCCTCGTCCTGCGTGAGGAGGAGTACGTCGTGGTCGACCTCGCGGGCCCGGGTGACGACGGCGGTGACGAACTGCATGAGGACCGGAACGTGCACGCCGGTACGCAGCGGAACCACCAGGGCGAGGACGTTGCTGCGCTTGCTGGCAAGGGCCCGTGCGCCCGCGTGCGGGTGGTATCCCAGCGCCCGGATGCTCGCGTGGACGCGGCGTTGGGTCTCCGGAGAGATCGGGCGTTTGCCGCTGAGCACGTAGGACACCGTGCTGGCCGACACCTTGGCGTGCCGAGCGACATCCACGATCCCGACCATGGCTACCCCTGCTGTTGCTCACCACAAGCTGTTGCTCACACAAGGATGGTGCCGACGAAGCTGCCGACCAGAGGTCGAAGCGATTCGACCTCGCATAGTATGCAAGCACGCTGCGTACGAGGCAATCGTCCTCATTACCCGCCGGATCGCCGTGAAGCCCGGCCGGCGTCGGTCGTCAGTCCGATGAGGACATCGCCGCAGGCGCGTGACCGGGGCCGTCAGAGTGGTCATGGACCTCCGCCCGACTGATCGCCGGCGACAGCAGCATCCATCCGGTCGTGGCGGCCACACAGCCGAAACAGGCCACCCCGACGGGCCCGAGGCCGGCCACGCCGACGAACGCACCGAACGCCGCGATCCCCAACGGCGTCATGGCACTCGACACCACCGTCACGACGCTCTGGACCCGGCCGAGAACATCCGGCCTGGTCTCGGTCAGCAGCAGGCCACTGAGAATCGCGTTGCAGGGTCCGAGGCAGAACGACCACCATGCCGCGGCCGCGCAGACCGTCCACACGTCGGTGGCGAAGATCAGCCCGGCGAAGCCGGGAAGTCCGGCGGTGATCCAGAGCGCCAACGCGAAGCCGGCCCGTTTCGGCGGCTGCGCGACCGCGCCGAGCAGGCCACCCACGATCAGCCCACCGGCAAGGAATCCCGCCACCAGGCCGTATCCGGACGGTCCCCAGCCCGCGTCCTGTGCCTTGAGGACGACACCGATCGTCTCGACCGGAATGGCCACCATGTTGAGGATCAGCGTGATGACGGCCAGCCCGCGGATCAGCGGATGCCCTACGACGTAACGCAGCCCGTCGGTCAGCGCCTGCCTGACGCCGGTGTCCCGCTTCGGTCGTACGATCGTGAACCGCGGACGCACGAACATCAGAATCGCGAAGCAGAGCAGGAAAGTCGCGCCGTTGACGAACGCAGCCAGCGCGAATCCGCCGAGAGCGACCAGGATGCCACCGGCACCTCGTCCGAGCGCCTCGGAGATGCTCCGGGTGAACTGCCGGACGGCCGCACCCCGCGGAAGTTCCGCGTGGGGCAGGAGCGCTGCGAGATAGCTGTTGGCGGCCGGCAGGTAGAACGCGTCGATCGTGCCGAACGCCAGACCGAGAGCGATGAGGAGCCACGCAGTGGGAGGCTCGCCACCGGCGGTGAGACCGGCGCCTACCAGAGCGGTGAGACCGGCCAGGACGTCAGCCGCCAACATGAACCGTCGTGGCCCCCGGAGGTCCGCCACCACACCGCCGACGAGCATGAACGCCGCACGGGGAATGCCCGTGGCGGCCAGGACGATTCCGGTCAACCGTGGATCGCCGAGTTGTGCGGCCGACCAGCCGACGGCGATGAGCCAGACGTTGTCGCCCACGTAGCTGAGGCCGCGCGCGAGGATGTAGCCGACGAAGCGAGGGTCCACTCGAAGGTCCACTCGAAGCGTCAACCCCGTCCGCACAGCTCCGCCCCTTTTGATGTCATGAACCTGACCGCTTCCGGCCCTCCCGTCGCGCTCGGACCCGCAGAATCAGGTCGTCCGAATGCGCGCTGTGCCCCGACCCTTGCCACAGTATGCGATCACTCGAGTACGAAAAGCCAGCACGGACATCGACTTGTGCAACGTAAGGGCGCTGCTTGACCAGCGTCGTCGTCCCGGTGTGGTCCCTTCGTGGTCCTGCGTGGTCCCTGCGTCCTTCCAGTGGCCCCCGCGTCGCGGCGATCGTTCCAGTTCGCCCTGCATGATCGCCACCGTGTCGGCTGGCCGGGCTGTCCACGAACCATGCCACGGCCGGCCGGCGGAATACGTCAGATGTCTATGCTGTCCGCTGAGTACGCCCCAGCAGGCCAGCGTGTTCCGTACTGCACGCCTGGCGGTGACCGAGCCTCGAAGGAGCGGGCGATGTCAGAGCAGCCGACATCAGGCCAGGAAGCACGCACCCAGTCGACGCCAGGCCAGTCGACGCCAGGCCAGTCGACGCCAGGCCAGGGAGCGTCAGCGCAGGGAGCCGTAGGGGAGAAGGCGCCCCTCCGGAGCCGGACGTGGTTCGGCGCGACCGGGCGTTCCGGTATGACGCACCGTTCGTGGATGCGCAACCAGGGCTTCGGACCCGACGTGTTCGACGGCCGGCCCGTGATCGGGATCGCCACCACCTGGTCAGAGCTCGCGCCCTGCAACTCGCACCTGCACCGCGTCGCCGAAGCCGTCAAGCGCGGTGTCTGGCAGGCCGGCGGCTTCCCGCTGGAGTTCCCGGCGATGGCACTCGGCGAGACGATGCTGCGGCCGACCGCGATGTTCTACCGCAACCTCCTCGCCATGGAGGCGGAGGAGCTGATGCGGGCCAACCCGATGGACGGCGTCGTCCTCCTCTCCGGTTGTGACAAGACCACTCCGGGCCTGCTGATGGCCGCTTCGTCGGTCGACATCCCCGCCATCATGGTGACTGGCGGGCCGATGCTGAACGGCAAGTACAAGGGCCAGGACGTCGGGTCCGGTACGCATGTGTGGAAGTTCGAGGCCGACCTCAAGACCGGCAAGATGACCCAGGAGGAGTGCTACTTCGCCGAGGGATGCATGGCCCGGTCCAACGGCCACTGCATGACGATGGGCACGGCGTCGACGATGGCATGTGTCGCCGAAGCGCTGGGCATGCAGCTGCCGGGCTCGGCGACCTGGCCGGCGGTCGACTCCCGCCGTTACGAAGTCGCGCAGAGCGCCGGCCAGCGGATCGTCTCGATGGTGCACGAGGAGCTGCGGCCGAGCCAGATCCTCACCAGACCGGCGTTCGAGAACGCGATCCGCGCCAATGCCGCCATCGGCGGCTCGACCAACGCGATCGTGCACCTGCTCGCGTTGGCCGGCCGGCTCGGCGTACAGCTCGACCTTGACGACTTCGACACCCTCGCGCGACCGGTGCCGACGCTGGTCAACCTGATGCCGTCCGGGAAGTACCTCATGGAGGACTTCTGCTATGCCGGCGGTCTGCCGGTGGTGTTGCGCGAACTCGCCGACGGTGGGCTGCTGCGGAACGACCAGATCACGGTGACCGGACGCAGCATCGCCGCGAACAACGCCGACGCGGAGTGCTACAACCGCGACGTGATCTACGCGCTGGACGAACCGTTCCAGCCGCCCAACACGGGCACGGCGGTGTTGCGCGGCAACCTCGCGCCGAACGGTGCCGTCATCAAGCAGTCGGCCGCGTCGCCCGGGCTGCTCAAGCACGAGGGACGGGCGCTGGTCTTCGACTCACCCGAGGACTACCACGCCGTGTCCGACGATCCGGACATGGACGTCGACGCGTCGGACGTGTTGGTGATCCGCTACTCCGGACCCAAGGGCTACCCGGGCATGCCCGAGGTCTCCAACGTGCCGCTGCCGACGAAGCTGCTGAAGGCCGGCGTCACCGACATGGTGCGGATCTGCGACGGGCGGATGAGCGGGACGGGATTCGGCACGGTGGTGCTGCACGTGTCGCCCGAGGCGGCGGTCGGCGGACCGTTGGCGTTGGTGCGTACGGGCGATCGGATCGTGCTCGACGTGCCGGCCCGCACCCTCACCGTCGACGTGTCCGACGCCGAACTCGAACGCCGCCGGGCGGAATGGACCCCGCCCGAGCAGAAGTACACGAGCGGGTACGCCTGGCTCTACACCGAGCACGTGCTTCAGGCCCACGAGGGAGTGGACTTCGACTTCCTGCAAGGCTCCCGTGGGCACGCGGTCCCGCGCGAGTCCCATTAGGCGGCGGGTGTTCGTCGGGAGCTCGGCGTTTGCATGAGGGGTCCCGTGATCCAGCAGCCGCCTGGATCAAGGTGCCCCTCATGCAACAGAAGCGGCGGGAGCACGCCTGCGCCGTAAGCGTCGACCGGTGGGGTCAGGGGCGCACTTCGTACACGATGTTGAACGGCGTTTCGGCGACCCGGCGGAACCTCGTGAATCCCGCGTCGGTCACCAACTGCCGGATCGCAGGCTCGCCGGCCTGCGCGCCGAGGGAGTAGCCACCGTCCTTCGACAGGGCGTTCGGAACACACAGGAACGTCGAGAACGAGTAGTAGACACGCCCCACCGGGTTGAGGTTCGCAGCGACCGAGTCCCCCGCGAACGGCTCGACGACCATCCACGTACCGTCGGAGGCGAGCGAGTCCCGGATGTGTCGCGCGGCACCAAGCGGATCGCCCATGTCGTGCAGGCAGTCGAACGTGGTCACCAGGTCGTACGGACCACCGGTGAAGTCCTGCGCCGATCCGACCGTGAAACTCGCCCGCTCGGACAGGCCCGCCTCGGCCGCACGGGAGTTCGCCGAACGGATCGAACCGGCGTGGTAGTCCGAGCCTGCGAATGTCGAAGCAGGGTAGGCGTCCGCCATCAACACGCTCGACGCGCCGTGACCGCACCCCACGTCGGCCACCCGCGCACCGGCCGCCAGCTTCGCCTCGGCGCCGTCGAGTGCCGGGAGCCATTCGCTCACGAGATGCGCGATGTAGCCCGGGCGGAAGAAGCGTTGACACCCGACGAACACCTCCTGGGCGTGCTCGTGCCAGCCGACACCCTCGCCGGAACGGAAGGCTTCGACGATCCTCGGCAGCGCGCGTAGGGATCCGAGGGCGAGCTGGAACGCACCTGGTGCATTGACCGCGCCGTCGGGGTTGGTCAGGACGAACGCCTGTTCCTCGGTCATGGAGTACGCGCCCGCGTCGGCGTCGTACTCCACATAGCCCCCGGCGGCCTGCCCACGCAGCCACTCCTCGACATAGCGGGCATCGGTGCCGGTCCGCTCGGCGACGTCGGCCGGCTGGAGCGGCTTGTCCGACTCGGCCAACGCCCGGTACAACCCGAGCTGCTCGCCGACGACGACGTTTCCGGCCGCCATCGTCGCTCCGACGTCGCCGACGAACCGACCCAGGAACTCCATCAGCTTGTCGTTGTCCATCGCGCCCTCACGTTCCTTCCTGATGGGCTGTGGGTGTTCCGCGGACGTTGCGCGTCGCTCGCGGAACACCAGCCGGCACGCTGCCGCGGCGCGTTGCACCGCGGTTGCAGGGGGCGCAGCCGCAACGCCACTGCAATGTCCGGGACCAAGCTCGCGACCAAATGGCCGCACGTACGACGACCGCGCTCGCGCCCTCCGTACTGGACTCGTTCCGTCGGGGCGAGGACAGTGGCGTGCGCGAGGTCTATCTCGCCTACAACGGTCCGGTCTTCGCCGTCGCGTGGAGCGTGCTCGGCGATCGGGAGCTGGCGGTCGAGGCTGTCCAGGACACGTTCGTCCGCGCCTGGCGGGCAGCGGCGCGTTATGACCCGACGCAGGACATCGCTCCGTGGCTCTTCACGATCGCCCGCCGGGTCTCGGTCGACATCTGGCGCTCCCGCAGGCGGATGCCGACGGCCGAACTCGAAGAGACGTCGGCTAGAGTCGCGCCGTCGAAGACGCACGTGACCTCGGCACCCGTCTGGGCACCGTGAAGTCCCGGTCGCACCGCGTCCACCGCGGTGTTGATCTTCGGTGGTGGCGCCGTCGGTGGTTGGTTCGCCGCGGAGGAGAACGTCGGACGACGGGGCACCGAGGTGGTCCTGGCAGGCACCGAACTCGCCCCGGACGCGGGCGCCGTGGCTCGGGTCAGGGACACCGCGAGCGGACTCGCGATCACCGTCCGGGTCACCGGCCTGCCACCCGCACCACCGGGAACGTTCTACGAGGCATGGATGAAGTCACCGGAGGGCGACCTGCTCCCAATCGGAACGTTCCACCTCAAGGGTGACGAGGAACCGGTCGAGCTCTGGGCCGGCATCGACCCCGCCCGTTATCCGCTGCTCACCGTCACCCTTCAGCGCGAGGGTGAGGGTACGGAGTCCTTCGGACGGGTCGTCCTGAGCGGCACCATCGCACCCGCCCGATGACGCGCGGCTGCGGTGGGGCGGGCCACCGGCTGCGCTCGGCGGGGAGTAGAACTGCGGTCGAAAGCGGAGGCAACATGACGGAGCCCATCGCTGCCAATGCCACCGTGGCAGGGTTCACCGGTACGACGCCGCTGCCGGTGGAGAACACTGGGTCCTGGCACATCTACCAGCTCTCCCTCGACGAACCAGTGGGGATCTGATGGCGATGAGACTGACGAGGAACACGGAAGCAGGACCGTTCGCCCGCTTCGTTCGCTGGTCGTCGGCGACAGCTCCCGTGTCCTGGGTCTATGCGCGGATACTGCACCGGATCGACGCCCTGGTCTATCGACGTACCCACGGCCGGCACACCGCGTCCAGCCTGGTGTCGGGCCTGCCCGTGACGATGCTGACGACGACCGGTGCCAGGACGGGCAAGGAACGCACCCTGGCGGTGCTCACGATCCCGGACGGCAACGACTTTGTGCTCATCGCGTCGAACTTCGGCCAGAGCCACCATCCGGCGTGGTACCACAACCTGCGCGCCCATCCCCGCGCGATCATCACCGTCGATGGGGTCTCGACCGTGGTCGAGGCGCGCGAGACCACCGGCGACGAACGCCTGCGACTCTGGCGGCTGGCCTTGGATGTCCACCCGGGATGGAAGAAGTACGAACGGCGCGCTGCCGCGGCCCGTCGCCGGATCCCCATCCTGCTGCTGTCCCCGGTCGCCGAGCCGACGCCTGCCGACCCAACGCCCGCCGACGACCCGACACCGATCGCTGACCCGGCGCCCTCCGACCCGACGCCGGCCGACGACCCGTCCAGTGGTTCCTGATCCCCAGGATCACCCGGACGGGGAGGAGTCGGCGAGGAGGATACGGACCGGGTGGGCCTCGGGCGAGTTCAGCTCGGCGAACACCGTGTGCGCCTCTTACCAGGCGCTCTCGGCAGCGCCGGGTTCGTTCCGTTCCCGCAACGCCCGACCCAGCACGAGCAGCGTGCGGGCCACCCCGAGGCGGTGCCCGACCTCGCGGTGCACCCCCAGAGCCGTCCGGGCACCCTCGACCGCTTCGTCAAGCCGGCCTTGCGCCATCATGATCGTGGCGGATGCCGTGAGCGCCGGGCCCTCGAGCAGCCGGTACCCCGCCTGCCGGACCATCGTGAGCGCCTGCTCGACGCAGCCGCTCGCGTCGTCTGCCCGGCCGAGATGCTGGTACGAATGAGCCAGCCCGATCAGCGCGGCGACCTCGTGCTGGCGGACTCCGATCTCGCGGCTGAGCCGCAGGGCGTGGTCATGGTGGTCGACCGCTTCGGCGAAGTTGCCGAGCCGTTGGTGGACCGTACCGAGAGTGTTCAGGGCATCGGCCTCGAACCGCCGGTCTCCCGCCTCGCGGCTCCCCGACAGGGCGGCCCGGGCGAGCTCGAGCGCCTCGGCGTACCGCCCCGCGTCGCAGTGTGCCGTGGCGAGGGCGCGCAGGTTGTCGGCTTCCTGGACGCGATGGCCCAGCTCCCGGTTCAGCGACAGCGCCTGGGTGAAGTGGGTCAGTGCCTCGTCGAGCCGGCCAAGGACGAGGCAGCATTCACCGAGGTTGCCGAGGAGCACCGCCTGGCCGCCGCGGGAACCCACCTGCTGGAAGACCGGCAGTGCCTCCGCGTAGTACTCGGCCGCCCGCGGCAGGTTGCCGGCCTCGGCGAAGAGGTTGCCGAGGCTGACCAACCGGCCAGCGACGATCGGCATCCAGCCGATCTCCTGCGCGGTGTCGAGCGCCCGCGAGAAGTAGTCGGCCGCCCCGTCGAGCCGCCCGGCACGGCGGCGCAGGATGCCGATCTCCCCGAGCGCGACGGCTCGCGCCTCCCGCCAGCCGGACTCGTCGGCAAGGTCGAGTGCGCGGGTGTTCCGCCCTCGCGACCGAGCTCGGCGTCGATCCGGCCCGCGCCACCCGCGCGCTGCACGTGGCGATCCTTCAGGAACGGCTTCCAGGCCCGGCCGACCTGGGACCCGTTGCCGCACTGCGGTCGGGTTCGGGCCCGGCCGCTGTCACCGCTGGTACGCCGGCACCTGCTGGCACACCGGTGCTGGCCGGTACGCCGACGCTGGTCTTGACGGCCGGACCCACGCTGTTGCTGGTGGTCGGGGCGACCGGCGCGGCGGCCGGGGCCGGCGCGGCGGGCGGACCGGGCGCCGCGACTACCGAAGCGCTCGAGCGTCAGGTCGCCGAGCTCATCCGCTTCGCGCGCTCGATGGGTTGTGTCGTCGTGCAGGCACCGCTGCACCCGTGGTGCCGCCTGCTCCGCACCTCCTGAACAGAACCCCGCGCTCTTCGCCCGCCCGGGCGCGCTGTCGGTGCTCGGAGTGTTGACGTTCCTCGCCTCGTGGAACGACTACCTCTGGCCGTCGATCGTGCTGAGCAGCCCCGAGCGCCAGACCTATCCGGTGGGGCTCGCCAACCTGGTCGGCTTCTACAACACGGAGTACGGCACGATCCTCTCGGGTTCGTTCCTCGTCACCGTGCCGATCGTCATCGTCGCGGGCCGCAAGCACATCCTCGACAACCTCATGATCGGCTCGATCAAGAGCTGAGTCGGCTCTCTTGGATCCACGCCGCCCGGCCTGACCTGTCGTGCGACGGGCGGCGACTGCGCCTCGTGCGAATGACCACGCTGAGCATGCGTGCGTACGTCATCGAGGTGCCGACACCATGCCCAGGTGCCACAGGCATGCTCAGCGTGGTCATTCCCGGCCGCGCCAGGCGCGGGTCAGCGGCCGCAGCCGCCCTCCTTGTCAGGACGCACGCCGGGCCGGGCGAAGTCCTCGGTCCCCTTGTAGGCGTACGGATCCTCGCCCGCGACCATCTCGATGTCGCGGTAGTCCCACTTGGCCACGTGCATGTTGTCGGGCACCTTGCCCCAGGGCAGCAGGGACTCGGCGCTCATGTAGTGGTTGGTCAGTGCCCTCCGGAACCCATCCCGGCCGGAGTTCGGCAGCGACCGGTGCAGCAGGTAGCCGTTGAAGATGACCGCGGCGCCCGCCGGGATCTCCACCGGCACGGCGTCCTCGTCACGGTAGGGGAAGTCGTACAGCTCGACCGTGCAGTCGAAACGCTCGTCGTCCTGGTCGCGGTCGGGGTAGATCACGCCGCGGCGGTGCGAACCCGGCAGCACCCACAGGCAGCCGTTCTCGATCGTGGCGTCGTCCAACGCGATCCACGCGGCCGTCAACGACCTGTCCCGGGTCGGGATGAAGAACTCGTCCTGGTGCCACGCCTGTCCCGGCTTGCCCTCCGCCTTCATGAACAGCATCGACTGCATGCACTTGACGTTCGGCCCGATCACCTTCGTGAGGGCGTCGACGATCCGCGGATGGTGCAGCGAGCGCTGGATCACCTTCGACAGCTTGTTCGGGAAGTGGATGCACAGATAGCGCCGCATCACGTCGGCGTCGGACTCGTCGGCGTCCGCCGCCTCGACTCCGCTGATCTCGCCCAGGTCGCCGCGGCACAGGCGGACGGCCTCCGCGTTGATCTCGGCGACCTCGGCCGGCGACAGCGCACCTGCCAGCACAGCGAAGCCGTCCTCTCGGACCTGCTCGATCAACGCGTCAGAAACCGTCTCGTGCAGGACGACCGGCGACGGCCGCCGCTCGACCTGTGGGACAGCGGACATGGCACACCCCTTCGCGATACTGACGTTCGTCCCACCAGGATGCGTGGGCGGACCGCCGACGAGCCATGCACCTGCGTGGCCACAACCTGTCTGATCCTGACATCACCCTCCGTTACCTGATCCGTTTCGTCGGGACACTTGCTGCCGCGGCTGGCCGCGGACGGTGGTGATCCGGCATCATCGCGATGGCGAGTGGTGCCGGATCACCCGGCGGCACCGAGCTGGCCGCCGAGGCCGCCGACCCAGAGGACGACTACGCGGAGGACACCATGGTCGCTGTCGAGCAGGTCACCGACCCACACGCGCACCACGGCGAGGGCCCGGTATGGCACCCCAGCTGGGGCGGCCTGCGCTTCGTCGACATGCTCGCGGGCGACATCCTCACCGCCGACCTCGCGACCGGCGCCGTCACGCGTACGCACATCGGAGAGGTGGCGGCGGCCTTCCGCCCCCGGGTCGGCGGTGGACTGGTCGCGGCGAACGAGCGCGGGTTCCTCCTCCTCGCCGACGACGGCACCATCGAACACCTCGGCGAGGTCTGGTCCGATCCCACCATCCGGATGAACGAAGGTGGTTGCGATCCGCACGGCCGGTTCTACTGCGGCTCGATGGCCTTCGCCGGGACGCCCGGCGCCGGTACGGTCTATCGCCTCGACCCCGACCGCAGGGTCTCCGTCGTCCTCACCGACGTCACCATCTCCAACGGCCTCGCCTGGGCGCCCGAGCAGCACCTTGCCTACTACATCGACACCCGTACGCAGCGCGTCGATGCGTTCGACTACGACCCGGCGCGGGGCATCGTGGCGGAGAGCCGACGCCCGATCGTCACGATCCCCGGCGAACACGGCGGCCCGGACGGCATGACGGTCGACGCAGAGGGCTACCTGTGGGTGGCGATGTGGGGCGGTTCCGCGGTCCGCCGGTACGCGCCAGACGGGCGACTGGACGGTGTGGTCGAGCTGCCGGTGACGCAGGTGACGGCGTGCACGTTCGGCGGGTCGAACCTCGACGAGCTCTACATCACGACCTCGCGCCAAGGGCTACCCGAAGGAAAGCAGCCGTCGGCGGGTGCGATCTTCGTCGCCGAGACCGGGGTGCGCGGGCTCCCCGTCCTCCCCTTCGCCGGCTGAGCCCGGCCGGCGAGTTCTCCCTTTACGCGGGCTGACCGTCCCGCGCCCCGGGCCGCTCCGACTCGCGGTTGCGCAGGAGGTCGAGGATCGCGTCGAGCTTTGCCCCGTGCTCGGCCTGGAGCCTGGCCACGTCGGACTTGAGCAGACCCACATCCGACTTGAGCAGGCCCACGTCCGACTTGAGCGCACCCACCTCGGACTTGAGTAGACCCACATCGGACCTGAGCGCGCCCATGTCCGATGCCAGCTCGTCCAGTCGGTTGCCCTGGCGTTGCTGGGTCACCTGGATGGTCACGAGCAGCTCGTAGATCGACTGGACGTCGTTGTCGAGCTGCCGGACCTTGCGCTGGACGTCGGGCGGCAGGGCGGTCATCGCGGAAGCCTAGCGGAACGCCGCCGCACGCGGGCGCGGACTGGTGGACGCCGGGTTGCCGGAGGTGTCCCTGGCCGTGGACCACGCCGACCCGGCATGATCGGGCCGGTGACAACCGGCGGAAGGGACGCGTGATGACGACGGTCGCGGTGCTCGACGACTACCAGGAGGTGGCGGCCGACCTGGCCGACTGGAAAGCCCTCCCCGACGGTACCGAGGTGACGTTCTTCGCCGACCACCTCGACGACGAGGACGCGCTGGTCGACCGGCTCCAGTCCTACGACGTCCTCGTGCTGATGCGCGAGCGCACCCCGCTGCGACGGCCCCTGATCGCCCGGCTTCCCCGGCTGCGCCTGGTCGTCACCACCGGCATGCGCAACGCCTCGATCGACCTCGACGCCGCCCGCGAGCATGGCGTGACCGTGTGCGGGACGCGAGGCGGTACGCCGGGCACGGTGGAGTTGGCGTGGGCGCTGATCCTCGCGGTCGTACGCCACCTGCCGGCGGAGGACGCACGAATGCGGGCAGGTGGGTGGCAGCACACGCTCGGCACGGATCTCGGCGGGTCGACGCTCGGGCTGCTTGGTCTGGGCCGGCTCGGGCGGGCGATGGTGCCGGTGGCGCGGGCGTTCGGCATGGACGTGATCGCGTGGAGTCAGAATCTCACCGACTCCGCCGCGGCTGACGGCGGCGCCGTGCGCGTGGACAAGGACGAACTGTTCGCGCGATCCGACGTCCTCAGCGTGCATCTCGTGCTCAGTGCGCGGACGCGCGGACTGGTCGGTGCCCATGAGCTCGGCCTGATGAAGCCGACGGCCTTTCTCGTCAACACCTCGCGCGGGCCGGTCGTCGACGAGTCGGCCCTCGTCGCGGCGCTCCAGGACCGCCAGATTGCCGGCGCCGCCCTCGACGTCTACGACAAGGAGCCGCTTCCCGCCGGACATCCGCTTCTGTCCGCGCCGAACACCGTGCTGACGCCGCACATCGGTTTCGTGACGCGAGGGACGTACGCCACGTGGTATCCCGAGGCCGTCGACGCGATCGCCGCGTACCTCGCCGCAACTCCGGTGAACGTCCTCACCTGACCCCGCACCCCAACGCCTCGACCCGCGCTTCCCGCGACGCCGGCCCGCGGCCGCCGCAACTCCCGGCCCGCGGCCGCCGCAACTCCCGCCGGCCATGCGGTGTTTTCTTTCGGTCAAGCTCAATGTCTGGTAAACCGCCTCCTTCTGCGCTTCACTGCGTACGACCCAGGGGAGGCTCAGATGTCTTCGACGGCTACGTCCACACGCACTCGACGTCTCGCACCCGCCACGGCGATCGCCGCGGCCGCGCTGCTTCTCCTCGGTCTGGTCCTGCCGGGCGGGACGAGACCCGCCGCGGCCGGCCCGCCTGACGCGACGCCGGCGCCACTCCCCGACCTGCGGTCGTCGACGTCGGACGCCGCGCGCTTCGACCTGGACGCGCCGAGGAGCGCGCCCAAGGCATCGGCCGCGGTCGAACCGCGGATGGAGACGTACGAACGGCAGAGACCCGTCGCACCAGGCGTCACCCTGCGGTCGTTCGACCGGTACGGACCGGATGGCTTCACCGGTACGCCCACCTGGCTGCAGGCCGACAGCCTGACCGTCGACCTCACCAAGGGGACGGTGCCGGGCTACCTCTTCCCCGGTCAGGTCGCCAAGGGCGAGCCCATCTCCGTCCAGGCCAACCGGGTCGGCGCCGTCGCGGCCGTCAACGGCGATTTCTTCGACATCAACAACTCCACCGCACCGTTGGGTGTCGGCATCAGGGACGGCGAGGTCATCCAGTCGCCCGACACCAATCCGACCTGGCACAAGTCGGCGGCGATTCTCACTCCTGACGGCCTCGGCCGCATCGGCGAGGTCCTCTTCAACGGCACGATCGCGTTGCCGGACGGCGCGTCCGCTCCCCTTGCCGGCATCAACAAACCGACGCTCGCGCCGGACGCGATCGAGGCGTTCACCCCGCTCTGGGGCACGTACTGCCGGTGCCGAGCGACCCAGGACGCGGCGAAGGTGACCGAGGTCGAGGTCGTCGACGGGACGGTGACCGCGGTGCGGCCGCAAGCCGGTGAGGGTGCCATCCCGGCCGGCGGCTTCGTCCTCGTCGGTCGCGAGGCAGGCGCGGATGCCCTTGCCGGCTTGGCGATCGGTGACGCCGTGAGCATCGACTACGCGGCACGTACGGCGGACGAGAAGGAGATCCGGACCGCGCTCAACGGCCGGCAGCTGCTCGTCGTGGACGGCGTCCCACAGAAGGCCAGTCAGGGCAACAACGTGCCGCCGGCTCCACGCACCGCGGTCGGATTCTCCGCCGACGGTACGAAGATGTACGTCCTGACCGCCGACGGCCGGCAGCCGGCGTTCGCCGACGGACTCGGACTCGACGAGCTGGCCACCATGATGGTCGAACTCGGTGCGCACAACGCGGTCAACCTCGACGGCGGTGGGTCCACCACCATGGTTGCCCGCACACCGGGCGCGACGACGGCCGAGGTCGAGAACCGCCCGTCCGACGGCAGGGAACGCTCCGATCCCAACGGGCTGGCGCTGTTCGCGCCCGAGGGCAGCAAGGAACTCCACGGCCTCTGGGTGGAGACCGCGCTGGATCCCGACACCGCAGCCGGCTCGTCGAGCGTCGCGCCGGCCCGGCCGGACCGGGTGTTCCCCGGGCTGACCCGGCGACTGACCGCGACGGGCTACGACGAGACCTACGGTCCGGCCGACGGCGACCCGACCTGGACGACGGACGAACCGAAGCACGGAACCGTCAACGGTGACGGAGTTTTCCACGCCGGCAAACCTGGGAGGGTCACCGTGGAGGCCTACGACGGAAGTGTCCGTGGGACGACCGAACTCCACGTGCTGGGCCCGCTCGCCAGACTCTCCGCCAGCACACAGCAGGTGGCGATCGTCGACGACGGAGGAACCGCGAGGTTCGGTGTGGTCGGCCAGGACGCCGGCGGCTACACCGCTCCGATCGAGCCCGGCGAGCTCACGCTGTCCTACGACGACGCGCTGATCGACATCACACCGGACAGCACCGGGCAGTTCACGGTGACCGCGAAGCAGCCACGTGGTTCGACGCAGGTGGTCATCAGCGCGACGACCGGAGCGGGCAAGGTGAGCTTGACACTGCCCGTCACCGTCGGTCTCGACGAGATCGTCGTGTCGGACTTCGAGGACCCGAGCGTGTGGAGCTACTTCGGCGAGCGTGCCACCGGCAGTATCGCTCCGGCACCCGGCAAGGTCGGCCAGGGCCTCGCACTGACCTACAACTTCGACGAGTCGACGGCCACGCGGACCGGTGGAGCGCTCGCGACCGACGGCATCGAGGTCCCGGGCCAGCCACGCGAACTGCGGCTCTGGGTCCACTCGTCCGGCCATGGTGAGTGGGCGAGTCTGCAGGCGTACGACGGGACCGGGGCGTTGCTGCCGGCGTTCCGCGCGGGCTATCTCACCTCGACCGGATGGCAGCAGCTCAGCTTCAGTGTGCCGGCGGGAACGCAGTACCCGTTGACGATCCGGCGCTACTACTCGGCCGAGACCAAGCCGGAGGCGCAGTACAAGGGTGAACTCATCATCGACGAGTTGACCGCCCTGGTCCCGCCGGAGGTCGAGGTCCCACCAGCGCCGAAGGTCGAAGACCCGCTGATCGTGCAGAACGGAACGGTCGACGGCGCACCGTGGACGTTCGCGGTGATGTCCGACGCGCAGTTCGTCGCCCGCGATCCCGACAGCGCCCTGGTGAGACAGGCGCGGCGTACCCTGCGGGAGATCCGCGCGAGCGATCCCGACTTCCTGCTCATCAACGGCGATCTGGTTGACGAAGCCTCTCCTGAGGACTTCGCCCTCGCCACACGCATCCTCGACGAGGACCTCGAGGGCGAGCTGCCGTACTACTACGTACCCGGAAACCATGAGGTGATGGGCGGCAGCATCGACAACTTCACCGCGGCGTTCGGCGAGACGAGCCGGGTGTTCGACCACAAGGGGACCCGGTTCATCACCATCAACACCTCCGCGTTGTCGATCAGAGGCAGCGACTGGACGCAGCTGCGCACCCTGCGACAGGAGCTGGACAAGGCCGCGCAGGATCGGGGCGTCGGATCGGTCGCACTGGTCCAGCACGTGCCGCTGCGCGACCCCACGCCCGCCAAGGCGAGCGAGCTGAGCGATCGCAAGGAGGCGGCGGTCATCGAGTCGTGGCTGTCGGACTTCCAACGCTCGACCGGCAAGGGCGCGGTGTTCATCGGCGCGCATGTGGGAACGTTCCATGCCGCGCATGTGGACGGCGTTCCTGCGTTCGTCAACGGCAACTCCGCGAAGTCCCCGGCTACTGCACCGGCCGACGGTGGCGTCACCGGCTGGTCCCGGTGGGGCGTCGATCCGGTCACCGGCAAGGAGGCCGATGCAGCGCGCGACGATCCGCTGCGCGACGCACCGGAGTGGATCGCCGCGGAGGTACGCCCGCACGTCGACGCCCTCGAGCTGGCCGCGCCAGGCGAGGTCGGGGTCGGCGAGTCGGTGGATGTCAAGGCACTCTTGACACAAGGCGAGGAGACGTTCCCCGTCGGCTATCCGATGACAGCCTCGTGGTCCGGCTCGCCCAATGTCCTGATCGGCGACGAGTCCGAGCGCGAAGTGTGGCACGCGGCAGTCTTCGACCCGCGTACCGGCACTCTCACCGCGTGGAGGCCGGCGTCCATCCGGCTCGCCGTCACGGTGAACGGCACGTCCACGGACACCACGATCAGGCTGTCGGCGCAGGCTGCGGCCTGACGAGTGTCGGCGTGGAGTTCCCGGCGGTGGAGGAGCGAGGCGTGCGGTAGCTTGAACCGGATGGGTTTCGTTGATCTGGTGAATTCGCTCTACCTCAGGCGGCTGCGCCGACAGGTCGCGTCCGGGCCGATCCCGCGACATGTCGCCCTCATCATCGACGGCAACCGCCGCTGGGCTCGCCAGATGGGACTGGCCCACGTCAGCCTCGGCCACCAGGCCGGCGCCGAACACATCGACACGGTCCTCGGTTGGTGCGCGGACGCGGGAATTCGGCACGTCACCGTCTTCGTCGCCTCCGCCGACAACATCCGCAAGCGTTCTCCCGACGAGATCACCTTTCTCATGCACCTGACCGAGCGGGTGATCGCCGAGCGCCTCGCGCAGCCCTCCAGTCGTTGGCGCATCCATCTCGCCGGACACCTCGACCTGTTGCCGGACTCGACGGCACACGCCCTCAAACTCGCCCGGGAGACCACCGCCGGGCAGGAGACCGACAGCCACGTGACGCTGGCGATCGGCTACAGCGGACGGGCCGAGCTTGTCGATGCGCTGCGTTCGCTCTTCGAGCACGAGGGCCGCGCCGGAACCTCCGTCCGCGCGCTGGCCGATCGGCTCTCGACCGCCGACATCGCGAGCCATCTGGACACCAGTGGGCAACCCGCGCCGGATCTCGTCATTCGTACGAGTGGTGAGCAGCGACTGTCCGACTTCCTGATCTGGCAGACGGCGTACTCGGAACTCCATTTCTGTGACGTCTACTGGCCGGGTTTCCGGCAGCGGGACTTCCTGCGCGCCCTCCGTGCCTACGCGACCCGGCTGGAACGATGAACCCGAACGAACCGCGACGCGGTGGTAGTGAAGGGTCGGCAACTCGATGACAGCGGACAACGACAACGACTTTCCTGCTCTGGTACGGGAAGCCCTGGCGGCGGCCCGCGACCTCAGGTTCCCCACCAGCCGCGACGAGGCGGACGGCCGGGACCCCTCGTGCTCGCTGCCCGACGCCGGGCGGGTCCTCGCGATGCTTGCGGCGGGGTGCCAGGACGGGAGGATCGGTGAGACCGGGACCGGCACCGGCGTCGGCACCGCATGGATGGCCTCGGCAATGCCGGCCTCCGCCACGCTGGTGACGGTTGAGTTCGACGACGCGCGCGCCCAGGCGGCCGCGAAGGTGTTCCGCGCCGACTCTCGGGTGCGGGTCGTTCACGGCGATGCGCAACTCGTGCTCGCCGATCACGCGCCGTACGACCTGCTTTTCGTCGACGGCGGGTGGACGGCCGACGATGCAACCGTCGACCTGTTGCGGATCGGCGGCCGCGTGGTTTTCGACGACGTCACACCACATGCTGCGCTGCCGGCCGACTCCCCCTTGCGTAAGAACGATCCCAAGCGGGACTTCTTCTTCGGCAACCTGCGGCTCGTGTCGGTGGAGGTCGTCTTCCCCGACCTCGCCAACTCTCTACTGGTCGGCACCCGCACGGCGTAGCGCCGGATCCGCCTTCACCGCAAGGGAACGCCGTCCGTTCGGTGGCACGCATGAGGACGAACGCATGGCCGATCTGGTCGCGCCTGACGACCGGGATTGACCACGACCTCGACCGGGCTTACGTTCCGGCCAGGAACCCGGGAGGGGACGGATGCCTCGACGACTGTATGGCCTGGCTCTCGGTGTCGCCATGGTGGCCGCGTCACTGGGCACGACCGCGGCCGCTGACTCCGCGAGCCAGGACGTCTCGGCGGCACCGGCGGGCGGCGTCGACGTCTGGGTCAGCGATCCGGCGGCCGGGACGTACCTGACGCAGGCGCCGAGCGTGTCATGGCGGCTTGGTGGCGCCCCCGAAGGATCGACGATCGCGATCGACGAGACCCGCAGATACCAGCGCATGGAGGGCTTCGGCGCGTCGTTCACCGACTCGTCCGCCTGGCTGGTCGGCACCCGCCTGGACACCGAACGCCGCAACGCCGCGATGCGCGACCTGTTCAGCGCGCGCGACGGGATCGGCCTGAGCTTCGTCCGGCAACCCATGGGAGCGAGCGACTTCGCCGTCGAGGGCAACTACTCCTACGACGACATGCCGGCGGGTGAGACCGATCCGACTCTCGCCCACTTCTCCATCGACCACGATCGTGCCTACATCATTCCGTTGCTCACCCAGGCCCGGAAGCTCAACCCACAGCTCACCCTGATGGCCTCGCCATGGAGCCCGCCCGGGTGGATGAAGACCAGCGACAACATGATCGGCGGCAATCTCAAACCCGACGCCTACCAACCACTCGCCGACTATTTCGCGAAGTTCATCCAGGCGTACGCCGACGAGGGAATTCCGATCCGCTACATCTCTCCCAACAACGAACCGCTCTACATCCCCGGTGGATATCCAGGCCTCGGCCTGAGCGCCGAGGAAGCGGGCGAGCTGATTCGAAACCACCTCGGACCCACGCTGCGCAAGCACGAAATCGACACCAGGATTCTCGGCTACGACCACAACTGGGACGTCATCAGCTATCCGGAAAGCCTCTACGCCGACCCCGAAACGGCGCGCCATGTCCACGGCACCGCATGGCACTGCTACGGCGGCGATGTGCGGGCGCAGTCCCTGTCCCACAACAACTATCCGGCCAAGCCGGCGTACCACACCGAATGTTCGGGCGGGGAATGGGAAGGCACCGACGAGGACGGGTTCGCCGGTGCGATCGGTCTCGTCATCAACTCCACGCGCGACTGGGCCAAGTCCGTCGTCCGGTGGAACATGGCGCTCGACGCGGCCAACGGCCCCACCAACGGTGGCTGCCTCACCTGCCGCGGCGTGCTGAAGGTGACGCAGGACGCCAACGGGGGTTGGGACTACGCGAAGACGGTCGACTACTACGCGCTCGGCCACGCCAGCAAGTTCGTCCGGCCGGGCGCCCGCCGGATCGCCTCGAACACGCTGGACGCCGGCAACGTCGCAGACGTCGCGTTCGTCAACCCCGACGGCTCGAAGGCCCTGGTGGCGCACAACTCCGGGACCGAACGCACGACCTTCCAGATCCAGTGGGGCGACCGGTGGTTCTCCTACGCACTCGCCCCAGGAGCCGCGGCGACGTTCGTGTGGTCGGGTCGCCAACACGGCGAGCCCGATGCCGACACGATCGGGCAGGTCGACCTCGCCTTCAGGGCCGCTGACGGCAGCCGGCCGGTCGTGAGCTACGACTCCGGGCTGCTCACCTCTCTCGACCAGGTCCGGGTCGGGGAGAACTGGCTCGGCTATTCCGTACCGACCGGTGGCGCGCTCGAACCACCCGGTACGCCGACCGCGCTGCCGCGGGATGCCTGGACGGTCTCGGCATCGGCCAGTGCGCCAGCGGATCCGGCGGGTCAGGCGATCGACGGCGACCCGGCTACGCGGTGGAGCACCGGCGCCGGCATGGCACCCGGGGACTGGTTCCAGGTCGACCTCGGCGCGCCGACGTCGTTCAGCGAGATCAGCCTCGACACCTCGGGCAGCCCCGGCGACTTCGTTCGCGGCTACGAGGTCTACGTCTCCGACGACGGCGAGACATGGGGCGAGCCGATCGCCCGCGGCGGTGGGCGTACGCAGCTCCGGGTTCTCGTTCCACCGGTCCAGGCGCGGTACGTCCGGATCGTCAACACGGGCAGCTCGGGCAGCTGGTGGTCGATCCACGAGCTGAACCTCCTGGCGCCGGATGGTGCGACCGCATCCAACGCGGCCGCCGCGGGTGCGAACGCGGCCGTGCCCGCCGTGACCACCACCGGCGAGGGTGACCTGCAGCGCCGGACGGCGAGCCTGCCTGACGGTACCCAGCTGGAGGTCGTCTACAACGCGGGACGGCAGGTGGCGACGTTCGAGGTGTCCTGGGCGGGTACGGCCTACACCTACCGGCTGCCGGCGGGCGCCACCGCTGCGTTCACCCGCGCGGGTTGAGTACCTCGACGGGTGCCTGACCTCGAAGCCCCGGCTTCCCGTGCATGATCATGAACCCGCGCGGCTGGCCCTTACCAGCTCTCGTCACCTCAGGACGGTCCCAGGTCGCCGGCGGCCTTGATCAGCGCGACCGTCGCCGCCACCGCACCCGCCACGTTGACCCTGTCGACGACGTACGTCGCGCGCGCCGCGTCCACACTCTCGCCGACGGGCACCGGTTCGGCCACACTGACGCCGGCCAGGTCACCCTCCGGCTCGACGCGTACCCGAACGGGCCCCTTCAGGCCGAGCAGGTCCGGTCGCAGCATGGCGAGGACGGCGATGGGATCGTGCGGGTGGTTCCACTGGTGCTCGGTGTACTGCCACCACTGGTGCACCTCCGCCTCGATCTGGCGGCCGAGTGCACCGGCGGCCGCGATCGGTGCGAGCTCGTCCGGCCCGATGCGAGCTCTCGTGGTGATCTCGAGGCCGACGACGGTCACCGGAATCCCCGACGCGAAGACTTCCGCCGCCGCCTCGGCATCGCACTTGAAGTTGTGCTCCGCCTGCTCCCGTACGTCGAAGCGGCCACCCATCACATAGACCCGCCGCACGTTGCTCACGAACGCCGGATCGGTCCGGATCGCCGTCGCGAGGTTGGTCAACGGCCCGACCGCCACGACGTCCAGCTCGCCTGGGATGTCGGCGGCCGTCTGGGCGAGGAACTCAGCCGCGGTGACGTCCTCCATGAACACTTCGCCACCCAGGTCGGAGTAGAGCTGACCCTCGAAGCCCGCCCACCAGGCTTCGGCACCGGACAGCGGGCGCTCGGCGCCCGAGGCCACGGCGAGCCCGTCGTGCCCGGCCAGCCGCGCCAGGCGTCGGGCGATCCGGGCACGAAGATCGACGTCGCCATAGACCGTCGTCACCCCGAGCAGCTCGATATCGGTCGCGCCGAACAGCATGGCCAGGGCCAGCGCGTCATCGACGTCGGAGCCGATATCGGTGTCGAGGATCACCCGATGCGGGTTCGCCACGGCGCCCTCCGTTCCTCCCGTGAGCGCCGGACCTACGATCCGGTCGTACGAACGACTCGGATCGCCAGCGCCGACGCGGACCCTACCCTGCTTCCACTTCCTGGAGAGTACGACGCCCGGTCGTCGTCGACCCGGAGGCGGGCACCAGTGGCGGACCCGTTCGCCGCGTTCAGCCGCCCGGCGAGCCCGGGCAGTACACCTAGCTTCGCTGCCGGTTGAGTTCCTTGCCGAGCTTGGGGCCGAGAAGGTCGAGGATGCCGCTGCCCGGCTCACCGCGCTCGGGAAGATCCTCGAGGAAGGACGCGGCGATCAACTCATCGACCTCGAAATCCTTGCCGTACTCGTCCTCCAGCGTGCTCAGCACGTTGCGGACCCGGGCGAGGGCGGGCTCCTGACCTGAGCCGATCCACTCGGTGAGTCGATCGATCAGCTCGCCCATGAAGACGTGGGGAAGGAGTTCGTCGTAGGTCTCGAGGTGCTCATTGAGCTCACCGATGAGCGCGGGTTCGGCAGCGACCAGGCGCTGGATCGCCCTGTGCGACGCGGTGATCGACGGGCGCCGATCGAGCAGACTCCGCAAGCTGGGCCCGAGAATGGCGTCGACCGACCCCCGCGGATCGTCGCCGAGCGGAAGGTTGGCCAGGAACGAACCAGCGATCAGCGCATCCGTCTCGTCGTCCCTTCCGACCTCGGACTCCAGGAGGTCCAGCAGCTCCTGGAACTGGCCCGCGCTGTCCGGGTCCCTGGACTGGTACCCGGCCGCGGTGACGAACGCCGCCGTACGCAGGAACGCCCTCGGCGCCTGGTGACCGAACTGCTGCCGGTGCTCGGACAGCATCGACGCCAGCCCGGGCACGGCCTGGGTGAGCCGGGTCAGCAGTGCCTCGACCTGCTGCGACATCAGGGGTGTCCACCGCCTCGTCTGTAGGCGTCTCTGAGCTCGTTGAACAGCTCCTGGGCGATCCTACGGTCTGAGGGGGACAGGGCGTCGCGGCCCGTCTTCCGTAGTAGCCCTCGCAGACCGTTCATGATCTCCCGGCCCTTCTGGAGGTGGAAGATCCCGTTGGACGCCCGACCGGTGAGCAGCTCGTTCCGGATCGCGTCGAACGTGGTGCCGTCGCCGGCGGTGCCCTTCTTGCCGGCGTGCTTCCAGAGGTTGTCGATGTGCCGTTGGAGCTTGGTGTTTGTCGCCGTCGGCTTCACCGGTGGCTTGCGTTTCGGGATGTCAGGAACCTTGCGCGCGGCGCTCCTGGCCTTGGGTAGCGCCTTCGCCGCCGTCTTCGCGACCTTGCCCTCCAGGCGGCCGGCCATGCCGCGCAGGAGGCGCTTCTTACCCAAGAAGCACCTCCAGGGCCCGGCTGATCAGCAGGTTGATGATCCGGCCGATGATCTCCTTGACCACCGGAATGGTGAGCAGCGAGGCGCCGAAGGTGGGGACAGCCGCGGCGATGGCCTGGACGATCGCGATCGCCAGCGTGACCAGCTGGACGATCACCCAGATCTTGAGCATCAGAACGACGATCGCGCAGACCAGGATGATCGCACCCACCACCATGACCCCGGTGGCGTTCTGGCGGAGCGTGTCGAGGCCGTCGTCCGGTGCTTCCCATGAGGCCTTGAACGCGTCGATGGCGTCGTCGTGGTTTTCGTTCCAGACTCGCTCGGCGGTCTCCTGGGCCTGCTGGACGACCTCGTCGAGCTTGCCCTGGACCTCCATCCAGGCCTGGCCGAGCTGCATGAGGCGTACTTCGTCGGCGTCCGGCCACAGGTAGCCCAGCTCGGACAGCAGGGTCACGAGTGGGCCGGGAAGGACGATCCCTTGTGCCATCGCTCAGATCCCCACTCCTTCGACGGCGGTCAGGTTGTCCTGTTCGGAGTTCGCGTAGTTGGCGGCCGCGACGTGAAGCTTCTGCGCATGACCTTCCAGACACTCGACCACCGACTCGAGCGCTTCGGTCAGGACTTCCTCGGCGGCTGCGTAGCTCACGCCGAGCAGCATGCCGATCGGCTCCGCATCGCCGCACGGCTCGCCGATGCCCTGCGTCGTGGTGAGGAAGTCGTCGATCTGATCGTCGAGCCGGTTGGCTGCCTTCAACAGGTCCCTGCCCGCCGTGTCGATCTTGTCCGGGTCGAACTGCTTGCTCATGCCATGCCCCTTTCGCACGACCACTGCGGTGCCTCACTCCGGCACGCCTCGTACCTCGGCGTACCTCCGCGAGGGCTCCTCGCGCTCATGCGTCACGTCCTCCGGTCGATGCGGTCCATGACCTCCTGAAGAGCGCCGAACATCGTCTTCATGGTCTGCAGAGATTCGTTCTGAACGGCTTCGAGGTCGCCGCTGAGCTGTTCGAGGTCGACCGAACCGCCGACCTCTGTCGTGGCCTTCGCGCGCAGGTCCGCCAAGGCGGCGTTGACGGCCTCGACGACGGCATCGCAGACGCTCTCCGAACCCTCCCGCATCAAGCGGGGATCCATGGTCAGCGACTGGACCTCGCCGGGCAGCGCGACGACGGCGTGCACCTTGCCGTCGGAAGCCTCGCCCTCACCAATGATCGGCTCAGCCGGCTCCCCCACCTGCTGGCCGGACCGCATGGTCTCCAGCGCACGTCGGGTGTCGGTCAACAACTGGTCGATGGCGGTCGCACTGAGATCGCCGGTCCCCGACATGCGGCCTCCTCCACCCCCGGGACTCCCTACAGCTCGATCATGCACGCCGCCCCGTCACCACGCCAGCGACGATTGACAGGCTGTGGACAACTCGCCTCCGGGTGTCCCGGTGTCGCGGACGGATCAGCCGCTGCCGGCGCCTGGTTCCCTACCGCTGTGTCCCACTGCCGGGCGAGCACAACGCCCAGTAGTCGTCGACAGGCACCTGGTCGGCGTAGTCCTCCGAGTCGAGGACGGGCTCGTAGCCGATCGGGTTGCGGACGAGCCAGTCGCTTCGGGTGTTGGCCGACACGCCGTGGCACACCGCGAACGTCACGTCGGCCTCCAGCGCGCGCACCACCAGCTGTTGGAGGTCGGCCGGTCCGAGCCACCCCGCCAACGCCGTGACGTCGCCCGGCTCCGCCGAGGTCGCGCCGAGCCGGAGTGCCACGACCGACCTGCCCGTCTGGTACGTACGGACGCGCGCGAGCGCCTCTGCCAGGGCCTTCGTCGCGCCGTACGCACAGCACGGCGCCGGGGCCCAGTCGGGGTCGACCGGGACCTGCCGATGTCCGGCGTACGCACCCATCACGTGGACGGAGCTGGCGAGCACCACGCGTGGCACTTCGGTGGCCAGGATGCTGGCGACCACGTCGACGTTGGGGGTACGGAGCTCGTCCCAGGTCGCGCCGGCGTCCGGGTTGGCCGCCAGGTGGACGATCGACTCGACACCGGAGGTGACCTTGGCCAGGAAGTCCGGGTCGGCCAGGTCGCCGGTGACCATCCCGGGCGCGGGCACGCGATCGGTCAGGACCACGTCGTAGGACTCGACCAGGCCGGGCAGCAGCAGCTGGCCCACACCACCCGCGGCGCCGGTGAGCAGGATGCGCGGTTTCGGCATGGGCCCATCATCGGCCAGACCGGGCGAGCTCCGCATCCGGGCCCACGGCAGCCTTATGGCCCAGGACAGCACCTGGTCCCAGGACAGCATCCGGGCCCAGGACGGGGAGGGTGAGGACCGGCGGATCCGTGACCGTCGTCCGCACGGTCACCGGCAGGACCGCGACGTTGTTGGCGTACGCCGCATCGCTGGCGGCCAGGACCACCCGGATGCGGTGGCCCGCCTGCCAGCGGTGGACGATGCCGGGCAGCTCGATGTGCAGCGGCTTCGGCTCGGTGACGTCGGCCACCCGGACCGGCGAGACCAGTCGGTGGACGAGCGTGAGCTCACCGTCGGGCGCCACGTCGTACAGCTTGGCGAACACGATCAGCCGCCCACCTGGTCCGGTGGCCTGGGTGACCCCGGCCAGCGGCGACCGCAGCGTGACGTCGAGGGTCGGCACGCCCACGGTCTCGACGTCGCCGGTGAGCGGCGCGGTGGTCCAGGCGGCGTGCGTACCGGCCGTGTCGTACGGCGGGATCGCCTCCACTTCCGGCGGCAGCTCGGAGTACGACGACGGCACGCCCGCGGCGAGGTTGACCCAGGTCTGGGCGCCGGCGACGACATCGCCGGGCACGGGGGTCAGGCTGCGGTCGCCGGACAGGTACAACCGCTGTGTCCCGCCGACCGGGTAGGCGTCCGCGGTGCCGTAGGCGGGCTCAGCGCCGGCGGGTGCCGCGCCGTCGTAGCGGACCCAGTCGCGGAAGTACGCGAGCGGCGGCCCGAGCGAGGCGGTGTGATCGTCGCGCAGCCAGTACGCGAACCAGTCCAGCACCGGCGGCCTTCGTAGGTCGTCATCGGGTCTCGGGCGCCACTCAGGTCGATCTCACCCGGCGCGGGCGTCTGGCCGGAGTGTCCCCACGACTGCCAGACCATCCGGACCGGCGTCCCCTGCGCGTCAAGGGCACGATAGGTGGCGATCGCCTCCTGAAGGTTGAAGAGGGTGTCGTCCTGCCCCTGGAGCAGCAGCGTGGGCGCGCGCACCTTCCCGACGTACGACGCGACGGACGCGCGGCGCAGCATGGCGCGGGTCTGCGCCGACGGGTAGCCGGCGACGTTGGCCTCGATCAGCGCCGGGCAGATCTGGTCGGCGAAGTTCGGGCAGCCGGTCAGCCGGCGCGGGTCGCCGAGCGCGTGCTCGGCGCCGCGCAGGACGCCGAGCGCGGCGAAGAGGTCCGCCTACATCCGCTTGAAGACCCCCGGCTCGTCCGAGGTGACGGTGCCGGGGGTGAGCCCGGCGTTGGTAGGAGCCAGTGCGTAGTCGAGGTCGTTCCACGTGATGGCCGGGACGAGGGCGTCGATCCGGTCGTCCACGGCCGCCGCCGCGAACTGCACCTGCCCGCCGTACGAGCCGCCGAACATGCCGACCTTGGGATCGCCGGGTCCGTCGAGGGCCACCAGGTCGAGCCGGTCGCCGTCCGCGTCCACCCGCTCCCCGGCCAGGTAGTCGACGAGCTGGCTGGCGGCCTGGCCGTCCCAGTCGGGATCGTCGAGGTGGATCTTGCACTGCGTACCGCCGAAACCCAGCCCGGAGTACGCCAGCACCACGTAGTCCTGCTCGGCGAGCCGGTGCGCGAGACCGGCCTGGTCGTCCTTGCTACCGCCGAAGCCGTGGGTGGTGAGAATCGCCGGCTGGGGCGTCTCGGCGGTGGCGGTCGCGGGTTGGTACAGGTCGCCGACGATCCGGCAGGTGGTGTCCTTGGCCGGTCCGACGGTGACGTCGACCTGGACGGTCCTGACTCCGACCGCCGGCGGGACAACCCCGTGTGCCGCCCGCGAAGGCGGCGCGCTGGCGGTGAACGCCATTGTCGCCAGCAACCCGAGCGCGGCCGCGCCCACGGCGATGGTCGAAAACCGTCGGCGCACGGTGGCCCCCTACCGGCCGGGCGAGCAAGGTGGCCGCAGCATAGGCCGGAATGCGGCGACTTGTCCGACTCTGACCGTCGGCGGCCAACGTCGCGGGACGTCGTCCGCGGGTGGCCTTCCGGCGCACGCACGCTCAGGTGCACGCACGCTCAGGTGCACTGCTGATCGGCGGCGGCACCAGCGCGTACTCAGGTTTCGTTCTTCTCCGGTCCGGGGCCGCGGTAGTGCCAGAACACCGGGAACGCCGCCACCGCCGCGAGCATCACCACGACGACGAGGACGCCGCCGCCGCTCACCGCCATCGACGTACCCACCGCGGCGCCCGCGGTTCCGTGCAGCAGGTCGGCGAGTCGAGGACCTCCGGCCACCACCACGGTGAACGCGCCCTGCATCCGGCCGCGCATCTCGTCGGTCGCCGCGGTCTGCAGGATCGTGCCGCGGAACACCATGCTCACCAGGTCGGCGACACCCGCGAGCCCGAGGAACACCGCCGCCAGCCACAGCCACGGAGACAGGCCGAAACCGATGATCGCGAGGCCCCAGCCACAGACGGCGAGGACGACCGCGACACCGTGCCTGCGGACACGGGAGAACACCCCGGAGAACAGGCCGCCCAGTACCGCTCCCAGCGGGATGGCGGCGAACAGGATGCCCAGCGCGAGACCACCACCGGGCGGGTCACCGAACGTCTCCTGCGCCATCTGCGGGAAGAGCGCCCGCGGCATCCCGAGCACCATCGCGATGATGTCGGCGAGGAACGACACCAGCAGGATCCGCCGCGTCGCGAGGTAGGCGAAACCCTCCAGCACATGGCGGAGCCCCGCCCGCTTCGGCGCACCGTTCAGAGGCGGCAGCGGTGGCAGCCGGTACACCGCCCAGAGCGTCACGGTGAGTGCGATGGAGTCGATGAGGTAGAGCGTGGACAGACCCAGGACCGGGATCAGGGAACCCGCCAGCAGCGGGCCGATGATCGAACCGGTCTGGAAGACGGTGGAGTTCAGGGCGTTGGCCGCCGGCAGCAGGTGCGCGGGCACGAGCCGCGGGATCGACGCGCTCCGGGCGGGCTGGTTCGCGCCGGCGCAGGCCTGCTGCATGCCGAGCAGGACGAACAGCACCCAGACGGAGTTCATGCCGGCCGCCGCCTGTGCCCACAGCAGCAGCGAGGTGACCGCGATCCCGGTGTTGGTGACGAGCAGCAGCTTCCGCCGGTCCACCGCGTCGGCGATGGCACCGCCCCACAGCGCGAAGACCACCAGCGGGGCGAGGGCGACGAGACCCGAGAGTCCGACGTACGCCGACGAGCCGGTGATGTCGTAGATCTGCTTGGGGACGGCGACCGCCGTCAGCTGGCTGCCGACCGAGGTGACGATCGTGGACGTCCAGAGCCGACGGTACGGGCGGACCGCCAGCGGGCGAGTGTCGACCACGATCTTGCGGATGTCGAACCGCCGCCGCCGGCCGTTGCCGGTCGGTGCCGCACCGGGGGGTGACGCCGGATCGGAGGATGACGCCGGATCGGAGGATGACGCCGGATCGGCGGGTGAGGCTGGATCAGGGGATGAGGTGTCAGGGTCGCCTTGACCGGCGGTACTTGACACCTACGACCCTTCCCTCGACCTGCATGGCACTGTGAGGTGCTCCGGCGAACGACACCGGTCCCCGGGAGCACCCTGCGCCGCGCCTACGGTAGCCGACCATGTCCAGTCCCTGGACGTTCGTCTCCCTTGGCGAGCATCCCTGTCCTCGATCGGCAATCGCTCGGGTCCGTTGCCACGTGGGTCGTCGAAGGCTGGCGAAGGGCACTACCGGACCTCGACCTGGCGGGCGACGGTAACCGCACAGGAGGACGCGAGATCACCGACGCGAGTCGGTCGATGATCGGAAACCGCAATGTGCAGGCGCAGTAGAAAACGGCAAGGAAACTCAGGTAGCTCGTGCCGGCACTCATCATGAACGTGACGTACGCGTTCATGTGCGACTGGTATTCCGCTTCTCCGCCCAACGCGACTCCGAGAAGATACAGCAGCGCGTAGTTCGCGGCCTCGAACAGGAGAATGAGCGCGACCCGGCCCTTCCACCGCACCAGGCCTCTCGTCGCCACCGAGGCACGCTTCCAGCTTCGGGCCTGGATCACCGGCGGCGCGAGAACCACGATGACGAGAGCCCAGATCCACAAGGGAAGCTGGCGTACGGTCGCAATGATCCCGGCGCCGGAGAGCAGCGCTGTGCCGAACAGGACGACAGACAGCATCCACACGCGAACGGCCAGGTTGGCGGCGCGGTCGAGAACGAATCTCGCCGGGGAGACGGCCGGCACGGCGGAGACAGCCGGCACGGCGGCGACTTCGTTCCTCATGATCGACCCGAGATCGCGTGAGCCACACCGCATGCCGAAAGGCGGTGGTTAGCCCACTCGGCAAACAATCCATGTATGGCGTCGTGACGATGAGAATATTGTAAGAAATCGATCATTCCGCGAATCCGTCCGGGTGAGTCCGGCCCACCAAAAGACGTTATCCCGGATAATCCGGAACTGCTGGAGAACGCGCTGAAAACGCAGAGAGTTCGGTCTCGCACCGCACCCGAGCCCCGACCTGTTGGAAGGGATCAGCGCCCAGCCGGGGAGACCTTCGGAGCGTGCGGTTCCGGGTCAGCTCACAGGGCCGCCACGATGGCCGACCCGCACTCCGTCGTCGTCGCCTGGCCGCCCAGGTCGGGCGTGCGATGGGCGGGCTCGGCGAGCGCCGCGTCCACCGCCGTCCCGATCCCGGCCGCCGCCCCGGCCTCACCCAGGTGGTCGAGCATCATGGCCGCGGTCAGGACCTGCGCCACCGGATTGGCGATGCCCTGCCCGGCGATGTCGGGGGCCGAGCCGTGGACGGCCTCGAACATCGAGGGGTGGGTACGTTCAGGGTTGATGTTGGCGGCCGGCGCGATGCCCAACCCGCCCGCCACCGCCGCCGACAGGTCGCTCAACAGGTCACCGAACAGGTTCGACCCCACGATGATCCCGAGGCGCTCCGGCGCCAGCACCATCCGCGCGGCCAACGCATCGGCATGACACTGCTCCGAGGCGACGTCGGGGTAGTCGGCGGCAACCACGGCGAAGACCTCGTCCCAGAACGGCATCGAGTAGACGATCCCGTTGGACTTCGTGGCCGAGCACACCGGGAGGTCCTGGGCCCGCGCCAGCTCGAACGCGTACCGCACGACACGTTCCACACCGCGCCGGGTGAACACCGACGTCTGGATGGCCATCTCGTCCACGCCGACGCCCTGCCGCCCGCCGACCCGGGAGTACTCGCCCTCGGAGTTCTCCCGTACGACAGTCATCGCGACATCGCTCGCGGTCCGGCCGGCCAGCGGAGACTGGACGCCCGGGAGCAGCCGCACCGGGCGCAGGTTGACGTACTGCTCGAACGCCCGGCGGATCGGGATCAGCAGGCCCCACAGTGAGATGTGGTCAGGGACACCGGGATAACCGACGGCGCCGAGCAGGATCGCGTCGTGGGGGCGGAGCTGGTCGAGCGCGTCGTCCGGCATCATCCGGCCGGTGGCGGCGTAGCGCTCGCAGCTCCAGTCGTAGGACGTCCACTCCACGTCGAAGCCGTATGCCTTGCCCGCGGCGTCGACCACCCGACACGCCTCGGCGGTCACATCCACACCGATCCCGTCGCCCGGGATGACCGCGATCCGGTGGATACGCGTCTGGTTTCCATTTCCGCTCATGAAGCCGATCTCAGCATGTCGTGGGTGTCCGCGGCGCTCGTGTCTCGTCGACCGGACCGCCTCACCCGGCCGTTCCCCGCAGGCGGGACGACGGCATAGGGTTGGTGCATGATCGTCGTACACGCGGTGTTCCGCTCCCGCCCCGAACGACGCACGGAGACGATCGCGGCGTTGATCGCGATGCAGCATGCCACCCGCAGCGACGACAGCGGCTGCCTGCACTACGCGTTCGTGGTCGACCTCGAGGACGACTGCCTCTTCACCTGCGTGGAGGAGTGGCGGGACGCGGCAGCCCTGGAAGCCCACCTGGCAAGCGCGCACATGGCCGCCCTCGACAGCGTCCTCGCCGACTCGGCCGAAGGGCCCGCGAAGATCCGGGTGTTCGAGGCCACCCCCACCGAGATCCCCTGACAGTCGCGACTCCTCGCGGGTCAGGGTCGCAGCAGGAGGGTACGCGACGTTCCCGCCGGCAGTCGTACCGTCACCCGGCCGTCCCCGATCGGCACCTCCTCCACCGGTAGGTCGGGCGTCGCGTACTCGACGAGCGTGCTGAGCGCTGCCGCCGACGCGTCGAACCCTTCCAGGGTGAGTTCGGCATCGACGGTGTCGAGCGCGAGTGACCGCAGTCGCACCGCGATCCCGTCCGATCCGTCACGCGGCCGTCCCACGCTGCTCACCACGACGTCCGGTGTGTTCACCGCCAGCAGGCTTCCCGAGGACACGAGGGGCGCGATTCCCTTACCAGCCGCGACGATGGGCACCAGGGGATCGGTGAGTCCTGCCGCGGTCGACGCGCCGAGCGCCTGCACGGACTCGGTGGACGAGCCGGCGATCGCGTATCGGAAGGTCATCTCGCCTTGTTGCTGGGAAGGGAAGTTCGTATCCCAGAGATTGTTGACGACCCACGAATAGATCGTGGACGGCTCCGGCACCTCGGCATCGATCGTGGACCGGAACGGTTGGTAGGGCAACGCGATCGTGCCGAACTGTACGAGCGGTGACTCGAGCGTCGCCCAGACAATCGCATAGTCGTCCTCGCGGATTCCCACCCAGTGCCGAATTCCGTGCATGTGCGCCGGCGCTCCCGGCACGTGTGGAACACCGGCACCGGCAACGGAACCGGTGAGCTCGTAGAGGGGCTCACTCGTTCCGGCCAAGGGGAACGCGAAATACATACTCTCCTTCGTCGAGCTTGCCGGCTTCTGGATCCGGTTGGTGATGTCGACCCGCGGAACTCCCGCATGCAACGAGATCGTCGTGCGAAGCCGATCGACCCCGGGCGCTCTCACCTCGACCTCGAGCTCGTCACCCAGCGCGGAATGCCGCGTACGAAGGACAACCGCGTGGCGCCCCACCTGCCGTGCGGTGAGAAGAGTGAGGTCCGAGGCCCGTACCCGCCCTGACAGGTGGTTGACATGAGCGGCCGATCCATAGGTGTCGACGATGTACTCGTTGACCCCGGTCAACGCGTGTAGGTTGACGAGCTCCCGACCGGCGCGTCGATCCACGATCGAGGTCACCATCGCCTGGGTCGGGTCGTAGGTCAGTTCGTAGTAGTCGTTGGCCAGCCGGTACGCCGACTTGGGTCCGGGAGGAAGCCCGTCGTGGGCGAGCGCCGCCGGCACTGTCAAGGCGTCCTTGCCGCTGCCGGTGGCAGTCTCGGTGACGGCGTCCTCGGACGGCTCACCGGTGGCCACGAGGTCGAAACGTACCCATCCCAGCGAGGGGACCTCGCGCGCCACGAACTCCAGCTCCCACCCGCGAGGTGTCGCCGGGCGGTCCGCGGCCGTGACACGCACCGGCACCCGTTCGTCCTTGCGGGTGTCGACGACGGCCAGAAACCCTTCCTCGACAGGGGTTCCGCTCAGCTGGCCTTCTGGTACGAATGCCCGCACCACGTCCGTACGCGGCTGACCGGTCGTGTTGTAGACCGCCAGCGAGCCGAGAACGTCGGTGAAGGTCGCGGATCCCACACCCGCGCCCAGACGGTGGATTCCACCCTGCAGCAGGTCCAGCGCCTCGTCATAGGCCTGGTGCGCATACTCCTGCTTGCGCGTCCATTGCAGGCCGCCGGAGTCCACACCCGCCTCGTGGTCATGCCAGGGACTCGCCGCGCCCCACGTGTGCTCGTCGAAGAGGCCCACCTTGTCATAGATGGAGTCGACGGTCTCGCGGACAGGATGCCGCATTCCCAGCTGCAGATCGGCAAGCACGTGGACGGTTTCGGCCGTTCGGACGAGTCCCTGCGTACGACGGTTGTAGCCGAGTGGGCGCGCTCCCGCACCCACACCGTCGGCCCACCAGTCGCCCCAGTCTCCGCAGTGCTCGGCCACCTGGTCACCGATCTCGGTTTCGGCGGCGGCGAGAAAGGAACCGTTGGTGGCGCACACCAGACGCGGATAGGTCCATTCGGAGTTCCATCGTCGTGCGATCTCCGCCGGAGTTCGGCTGGGTCCGGCATTGTCGGAAGGCCGTCCCTGGACGCGAAGCTGGAGCAGGTCGAACGCATACGGACGTCTCGTGATCTCGGCGCCCTCCGGAATGCCGGAGAGCCCGAAAACGCCGTCGGGAAACGGAAACGGCCGGGTCACGAGCGCCTGAAGGTACATCGGCAGGAGGGCAAGCGTGTCGGTATAGGAAGTGGACAGTCCGACCAGATTTCCTTCCAGGTACGCCGCACCGTGCGCACTGTCGGTGAACCAGGTGAGCAGGCGCGCTCCGCCAGGCGTACGCCACCAGAACGGTCGCGTCAGGTCCTGCCCGTCCACGAGGTACGGCACCGAACGCCCGGCCCAGTTGTGCGCGGCCGACAGATACCGCACACCGGCTTCGGCGAGCGCGTCCACCCAGCCGGTTGTCGCGCCAGGAACGTCGGTGTGCATCGCCGACCGGATCGGGATGCCGTGGACCTCACGAAGCTCGATCGCCGTGCGGAGCAGGCTCGCCAGTTCCTCCTGGCTCGCCATCTCGGTGTGCAGGTTGAACGGCATCGCCGTGACCTCGATGACATCCATCCGGGCGAGCCGGCAGAACTCCTCGATGGTGGCCCGTGGCCGATGCCGCAGCCAGGTCCGGACGGGAAGGTTGGACTCGACCGTCCACCGGAAGCGCGTGTCCGGATCGGTGTCCTCGCCCTGGCGCGCAAGCTCGAGCGCGGCGTCGAGATAGTCGACCTGGTTGCGCAGGACGGCGCCCTGGGTGTCGGTGTATCCGATGTCGAGATGGGAGTGGTGGACGAGATGCACGGTCAGCTTGCGGCCGGGCGCCACCGACAACGTGCCACGGTGCTCCGCACCGGCGATCGTGACCGCGACCGTCCAGGTCGCGGGTGACCTGATCTCAGCTACGAGCAGGTCGAGTACGCCGTCACCGAACAGTGACCCCGTCCACGACACGGCGATCCCACCATCTGGTCGGATCAGCTCGACGCGTCGGACGTCGGCGGCTGGCGGCGTGAAGACCAGGCGGACGACCTGCTCGAGGTCGCCGGTGGTCCCGCGTCGGAACAGCGGGAGTGCCGCCCCCGCCACCGATACCTCGGTCACCTGCAGAAACGTGGCGAGGCTTGCCGCGGTGAGGGCTTCGGAGACCGTACGCACGTCGGGTGCACGTCCGCTACGCGTGAGTAATCGCGCCGTCATGTGACATCCCACCCATTGTCGTGACTCGGGTCCGTAGCGTGATCATCGCATGCGCACGTTACTCGTCCACCAGGGCGGCGTGAAGGTCACCCGAGACGGCGGGTCAGGTGACGATTCGGCAAAGCCGTCGACGATGGCGACCGCATGCGCACGATCACGGACCTGTGCGGGCCCACAGGTGCCGGTCGTCACGCGACCGGTGACCGGCCCCGCCCGGCGTTCTCCTGGGTAGTCAGATGACCTGACGATTCACCCACGACCTCGGTCCTGCCCTCGACCTCGGCTCTTCCCTCGACGTCGGCCGGCGCCACCTCGAGCGCCACCTCCGGCGACACCTTGGGAGCCCGCAGATGTTCACACATGTCCTTCGTCAACGAGTGCCCGAGAGCGCGATAGGCCTCGAAGTCGAACTCGCCGTAGATCTGGTCGCCCGTCGAACGCAGGGGAAAGTCGCCATGGCGCAGCGCGTACGCTTCGACATCCCAGGAGAGTTGGCCCGCGAGCATCGCCTTCACCAGCAGGATCTCCGCCTCGCCGCCGTCGGGATAACGGGCCAGCCCACGAACCCAGCCGCGTTGGACCCGGTCCCCGTCATGACGCTGCACCTGGCGTGGATCGAAACTGACACTCACACCGAGGTCCATCCGCGCCGTCGCGATCGCCGATCCGACGGTGGCGAAGCTGTCCTCCGGATCGAGGGACGCGTCGATGACGATGATCCGACGCGGCCGCCGGCGCAACGCCTCCACGAGCCCGAGGTTGTCGTAGTGCCCGCCGTCGGTGACGTAGAGCCGCCGGTCATAAAGCGACGTCCGCCCGACCGCTTCCTTGAACAACCGGTAGGCACCGGGCTTGTCCGCCACGCTCGCCAGGTGAGCCCCCTGGTCGGCGACCTTCGCGATGACCCGCGCCATCACGCCACCGCGGCCATGCTCCGCGCGGTCGAGCCACTTCTGCGCGAACTCCGACGGCTTCGAGGTCGATCCCCAGTAGGGATTGGGCAGCCACACACCCAGCCGTGCGTTGACCACCGCGAAGAGCAGGCGCATGGGCCGGGTCCGTGCGTTCTCGCGTCCGGTCAGGGGGGCGAACGCCGCGCCACTGATGGCGACGGCACCCGCGATCGTGACGTCCCGCTGGCGATGGTCCGCACGCACTTCGTACGCCGACGTCGACTCCAGTCCCTCGCTCGGCAGGGTCACGTCGCCGGCGACACCTGTGAACGCCGGATCGAAGACGAACGGCACACACCCCCGGTCGGGCGGGATGAACTCGCGGTCGAACGCATTCGCCGACGCGACGATCGTCAGCTGCGGACCGCCGTCGGTGGCTCCACCCCAGGAGGAGTAGGGCATCGGCATCGCATAGTCGTACGCACTTGCCGAGTCCGGCCCGGTGCGGCGCACGAGGTAGGCCGTGGACAGGCGCTCGCGATAGTACGGATGCAACGACGTCCGCGTGGCGTCGGTGAACACAGCCACCAGCACGACGAGCCCGGCGCACACGGCGGCCACCCACCAGCGCGCCCGCCACTCCTCGCTGGCGACATAGCCGGCAGTCCACCGTGACAGCACCACGAGACCCGCGAGCAGCAGGAGTGCCGAACCGAGCCACGGCACCAGCGTCGTCCTCGCCCACCGCACGAGCCGGTCCCGGAGCCCGCCGCCGAACGTGCCCGCCGTACGAGCCGCGCCTACGGCGCCAGGACGGCCATCTGCTTCGGCACCTGCCCGGGAGTCAGCGCCGACGTCGAACGTCTCCAACCCCTTCCAGGCCGAGCGGGCGAGCGCGAGGAACGCGGCACCCAACGCGGCCAGCGTCGCGAAGCCGAACTGGGAGTCCAGCGCCGTGTCGGCACCTGCGGCGCCGATCCCGGCCACGCCGCTGGCGGCATTGGCCAGGCCGGTCGCGACACCGTTCGCCAGGTCGGCCATGAGGCCGGCGTCACCCGCGCCGTCCGGCCCGCCCGCGCCGCCGTTCGAGCGCACGCTCACCTGGCTCTGCCCGAAGTCGTTGGCGGCGACGAGCAACATGGGCATGCCGATCAGCAGGCCGGCCGCGAGGAAGCCCGGCAGAGTGAGGGCCTGCGCGAACGCACGTCCTTCCGTACGCAACCAGTCCGGCGGCACCCGGAACCGGTCCACCACGACCTCGACGAGGAACAGGACGACGACCAGCGCGAGTGGCCCGAGAGCCCCCAGCCAGTACCACATCGGGACATCGGCGAAGTCGACCGCGGCGTCCGGCGTGCCAAGACCGTTGACGACGCCGACCTCGGCGATCGCCCAGCCGAGGACCCAGGACACCAGGCGAAGGCCGACACCGATCAGGACGAGGTTGACGACAGCGCCGTACAGCAACGACATGATGCCCCGCGCGCCCGCCGACACCGACGGCATCAGGTAGTTGGTGTGCCGCCGCAGCCGGGCCAGCTCAGGCGTACCGATGGCGAACGGCGGCCGCTCGCCCTCCCGGCCGGTGAGGGAGCGCCGCAGGATGTGGAAGGCCGCCGCGATGTAGCCGCCGCCACTCACTCCGATGACCGACGTGGACTTCTGGTACTCGCCGATGTCAGTCAGGTGCTGGAGAGCGCCGAGGGAGAACGCGGCCGACCGGATTCCCCCACCGGAACAGCAGATGATCTGTCCGCCCTCGTCGCGGCGCCGCGGATCGGCCGGCTCGGGGCCCTCGACCTGCCGGCGCGACAACACGGCGGCGAGGAACGCACCGCAAACGACGAGTACGCCCGCGAGCCAGGCCAGCCACATCACCGGACTGAGCGTGGCGACCTCGAGCGACGGACACACACTGCCGCCCGACGACCGCGGCGCCGCGCCGAACCGCTGCCACAGGACGACGTTCTCCGCGACGTCGAGCACGGCGGCCAGGGAGACGAGCCCCGCACCCGCGAGACCGACCCTTGACAGCGTGCGCGACCAGGGCGCACGGACACAGATGAAGTCGCGGGCTCGCCAGGCGGCGAGAACGTACGCATAGATGAACATGACGTCGACCAGCAACGACAACCGCGCGGGTACGACACAGGCGGGAACTCCGCCGGCGATGCCCGCACCCCAGCGTTCGGCCCAGGCCGGGTCGGCGTCGAGCACAGCGTTGCGCATGGGCCACTGCACAGCCAGCAGCACCACGACGACGAGAACGGTGATGCGGACCCGCCGCCACTGCCCGACGATGCGGATCTGGGCCCGGGTGCGTTCCTCCGACACGATGCTCCCCCTTGCCGCGCGGGCCGGCCGGCGGGAACACGCAGGCCGCGGAGATCAAGGTTATGGCACCACGATCTTCACCGTCGACAAACGGAGTTCGACCGCCGACGAAGCAGGCTTCAGCCGGCGAAGAGGCTGCGGAGGCGTTCGCTCCACCTGATCCGGTGGAGGAGGAGGTGCAGATACCCGCGCTCGACCCAGGTCGCCTGTGGTTGGCAGCCTTCCGCGGCCAGCTTTCGTACGGTGTCGTACGTCTCCTGCTGCGTACGGATGACGTCGTCGACGAGTGCGGTGGTCGAGGTGAGGCCGTATGCCTCGGCGAAGACGGCGACGCGATGCGGGCGGTTGGGTGGTTCGGGATAACCGAGCGACTTCATGCACTCGGCATTGCTGCGGAACGGCGCGAGGTATTCGACCGCGTAGACGATGTCGCAGCGTTGCGGTGCGGGATAGGCGAAGTCCCAGTCCAGGATGCCGGTGGGCCGGTCGCCCTGCCACACGAGGTTGTACGGGCCGAAGTCACCATGACAGACGATCTCGTCGGGGTTGTCCGGATCGCCGGGCTCCTGGATGCCGCTCGACCACAGCAGGTCGGGGTCGCGCCGCCAGCCCGCTACCGCGTCGTGGTACTCCCGCAGCAGCCGGCCGACGGCGCGCAACCCCGAGTCGGGCACGACCTTGGCCCAGCCGGCGGGACCGGACTCGCCTTCGAGGAACGTGAGCACTTCGCGGCCCTGCTCGTCGAAACCGAGCACGCGCGGACTGTAGGGAAACCCGACGGACTCCAGATGCCGCAGCAGCGCGTGGACGGCCGGAGTCCACGGGGCGACCGGGCGGCGGATGGTGTCGCCGACCCGTTCGACACGTCGCGGGGGCGGCTCCTGCCCTCCGCGTACGGCGTTGTCGCCGTGATCGACGTGATCGGCCATGGACGGGAGGCTAGCTCGACTCCGGTGTATGGCCCAATGCGGTGCGGGCGGTGGGCGACGGTACTGTGAGCGACTGCTGCTCACCTGGGGGATCATCGTGACGAAACCCACCCATGACGAGACGATCGGTGCCTGGCTCGACGCCCTCGGATCGGCGGCCCCGGCGCCGGGGGGTGGAGCCGCAGCCGCGATGAACACCGCCATGGGCGCCGCGCTCGTCGCCATGGTCGCCAACCTCACGATCGGCAGGCAGGCCTACGCCGAACACCACCCGCACGTGACACGTGTGCGCGACGAGGCGGACGAGCTGCGGACCCGCGCCGTGGAACTGGTCGCGCAGGACGCTGAGGCCTTCGACGCCCTGATGGCGACGTTCCGGCTCCCCAAGGTGACCGACGCCGACAAGGCCGCGCGGGCGACCGCCATCCGGGCCGCGACCGTCCGCGCCACGGAGGTGTCCATCGACATCGCCGCTGTGGCCGCGCGCGTGGTCGGGCTGGCGGAGAGCCTGCTCGGTCGTTCCAATCCTTCGGTCGTCTCCGACATCGCGGTCGCCGCGGCTTCTGCGGTCGCCGGCCTGGAGTCGGCGGGGGTCAACGCCGACATCAACCTGCGGTCCCTCCGCGATGTCGATGTCAAGACGCGGTTGACAGCGGAGATCGAGCGCCATCGTCTGCAGGTCAGTGCCGGGCGTAGCGTCGTCGACGCCGTACGCAAGGAGATCGGGCCATGAGCACTCTCATCGACGGCAGGGCGATCGCGGCGGCGGTCAACGAACGTACGATCCGCGCGGCCGAGCGGCTTCGGGGCGACACGGGCGAGCCGATCGTCCCGACGCTCGCGATCGTCGTGCCGACCGACGACGAGGGAACGGCGTGGTACGTCCGGTCGATCCGGCGTACTGGCGAACGGGTGGGTGTCGACTGCAGGGTCGACTCGATGGTGTCCGCGTCGGGCTCGGACATCGCGCGACGGCTCGCGGAACTGTCCGCGGATCCCTCCGTGCACGGCGTGGTCTGCCAGACGCCGTTGCCCGCGGGCACCACGCTGTCGGAGGTCGCCGGATCGATCGTGGCGGCGAAGGACGTCGACGGGGCCAACCCGACGTCGCTCGGCATGGTCGCGGCGGGGGTGTCAGGGGCGTTCGCGCCGGCGACCGCGGCGGCCGTCATGGAGATCCTGCGCTCGTCCGGCGTCGCCCTCCCCGGTCGGCGGGCGGTGGTGGTCGGACGTTCGACCATCGTCGGCAAACCCACTGCCCTGTTGCTGCTGGCCGAACACGCGACCGTGACCGTGTGCCACTCGCGAACGAGCGACCTGGCGGCGGTCTGCCGGGAGGCCGACGTCCTGGTCGCGGCCGCGGGGTGGCCGGGGTTGATCGACGCCTCGCACGTACGCCCGGACGCGGTGGTGATCGACGTGGGGACCAACCCGACCCCGGACGGTGAGCTCGTCGGCGACGTCGACGCCGAGGCGGTGGGCGAGGTGGCGGGAGCGCTGACACCGGTGCCCGGAGGCGTCGGACCGGTGACCACCGCCATGCTGCTGCACCACACCGTGCAGGCGGCGGCGCGACTCTCCGGCTCGGTGGCTGCTCGTCAGGGCTGAGTGTTACGTGCGGCGCGGTGCAGGAGCGAGTCATGCCCGCCGCCTGCAAGGGCCGCGCGGTGCAGGTACGAGCCACGTACGCCGCCGGCGGGGTCCGGCTGGTGCCAGCTGATCAGCTCGGCGGCGCCGAACTCGAGCTCCCCCAGCTCCAGGTTCTTGCGCGCATCGCACCATGCGACGACCGCCGTGGTGTCGGGAACGGGCGCGGCGAAGTGGACCAGATGGGCGTACCAGCTTGTGCGGATGCTGGTCTCGATGGGGGGCACTGCGTACCGCTCCAGGATCGTTCGCAGTCGTCGACGGAGCTCGTCCGCGGTGTCGTCGCGGGGGTAGCCGACCACCGCAATGCCGCCCGGGTGCGGGCTCACGCCGCGGACGACCATGCGGAGTGCAGGGAGACCCTCGGCTGCTTCGTCCAACGCCCGGATGTACGTACGAAGTCGGGGATCGTCGCGCGGGACACACGACCGGTGCGGTTCGAGCGCGCGAATCGTGAAATGGATGTCGTCGGGTCCGTGCGCCCAGTGCCCAGAACCTGCCAGCGCGTCGGCCTCGCGCCCCAGGTCGGCCAGCACCTGCATCACCGGATGAGCGGAGCGGAAGACCACACTGATGCCCCAGCGACCACCGTCGTGGAGCGGCTGCTCGGGATGGATCGTGCCGGCGAGAATCGCTCGCCGCCCACGAGCACGACCCCTCGCCGCGTCGCCCTGCTCCAACAGTCCGCATCCTCTCACCCAAACGTCCAGGCATTGTACGGCCAGCGAGTTCGCCGTCCCGTGATCATGATCGAGATCATGAAGGATTCTCGGCCTATATAGTTGGCTATTCCTTCATGATCATGGAACAGCCCTTGTTCTACAGGGCTTTCGCGGTTCGGCTGTCGGTGGTCGCGTTTATGGTTGGATCATGTAAACGGGGACCACGCGCACCACACCGCAGCAAGCGAATGCGTTGTCGGTGCTGGTGTCGCGCATGCGCAGCCGGCTTGGTGAGGAGTTGCCGCCGGTGTTGTGGTCGATGGGCGAGGACGAACTCATCGACCTGTTGGTTGACCTGCAGGGGCTGATCGCCCAGTGCGACGCCGGACTGCTGGCCGCTATCAGCGAAGCCGATCGTCGCGACCTCGGCAAGACCGCCGGCGCCACCTCCACCACAAACTGGCTGTCCGACATGCTGCGGATACGTCCCGGCCAGGCCAGTCGGAAAGTCAAACTCGCCAAGGATCTCGACACATCGTTGGTGATGACTCGGACCGAGATGAACGCCGGCCGGATCAGCGCCGACACCGCCGACGTGATCGCCCAGACGATGCGGGACCTACCGTCCGAGGCCGGACCAGATACGCGGTTCGACGCCGAACACGCCATGCTCGAGCACGCCCACACCTTCCACCCCGGGGAGTTGACGAAGATCGGCAAAACGATCCTCAACTCCGTCGACCCAGAGTTGACCGACCAGATCCTGGCAAAGAAGTTGGCCGACGAGGAGAAGCGAGCAGCCCGCGCCAGAGAGCTCTCGATCAGCGATGACCCTTACAGCACAAGCTCCTTCGTTCGCGGGAAACTCGACGCCGAAACATCGGAGATGCTGCGCACCGCGTTGGAGCCGCTGGCGAAACCACGCCCCACCACCGCCGACGGACCCGACACCCGCACCTACGCCCAACGCATGGGCGACGGACTGCACGAACTCCTCCGCCGCTACCTCGACTCCGGCGAATCACCATCCCACGCCGGTGAGAAGCCGCACCTGGTCATCCGCATCGACGGCATCCGACTATTCGTCGGCAAGACCCGCCGACTCCTCGAACTCCGGGATCGCGGATGTGCCTTTCCGGGATGCGACCGCCCGCCGTCATGGTGTGAGGGCCACCATGTGATCGCCTGGCTGAAAGGCGGGCCAACCACGGTCGCGAACGGCGTCCTGCTGTGCGCATTTCACCACCGCCTCACCCACCAAGGAGCCTGGACCGTACGCATAGCCGGCGACGGCATGCCGGAATTTGTCCCACCCCCGAATGGGTCAGCAGAACCCGAGAACCCGTACGCAACGCAAGACTTCGAGCGTAGGGGTTGGTAGTTGTCCACTTCACCGGCAGGATGGCGCTCATGTCGGCAAACCTCGGAGCCCTCAGCGACCTCTGCACGCCCTGGTGCATCCGGGTCGTGGCGACCCTTCGCATCGCTGAACTCCTCGCGGACGCAGAGAGCACCGCAGAGACAGGCAGGACCACAGACGCAGACAACACCGCAGCGGCTGACAGGACGACAGCCGGCGAGGGCGACGGCAGCGGGCCGGCGCACGCAGATGCCGCGGCAGACATTGACACGACCGTAGGCATTGACGACCTCGCCGCGGCGGCGGGTTGCGATCCCGACGTCCTCTACCGAGTGCTCTCGCACCTCGTCACCAAAGGCGTGTTCGACCAGCCCACACCCGGACGGTTCGCGATCAACGAGACCGCACGCGCGCTGCTCGACCCTGGTACGCACCTCTTCCTCGACCTCGACGGCATCGGCGGCAGGATGGCCCACGCATGGAGCACGCTCCTGAAGGCCGTACGCACCGGAGAGCCCGCCTACCATGAACTCTTCGGCCGACCGTTCTGGGAGGACCTGGACGCCCATCCGGACGTCGCGGCAAGCTTCGACGATCTCATGGGCCCTGCGGGACATGGCACCCCAGACACCGACATCCTGGTCACCGGCGACTGGGACTCGGTGCGCACCGTGGTCGATGTCGGCGGAGGCACAGGAGCGCTGCTCGCGGAAATCCTGCGTACGCATCCACACATCCATGCCAGTCTGGTCGATCTGCCGAGGACAGTCGCACGCGCAGACTCGACATTCCGGTCCGCAGGAGTGGCCGACCGCGTCACCACACATGGACAGAGCTTCTTCGATTTGCTGCCTGGCAAGGCCGATCTCTACCTCCTGATGTCCATCCTCAACGACTGGCCGGACCGCGAGGCCGTCGCCATCCTGCAACGCTGCGGCGAAGCGGCACACCCCCATGGCCGGGTTCTGATAGTCGGTGGGGTTTCCGACGGCGCAGGAAGGTCGGCCGCCCTGATACCGGAGACAGTCCTGATGGGAGGCAAGGATCGACGCCTCACCGATTTCGGCGAGCTCGCCCGCGCGGCCGGGCTCGAGGTCCATGCGACCAGGCACCTCCCGACCGGGCGCCTCGCCGTCGAGTGCCGCCCCCACGACCCAGAAGGGCAGTGACCCCGCTGCCCCCTGGCGTTCCAACGGCAAGGGCACGGCACACTGGACGTGATGAGCCGACGAACATCGCCACCACCGGACAACCACGTTCACAGCGAATGGTCATGGGATGCGCAGAACGGTTCGATGGAACGGACCTGCGCCCGGGCCGTCGAGATCGGTCTTCCCGCGATCGCCTTCACCGAACACGCCGACTTCACGCCGTGGGTGGTCGCCGCCGACGATCCGGCGCCTCCACCGCCCTCACTCGTCGCCGCCGACGGTCTCTTCAGCCCACCGGGCCTCGACGTCGACGGTTACCTGGCATGTCTGCAAGTCTGCCGAGACAAGTTCCCCGACCTGCGGATCATGTCCGGTGTCGAACTCGGCGAAGCTCACTGGCACCGCCGGGCCGCCGCCGATCTGCTGTCCGGCGACCGCTTCGACCGGGTGCTGGGATCCCTGCACGCCTTGCGGAGCAACGACCGCTACCTGGAGCCTTCGCAGCTCTACCGCGAGCAGCCAGTGGCCGAGGTCGTTCGGGGCTATCTGGCCGAGGTGACCCGCCTCATCGAGCAGACCGACGCCTTCGAGGTCCTGGCCCACATCGACTATGTCCTCCGGTACTTGCCAGCCGACGCGGGACCGTTCGACCCGACGGCCTTCGAAGACGAGTTTCGGACCGCGCTCGACGCTCTGGCTCGCTCGGGACGCGCCCTCGAGGTCAACACCCGGCTCCCCCTGCACGCACAGGTGGTTCGCTGGTGGTACGACGTCGGCGGTGAAGCAGTCACCTTCGGCAGTGACGCCCACGAGCCGGCCATGCTCGCGACCGGGTTCTCCTCCGCCGCCGCGATGGTGGAGGCCGCCGGCTTCCATCCGGGCCGGCATCCGTACGACTTCTGGCGCCGCCACCGCTGAAGCGGCGTCCGGACCAGACCCGCATCGCGTCTCAGCGCCGATCGTGACCGTCGGCCCTTCCCTGAACCGATCGCGACCGTCGGCCCATCCCCGAGCCGACCGTGACCGTCGGCCCTTCCCCCGGGCCGACCGTGGCCGTCAGCCCCTCCTCAGCAGATCGTGACCGGTCGTCCATTCCGTGAGAATGTGGTCGTCGACGGGACGGGTGGAGAGGAGACGGTCGTCGTGACGCTGGCGTACGAACGGCAGGGAACCGGTGCTCCGCTCGTTCTGCTCCACGGTCTCGGCCACCGCCGACAGGGGTGGCGTCCGGTGATCGACCTGCTCGCCAGGGAGTTCGACGTCATCGCCGTCGACCTGCCCGGCTTCGGTGAATCCTCACCGGTCGGCCCGCGGTGGCGCGAGGACCTCACGCCCGCCATCTCGGCGTTCTGCGACGACCTCGGCCTGAAACGCCCGCACGTCGCCGGCAACAGTCTCGGCGGCGCGCTCGCCCTGGAACTCGCGATCTCCGGACGGGTCGCGTCCGCCACCGCCCTCGCGCCGGCAGGTTTCTGGACCACGTCGGAACGCCGCCGGGCGCTGGCCACGCTCCACACGTTACGGGCGACCACCTTCCTGCCGGTGGCCGTGCAACGCTCCCTTCTCGCCTCGCGGCAGATGCGTCGCTGGACGTACGGAGTGTTCGTCGGCGAGCCGGATCGTCTTCCACCCGCGGCGATCCTCGACGACAGTCTCGCGATGCGCGCCGGGAAGAGCTTCCGGCCGGTGGCGCGGCATGGCCGCGGCTATGCGGTCGCGGGCACCCTCCAGTGCCCGGTCACCGTGGCGTGGGGGACCCGGGACCGGATCCTTCCGTACGTGCAGGCCGACCGCGCCAGACAGCGCTTCCCCGAGGCCCGTCACGTCGACCTTCCGGGCTGCGGCCACGTACCGATGAGCGACGATCCCGTCCTGGTCGCCACCACGATCGGACAGACCGTCAAAGGACGCAGGCCATGACCGGCGGCACATCGACGACAGAGCCGGCGATCGTGGTCATCGGTGCCGGGTTCGGCGGCATCGGCATGGCGATCCAGCTGAAGAAGGCCGGAATCCACAGCTTCGTCATCCTCGAGAAGGACGACGACCTCGGCGGCACCTGGCGCGCCAACGGCTATCCCGGCTGTGCCTGCGACGTGCCGTCGCACCTCTATTCGTACTCCTACGAACTCAATCCGGACTGGTCGCGGATGTTCTCACCGCGCGAGGAGATCTGGGACTATCTGCGTCACTGCGTGGAGAAGTACGCGGTGGCGCCGCACATTCGTTACGGCGTACGCGTCGAGTCGATGGAATGGCAGGACGACACGCGCCGCTGGCATGTCACTACCGCGACCGGCGAGGTCCTGACACCGCGGGCGGTCGTGTCCGGGGTCGGGTCGCTGCACGTGCCTTCCTATCCCGACATCCCTGGTGCGGAACGGTTCGGCGGCGTGAGCTTCCACTCCTCGGCCTGGGACGATTCGTACGACCTGACCGGCAAGCGGGTCGCGGTGATCGGGACCGGTGCAAGCGCAGTCCAGTTCGTTCCCCGGATCGCCGGGAAGGTTTCCCGGCTGCACGTCTTCCAGCGAACGCCGCCGTGGATCCATCCCCGGCCGGACACCGAGATTCCCGCGAAGCGGCGCGCGCTCTTCCGGCGCAGTCCGCCGGCGATGTGGGCGTTTCGTACGGCGATCTACGGCGGGCTCGAACTCCGCGCTCTCGGATTCGCGGTGAACCCCACGCTGATGGAACCGCTGGAGACGCTGGGGCGGCGGCATCTCGAACGCCAGGTCTCCGACCCGGACCTGCGGGCGAAACTCACGCCCGACTACACGATCGGCTGCAAACGGATCCTGCTGTCGTCGGACTACTATCCAGCGCTCGCGCGGCCGCACGTCGATCTCGTGACCGACGGAATCGCCGAGATCGACGAGCGGGGAATCCGTACGCACGAAGGAGATTCGTACGACGTCGACGCGATCATCTACGGCACCGGCTTCAGGGTCACCTCTGCCCTCATGGAACGCCAGATCGTCGGCCGGAACGGCGTGAAGATCCAGGACGCCTGGGCCGGCGGCATCGAGGCGCACCATGGCATCTCGGTCGCGGGATTCCCCAACTTCTTCATGCTTCTCGGCCCGAACACCGGCCTCGGCCACACGTCGGTCGTGTTCATGATCGAGGCACAGGTCCAGCACATCATGAGCTGCCTCCGGCTGTTGCGGCGGCACCGGGCGGACGTGATCGAGGTCAGGCCGTCCGCCCAACGCCGCTCGAACGAACGCCTGCACCGGCGACTCCGCAAGGCGGTGTGGAGTGTGGGCGGATGCCGAAGCTGGTATCTCGACGAGGACGGTGTCAACCGGACGATCTGGCCCGGCTTCTCCTTCGAGTACTGGGCACGCGCCCGTCGCGCCAGGCGCGCTGACTACCACCTCACCTGAGGTGCCGGTGCGGGCTGGTTCGCAGCAGGGGCACCCTCATCCATCCTGGAGTGGTCCTGAGATGCCGCCAGCCGAGCAGTCAGGGCGCAAAGAGGCGGCGATTCTGCTCACTCCACCGGATGCGGTCCCGGAGTTCGTCCAGATAGCCGGCGGCCACCAGCTCCCGCTGGCGCTCGTGCCCCTCGTCCGCGAGTCTCTGGACGGTGTCCAGCCCGCCCAGCTGCACCGCGATCACCTCATCGACCAGGCCATCGGTCGATGCCAGTCCGTACGCCTCGGCGAAGATCTCGAGGCGCCGCCGCCGGTCCGGAGGCTCCGGATAGCGCAACCACCGCAGGCATTCGGCGTCGTCGCGGAACGGAACCATGTACTCCAGCGCGTACGCGACGTCCTGCCGGGGCGACGCGACGTTGGCGTACTCCCAGTCCAGCAGGCCAACCGGCTGGACGCCCTGCCAGACGATGTTCCACGGCCCGAAGTCCCCGTGGCAGACCACCTCGCCCGGCCCGCCGGTCCCGCGCTCCCCGGTGAACCAGACCGGCTCGACGTCCGGCCGCCATGCCGCCACGACGTCGTGGTACTCCCGAAGCAGCCGCGCCGCCGCCCGCAGACCGCGCTCGTCGACGACCTTCGCCCAGCCGTCCGGGCCGGACTCGCCCTCGATGTAGGTGAGGATGTCCACGTCGCCTTCGATGCCGACCACGTGCGGGGCGTACGCAAACCCGGCGTCCCGCAGGTAGCCGAGCAGCGCATGGACGGCGGGAGTCCATGGCTGCAGGGGATGGCGGACAGTCGAGCCGACCCGGACCACCGGCCGGTCGGAGCGGTCCTGGAGGATCTCGCCGTCTTCTGCCACCCCCGCACGGTACAAGCCGGGCAGGGGTGCGCCGCCAGCCGTTTTTCCGGCCGGCGCCGGAGCTCCCGCCCCTGTTCACCACTCGCCCTGAGGCCAGCTACCCGTCCCCGCTCTACTCGTCCTGCAGTCGCTGGAACGGGAACGGCGGCATCGTCAACGGCAACGCGGCCAGGCGGACGAGGAGCAGCGGATTGTCATCACCGGCGGTCTTGTTGAGCCGGAGCCGCCCGCAGTTCGTACAGCGGTGGATGAGGACCCACCGACCCTTGCCGCGCACGGTGACCGCGATGGGTTCCATCCCGCCGGCGCAGTCGGTCTTCCGGTCACCCGGCACGTTGCGATCAAGGTGCCGGGACCACAGACAACTCGGACAGTGATTGCGATGGGAGGTGCCGGGCGCGTCGAGCGAGACGTCTACGCCGCAGTGCGCGCACCGGAACGAACGTGCGAATGCCAACCTGAGAGACCTTTCGGAGCGAGGGTACGAAACAGGACACACATGACTCGTCTCCTTCCAGTCTCGGTGGCGTCACGCCAGTCATTGATCGGGCCGGGTAAGCAGACCAGGAAGCACACCGCGGCGTCAAGCGAGAATGTCTCCAGGCGGAGGTGAGACCGGACGTCGACGAGTGCCTCGGGGACGCAGGCGGCGCGGGCCGGGTGTCATGCGTCCTCGGCGGGGATCGTCGCACTTGCGAGGGACAGCTTCTCCGCGTGGTGGCAGGCCGCGAGGTGGTGGCCGTCGATCACCCGGAGTTCCGGTCGCTCCGACGTACACCGTTCCTCGTCGGCGTACCGGCACCGGGTGTGGAAGAAGCATCCGCTCGGCGGATTGGCGGGGTCGGGGAAGTTGTCCGACAGCCGGATCCGACGTCCGCTGCCCCGCAGCCGCGGGTCCGGGCGCGGCACCGCCGACAGCAGAGCCTCGGTGTAGGGGTGCTGCGGATCGTCGTACAACTCCTCGGTCGTGGCGACCTCGACGATCCTTCCGAGGTACATCACCGCCACGCGGTTGCAGATGCTCTCGACGACGGACATGTCGTGGGAGATGAAGAGGTACGTGAGATCGAACTCGTCCTGCAGATCGCGTAGCAGGTTGAGGATCTGCGCCCGGACCGAGACGTCAAGCGCGGACACCGCCTCGTCGGCGATGACGAGTTGGGGATTGACGATGAGCGCGCGGGCGATGTTGACCCGCTGACGTTCACCACCGGAGAACGCATGCGGATAACGGCGCATGTGCGACGGTGACAAGCCGACCTTGCGCAGGATCTCGGCCACCCGGTCCTCCACCTCAGAGCCCCGCGCGACCCCGCTGGCCGTGAGCGGATCACCCACTATCTGCAGGATCGTCATGCGCGGATTGAGCGAGGAGAACGGGTCCTGGAAGATCACCCGGATCCTTCGTTGGTACGCACGGAGCTGCCGGATGCCCATCGGCGCCAGGTCGACCGCACTGCCATCGTCATTGCGGTAGTACAGGTGACCGTCGGTGGGCTGGCAGCTGCGGACGATGCACCGGCCCAGCGTCGTCTTCCCGCAGCCGGACTCACCCACCAGGCCGAGAACCTCGCCAGGACGGATCGCGAAGCTGACGTCGTTGACCGCCTGGACATGGCCCGTCGTCCGCGCGAAGAGGCCGCGACCTCTGATGGGAAAGCGCATCGAGAGGTTCTCGACCCGCAGCAACGCTTCCGTGTCGTCCGTACGCACGGAGTCGGTGGTTTCCGCCGCTGTCGTCATGCTCCCTCCCCTCCGTCCACCCGGACTCCCGTGGCCTGGCGCAGCTCGTGCTTTCGGAGCAGATCAGGATCGTGCAGTACGCAGCGGACGCGGCGCTCGTCGGCGAGCGTGACCGTCGGCGGTTCGACCGTGTCGCACAGCCCCGGGACCGCGTGGTCGCAGCGCGGCTGGAACGGACAGCCCTTCGGCCGGTCGAGCGGATGAGGCACCTGCCCGCGGATCGACGACAGTCGTTGCCGCACCCCGCGACCCATGGTGGGGATGGAGTCCAGCAGTGCCCGGGTGTAGGGATGCTTCGGGTCATGGAAGATCTCGTCAACGCCGCCTTGCTCCACCACGGTTCCGAGGTACATCACGATCACCTCGTCGGCGATCTCGGCGACCACACCCAGGTCGTGCGTGATGAACATCATCGCCATCCCGGTGTCGCGCTGGATGTCGATGAACAGGTCGATGATGCGCGCCTGGGTCGTGACGTCGAGCGCCGTCGTCGGCTCGTCGGCGATGAGCAGCCGCGGCTCGCAGGCCAGCGCGATAGCGATCATCACCCGTTGACACATGCCACCGGAGAGCTGGAACGGATAACTGCCCATCGTCCGTTCAGGTCGGGGAATGCCGACGCGTTCCAGCAGACCGATGCCGCGTTTCCAGGCCTCCTCCTTGCTCAACGGCAGATGCACCTGGATCGCCTCGACGAGCTGGTTGGCCACCGTGTAGACAGGCGACAGAGACGCCATCGGCTCCTGGAACACCATGGAGATCTCGTTGCCGCGGATCTTCCGCATCCCTTCGCCACGGATGTCGAGGGCCGCCAGGTCGACGCGATCCTCACCGGCGGCCGCGGACCCGTTCGTTCCGGCACCGTCCGTACGCCACCAGACATGGCCATCGACCACCCGGCCCGGCGACTCCACCAGACCGAGGATCGACCGGGCGGTGATGCTCTTTCCGCAACCGGACTCGCCCACCACGCACACCGTCTTTCCCTCAGGCAAGCTGAGGTTGACGCCATCGACGGCACGGACGACACCGTCGTCGGTGAAGAAGTGCGTCTTCAGTCCCTCGATCGCGAGTAGACCGTCAGAACGTGGCATCGATCTCCTACTGACTGTACGGGTCTGCCGCGTCGCGCAGACCGTCGCCGACGAAGTTGAGTGAGAGCACCGCGATCACCACGGCCACGCCCGGCAGCATCAACCACGGCGCGTTGGCGATCACTTGGACGTTCTGCGCGTCCTGCAGGAGAACACCCCAGCTGACGACCGGCGCCTGCAGACCCAGACCGAGGAACGACAGGGCCGTCTCGGCAAGGATCATGCCGGGAATCGAGAGGGTCAACGACGCGATCAGGTGGCTGGTGAACGACGGCAACATGTGCCGGAAGATCAACCGGCGTGGGCGATTGCCGTCCAGCTGGGCCGACGTGATGAACTCCTCGACCCGCAACGACATGAACCTTCCGCGCGTGACGCGGGCGAGGTCGGTCCAGGCAAATGTCGCGAGGATCACCGTGATCGCGAAGTACCGCTTCAGTGGGCCCCACCCGCCAGGCACCGCCGCGGCAAGCCCCAGCCACAGCGGCAGCGTGGGAATCGACATGAAGAACTCCACCATGCGTTGGATCAACGTGTCGATCTTGCCGCTGAAGTAGCCGGAGATCCCGCCGAGCACCACACCGAGCATGAACGCCATGGTGACGCCGATGAGCCCGATGGTCATGGACACCCTCGTGCCATGGACCAGCCGGGACAACAGGTCCCGGCCACTACGGTCCGAGCCGAGAAGGTACATCGGTTGCTTGTCGTCCACCGGACCGATCAGGTGCAGGTTGGTCGGGATCAGCCCCCACATCCGGTACTCGTCGGTCGAGGTGTCGAACAGCCGGACGGGAATCTTCTTCGACTCGTCGATGGTGTAGATGTTCTCGAACGTCTCGGGGTCCCGCGACGACGTGTAGCCGTGAACATAGAGTCCGACCTCCCAGCCGCCGCCACTCGTGTCGAGCACGTGCAGCATCTGCGGCGGCGCGTAGGGATACTCCTCGTGGAACTTTCCGGTGGAGTACGGCGCGACGAACTCAGCGAAAAGCGCGACCAGGTACAAGATGATCGCCGCCACGGCACCGATCATCGCCAGCTTGTGGCGTTTGAACGCACGCCAGACGAGTTTCGCCTGGCTCGCCGAGAAGTCCTCCTCCCGCGTGCGGTCGCTGCCGGCGCCCGGACCGGACGTACCGTCGGGGGTGGCGACCTGACTGATCGGCACCTGTCCCGTCACCCCTGCCATGCTTCGCCTTCCCGCCGCTACATTCCGCGCAGCCGGACTCGGGGATCGAGCCACGCCAGAGCGATGTCGGACAACAACGTGCCGATGACGGTGAGCACACTCACGATCAGGATGAGCGACCCGGCAAGGTACATGTCCTGGCTGAGCAGCGAGCTCAGCAACAACGGGCCGGTCGTCGGCAGGGACAGCACCTGGGCGACGATCACCTCACCGGATACGAGCACCGGCAGGATCCAGCCGATCGTGGAGATGAACGGGTTCATCGCGATCCGCAGCGGATACTTGAGGATCACCTTCCGTTCAGGAATTCCGCGCGCTCGCGCCGCGACGACGTACGGCTTCCGTAGCTCGTCGAGCAGGTTGTTACGGAGAATGCGGATCAGCCCCGCGGTGCCGGCGGTTCCGAGGACGACGATCGGTACCCAGATGTGTCCGAGGAGGTCGACCACCTTGCCGAGGTTCCACCCCGCATCCGCATACGTCGGCGAGAACAGCCCACCGACGCTGAGGCCGAAGAACCGATATCCCATGTACATCAACACCAGAGCGATGAGGAAGTTCGGCACTGCGAGCCCGAGAAATCCGATCGTCGTGAAGAGGTAGTCGCCCACCGAGTACTGCCGCACCGCGGAGTACAGCCCCACCGGAAAGGCGATGATCCAGGTGAACATCAGCGTCGCCGCCGCCATCACGATGGTCAGCGGTAGGCGCTGTGCCAGCAGGTCGGCGACCGGCCGGTTGTACTGGAACGACTGGCCGAAGTCGAGATCGGTGAGGATGGCCGATATCCACTTGAAGTACTGCACGTAGATCGGTTCGCCCAGGCCGTAACGCTGTTGCAGGGACGCCAGCTGGCCCTGGTCCATCTCGATTCCCTGCGCCCGCATCTGTGCCACCAGGGTCGTGAGGTAGTCCCCTGGTGGCAGCGAGATGATGAGAAAGGCGACGACGGAGATGAGGAACACCGTCGGAATCATGTACACCACCCGGCGTACGATAAAGTTGATCATCGTCTCATTAATCTGCCGGGTCAGCCTTCGTCGATGTAGTACTGGCTGACGTTCGTCACCGCGGGATACGGGCACTTGAACGACAGCCACATCTTGTCATCGCCGGGGACGTTCTTCAGTCGGTTGGAGACGACGGCGTAGGTCTTGGGTGGCAGGCTGATCCCCATCGTCCAGAACTCCTCCTTGGCGATGTCGATGATCTGCCGCATCCCTTCGTACTGCGCCTCCCGGTCACTGTTGCCGAGCACCTGTTCCCGGAAGATTCGCGCCTGTCGCTGCATCGCCTCCGGCGGCTCCTCCTGCGGGCTGCCGCCTTCGTACCACCGCGACCACAGGGGCGCGTAGGACGATCCGCCCGTGGCGAAGAACCAGCGCGGATCCGCCACCATGTCGAGATAGCCGAGCTCGCCGGAGTCGGGGGTGCAGTCGTACTGGTTAGCCTCCAGCCGGGTGCTGACGAGCTCGGGGGCCACGTTGTCGATGCGAAGCTCGATACCGACCTCTTCCCAGGTGGGCTTGATGAACTCCAGCGCGTCCACCATCAGCGGATAGCGGCTCTGGTTCAGAACCGTGATGATGATCGGGCGCCCGTCCGGGCCGAGCCGTCGACCCTGGCCGTCGACCTCACCGACGCCTGCCTTCTCCAGGTGCTGTCTCGCCAGGGCCAGATCGAACTCGGTGTACTGCTTGCCCATCTCCTCCGCTTCGTAGAACGGCAGCTCCGGACGTGGCGCGGTCTGCCACGGCTGGCCCTGCTCCAGATGGACCAGGTCGATGATCTGCTGGCGGTTGATGGCGTGCGACAGTCCGATCCGGAAGTCCTTGTTCCGGTACATCCGGCGCTTGGCCGGATTCTCGTGGGTGAGATTCAGGCACAGTCCCATGGTGTTGTGGTTGGGATCGTTGACGTCGACGAGCTTGTAGTCGCCGGTCTCCTGGCCGCGGGCCAGCACGGGTCGGTTCTTCGGCGTCGTGACCTCCGCCCGCTGGTAGAGGTCGACGTCGCCATTTGCCGCCTGCAGGATCAACGGGCCTTGGTCCTGGAAGAAGGTGAAGACCACGCTGTCGAGGTACGGCAGCTGGCTTCCGTCGGGATCAACCTTCCAGTAGTACGGGTTGCGCTCCCACACCTGCCGGTCGCCGTCGCCATGAGGGTTCTTCGGAATCCATCCGGTGAGCACCGGGAGTTCGATGTTGTTGAGCTCGTCGATCCGCTCCAGGAACGTCTCGTGCCAGTTGTCGGGCAAGCCGGAGGTGAACTCCGCGTGGAACTGCTCGAGGTAGTGCCGGGGCAGCAACCGGAACGGCGGGCCGTGGATCGCGAGGTTCTCGAGGAACAAGGCGTTGGGCTGCGCGTAGGTGAACGCCACCGTGACGTCATCCTGCTTCTCCACCACCAACGGCTTTCCGTTGATGGTGAGCTGCGACTGCGGCACCGGCGTGATCTTCTTGTTGGAGAAGATGTGTTCGTACCAGAACACCAGATCGTCGGCGGTGAAGGGCTCACCGTCGGACCACTTCATTCCCTCGCGCAGCTTGAACACGTACTCACTACCGCCGCCGTTGACCTCGAAGGACTCGGCGGCGTTGGGAATGATCTCGCTCCAGGTCGGGTCCCAGGTGATCAGGTGGTCGTTGCACACCGTCATCCACGGCCAGCTGGGGTCCGTGCTGGCGTCGACCGTTCGCCAAGTCCCGCCGTAGGTTCCGATCTGGTCGAGGGGCTCGATGACCCGTGGAGCCTTCGGCAACCGTTCGGCGACCGGCGGCAGGTCGCCTGCCTTGACCCTTGCCGCCAGACTCGGCGCCTCCTTGCCCTTCGTTCCCCCGCCAGTGCCGCCCCCGCCCTGACCGTTCTGGCCCTTCGTGTCGGGGTCCATCGACAGCGCGCTGCAACTGGAAAGGAAGCTCGCGCCCACAACCGATGCACCTAGTGTCAGGAACTGCTTGCGTGAAATGGCCCGTCTCATGCTGCTCATCTCTCCTGCTTCGGGGTGTTGCGTAGGTCCCTTCCACCGTGGGACTCGGTGTGGGGGTGGGATGGTCGAGGTGACTCGACGGGGCGGCCACGCGATCGGCGTCGCCGGACGAAGGCGGAGCGGTGGATGAGCATGGCCACCGCTCCTGAATGGTCCATCCCTTCTCGATGGGCCACTCTTCTCAATGGAAGAGATGCTCCGTATTGCGGCGGGGTACCGCTGAGGGTACGAGTCGGAAATCGTGAGGTCAATGAACACAGGGGGACTTTTTCTGGCCGGATTCGGGCCCCCGAACGGCATGACCAACAGTCGCCCTAGGGACGGGATTCGTCAATGAGTTCGTACGCCGGAATCGTCAGGAAGTCGGCGTAGCTCGGCGCCAGAGCGACCTTTTCGAAGAGCTCGCGAGCCGGCGAGAAATTACTGCGATGGAAATTCTCTTCGCCCATCTCTTCGCGTAGGTGGGCGCACTCGTCGTCGGCCACGCTCCGGACGAGCTCGGCCGTGACGACCTCCCCATTGTCCAGTGGTGTCGCGTGGTGGATCCACTGCCAGATCTGGGAGCGGGAGATCTCGGCCGTGGCGGCGTCCTCCATCAGGTTGAAGATGGCGACGGCTCCGTTGCCGCCCAACCACGAGGCGAGATACCGCAGCGCCACGGCGACATTGTTCGCAAGCCCTGCCTCAGTGGGGGTCCCGGGCGTCGACCCCACATCGAGGAGGTCCGCCGCCGCTACCTCCACGTCGTCACGACGCCGCTCGAGTTGGTTTTCCCGACTCCCCAACTGCCGGTCGAACACGTCCTTACATATCGGCACCAGGTCCGGATGCGCCACCCAGGATCCGTCGAAGCCGTCATAGGCTTCTCGCTCCTTGTCCGCGCGGACCTTTCCCAGCGCCTGTTCGTTGATTTCCGGATCGCGCCGGTTGGGGATGAAAGCTGCCATTCCTCCCATGGCGAACGCACCACGCCGGTGGCAGGTCGCCACCAGCAACTCGGTGTACGCACGCATGAACGGAGTCGTCATCGTCACCGCGTTCCGGTCGGGGAGAACGAACTCTTGCCCGGCGTCACGGAAATACTTGATGAGGCTGAACAGATAGTCCCACCGACCGGCGTTCAACCCGGACGCGTAGTGTCGGAGCTCGTAGAGGATCTCCTCCATCTCGAACGCCGCGGGAATCGTCTCTATCAACACCGTCGCCCGGATGGTGCCTTGCTCGATTCCCAGCAGTTCCTCCGCGACGGCGAACACGTCGGCCCACAGCCGGGCTTCGAGGTGGCTCTCCAGCTTGGGCAGGTAGAAGTACGGTCCGCTGTCTCGCGCCAGCAACTCGCGCGCGTTGTGGAAGAAGTACAGCCCGAAGTCCACCAGCGCACCTGTCGCCGGCTGACCGTCGAAGGTGAGGTGCCGCTCGTCAAGATGCCAGCCACGCGGTCGTACGACGATGGTCGCGAGCTCGCCGTCCTCGCGTAATGCGTACTGTCTCCCGTCGGGTCCCTCGAACGTGATGCGTCGCCGGACCGCATCGGCGAGATTGACCTGCCCACTCACCACGTTGGACCAGTGCGGGGTGTTCGAGTCCTCCAGATCCGCGAGCCACACCTGCGCGCCGGCATTGAGCGCGTTGATGGTCATCTTGCGTTCCGTCGGCCCGGTGATCTCGACCCGGCGGTCACGCAGGTCCTTCGGCGCCGGCGCCACCTGCCAGGCCGGATCGTCCCGGATCGCCTTCGTGTCTGGGAGAAAGTCGAGAGTCCCGGTCTTTGCCACCTCGTCCCGGCGTTGTCTGCGGCGCGCGAGAAGTTCTTCCCGGCGCGCACCGAAACGCTGCTGGAGAGCGCCGACGAACGCCAGCGCCTCCGGGGTCAGCACCTCCTCACTGCGGGGAACCGACGGACCGGTGACTGACGTGGCCGCGTGGGAAGGCATGCGAAACTCCTTGCTCGTCGGGAGACACACTCGAAAGACGTTGATCGGATTCAGGGCTTGCCGGAGGTGGAGTTCAGCAACTTCGCCGCGTTCTCCCGCGCCCGGTCCGCCGGCGTCTCCCACCGCTCGGCTTCCGGCGTGCGTTCCCAGGCGTCCAGATCCAACAGGCCGAGACCACGGCCGAACCCCGCCTCGTCCGCACGAAGGCCCACCATGAACGCGAGCCATCTGCCGTCCGGGCTCACGTTGGAGTTCGTCGCCTTCCACGTGTGGTCGCCGGGCATGGAGGTCATGCGTACACGCTGTTGGGAACCGTCGAGCTTGAGCTTCCACAGGTCTCTCGGTGGGAACATCGGCCAGTCGGTGTCGCAGGAGGACTCGAGACAGATGTACTCGTGGTCGGGAAAGATTCCCTCGCACTCGTTGTGCACCATCGGCTCGTCGATGTAGGTGGTGAACTCGGCGGTGTCGAGCCGGCAGCCCTTGACCACGCAGCGCGGGCGCACATCGCCGGCGACTCTGACGTACTCGGCGAACACCACCTCGGTGTCATCGTGGCGGAAGTCCTGTGGTTCCGGGCGCAGACCGCGCCTGGTCCGGTAGAACACCCGGTCCTCGCCGAGCTCCGGACCGTCGTCGCCGTAGGCGATCTCGGTGACGTGACACTCGGAGACGTCCGGATCACCCAGACCGGGATCGTTCCTCCCGGTGACGGCGTAGGTGATCAGCGGACTGTTCGTCGAGACGCCGCACCCTTCGAAGATGCGGCGACCGAGCGGCTTCGGCGGCCGACTCGCGTTCTTGTCCAGCACCCACAACTCGGACTCGACATGCCGACTGGTGTCGCGATCGGTGAACTGTCGTGGACCGATCAGCAGATAGTCGCCGTTGGACAGGATCAGGACGCGGAGAAACGCATGGTGGTCACCCAGACCCTGCGTCAAGTTCCGCACCTTCCCGGTCTCCACGTCGAGTTCGCAGACGTCTCCGTAGTTCGTTTCGATGAAGGCGATCCGGGTTCCGTCGGCCGACCAGTAGGGCCGCTCGCCGTAGTCCAGCAGCTTGCGGTGCAGGGGCGGTGGATCGTCGAGGACGTGAGCGACGTCGGCCCGTTCGTTGGGCATCTCAGTGGATCCTCTGTCGCAGCAGGTGATAGGGCTGGCTGGCCAGCGAATCCTCGAGGCCCGGGGAGATCCAGGCGTCACCGCCCGCGTCGTGGATGGTGAAGTAGTACATGAGCGCGAAGTCGGAGTCGGTGTAGGAACCTGGGACGGTTACCTGATAGCGCGCACCGTTCCAGCGCATCTCCGCGGTCTCGAAGTCCTCGCCCTGGTTGACATGGCGGTAATGGCAGACCACGTGGCCGTCGAACGACGCCTCGCTCGGGACGAGATCGATCGCGATGTCCTCGCCACGGGAGAACTCGGCCGGTGCCGGGTGGGTGAAGCGCGGTCGCGCACTTCGCGGCACCGCCAGGTTCGCCTTGACAGGCGTGTTCTTCTCGGCCCTGGCGGTTTCGTGCAGCCGCTCGAGGTTGGCGAGGTCCTCCTCGATGGCCGGCAGTCGGTCGGCCCAGTGGCCGTGTTCTGACCGCAGGTCGCCGAAGGTGAGGTCCGGCCGGTAGACCTCGCGCGTCTCCTCGACGATGCCCGCCCAGACGTCGCGCGCCTGACGGTAGGCGGCCACCGCGTCCCCCAGGTGCTGCGCATCTCGGGTGCGTTCGTAGAGGGAGTAGGCCACCCCCGCTCGGGACTTTCCGGCGAAGAACCGGCCTAGCCCGGCCTGCACCTTCACGTCGACCGCCAGCCGGCGGAATACCGGCGCGTCCGGATCCGCGGCCTGACCGGTCGCCGTGGCGAGATTCCGTTCGGCCTCGTCGGCGAGACCCTCCAGCCATTCAGCGACGTCAAGCGGTGTGTAGCGTCCGTCCCGCCGGCCGGCGATCGCGTCGTCGGCGTACTCGTCCACCCGGTAGAACATGCTCGGGTCGAACGCGCTCACACCGCCGAACGTCGGTGGTTTCGCCGTGTCCCGCTCGTAGTGGTCGGCATTCGGTCCGCCGGCGATCGGCATGTTGAGATAGATCTCCGGCCAGTAACCGTTGTTGGAGGCACCGAGGCCGTGGACGACGGTGACGAGCGGTAGCACCCGGCTGGCTGGTGCGAGTGCCTGCTCGACCGCGTCGGCCGCGTTTCCGTACTCCGCACGAAGGAACCGGCGCCATTCGTCCGGCTGGGCGTCGGGGTTGTAGAGCAGCCGTCCCCACAGGCGGTAGGTGTAGAGGTACTTCCTCCACACGTCCCGGCCCATGCGCAGGCTTCCGTCGGCGTACGGATCCCGCCCACCCTCCTCCCCGGTGTTCTTGCGCCCCTTGAAGGTCAACGGTTCACACAGCTCGATGCCCCGCGCGCCGGCGAACGTACCGAGCCGCCCATAACCGGCGGCCAGCTCAGGATCGCCCCACAACAACACCTTCTGGGTGCCCGGCCAGATCCTGAACAACAACCCGAGATCGCTGCCCTCGCGGAGGAAGTCGCCATATCCGTACCTGGTGAAGCGCCGCTGGAACGCGGTGATGGCCATCAGCCCACTGCCGGCTTCCTTGGTGGCCCGTTCGCGTTCGCGAATTGTCGTCTGGTGATAGGGAAGCCCCTGGTGTTCGGCCCAGTACTTCGCGGACACGATCACCGGAAGGCCCGTTCCCTGCGCGATGTCGACGAGTTCCTGGTCGACACCCTTCGCGTGCATGTCGAGCTCGATCGGACGTCCGACCTCGCCGACGGCAGTCATGACGGTCTGCCAGAACTCCTCGTGGTTCGGCTCGGGGATTCCCCCTTCGTAGTGGACCCGCATGGTCAGGCCGTCGATGGACGGACATTCGTTCAGCAACTGGCTCAGTGCGGCCGCGCTGTAGGTCGCGTGGTTGTCCGGTGTCACTCCGGTGACCGGGTAGAGCGGGTCCGATCCTTCGCCCTGGTCGAAGGCATGGTTCCAGAGCCCGAGCTGGAAGTGCATTCCACGGCGTTTCGTCTCGTCACTGATGAACCGCAGCGTCTCGAGATTGCGGTCACGTTCGTCGTCGGGCACGTTGCCGGCGCGTATGTCGAATCCGGGAACGTCGAGCAGGAACGGATACGGGAAGCAGAAGTAGTTGTCGGTCGCGGGATGGTGGCCGTAGTTGTACTGCATGCCGAGCGCCAGCTGGAACCGGTTGACCCGGTTGACGGCGAGTTCGGTGAGGTAGTCGGTCCAGAATTCCCGGTCGTAGAACCAGGGCTTGTCCTCGACGTCACTGGTGAAGGTGCGCAGAATGCTCCGGACCGGCGTCGCCGCCTGCTGAGTTTCCGGCGTCGTGGCGCGGAGTTCGCCGAGAACGTCGCCAGTGAAACGGGCACGGTCGGCGAGTTCGAGCACGCCGTACGCCAGGCCACGCGCATCCGCACCAGCCACCCCCACCGAACCTTCGCCTCCGTCCGGCCGGCTGAGCGCGAAGGCCTCCGGGCCCGCGGGCTGACCGGGGTCACCGGCGCCGCCGACGTTGATCACAAGGTCCGCTTCGGAGTCCGCGTCGGTACGCACGGTGACGCCCGCGCCGGCCAGGACGTCGGCCATGTGGCTGACCGCCCACCGCACGGGCGGCTCGGTCGCCAGTGGATCGGACGGGTCGAGAACGATGGCGATGGATGAAGAGTCGCCACCACCGGTCGCGGAGCTCATGGATGGTCCTCATTCCTGCCGATCACGGGCCGATCCCGTGGAAGTGGATTTTCGCATCGTAGAACCTCCCTTCCGCCGGTGGCCACGGCTTCGCCGGTCCACAAACGGCCATCACGCGGCCCGGCCGGACACGCTGGGTGAGACGCGGCTGGCTGGCGGGCATGAGGAGGGCCGTACGCGCAAAGCCGTACGCACCGAACTGTCCGCACCGGACTGTCCGCACCGGCCGGGCGCACGATGAGCCGGCCACCACCGCCGAGCGCCGACCTGGAGGTCGACAATGGAGACCCCTCAGCTGATGATCGCGATCATCGCCATCCTGGTCGTGGCGGCGATCGCCCTGAAGGTGTTCCGGAAGTAGTGAGGACGTCCCAAGAGTCGGGTCGACAGGCAGGCCCGGGAAATTCGGTGGCGGCCAACTATCGATCTTGATAGGCTCCCTGGGCCGTTTTTTGGGTGGCTTTCCTACGCACCACTTCAAAGGATCGCAACGAACCGGATCGCTCGTCCGGGGCGGGACCCTGCTGATTGCCGCCAATCCGATGTTCCCCGCCGATTCACGAGCCGAGGGCGACTCTTCCCATGGTCGAATCCGTCCAACCCCTGACCCATCACGCCGAAGATCCAGAACTCGACACCGAGCGCGCCTTTCTCGCCACCGCACGCGCCGCGCTCGCCCGCATGCATCACGACGTCCTTCACCGCGAAATACCGCTGATCGGCGGTGAGGACAATGACGAACGTTTCACCAACGAATCCAACCAACGGGCCCACTGGCTCCGGGTACAGGCCCTTGTCGACCTGCCTGATGTGCCGTTGTTCTTCGGCCGCCTGGACTACGACTCCGGCGCCGTCGAGGAGATGGAGCAGGTCTACATCGGCCGCCGACATGTGCATGACGAACTCGGCACGCCGCTCGTCATCGACTGGCGGGCACCGGTCTCCGTTCCGTTCTATCGGGCGACCCGCAGTGACCGGCAACTCGTCCGGCGGCGGCGCCGCTACGGCTACTCCGACTCCGCGGAGCTGACTGCCTTCGATGACGAGTTCCTCGACGAGGCGGTAACGGCCACCCCCACCGACGCGTTCCTGCGTGCCGAGATCGAACGACCACGCACCGGGCCGATGCGCGACATCGTGGCCACCATCCAGCCCGAGCAGGACGATCTCGTCCGGGCGCCGCTGCAGCCTTCGCTTTGCGTACAAGGCGCTCCGGGCACGGGCAAGACCGCGGTCGGCCTGCACCGCATCGCGTACCTTCTCTACACCGAAAGGGAACGCCTCGCCCACGGCGGCGGTGTCCTCATCGTCGGGCCGAACCGCTCGTTCCTCTCCTATATCCGCAAGGTGCTTCCCGCGCTCGGCGAGGTCGACGTCAAACAGGCCACGGTCGACGAGGTGCTCGGGCTGGCAGACGATGTCGCACGAGACGACTCGCGCGTCGCGGCGATCAAGGCCGATGCCCGGATGGCGACCGTGCTGCACCGGGCGTTGTGGTCACAGGTCGGTACGCCGACGGAGGGAATCCTGTACGCCAAGGGTTCCCGCCGCTACCGGGTACCCGACTTCGAGGTCCAGGAGATCGTGGCGGCGCTGCGTGGCTCGACCCGCTACGCCTTCGCCAGGAATGCACTCGCCCAGCGAATCGCGCACGCCGTCCTGGTCCGGATGGAGCAGCGCGGTGAGTCACCCGATGACCGGGTGCAGAACGCCGTCGCCAGGTCGAAGCCGGTCAAGCAGCTCATCGACGAGATCTGGCCGAGGGTCGTTCCGGAGCAGGTGTTGTTCCGGCTGCTTTCCGACGCCGACTTCCTGGCCTCGGCCGCTGAAAACGATCTCACGCCGGACGAGCAGGCCACCCTCCTCTGGCCCAAACCCGCACGCTCGTGGAAGTCGGCCAGGTGGTCCGATGCCGACGCCGTACTCCTGGACGAGCTCGCCGACCTCATCGAACGGCGTACCGGCTCCCTCAGTCACCTCGTCGTGGATGAAGCGCAGGACCTGTCGGCGATGCAGCTTCGTGCACTCCGCCGGCGGTGCCGGTCAGGGTCGGCCACCGTGCTCGGCGACCTCGCCCAGGCCACGACACCTTGGGCGGTCGGCTCGTGGCCACAGGTCTTCCAGCACCTCGACATGCCGGACGCCCGACTGACCGAACTCGACCGCGGCTTCCGGGTGCCGGCACAGATCATCGACTTCGCCGCCCGGCTTCTCCCCCTCATCGCGCCGACGCTCGGCCAGCCGAGAGGCGTCCGTGAGCTTCCGGGCGCACTCCACATCGTCGAGACCGGCGACCACGACTTCCTCGACACGCTCGTGGCGACGAGCCACGAGGCGCTCGACGGTGAGGGGTCGGTCGCGGTGATCGCCGCGGACGCCGACGTCGTGACACTGTACGAAGGACTCCTCGCCGCCGGGCTCGCACCCGCTCTCCTCGGAGCGACCGAGGATGCCATGGAGATGTCACGACTGGTGTGCGTCCCCGCCCCGCTCGCCAAGGGATTGGAATTCGACACCGTGGTGGTGGCCGAACCGTCGCGGATCGTCGAGGCGGAGCCGCGCGGCCTTCATCGGCTGTACGTCGTCCTCACCCGTGCGGTCACCAGCCTGCATGTCATCCATGCGACTCCCCTGCCATCCGCCCTGCGCGAGGTCGTCCCATCCGTATGAACACGCCAGTAGCCAAGGGCGAGTAAGCAACGCCCGCCGCCGGCGTCGCGTCTGCCGCCGTGTCGAGGTCATCGGCGGTTGAGAGGGAGTGGATCGAGATGGAGCCAGGTCCCGTTCAGCTGTGGACCTGTGATGATCTGGCTCAGGTACGAGGTCCTCCGAGACCCACCGGCCTGACAACGCGTGAGTAGTCGTCACCAATGGCGGCGCGGTACCTGACTGGCACCGATGGGAGTGTGGAATGCGCGACGATGAGCTTGCCCGCGTCATGCGATCTGTGGGATTGGAGCTGGGTGCCACGCGCATTGACCTGGCGGGCGGCGCGTCCGGCTCCGGGGTGTATCGCGTGCAGATCGACGGAGACGCTGCGGTGCTGAAGGTGACCGTCGCCGGCGACTGGCAGAACAACGCCCGGCGAGAGCTCACCTTCTATCAGACGCTGGCCGACCAGGTACCTGTCACGACACCCAGACTGCTCCGGTACGCCGACAACGATCACTTCACCGCACTGCTGCTGTCTGCTCACGGTTCTGCGCGACCTGCCCGGGAATGGGACCGGCCAGCATGGCTAGAAGTAGCACGGCAACTAGCGGCCATTCACTCGATCCCGCCGCCTGGCGAGGATCCCTGGATCGATCCACCGGTGCACCGGAAGCTTCCCTACCTACCACCCATCGACGTTGCTGAGGCCTACTGGCCCACGACGGGCGCCGCCGACAGCGTACGACCGCTTCTCGACGAACCAGACCAGCTCGTGGAGGCCCTCCGGGCCATACCGGACTGCTTCGGCCACGGCGACTGCCACGTCGACAACCTCCTGCGCGAAGGCGAGCAGATCGTGTGGGCCGACTGGCAGGTAGCAGGAGTCGGATGTCCTGCCAGCGAGCTGGCGTTCCTGTGGTCACGCGCCAATGCCGATGGCGCCGAGTTGCCGTACGAGGCCATGCTGCGCGAGTACGTCGCACATCGCGAAGTCGATCCCGCTCTGTTTCACCGCGCACTGGTCGCAGCAGAGATCGAGATTCTGCTATTCGCTTGGCCACACTTCGCCGCCTCTCTCACCCAGGAGGAACGAGACCGCCTCACACGCCGACTCCTTTCACTCATCCACGACTGGTCCACCACGTGATACACGTGCTGCCCGTGCTGTCCGGTACGGACACGACGGCCGGTAGCGGCCAGGATCTGCCGCACGCGTTCTCCGTCCATGATTTGCTGGCTGGCTTGATGATCGACGGCACTGTCCAGTTCTCACACTGCGCGGATGGGATGAGTCGATGGAATCTCCCCACCCACAGCTCAGCAGGCGAGGGGTACTTCGCTCCGCTGGCGCCGGCACCCTCCTCGGGCTCACGGCCACGGGCTGCGACCTGCTCTCCACCGATCCTTCATCGAACGACAGAGGCAAGGGTGACGCTGACTCCTCCGGTCCACGGCTGCCGGAGGCGCCGAGCCTGACCGAGCAGGTGAAGGCGGGCAAGCTTCCGCCGAGGAAGGACCGGATGCCGGCGAGCCCGCTCGTGGTCGAACCGACCGAGCGGGCAGGCAGCTACGGCGGCACGTGGAACACCTGCATGGGAAACCCCGACGCGAGCTTCATCTACACGGCCATCGGCTATGACGGCCTGGTGCGATGGAACCGCGGGTGGACGGAAGTGATTCCGAACCTCGCCGAATGGGAGGCGGGGAAGGATGGACGGGAGTACACCTTCCATCTCAAGCCTGGTACGAGATGGGCCGACGGCGAACCCTGCACCGCCGACGACATCGACTTCGCCTACAACGACGTCATCGGCAATGCCGCGCTCTTTCCGGCGTTCCCGGAGTGGCTCACCGCGGGCGGACGGCCAGCACGGGTCGAGAAGGTGGACGATCGCACCGTGCGTTTCACGTTCACCCAACCCAACGGCGTGTTCCTGAAGCACCTCGCCTCCTCGGCGGGCAACGTGCTCACCGCGTACCCGAAGCACTACTTCGAACAGTTCCACAAGGACTACGCCTCCGACGCCGACGCGATCGCCAAGCAGGAAGGGCATCCCCGCTGGAGCGACCTGTTCATGGCGAAGGGTGGCGGCGGGATGACCGACATCGCCTGGTGGCAGAACCCCGACATTCCCACGATCGCCGCGTGGAAGACCTCCGAGCCGTTGGCGGGAAACCTCCGGCTGGTCGCGGAGCGCAACCCGTACTACTGGAAGACCGATCCACAGGACAGCCAACTTCCCTACATCGACAAGGTGGTCATCCACGTCGTCGCCGATCCCGAGGTCGCCGTCCTGCAGACGACGGAAGGGCGGTACAGCCTGGTCCCGGACGAGTTCGCCGTGGTGCGGGACAAGCCGGTGATCGCGGCCAGTCGGAAGAAGGGCGCCTACCACTTCATCGACGTCCCGCAGTCGAACATGAACGCCGCGACGTTCGTCTTCAACCTCGCGCACAAGGACCCGAACCTGCGGAAGGTCTTCGGAAACAAGGACTTCCGGATCGGCCTGTCGTACGCACTGAACCGTCGGGAGATCATCGACACCGTCCTGCAACGCCAAGGCGATCCCTGGCAGACATCGCCGCTGCGCGGTTCGAAGTTCTACGACGAAGGCCTCGCCAAGCAGTACACCGCGTACGACGTGGGGAAGGCGAACGACCACCTCGACCGCGCCGGATACACCGAGCGGGACGGCGAGGGATTCCGGCTGCGCCCGGACGGTGAGCGGCTGGCGTTCACCCTGCAGGTACGCCTGGGCACGATCTCCACGTGGGTCGACATCGCCGAACTCGCCAAGCGCTACTGGGAACGTGTCGGCGTCGAAGCCCGCGTCCAGACCGGCGCGAGTGAGCTCGTCATCGGCCGGGTGGAGGCCAACCAGCACGACGCCGTCATGGACGACGGCTATCCCGGCCTCGATGACGTCCAACTCGACCCGACGTGGTACTTCCCCTCCCACGCCGGCTGCCAGTGGGCGATCCCGTGGGGGACCTGGTACGCCTCACGCGGCAAGGAAGGTGAGGAACCGCCGGCCCAGATCCGCCGCCAGATGGAGCTCTACGACCAGGTGAAGGCGACATCGGACTCCGACCGGCAGGACGAGTTGTTCCAGCAGATCCTCAGCATCGCGCGCGAGGAGTTCGTCATCATCGGCACGGCGTTGCCGGTCGGCGGCTACAGCGTCGTCAAGAACACTCTGCACAACGTGCCGTCGTCCGTGCCGTGGTTGACGACTTTTCCCTCGCCGGGATGGACGAATCCGGAGCAGTACTACATCGACACCTGAGGGCCTCTGAGGGCATCCGAGGACACCCGTCGGCGACCGGTGGCCTCAGGGTCACCGCGCCTGCACGGTGACGCGGTCGATGTCCGGGCCATAGCCGCCGACATTGCTGAAGGTGAGAGTGTTCTGTCCGCGTGCCAGGGACAGCCGGAGCGTCTCACCCTGCGGTCGGTCCCAGCGGTCGTCGTCCGCGCCACCGAGCATGACCTCCTGCACGGGGCCGCCGTTCACCGCCAAGCCGATCGCCCGGCCGCTCGAGCCGTCGACGTAGGAAACCGTGACGTCGTAGGCACCAGCACGCTCTGTCAAGATTCCCTTGACAGTCACCGAAGCGCCCTCGCCGAGGTCGCCGACCTTGAGCCCGCCTGCGCATCCGTCGCACTCGTTGATCTTCGCCGTACCCGCCAGCTCGTTGCCGGCCGCCTCCGCCTCGACCGACAGCGCCGGCACGTTCGGTGTCACCCGCAGGAGTCGACTCCCATGGCCCGGCAGCATCGCGACGTATCCGTCGGCCTGCTGCCCGAGGCCCTTGTCCGCCCACACGTCCCGTACGGCCGCCGGGCCAGCGAAGCCGACGTCGGACCACCGCGCACCGACCACCGCTGGCTTGCGGTCCAGGTTGAACAGCGCGACCGTGTAGCTCCCGTCGGCGTTCTGGACCCTCCACACCTGCTGCAGTGCATCCGGAACCACCGGGCTCGCGGGCCGTCCCGCCGCGTTGATGGCGAGCACCTCGCGGTTCGTCAGGAGCTTCCTGCCGAGCGCGTCGAGCTTCGTCATGTCGTCGCCGGTGTAGAGCGGTGCGGCCGAGATCGCCCACAGCGTCATGTACGAGTACCGCTCCGCGTCGCTCAGTCCGTCCATCTCGCCGTTGCCGACGTTGACCGTGTCGAGGTTGTTCCAGCCCTCCGGCCCGGCATGCTGCACCCACGCAGGCACGTCGTAGAACCGGTTGTCGACGGAGTTGTTCCACGTGACGAGCGTGTCGCAGTAACACTCGACGTCGGTGTCGATCCGCCAGCCGTCGGCGTAGACCTGCCAGTCCTTGACAGCCGCCCGGTCCAGTGACCACGAGAGTTCGAGCTGGATGTCCCTGCCGGTTGCGGCGATCGCCTGGTGCCATGCCCTGATGTCGGGCCGGTTGTCGTAGTTGGGCCCGGACTTGAACGAACCCGGTCCCACACCGTCGATCTTCAGCAGGTCGTAGCCCCAGTCGGCGATCATGGCCGCCTGGGAGTCGACGTAGGCCTGTGCACACGGCTGGTCGAAGTCAATCTTGTAGGAGGAGTCCCAGCCGTTCGTCGTGCGCAGGTCGGGGTAGACGATGTCGTGCGTACTGCACTCCGGCGCACCGGCGATCGGCAGATCGCCCTTGTCGTACGACCCTTTCTCCAGCCCCACCGCGAGATAGATTCCTGCCTTGAGGCCCAGCTTGTGGATCTCGTCGGCGACGTACTTCATCCCGTGCGGGAACCTCTCGGGGTCGGGCGTCTGCCGGCCGTGTGCGTCGAAGCCGCCCTGCCAGTCCCACGTCGCCGTCCAGCCAGAGTCGATGTTGACGTACTCATAGCCGTACGGCTTCAGGTGTTTCGCCATCGCGCGCGCCTGGGTGAGGACGTTCTCCTCGTGCAGCCAGCTCGCCGGGCCGCGCGGGTTGAGGCCGGGATAGTTGCTGGACTGCATGCTCCAACTGGACCAGCCGCGGTACGGCGGCTCGACCACGGCGGCTCCCGTCGGCGCCGTGACGATCTCCCGGATGGGTGTCGCCTCGTCACCGCGCGGCTGCCTGCGCGTGGTGTCGGTCGTGGAGTCCTCAGTGGTCGGCACGCCGAACACTCCTCCGGCCAACAGGGTCGCGGCTGCGGCAAGGGTGCTGCCGGCCGTCATCAGGCGCCTCATCCGGTAGGTCACGCCTCGCATCCTGGCCGATTAATTTCCGCGGTCAAGAATGTGGCGGTGGCCGCTTCCGTCCAGGTCGTCACCCGGCTGGTCGGGGACGTCCGCCGAGCTTGGTCGCGCAGGCCACCGCGGCCGTCTACCGAGGGTGCGCGGTCACCGGCCGGTCGTGGGCTGGCGGAGGGCGGCCTCCACCGTACGACGCGCGTCGTGCAACCACAGCTGAAGTGTCGCGAGGTCGGTCACGTCGGACGGGCCGGCCAGGGCGAGGGCGACCCGGTGCTCCCCTTCGACCTCGACGGGTATGGCCGCGCCCATCCATCCGCGCCGGAACCACCCGGTGAGCACGATCACGTCGTGCGCGACGTTCTTCGCGGCGAGGTCCAGCACCTCCTCCTCGGACGCCGGCACGACGCCCTTCTCCCCGTCCCAGCCGTACCGCTGTCGCGATCCGCGCAGGATCGCGAGCGCCTCCTCGCGCGGGAGGTCCACGAGGAGCCGGAGTCCCGGTGCCGAGAGGTGGATCGGGTAGTCCGACCACCAGAAGTCGATGGTGTCCCCGTGTTCGGTCGTCCGCAGGAAGTAGATCATCTGGCCCCGCCACAGCATGCCGAGCGACGGGCTGAGCCCTCCGCAGCTGGCGGCGATCTGCTTCATCGCCGCACGCGGCTTCTGGATGAGCGGAAACTGCGACGTCGCCGAGGCCAGCGAGAGGACGCCGAAGTCGGGGGCGAAACCCCTGGCGGTCTTGCGTACGTACCCCACCTCGGTCAGGGTGGCGAGGATGCGGGAGATCGAGCTCTGATGGAGGCCGAGCCGGCGGGCGATCTCGGTGCCCGTCACCGGCTCGCTCTCGTCGACCAGCACCCGCAGCACCTCGAGCCCGCGCGCCAGGGCCTGGTTCTGCGACGACCCGGTGACCTCCTCACGCATACCCAGAGCTTAGTACTCGTCATGTGCATGCCCTTGCCGTCCCGGCCCTTGGAGGAAGGGCACCATCATCCAATGCCGCGCTGGAGGAAGGGCACCCTCACCCAATGCCAAGGCCAGCGCCCGGCTCAACGTGGTTCGGCGTAGACCCGGACGGCCACCACGTGCGCCCGGGGCGCGCCGTTGGTGGACTCGATCACGACCCGCAGCCGCCGCGCCGTGACGTCCGTGTCGAGCTGGTGCACCCGGTGGCGGCGGCGGTTGTCCTGCACGTCGACGAGCGTGGTCCAATCCCCGGCGACCTCGGCCTGGATCTGGTAATGGCGTACCAACCCGGGCATGACGTCGTACGGCGTGCGATGGTGGTGAAGGTTGATGAGATCCTCCTCCACCTCGTCGTCGAGGATCAGCGCGACCTCGCGGAACGTCGCCGGGTCCTCCCAGGCGAGCTCCACCCACGGCTGCTCGTCCCATGCCAGTGGTTCCGACGCCCACATCTGTGGGCCGCCGTACGGTCGCGCATACCCGCCGATCACGTGCCGCGCGTCGAACGCGTCCGTCGCTCTGCCGAGGCGGTAACACACGCTCGCCCGGTTCAGGATGTGCTTCCACTCCCGCCACTGCTCGGTGTAGATCTCGCCCGGCGGAGGCGTGCGGTGGCGGAAGAACAACGTCCCAGGCTCGGCCGAATCGCTGCAGTGCAAAGCGATGTGGCGATTCTCCCGCACCACCACGAAGGCGTTCTGCGGGTGGCCGGGTGTCCAGTCGAACGTGAGCGTCACCCACTGTTTCTGGCCCGCCGGCACGGGCGTGGTCGCCGTCTCCACGAGTTCGGTGGGAATGTAGTTCTGCGGATTGCCGGTGTGGTGCACCTCGAGGGTCAGCTCCGTGTCGGAGTCGGCGTCGACCAGCAGCTCGAGCGAGCCGAGCCGCGGATCCGCCGGCAGCACCATGCCGACGTGGGTGTCGAGAGCGAGCGTGCTGGCCGAAGTCTCGACCGCCAGGTTCCGCAGCGTCGACGATGCACTCGCACGGGCGGCCAACGCGAGGTCGGCGGGGTCGGTGTTCTCCACGCCGAGCAGCGAGGCGTCCGATCTCACCATCGCCCTGTGCACCAAGGCGATCTGCTGTGTCGCCAGCTCCCGCGGCGAGATGCCACGCTGCGTCGCCAGGGCCGCCGCCGTCCCGGCCGCCTCGCCGACGACCGCACACGTCGCCATCACCCGGGTGCTGCCGAAGGCCACGTGGCTACAGCTGATGTTGCGGCCGGCCATCCACATGTTCGTGACGTTGCGCGAATACAGGCTCCGTAGGGGAATGTGGTAATTGCCGTCCGCGTGCCAGTGGCGCGATCCCCGTTCGGTCGCGTACATCCCGCCGGGAGGATGCAGGTCGATCGACCAACCACCGAAGGCCACGCGGTCGGGAAAGAACTCCTGGCCCAACACGTCGTGCTGCGTCATCGTGTGGTCGCCGACGAACCTGCGGTACTCCCGCTTTCCTGGGACCGCACCGATCCATTCCAGCGTGAGAGTGTCGGCGTCGAACTTGCCGGAGTTCTTGATGTGGTCCCAGATGCCGTAGATCGCCGCCTGCAACTCGTCGCGGATCTCCTCGTTGTCGTGGACGACGTCCTTTTCCCCACCCCATTCGATCCACCAGTAGGCACACCCGTTGAGGTCGGTACGAATGATCCGCCGCTCCGGGATCGACGTCGTGGTGATGTCACGGGCGAACTTCGGCGGTACGTACTTCACCGGCTGCCCGACATCCTTGGTGTAGAAGAGAATCGTGCTGCCCAACGTGGAGTCGTCCGCGTCCTCGAGGGCCCACGACTCGTCGTACTCGCTCCGGGACTCGCACCCGGTGCGGTACCACGCGCCGGCCAGGAACCCGACGAAACCGTCGCCTGTGCAGTCGATGAAGGTCGGGCTCGTGAACCGGATCTCCCGTTCCGAGCCCATCATCCAGCCGGTGACCGCACGGATGACCCGGGCGTCGTCGGGACCGTCGGACTCGACCGAGCGGACGTCGGTGTTGAGAAAGAGCGTGATGTTCGGTTCGTCGCGGACCGCTTCGAGGACGACGAGATCCCAGTAGTACGGATTCCCGTCGAGGTTGCGAAACTGGTTCTCCACGAACATCTCGCCGATGATGCCGGTCTCGCGGGCGTAGCGATGCGAGCCGTGACCGGTGGCGCCGCAGACCCAGACCCGCACCTCACTGGAGGAGTTTCCACCGAGAACGGGACGGTTCTGGACGAGGGCCACACTGGCGCCCTGGCGGGCGGCCGCGATCGCCGCACAGCAACCGGCAAGGCCGCCGCCGATGACGGTCAGGTCCGCGGAGAATTCTTCGTGACGCATGCGGTGATCACTCCGATCAGGTCGCGGGTGTCAGGCAATGCGGTGTCAGGCAATGAAGTACTGCTCCGGGTTCGTGGGGCCGGGGCTGGGATAGACCCACGAGTTCGGCATCTCGTCGGGAACGTTTCGGACCCGGTTCGCGACGGTCGCGTACTCCTCGGGCTGGAGGTTGATCCCGATCGTGTAGAACTCGTCCCGGGTGATGGCGAGGATCTCCTTCATGAGCGAGGTGCGCTTCCCGCCGTCGGCTTCCGCCCGCAGTTGGTCCCAGAGCTCCAACTGCCGCTTCGTCGCCGCCGGTGGCTCTTCGCCGTTCTCGCCACCGCTGAGATACCAGTCCCACCAGGCGCGGCCGAAGTACGTCGCACCCGCGCTGACCGGCAGGTAGTAGTAGGGGTTGAGGTAGATGTCGTTCCAGCCACCGGCGCCCTGCCAGACCGCCGCCTCGTGTTGCTGCGCCTCTCCGGTGCGTACGTCGAAGAGGGCGCGGTCCTCGCCTTTGATCCTGATGTCGAGGCCCACTTCTTTGGCGTAGCCTCTGATGAGTTCCAGCACACTGGGGAATTCGGGCCAGATTGCCGTCGCGAACTCGATCGTGATGCTGAGGCGTTTTCCGTCGGGACGCAGCCGGAATCCCTCGGAGTCCTTCTCCGGCAGGACCCGGTCGAGATGTTCGGCGGCGAGACCCGTGTCGTACTCCGTGTACTGCTTGGCATGCTCCTCGTCGTAGAACTCCGACTCCGGTCGCGGTGCCGCCTGGTACGGCTCACCCTGCTTCTGGTACGCCGCATCGATGATCTCCTGGCGGTTGATCGCATGGGAGAGTCCGATCCGGAAGTCCTTGTTCCGGAAGATCTCGCGCAGGACCGGATCCTTGTGGGTGAGGTTCAGGCACACCACCATGGTGTTCATGTTGGACGGGACGGCCTGGGCGAAGCGGAAGTCGCCCTGTTCTCTTCTTCTGGCCAGCACGGGCTTGTTGGCCAGTGTGTTGCTCGGACGGAGCTGGAAGTCGTTGTCACCGGCAAGGACCTGCGTGAGGATGACTTCCGGATCGGAGATGACCGCGTAGACAACCTTGTCGATGTACGGCAACTGCCGCCCGTCGGGATCGGTCTTCCAGTAGTACGGATTCCGCTCCAGGATGACGCGCGCGCCGTCGCCGACACCGGTGCTGATCTTCCAGGCGAAGAGTGTCGGCAGATCGGCGTTCACCCAGATGTCGGTCTTCGCGAAGAACAGTTCCGTCCAGCTCGCGAACTTCTCCTTCTTCGCCAGGGATTCCGCATCCGGGTTGTACTTCTTGTGGAACTGCTTGAGATAGCGCGCCGGCTTGGTGACGAACTGCTGTCCCACCGTCGAGGCGTGTTCCTGCAGGAACAGCCCGTGCGGATTGTCGAAGCTGAACCGGACCGTCTGCGGGTCGAGCGCCTCTGCCGTCACCGGGTTCGCCGCTGCGGCGGGAAACAGGTCCCGGTTGTTGAAGACGTCGTTCTGCGCGAAGGCGATGTCCTCGGCGGTGAACGGATCGCCGTTGGACCAGCGCATTCCGGCCCGTAGGTGGAAGGTGAACTGCTTCGCGTCGGGCGTGACGTCGACCGACTCGGCGATGTTGGGGATCGGCTCCGGGTCCCAGTCCGGGCTCCACCGCATCAGGTAGTCATATCCCACGACCCGGTTGAGCTGGATCGCCTCGGCGGCCCCCAGGATCGCGCTGTGCAACTCGCCGCCGTACGTCCCCACCTCGTCGACGGGCGTGACCGTGAGCGGCACCTTCGGAAGGCGTTCGGCCAGCTTCGGGAGCTTCCCGGCCTTGACCAGGTCAGCCAGCATCGGCGACTCCTTGGCGCCGGGCCGACCGCGGTTGCGACCGGCGTCCCGTCCCCCACCGGGGTCGGTGGAGAGCAGGTCGCAGCCGGGCAGGGACGCGGCGGCCAGCGTCACGAAGCCGGTTGTCGTCAGGAAACGCCGCCTCGTGGAGGCACCAGGGTTGTTGCCGTCCGGTCTCATCTGGTCCTCCTGGTCGAGCGCCCGGCACTTGTGGCCGCCTGTTGAGATCGTGGAGTCGCTTACCCGCTATACGCATACTCGCGTCACAGCATGCACGTCTTGGCGGTGCTGGTCACCAGGCGGGAAGTGGCCAGCACCGGCAGTCAGCTGTGGACAAGGGTCAGCGAAGCACCGAACCCCTCGCCCGCCATGCGCGCGGCGACATGCCTGTCACGTCCTTGAACTGGCGGCTGAACAGGAACACGTCCGGGTAGCCCAGCTCCCGCGCGACCATCGCTACCGGGTCACTCGACTCGTCCAGGCGCAGCATCGCGGCCTGGATCCGTCGCCTGACCAGCCATGACCGCGGCGCGAGCCCGAACGTCTGGCGGAACCGGCGGACGAAGTAGTCCTCGCTGAGCCCGACCACCGCCGCGAGGTCCTCCGCGCTCAGGCGCTCCGCCGGACGGGCATCGACGTAGGACTCCACCGCCGCACGGTCATCATCGTCGAGCGGGGGTGTACGCCGATGCCGCGCCGCCGCCCGGAAGACGTCTGAGAAGAGGACGACCAGCAACGCCCGCAACCGCTCCGCACGGAACGCAAGGGCACCGGAAAGCTCGATGACCAGGGCATCGAACGTCGTACGCACCTGCCAGGCGCCCGGCACCACCAGGTGTCCAGCCGGACAGCCGGCAGTGTCGCTCGCCACCCGGAGGCGGTACAACGTGAGGCCGGCATCCCCGGCTGCATGCAACTGGAAGGGCGTCGCCGGAGTCACCCAGAAGAACGATCCCGCGGCCAAGGACACCTCCATGCCCGCCACCTCGCCGCCCGCCGATCCCGCCACGACGAGGTAGACGAGGTGTTCGGGCAGGCCACGCGGGAAATTGAGCGCCCAGGTGCCTGGCAGCCGGTCGTAACCGAAGAGCGTGCCGACCACCTGGTCGCCCTCGGTCCGCATCAGATCGAGCCAGTCCTGCTGCCAGCGCGACACCACGCGGCCGATTCTCACACACCGATCCAGTGCAAAACTTCCGACGAACCGGGGCATGGAGCCCGTGCCACCCACGCGGGACGATCGACCTATGACGACGACCACGACGCCGGCCGCGGGGCATGCCGCCGAGCACGCCACCGAGCAGGTCACCGGGCACGCCACCGGGCTCACCACCGGGCGGGCGGCCGCCACGCTGAGCCGCGACGAGGTACGGCAGTTCCACGAGCTCGGCTTCCTGGGCCCGTACACCGCTATGCCGGTGGACCGGATGACCGGCCTCCGGCGGCGGATCGAGGACGAGGTGCTGCCGACGCCCGGCCGCAACCCGAAGAACCCACTCCAGGCGAGGCACCTCGACCACCGGTTCCTCCACGACGTGATCGCGGCGCCGGAGATCGTCGGCAGGCTCCGCGGCCTGATCGGTGCGGACATCGTGGTCTGGGCGAGCTACTTCTTCACCAAGGACCCTGGTGGCAAGGAGATCCCCTGGCACCAGGACGCGAACTTCTGGCCGATCGAGCCACCGCTGAACATCTCCATCTGGATGGCAGTCGACGAGGTGACGACCGAGAACTCCTGCGTGCAGATCATCCCCGGTTCACACCGCACCGTCGTACGACATCTGCCGGCGCGCGAAGGGATGGCGTTCGGGCAGGAAGCCGACCCCGCCGCCGTCGACACGTCCGCTGCCGTCGACATGGTGCTGCGTCCCGGCGAGTTCTTCATCTTCAACGAACGCCTGCTGCACCACTCGCACAAGAACACCTCCGACCGGCGCCGGATGGGGCTGTCGGCGAGGTACACCGTGCCGTTCGTCGCTCTCCTCGACCAGGATGCGCCACCACTCTTCCCCGGCCACGCGTGCGTCGTGGTCAGCGGCGAGGACACGTTCGGGCTGAACCGCACCGTCGACCCACCCCCGCCGACCCGGTAGCCGGCCAGCGGACGGGCGTCGCTACCCGACACCGAGTACCGCACCACTCTTAGGCCGCGGTATGCGGCGTGGCGTGCTAGAGCGTGTCCAGAAGCTCCCGTGGTGTAGTCGCTGGCGGATCGAGTTTCGCCTCGAGCAGGTCTGCATCCCCGGTCACGAGCATCGCTACCGCGGCATCGGCCAGTGCGACGAGATGGTCGTCGTCTGGGTCACGCACCCGACGTTCGGGCGGGCCGAGGTCGCTGTGGTGTTCGGCTCGAGCCCCGAGGGTCTCCACGAACGCCGCCGCCTGGTCGAGACTGATCCAGCGTCGAAACTTTGGACGGGCGAGGACGCCGGCCAGCTCGTCGAGCAGCTCCTGGCAGACCACCGCTGTGATGCGATCGGCCATGACCGCTTCGATCACCCGGGCAGGGGTGCCGTACGGGTTGATCAGGCCCGCGATCCACACGTTCGGGTCGATCACGACCCGGATCCTCGGCGCCAGGACTCAGCCCGCCTTGCGGCGACGTTCGACTCGCTCGGCGGCGAGCTCCTCGGCCGCGATTCGGGCGGCCTCCTCCTCGGTGGGAGCATCCTCGGGGCTGATGCCGGTCCAGATGTTCTCGACCGCACGAGTGAATCCAAGGTGCCGGCTCAGGGCTTCCTCGAAGATCTCGTACTCGCGCTTGCCTGATCGAGCGGCAGCGATCTTGGCTGCCCGCAGCAGCGACTCCTCGATGTACACCGTGGTCTTCTTACGCGCCATAACGCCATCTTGACAGAAAAAACGAAGCGATGCATCGGGGCTACTGCGGTCGTGAAACACCCGTTCGGTCTGATCAGCCTCTAAGTCCCGAATCGGTGAGGAAAGAGTTAATGCACGGCAAAAACTACAGATCCAACCAAGTTCGGCATTTGAGCGGCGGCGGTGAACGGTGGTGACCGCACCACCCGACTCCGCTGTTCCCGCCACCTTCGACGTGTACTGGGCAGAGCACCACCGCGCTCGTCATCACCAGGGAGGCGTGCACGCCGGCTCCGGTGTTCAGCACCGACTGCACCCCGGCGTTCCTCACAGCGGAGAACCGGTAGAAGTACGACCTACTGCGACGGGTTTACCTCACATGTTGACACCGGATCCGACCTCGTGCCGCCCATCTGCCCCTCCTCGCGACTATCCGTGCCTCTCACCTCGTGCCGAAGAGCATGGGCGGGGTGATGCAACAGTTCCGGCGGGTGCCGCGTCTCGGATGCAGGAAAGGGGGCCATGTGTGAATGACGAGACCGAGCACTACGAGGTGTTCGTGGCGACCCGGGCACCGGCGTTGCTTCGTTACGGCTACGTCCTGACCGGAAACCCGCACGATGCCGCCGATTTGATGCAGGAGGCACTCGTCCGCTTGCGTACGGCATGGCATCGGGTCGCCAACAAACGCGAACCCGAGGCCTTCGTCCGCACCACGATGGCCCGGCTGCACGTCAGCATCTGGCGACGACGCCGCCGCGAGACGCTGGTCGCGACGATGCCCGAGGAGCCATACACCGACCACACGTTCGACCTGGCCGAGCTTCGGGACGGCCTGTGGGACGCGTTGACCGCTTCCGCGGCGACAGCGGGCGGTCCTGGTGCTGCGCTACTACGAGTGCCTCACCGATGAGGAGATCGCGGGAATCCTCAAGATCTCTCGCGGGACCGTCCGCAGTCAGGCAGCCCGAGCTCTGGAGAAGTTGCGGTCGCGCTTCCCGGAACCTGCCGAGCCGGCCGACGCTGGCGCAAAGGAGGGAAAGCTCCGATGACACGACGCATCGAACACGAACTGGTGACGACGCTGGAAAGCGCGGCAGGCCGGGCACCGAGACCTGAACCCGGGCTGCTCGACCAGCTGGAACGGCGGCACCGACGCCGGAGGCAGCGAGGGCAGATTTTCCTCGCGACCGGTGCCGTCCTCGCGGTGGCGGGAGGTTCCGCGGCGTTGTTCGGCACGCCCGGGGCGTCCGGTGGGGACACGACTCTCACGCCCGCCGACCCGCCGGCCGACCTGCCCGCTGCCGGGTCCGGCAAGGTGCGACGGGAGGCTCCAACCTCCGAGCCCGTCGAGAAGATCTGGCCCGCGGCCGTCCATGACGTCCCCGACCGCCTGGCCGACGGGCGGAAGTTCCGTCCTCAGACCATGGTCGACGACCGCACGGTCCTAGTCTCGGTCGACGCCGGCTTCGAGAACGTCGGCGAGCTGTGGTTGTACGACATCCAGGACCGGACCGCCCGCAAGGTGACAACCGTGCGTACGCCGAAGGACGCGACCATCTTCGCCTCGAACTTCACCGTCGGCGAGGGACACGTCGTGTGGTGGATCGCCCATCCGGACATGGGCCTGCCCAGCGTCGAGCTGTGGGCAGCACCCCTCGCGGGCGGCGAGGCGCATCTGGTCGGTCGCGTCCACGCCAAGGGCGGCGTGGAAGGTGACATCGCGATCACCGATGGCCAGGTGATGTGGTCGCACTCCGGCGGCGGCGTCTACCAGGCTCCGTTGGCTGCCGGAGGAGAGGCAGAGTTGATCGAGGGGACCGACGACTTCGGCCTCGTCGACTGGCCGTGGGTCGGCACTCCGGTGCGGTCGCGTCAGTCCTGGTCCGGCAGCATGCCGGACGAGATCACCTATCGGACGCTGCGCAACCTCCAGACCGGGGAGGAACGCATTGCCACCGAACGCGACGGTCTGTGGACCTGTCGGGTGCAGTGGTGTGTGGGCGCCACGGACGACGGCGGGGCGGTACAGCGCCGCGACGGCACGGGCCACCGCGAAGTCGGGAGCGTCATGACCTCGGTCACGTACGGCAACCAGCCGGCCCGGGATCGCTTCGTTCTCGCCGAGGACGGGTCCAGGTCCGTCATCTACGACATCAGGACGGGGAAGGCCGGCAGGGTCGCGGCCCTGGACGGTGGCGGTTTTCGGATGATGGGCGACGAGCGGCTCTACTACGTCGAGACAGAGGATGGTTACCAGCTGGTCGACATGGCGGCCATCGACGCATCAGACCCCGCTCGTTAGGCACCTTCCGCCCTCAAACCCTGTCCGAGAAGTCCGGGTTGCCCGAACAACCGAGTCGTTCGGGCCACCCGGCTTCTTTCTGCGTTCACGTACACCTCGGGTGAGGTTCCCCCGGGGTCGTGTCCGCTGCCGGACCTCGTCGGAATTCAGGTCCGATGGTGGCACGGCCGGTGGTAGCTTCTGCGCGCCAGTGGGCGTACTTCCGGCCACCATCGCATCGTTCAGGAGCTCGAAGTCCCTGCCCTGCTCACGATGCGGCCAAGGACGGATGGGCTGCACGGAATCTCCATTCGTCCCGAGGAGGTGTGTGCCGGATGGGAACGCACCTCGACCTCGACACCCAAAGCCGCGATGGCGGTGTGTCAGTGTCCAGGCGGGCGGTGTTGTTGGCCGGACTCGCGGCGGCGGGTTGTGGCCAGGCGGAGCGGCCCACCATCAAGGTCATTCGCCACCAGAGTTCCACCGATCCCCAGACCCAGGCCCTACGCGAGATCCTCGACCGCCGGGTGAAAGCGCTGCGCAACGACGACGAGCGCACCTTCCTCGCCGACATCGACGATCGAAACCGCCGGCTGATCAGCGAGCAGAAGATGGTCTTCGCCAACCTGCGCCAGCTCGAGTTCACCCGGTTCGACTACGTTCTCGACCGGGCATCGCATGCCGAGGAGGGCAGGCTGCTCCGCTTCGATCCGGTCATCCAGATCACCCAGCTCGTGACTGACGTCCAGACGGACGGGTTCGCGCCCGCCGAGACATTCCAGTACACGCTGGTCGCTCGGCACGACAAGCTCGCCATCGTCGAGATCAAGGGACTGGACGTCCACACGGCCGAGGAACTCGGGGTGAACGGGCCGATGGCCGACGCGCCGTGGAACTACACGCCACTGCACATCATCCGGGCGGGCAAGGTCTGGATCGCGGGCGACGGCAGTGTCACCGATCTCGAGCAGTACGCCGACGCCGCGAGAACACACCTCCGCGACATCGAGGCCATCTGGGGTGACCGTCTCACGTTTCCCGGCCACATCCTGTTTCTCACGAAGAACACCCAGAACTTCAAGAACTGGTACAGCATCGGTGCCTACGACAACTTCGACCCGAGAGTCGAGGGCGCCCAGATTCCCTTGCAGGGCGTACGAAAGAGCGGCGAAGCCTACAGCGGCCAGTACGCCGGTGCACGGATCGTCGTCAACCTGCAGGGCAGCGGGCCGTGGAGCGATCCCGAACTCGTGATGCGCCACGAGTTGGCGCACGCGGTCACGGCCCGCGCGACCAGCGTCGAGGCCGGCTTCGGCGGGCTCGTCACCGCGGCGCCGAGGTGGGCGATCGAGGGCTTCGCCCGATGGGTGGAGACGGTGGGCAGCCCGAGCAGAATGGCTGATCTGCGCTTGGTCGTACGGGTCGCGGTGCTGGAAGGCCGGTTCTCCGGGAAGCCACCTGAGTCGGACGCGTTCTACGGCGAGAACGTCGCGTTCAACTACGACCTGGGTGCCTCGGTGTTCGCCTACGTCGACAAGGTGAAAGGACAGAACGCCGCGGTCGAGTTCTACGCGAGCGTCATCGAGCAGGGCGAGATCGGCGGAGCCTCGTTGGTCGACACGCCGATCTTCGACGGCATCTGCCGACGCGTCGTGGGCGTGCGAGGGCGGGCGTTCCTCCAGCGGTGGGCAGCGTTCGTACGCGGAGGCGCGATATGAGCACGCCACGTGCCGTACTCCTCTCCTTGCTGGTCGGGATGTTCGCCTGCGCGGCCGGTGGGCTCGGCGGGTACACGGTGGCGAACCGCGACACTCCTGACTTCGGCCCTCTGCCGTGCAGGGGTTCGGCGCACCTGTGCATACCGTCGCTGGAGGCGGCGAGCGTCATTCGTACGTTGAAGACGCAGGGCCACGAGTGCAACCGGACCCTCGACAGGTGGAGCTGCGTGCTCCAGATCGGTGTCACGGAGTACGCCTTGTCGCTCCAGGTGATCGGAGGACAGGTCCACGAGTACTCGGCACGCGTCAGCACGTCGGTCGACGGCCCGCCAGGCACGACATCCATCGCGTACCTGTCCTGGTTGGCGCAGCTGCCCTATGCGTATGACCCGGCGTTCGCGCAGCGGATCAGAACCTGGGTCGGCCGGCAGATCGAGAAGGGCGGCACGACGCACGCCGCCGTCGGCGGCTACGGCTACCGCGTGGATGCCGACGACGAGCAGGTCATCGACTTCGAGGTGAGAACAGTGGTGCCGCGATGACTCCGCAGGTCCCCGCCGAACAACGGCACCCACCCGTCCCGCCGGGGCAACCGTCTCCTTCGCGGCCCCCCGCGTACCCGCACATGCCCGCTCACCCAGTCCGTCGACGCCGTTGGATGGCATTGGTCGTCTCGTGCGTGATCGCCCTTCTTGTCGGTGCTTCTGCGGGTGTGGCGGTCGGCCACCGGGTGGGTTCGAGGCCGGTGGGTCCGACCGGTCCGCCCGCCGTCACGGCTGACTTTCCCGATGCCTCGCAACGGCACCTGCGCGGCGTTACGGTCTCCGGCCTTGCCGAGGACTGGCTCGCCGGAACGCGGTCATGGACGTGCGAGGTCTCCGACACCGGCACCGAGCCGTCCAGCGGTGCGTCGACACTCATGGGCTGCACGCCACGTGGCAAGTCCGCGCACGATCTCCGGGTCAACATCGAGTACGACGGCGAGGAACGGGTGCGGGCCGTGCACGGACTGTGCGTGTACGGCCCAGGAGACCAGGCCTGCAAGCGGCTGTTCACTGATCTCGCCGGCGTCCTGCTGGCCGGAGACGACGGCCTTCGCACGCAGGCGGTCGACTGGGCCGGTACGCATGTCGACACCGACGACTCGACGGTGGTCGGGAATGTCCGGCTGATCGTCAGCCTGTCGCCGCACTATCTACGCGGTACGCCGGCCAGCTGATGCCGCATCAGGAACCGGCGTCGCAGGCTGCCCTCGCCCGGTGGCGATGTGTCGCGCCGAGTGAGGTCACCAGGTCAGCGTCAGCATCAGCGTCTCAGAGCGTCATCGGCGGACCGACCAGCTCGATGCCACACCTGACGGCAATGCGCGCGAGTTCCTCGGAATCGATCGCGGCGTCGGTGAGCTCAGGTGGATGACCAACGCCCAGGACGAACTCGTCGAATCCCGCGGGCGTGTGCAGCGAGAGGAGCCGCGCGTGGTCGCTGGTCACGAGGAAGGCGTGGTCGATCAGTTTCGGCAGCACCGCGACCGAGCCCGCGCCGACGCTGAATTCCTCTCGGTCGACGCGCACACGCAGGGTGCCCTCGAGGACGAGGAACGTCTCGGCGGCGTGGAGGTGACGGTGCACAGGGCTCGCGGAGCCCCGCGACATGGTGCTGTCGATGATGGCCAGTTCTCCAGCCGAGTGCTCGCCACCCAGCCGCACGCGCGCGACATGACCGAAGAATTCCACGGCGGCCTGATCCTCGGGCGCGACGATGTACGGCTGTGTGATGCGTGAGGTTGGAGGTTGCTTCCTGCCGGTCACTGATATCTCTCCATGGTGCGTGGTGTCTCGTTCCCGTGAGACAGGTGAACGTTATCTGAGTTCTGCCACGCCGACACACATACACTGCGGCGGAGGAAAACCGTTGTACGGACGGAGCCCGCTGCTGCTAGCGTGCGCGAAAACCTCATCACCACCCCTCGGGAGAACGCGTCGATGTACTCGGGTAGTGCACTGGCGCGCTAGCTCACGGAAGCTTTGCTCAGAGCACCCGAAGCCATGTTCCAGCCGGGTTCGTACGCCTCGGCCGGTGTGGCTTCGGGTGCTTTTTCGTTCTCGAGCCGGACGCAGCCCACCGAAACGCCCACCCACACGCAGCTTTCCACGACCGAAAGGAGTCGTTGTGAGTTGGATACGCCTGGCTGATGTCAGCAAGAGCTTCGACGGGAACGTCGTCCTGCGCGAGGTCCACCTTCGCCTGAGCCAAGGCGACAAGATCGGACTCATCGGCCGCAACGGGGTCGGGAAGACGACGCTTCTCGATCTCGTTCTCGGCCGTGAAGAGGCTGATGCCGGCACGGTCGACATCACCGAGGGCGTCACCATCGGATACTTCTCGCAGTTCTCCGAGCTCAGCGGAACGCAGACCATCGTCGAGGAGTTGGAGGGGTTGTTCGCCGACATCCATGCTGTGGAGAAGGAACTCACCGATCTCGAGGTCTCCCTCGACGAAGCCTCCGACGAGCCCTCGATGACCAGACTCCTGGCCCGGCAGGCAGCGCTCTTCGAGCAGATGGAGGCGCTCGACGGATGGACCTACCAGAACCGGATCGACACTGTTCTGACCACGCTGGGGTTCAGCACCAGCCATCGCGACCTGCCGGTCGACCGGCTCTCCGGAGGCTGGCGGAACCGGGCTGCGCTCGCGCGAATTCTCCTGCAGGCACCCGACGTCCTTTCGATGGACGAGCCGACCAACTACCTCGACCTGGACGGTTTGCGATGGTTGGAGTCCTGGTTCCAGGGGTTCCGAGGTGCCCTGATCGTCGTCTCGCACGACCGCCACTTCCTCGACGTGGTAGCCAATCGCATCGTGGAGATCGAGAACTATCACCTGCAGGAGTACGAAGGGACCTACACCGACTACGTACGCAAGAAGCAGCTGCGGCTCAAGACGCTGGAGCGACAGTTCGTCCATGAAGAGGAGCTACTGGCCTACGAGCAGGAGGCGATCGCCGACCGGCGCGAAGCCGCCAGGAACCCCACGCCGCACCTTCGACGACGACTGGCGAACATCAGGAAGGACGCCACACCGCGCCCGGTCGACAACATCATCACCAGCATCTACGACAACCTCTATGTCAGCAACGACCTCTGCCGCGTGGAGAACCTCACGAAGGCGTACGGACCCCATGTCGTCTTCGAGGACCTCTCCCTGGAGATCCACCGCGGCGACCGCTTCGCGATCACAGGTCCCAACGGCTGCGGGAAGACGACGCTCCTCGACGTACTCGCGGGGGTGTCCCCACCTGACGCGGGTCGCGTCTGGTGGAGCAAGGGAACGCGATTCATCTACTACAACCAGATGCTGGCGGAGTTGGATCCGGACGACACCGTAAGCCACGCCGTCAACGCGCTGCCGGACAGCATGGCGTTTCACGCACCGCGCCGGAAGGTCAACCGCTTCCTCGCCCTCTTCCAGTTCTCGGAGATGGACCTTCAGCAGAAGATCCGCACGCTGTCGGGCGGGCAGCGGGCCAGGGTCGCCCTCGCACAGTGCCTGCTCTCGGGAGCGGCGGCGGTCATCCTCGACGAGCCCACCAACCATCTCGATCTCACCAGTACGCAGGTGATGGAAAGGGCACTCGTCCATTTCCCGGGCGCTGTCGTCGTGGTCAGCCACGACCGCTACTTCATCGAGAAGGTGACCCATCGGCTGCTCGCATTCGAAGGTGACGGGAGGGTCCGCGAGCGGGCGAGCCTTCCATCCGGTTGACGGCACTTGACCGGTCCTCATCGGTCCGCGCGACCTTGACGACCTTCGGGCTGGCTGCTAGAAGTACGACGGAGGTTCGGTCAGGACCGGAAGTCCGGAGCTCTGAGTTCTCCCTGCATCACCCCTCCATGCTCGAGATGAGTTGATCGGACGATGACACGAAGACGAGCCTCCGACATGGACCGGCGCGCGCTCCTGAAGTGGACGAGCGGCACGCTCGTCGGGACCTATCTGGTGACCGGCTGCGACCTGCTGACCACCGAGCCGACGAAGCGGGACGAAGAAGGCTCCGGCCGCGGTGAGGCCCAGGGCAAGGAAGCGCCCATGCTGGCGGAACTCGTCCAGGAGGGAAAGCTGCCACCCGTCACCGAACGTCTGCCCAGATCGCCGGCGGTCGTGTCACCGCTGGAGGGAGTCGGACGCTACGGCGGCACGATCCGCATGGCCACGACACTCGCACCATCATCTCGATTCATGATCGTGTCCCGTGAAGGCCTGGTGGAGTGGGCACCGGGACAGACGCAGGTGGAACCAGGGCTCGCGGAGTCGTGGGAGGTGAGTGAGGGTGGGAAGGTCTATACCTTCCACCTCCGCGAGGGTGCCCGGTGGTCAGACGGCAAGCCCTTCACCGCTGACGATGTGATGTTCTACTACGACGCGATCCTGTCCAACAAGGAACTCACGCCGGTGTTCCCGACGTGGCTCGCCGTCGGTGGCAAGCCGTGCACGATCAAGAAGGTCGACGACCACACGATCACGTTCAACTTCCCGGCGCCACACGGTCTTCTCCTGCGGCAGCTGGCCTTCCGGGGCGCCTTTCAGGGGAGCATGCTGGCACCGAAGCACTACCTCAGCCAGTTCCACCCCGACTTCGTACCGAAGGACGAGCTGGAGGCGAAGTCGAAGGACGCGAAGTTCGACACCTGGGTCGACTACTTCATCGACCGGAACAGCCCGGCCACCAATCCCGACCGTCCGGTCATGGCGCCGTGGAAGGTCGAGACCAAGGGCGGCGGCACATCGAGAGCGGTGGCCGAGCGCAATCCCTACTACTGGAAGGTCGACACCAGCGGCAACCAACTGCCGTACGTCGATCGCCTCGTCGAGGAACTGCTGGATCCAGAGGTCATCACGCTTCGGGCGATCAACGGCGACCTCGACCTGCAGTTCGAAAGCGTCCCCATCGGCGACCTGCCCTTGCTGGCGGAGTCGGCGGACAAGGGCGGTTACCGGGTGTTGCGGTGGGCAAGTGACGCGCCATGGATCGCGATGTACATGAACCAGAGCACCAAGGATCCGGCGCTCCGCGCACTGATGCAGAACATCGACTTCCGCGCCGGACTGTCCCACGCCCTCAACCGGGACGAGCTCAACAAGATCCTCTACGGCGGCGCTGGCGGTACGCGGCAACCGTGCGCCGTTCCTCAGGACGACTACTTCGTCGAGGGTACGGGCGAGCGGTTCACCGAGTACGACGTGGACAAGGCGAACGCCCTGCTCGACAAGGCCGGACTGGAAGCACGGGACGGCCAGGGCTTCCGCCTCCGGCCAGACGGCGAGACCCTCGAGCTCCTCATCACCACCTTCACCTACGAGTACGGTGGATCGGCCAACGCCACCGACGCGTACGAACTCGTCAAGCAGCACTGGCGAGAGGTGGGCATCAAGGCGCAGTTCGAGAGGATCGACCGGACCCTGTGGTCAGAGCGTGTCACGGGAAACCTGGTGGATATCCCTGGCTACACGGTTGCGGGAATCCTGTGGGACGTCGACCCGGTGTGGTACGTGCCCACCTCGGCCTTCACCTACTGGGCTCCCGCCTACGGTCAGTGGTACGAGACCGGTGGTGAGGCGGGAGTGGAGCCACCGGAACAGTTCCGTGAGCTGCAGCGGTTGTACGACCAGATGGTGACCGAGATCGACGACGAGGCACGCAAGGAGCTGGGTCGACAGATCCTTGCCGCGCACGACGAGAATGTGTGGATGATCGGCACCGTGACCACCCCGTTCACGCCACTGATCGTCAATGCCGACCTGATGAACGTCCGCGAAGAAGCGGTCCTCAGCTATCGGCTCCAGTTCACCGCGACGACCGGGATGGAGCAGGTGGCGTACCGGAATCCTCAGGAGGCGAGTTGACGCCCACGTCCTACGTGGGACGTGGGCCGGCCCATCGCTGGTGGGCGCCGAGGGACCAGACGCTCGGCGCGGTGTCACCCGGAGTTCGGTGACCGCTCACCCTGCGGCGACTCCTGAGGGTCGGTCGGGCTAGGCAGTTCGCTTGCGGCCTTCACATAGGGCAACTTTCCCGCCTGGAGGAGGCTCTCGCGATCCTCGATGTGTTCGATGACCTCGGTGAGCCGGGTACACGCCCGCTCGATGTCGAGCCGTGCGCGATCGCGCTGACTGATCACCACCGCAAAGAACAACCCGCCGAGCACCAACGAACCGTTGAGGAGTTGCAGCTCGACCATCCGGCTCATCACGTCCTCGCCAGCGAACGGGCCGACACCGCGGGTCGCCGCGTCGACCACCACGACGGCAATGATGAACGTGCACGGTGTGACCGCTATCAGCTGGTAACGCAAAGCCGCCCACGCGATGATGGGGAACGCCAGAAAGAACAGGCCGACTTCACGAAGCTCGACAAAGGGAACGACAAAGGAGACTGCGGCCAACAACCCGATCTCTGCCCAGGCGCGCCACCCCATGGTGCGAAGCTGGGGAAATCTGCGCAGCGAGAAGAGCAGGGGCGCGGCGGCCAGGACCCCGATGACGTCGCCGGTCCAGAAGATGAGCAGGGTCGGCCCGAAGAGGCGCTCCGGAATCTGGTCGGTCAGCAGAAGGATGGTAGGACCGAAGAATGCGTTCACCAATGTCGCCGCAAAAGCACCGAGAAGGACAAGGGCCGCCGCGTCTTTGAACCGATCCAGCTCTGGGCGGAAACCCACCCATCGCAGCAGTAGGCAGCCGCACAAGGGTCCGAGCGTGTCCCCCACCGAGGCTCCCACTGCCGGAACGATCGTCGGCGCCAGCGCGATCTCGAGAGGCAGGGAGCCGAGCATGATTCCGGGAGCGACGCGTAGCCCAAACACCATCAATGCAACGAGAGCGACACCCGAAGCCGGCCAGAACGGACTCATGTTTCCGATCGATGAGCCCATCATCCCGAGCCTGGTGGCACCGTGATAGGCAACAGCGACGCCGGCTATCTGCGCGGCGACGATGAGGTAAGCCCGAATTCGGGGGTCACGTGCCCAGGTCATATAAAAAATCCGGCCTTGCCGCCGTTCCGGACGCCTTTTCCGACGGCTAGGTGCGCTGAGTTCAAGCTGGAACTCGTCTGGGCCAAAATTACGCAGTCACCTACCGCTCTGCCAAGTTCTGGAGTCTCGCAGAAGCGCTCGGCTGCCCGTCGCTGCCGCCCTCGACGATCACTGCCGGTCGGGTGCGTTCGCGAGTAGGACGTCGAGGAGTCCGACGGCGCCCGACTTGTCGAGTGGATGGTTGCCGTTACCGCACTTCGGTGACTGTACGCATGCGGGGCACCCGTCGTCGCATCCGCAGCCGGCGATGGCGGCACGGGTCGCCCCCAGCCACTCGTGCGCCGCCTCGAATCCGCGTTCGGCAAAGCCCGCTCCGCCCGGATGTCCGTCGTACACGAACACGGTCGGCCGTCCCGTGTCGGCATGACGACCGGTAGAGACGCCGCCGATGTCCCAACGGTCACAGGTCGCGAAGAGGGGGAGCAGGCCGATGGACGCGTGCTCCGCGGCATGGGCAGCGCCTGGAATGTCCGCCTCGGTGAGCCCGGCAGCGGTCAGCAGGTGGTCCGGGAGCGTCCACCAGACCGCGCGGGTCCGCAGGGTGCGCGGCGGCAGCGTCAGCGGATGCTCACCCAGCGGCTCGCCGGAGAGCGAGATCTTGAGGTAGGACACGACCTGGCTCGTGACCTCGACCGATCCGAGTTCCAGCGACGCCTCACCCCAGTCCACCCGCCGGTCGCTTGCCAGCACCCGCACGTCGCTGGTCTCGCGGACGACCGTGGAGTGGTCGTGATCGCTGCCCGCAGCCGAGACGACGGCGACACCGGCGTCGAGGTCCAGACGATCGACGACGTAGGTGTCGCCCTGGTGGACATAGACGGCGCCGTCGTGCACCGCGGCGTGCGAGGCGGCGGCGTCGACCGTGCCCAGCAGCCGCCCGGTCGACGCCTCGATCAGCCTGACCTGGAGCCCGCCGCCGGACCGGATGTCGGTGAGGTCGCTCGCGCGGTCGCGGAGGACCCAGAACCAACCGGACGCCCGCCGCCGGAGCTTGCCCTCCGCCACGAGGGCTGCCAACGCCTCCGAAGCCGCTGGCCCGAACCGCTTCAGATCCGCGTCCGTCACGGGTAGTTCGGCCGCCGCGGCCGCCAGGTGCGGTCGTACGACGTAAGGATTGTCCGGGTCGAAGACTGTCGCCTCCACGGGCGGGCCGAACAATGCCTCGGGGTGCCGTACGAGATAGGCGTCCAGCGGATCGTTCCGCGGGATGAAGACGGCGAGTGCGCCGTGCCCGTCACGCCCGGCGCGACCGGCTCGCTGCCAGACGGCGGCCCTGGTCCCCGGATAGCCGGCGAGGAGCACGGCGTCGAGCCCCGCGATGTCGATGCCCAGCTCCAACGCGCTCGTCGCCGCGACCGCGAGCAGGCTGCCGTCCTGCAGTGCGCGTTCGAGCTCGCGGCGTTCCTCAGGGAGATAACCGCCACGGTACGCCGCGACCCTGCTCTCCAGCGCGGGGTCGAGCTTGGAAAGGTGTTCCCGGGCCAGGGTCGAGACCAGCTCGGCACCTCGCCGGGAGCGTACGAACGCCACCGACCGCACACCGTCGGCGACCAGAAGGGACAACAGGTCGGCGGCCTCGGACGTCGCGCTGCGGCGCAGCGGCATCCCGTGCTCACCCCGCAGGGAGGTGACCGGCGGCTCCCACAGCGCGAACGACAGCCCGCCGTGCGGCGAGCCGTCCTCCGTCACCTCCGCCGCCGGGCGCCCGATCAGTCGTTCGGCCGACTCGGCGGGCGCCCGCACCGTCGCCGACGCCAGCACGAAGACCGGATCGGCGCCGTGATGTTCGAGGATCCGCTGGAGTCGCCGCAGCACCTGGGCGACGTGGGAGCCGAACACGCCGCGGTAGTGGTGGCACTCGTCGATCACGACGTAGGCAAGCGAGCCGAGGAACCGTGCCCACCGCTCGTGCCCCGGTAGCAACGAACGGTGCAGCATGTCGGGGTTGGTCAGGAGGTACGCCGCGTGGTTGCGAGCCCAGTCGCGGTAGTCCCGCGAGCTGTCGCCGTCGTAGGTCACGGCCGGCAGGTCCGGCCCGCCGAGCGCGGTCACGGCCCGGAGCTGATCGGCGGCGAGGGCCTTGGTCGGTGCGAGGTACAGAGCGGTACGCCCGCGGCCGGCGCCGGCGTGATGTCCGTTCGGCTCGTCGATCCTGAACATGCCGGCGATGTCGAAGTCCAGGGTGAGCTGGCCCGGCAGCGGGTCCCGGGGCCGGCGTGACACCCGCCGTCTTCCGCCTCGACCGGCACGTGCCTGCGGGGTGAGCACGTCGGCGAGCAGGGGCAGGAGGTAGCCGAGCGACTTGCCCGACGCCGTGCCGGTCGCGACGACGACATCTCGACCCGCCCGCATCGACTCGGCAGTCTCGACCTGGTGGGTCCAAGGGCGCTCGATCCCCCGCGCCCTGAGCCGGCGTACGACCTCGCGGGGCACCCAGTCCGGCCATGGCGCCGTCCGTCTGGGGCGGCCTGGTGTCGACTCGACGTGCACGATCCGCTCCGCCCGGTCGCCCGCCGCCAGCCGGGACAGGACGCGGAGCGGGTCCGGGCGGGCCACGCCACCGGCCGTCGGACCGGCGGCCGACGACGGGGGAAGCTCGCTCGTGGACATGACGTTCAGTGTCACACTTCGGACCCCCGGACCTCACCGACGAGCCCGGCCTCTGGCTAGCTGGTGATCTGCCGCGACGCGGTGGTAGGCGGCATAAAAACGCATTTGGCACGAAATCCCAGACTTCCAGGACTGATGGTCCCGTTTGGGCACAAAAGGTGGGAGCGCTTTCGCCTCGGTCGCACGTCGTGTCCGCGCAGGACCGCCGCGCCTTCCGCCGTTCAGCCGCGGCGGAGCACGATTCGTACGGCCTCGTTGAGGACGCTCAGCTCGGGTGCACGGATCGCTGCGAGGACGGCGAGGAAGACCGCAGCGATGCTCATGCTGGAGAGGGCGGCGGTGACGGCCGCACCCACGGCTCCGTCACCGATTCGGTCGGCGACGAGATGGACGCACAACAGCCCGGCGGGCACGGAGAGGACCGCTGCGCAGCCGGTCCGTGCCAACAGTCCGGCGACGTGCCGGAGACGTACGGCCCCATGCCGGCGTCGCAGGAGCCAGGTGTTGAGAAGCGCGGCGCATCCGACGGACAGCACCGTCGTCCCGGCCAGCCCGGGCACTCCGAAGACAGGACCGAGCGTGACATCGCCGACGACGTTCACCGCCATCGCCACGAGCGCCACCAGGACGGGCGTCACGGTGTCACCGACGGCGTACGACGCTCTGGTGACGACCTCCCGCCAGGCGAGCGCAAGCAACGCCGGCGCGTACCACATCACCGCCGTGGAGGTCGCCTCCCCGGCCTCGGCGTCAAAGCTGCCTCGCTGATAGACAAGCTGGACAACGAACGGCGCGCACACCAGCAGCGCCGCGCTCATCGGCGCGATGACGACCATCACGGTACTCAGGCCCTGACCGACCAGCCGGCGCAGCTCGCCTCGGTCGTCGGCCGCGGCACCGAAGGCAGGGTAGAGCACCGTCACCAATGACACGACCACGAGCATCTCCGGCAGCGTGACGAGCCTCCAGCCGTACGACAGTGCGGAGATGACGCCCTCACCCAGGAACGAGCCGACTGCCCGGTCGACGAGGGTGTTGACATTGACGATGGCGCTGCCGACCAGGAGCGGTGGTGCCAGCCGGGCGACGGATCGGAACCCCGGATCACGCAGGTCGAAACTGATCCGAAGCCGCAGCCCGATCGCCCGCAGCGGGACCAGCTGACACACCAGCCGGGCAGCCGAACCGAGAACGAATCCCGCAGCCAGGGCCGCCACGCCGTAGCGTGGACCGAACGCCGCGACCGTACCGATCATGACCAGGTTGAACGGCACTCCCTGCACACCCGCCCAGAAGAACCGCCGGCGCGCCTGGGCGACCGCTGCGAGCAGGTTCGTGCCGGCGACGAAGACGACGGCGACCAGGATGATCCGGGTCGACGTCACCGCCAGCTCGGACTGCGCGGCATCGAACCCCGGCGCCAGCACCCTGACCACCGGACGGGTGAGCAGCCACAGCATCACTGACGCCACGCCCAGGACCAGCACGGTGACCGAGAGGACAACCGTCGCACTGTGGTTGGCACGCTGTGCGGCCTCCTCGGTGGCCGTCGCACGCGCGACCACCGGAACCAGCGCCTTGGCCATCGCGCCCGCGACCAGGCCCAGGATGAGGTTCATCAACCCCTGACTCACCAGGTAGGCGTCGAGCACAGCTCCGGCACCGAACACCGCCGCGATGACCACGTCGCGTCCGAAGCCCAGCAGCGCCGAAGCCGCACTGAGCAGCGTCAGCAGGGCTGCCGCAGAGCCCACTCTCGTCCTCCGTCCCGACACGGCGCGACCAGACGAGATCAGGAATGGGTGAGCCACTCGGCATAGAACATGCCGAGTCCCGAGGCGACGAGGATGCCGCAGATGATCCAGAAGCGGATCACGATGGTGATCTCTGGCCAGCCCTTGTGCTCGTAGTGGTGCTGAATGGGGGAATTCAGGAAGATCCGGCGGGGGGTGCCGGTGAGGCGTCTGGTCAACTTGAAGTAACCACGCTGCAGGATCACCGAGGCGTTGGCGGCGACGTACAGTCCGCCGATGACGATGAGGAGCAGTTCGGTCCGGGTCGTGATAGCGAGGCCGGCGATGGCGCCGCCGAGCCCGAGCGCACCGGTGTCGCCCATGATGATCCGGGCCGGGTTGGCGTTCCACCACAGGAATCCGCCGCAGGCGGCGGCCAATGAGAACGCGATGATCGCGAGGTCGTACGGATCGCGTACCTGGTAGCAGCCGGGCAGGTCGGCTGCCGCGCATGACTGGTTGAACTGCCAGACGCAGACGATCGTGTAGCCGGCGAAGACAGGGACGCAGGTACCCGCGGCGAGTCCGTCCATGCCGTCGATCAGGTTCACGCCGTTAGACGTGGCGGACACCATGAACAGTGCCCACAAGACGAAGATCACGGCTCCGAGTTGCAGGCCGGGGAGGTCGCGCATGAAGGAGACGAAGGTCGACGCGGGGGTGAGCCCGTCGGCGTCGGGAAGCTGGATGGCGAGGATGGCGAACACGACGGCTACCAGGGTTTGGCCGACCAGCTTCGTGCGGCCGCGTAGTCCGAGGTTCCGTTCGCGAGTGACCTTCAGGTAGTCGTCGAGGAAGCCGACCGCACCGAGTCCGACCAGCAGGAGCAGGACGAGCATGCCAGACGCCGACGGCCCGGCGCCCGCGACAAGGTGTGCAACCAGGTACCCGAGGACGGCGGCGGCGATGACCGCCGTCCCACCCATGGTGGGGATCCCCTGCTTGACCTGGTGCATCGGCATGTCGTCGTGGATGGGTTGGCCGAGTCCCTTCCGCACGAAGAACCGGGCCACCAAGGGAGTCAGCGCGAGGGACAGGACGAGCGATACGACACCACCGAAGAGGATCGCTTTCATCCGTCATACCCGCCGACGTTCCTGCCGGTCGCCGACATCTCCTCAGCCACAACGGTTACCCTCCGTCACGCCGCTTTCCAGCAGCTGGCCCCACAGCGCTCTTGAACCGTTGACGATAGCGATACGGTCTGTCGCCCCGCGTCATACCCGGCGCCGTGACCGACGGCAGCCAGGCGGGATGCGGGAGGTCGGGAGCCCGGCCAAGATCCACGGGACACCTCTAGTCGACCAGGCGGGACATGCACTTGGGGAAGAGGGCATCCAGTAGCGCCTCGGCCTCACTGTTCACCCAGATGTCGGGATACGGGGCGCGCAGCTCGCGTAGCGAGCTGTGTCCGAATACCAGGCGTAGGAAGATCAGCGGCGGAAAGCCGCCCATCGCCTCGTACGTTCGGAACCGACAGTCCTGGACATTCGTCAGCTTGCCGTTCTCGAAGCACATCCGCAGGCCACCGCGGTAGAAGTCGAGGGTGAGGTCGCCGCTGTAGCTCGTGAACGTCGAGTTCACGAGCCGTCGTTCGAGGATCGGCGCGATCAGCCGCAGGAAGCCGGGCAGGTCAGGCACACGTACGTACCAGGCGGCGGGCGGCTCGCGGTGTGGCAGCCACTCCGGCCGCAGGGCGTCGTAGAGAGGATGGTCCCGACCCAACTCGAGGATGAGCCGCTGCAGCGGCCTGTCTGGCCCGCCCTTCGTGGGTTCCTCTTCACCCAGGCGCCTGAGTTCACGCAGCAGCGCGGGAGCCAGGTCATAAAGGTTGGTCCCTGGCGTGGATCCGATCATGGAGGTCAGGAAGACATCTGCCGACCGACGATACGGCGTGAAGACGAAGCCACAGATGTCACCATCGGCCGTTTCGATGACCCGCACACGAACATCACTCCATGCTGGCCCTTTCTCGTGCTCCGCGTCGATGTGGTACTTCCAGAACGAGTCAGGTAAGCGACGCGACACCAGGTACGTGGACTGCTGGCGCCGGTGGCAGGCGGCAATGGAAGGGATGTCCTCGTCCCGCGCCTGCCGCAGCCTGTACGGCTCACCGCTTCCTGACGGCTCGTCGGGCAGCAGTCCAAGTGCGACAGTGACCCGACCACGCTCGTCGACCGCATACTCGTAACCGAACTGGCGATAGAAGAACGGGATGCCGGTAATCGCCTGCACCGGCCTACCTTCACGCGCGGACCGCTCGTGCATGACATCGAGGGCAGTGCGAATCAAGCCTCTGTTCCGGTAACCCGGCTCGGTCGCCACGATGTCCGGACGGGCCACCGGAACAACGATCCCCTCGAACTCCCAGTCCTCCTGCAAGTAGAAGGCGCTGGCGACGATCCGGTTGCCCTCCTTGCGGGTGTCCTCGACGACGACGACATCCTCGGGCCCCATGAATGGGTAGTCACCTCGCATGTGCCGTCGCACAGTGTTCGCCAGGCCAAGGTTTGGTTCGTCGTCCTCGCTGCCCCGGAACACCAGGCTGTTCAACTCGGCGATGTCCTCGGTGTCCCTCGCCGTGGACCAGCGAAGGACCAGACCATCACCAAGGTCCCGTCGCACATCGCACCTCCGGCTCGGTAGGTCCACGCCCACGGTCGCTGATCAGTTCGACCACGGTAGGAGACGGGTCTGCACCGCCCAACCGAATTTCCTGGACCGTCCACACCGCCGAACACGTATGCCGTCGGTGTCCACCGGGTCGTATTCGCGCATGAACTCACCCACTGGTGACCGGCAGGCTCACCGATCGTAGGTGCGCTGAGACCTTGCCAGGCAACGATCGACTGCCGCTGCATCGCTGAACTCGACTACCTCGTCCCCCACGATCTGGTACTTCTCGTCACCTTTGCCGGCGACCACTACCACGTCATGACGGAGCGCCTCGTCGATTGCCCACTGAATGGCGTCCTCACGGTTGGCGAGCTTCACATATCGACAGGCTGTCTGCTTCAGGCCACCCTCCACCTGCCTCATGATGGCCTCAGGATCTTCGCTTCTCGGGTTGTCGCTGGTAAGAACGCAAACGTCAGAGCCAGATCCCGCGACAATCCCCATCGGCTCTCGCTTCGTCTTATCCCGATCGCCACCACATCCGAAGACGGTGATAACTCGCCCCTTCGAGAGCGCCCTCACAGTCTTGAGGGGACTCCGGAGGCCAACTGCAGTGTGCGCGTAGTCGACGATGACTCTCAGTCCGTCTGTTGACCGTAGGACCTGGAATCTCCCAGGCACCGAACTCGACTGCGACGTGGCTTCCACAGCCTCCGCAAGTCCGTAGCCCAATTCGACGCAGACCGCCGTCGCAGCCAGACAGTTGTACACCGCGAAGATCCCTGGAGTCTCGGACGCCGCTCGCACATTGTGCCCGCCATGGGATATGACGAACGTCGCGCCTGTTCCATCGACCTGAATATCGCTGGCCATGAACGCGTGGGCTCGCCCTTCGATTCCGTACGTCAGAACAGGGCCTCGGGTCTCCCGACTAATGACGCTCGAGAAGTTGTCATCGCCGTTCACTATGGCACGAGCGCACATCTCGAACAGTCTGAGTTTCGCTTGACGATACCCTTCCATCGACCCGTGCGCGTCCAGGTGGTCACTCGTGAGATTGGTGAGGACGCCGATGTCTACTCTCGATCCGGCAAGCCTCTCGGCAGCCAACGCGATCGACGAGGCCTCCAGAACAACACTTGCCGCCCCGCGTTCTCGCAGACCAGCGAAGATCCTCTGCAGGTCAATCGCCTCTGGCGTCGTGGGGGTAGATCTGGGATGGGCGACGGGGCTCCCGTCGAGCGATACACCGGTAGTGCCGACCGTTCCCGTGGGGCGGCCGAGTCTCGTAAGGGCTCCACCGACCATGTTGGTCACCGAGGATTTTCCATCAGTTCCGGTAACGGCTATGACCTTCATGTCCCTGGTGGGCTGCCGGAAGAACCGGCTCGCCACTCGTCCTGCGGCAGACCGAGTGCTCGGCACTTGCACAACCGTTGAGCCGGGTGCCGCCATCGCGGCGGCATGGATGTCCTCGACGAGGAACGCTTTGGCGCCACGCAGGCCACACTCCGGGATGTAGGAGTGCCCATCGACGCGCCCGCCCTTGAGGCAGACGAAGAGACTTCCATCTTTCACGTCATCCGAATGAGCAGTGATATCTGTAATCGGCTGTTGCGCATTACCGGAGACCAGAGACCAGTCCAGATCAGACAGCAGGTCACTCAGTAGCATCGTTTCCTCTGACGTTTCCTCGACTATCTGGTCTGCAGGGAGCGACGCTGGCCGGCGTCCTGCCCGGTGGATGCGTCCCGACGTCTCGCTCGCACATCTCGCCGACAGTGTTTCAGCCTCCGGCGACCGGAACAAGCCGCACGGACGCCGCGGACGAACGCCCGCCCGGAGACCGCGCCCGGGCCGGACGATAGGATGTACGGCAGGCTTGGGCGAAGGACGGTGGCAACCCGGAACCGGCGCCCAGTTCAGTTCACCGCCGGGCCGATGAAGCCTCCGGCACGGTCGCAGACGTCAGGAGTTTGGCATCGTCGTGCCTTGATGTCCCGTCGCGCTTCCTGCCCGCCCTGAGTTCTGCCTGGTGAGCCGGACCTCGGTTCGCCGGAATGGACCAGCCCGTCGCGCCCTCGAAACAGTCAGCGGCCGGCCATACACGACCACTGTTTCCCTCGCGCGTGCTGAGTCACGGACGCGCCCGAGCTTGACGGGTTCCCATCGTGCCGAGTTTCCTGCTGTCGCCCGCACGGCTGCGCGGTTTTCGCCCCTCCTGGCTCTCGCCGAAGGTCTTCCGCACCGAGGTGTTGTCCGGGCTGGTCGTTGCGCTCGCGCTGATCCCGGAGGCGATCTCGTTCTCGATCATCGCCGGCGTCGACCCCAGTGTCGGCCTGTTCGCGTCGTTCACCATGGCAGTCACCATCGCCTTGGTGGGTGGGCGTCCGGCGATGATCTCGGCGGCGACGGGTGCGGTCGCACTGGTCATCGCTCCACTCAACCGTGAGCACGGCCTGGGCTACCTGGTGGCGGCCGTCATCCTCGGCGGCCTCCTGCAGGTGATCCTCGGTGCCCTCGGCGTGGCCAAGCTGATGCGGTTCGTACCGCGGTCGGTCATGGTCGGCTTCGTCAACGCGCTGGCCATCTTGATCTTCCTCGCCCAGGTGCCCGAACTGTTGGACGTGCCGTGGGCGGTTTACCCGCTTGTCATCGGCGGACTGGCCCTGATCGTGGCCTTCCCAAGAATCACCCGGGCGGTCCCGGCGCCTCTGGTCTCGATCATCATCCTGACCGCGATCACCCTCGCTGCCGGCATCGCGGTCCCCACCGTCGGGGACAAGGGCGCGTTGCCCAGCTTCCTGCCCGTGCCGGGCCTGCCGGACGTACCGTTCACGGCCGAGACTCTGGTGACCATCGCCCCGTACGCGCTCGCGTTGGCGCTGGTGGGTCTGATGGAGTCACTCATGACGGCGAAGCTCGTCGACGACATCACCGACACCCACTCGAACAAGACCCGTGAGTCCATCGGGCAAGGTGTCGCCAACCTTGTGACGGGCTTCTTCGGCGGCATGGGTGGCTGCGCGATGATCGGCCAGACCATGATCAACGTGAAGAACGGTGCCCGCACCCGCCTGTCCACCTTCCTGGCGGGACTGTTCCTGATGGTCCTGTGCATCGTGTGCGGGCCGGTCGTGTCCGACATCCCGATGGCAGCTTTGGTCGCGGTGATGGTGTTGGTGGCGTTCAGCACGTTCGACTGGCACTCCATCGCTCCCAAGACCCTCAGACGGATGCCAGCCGGCGAGATCACCGTCATGGTGGTCACCGTCGCCGCGGTGGTTGCCACCCACAACCTCGCGATCGGCGTCGTGGTCGGGTCGTTCACCGGCCTGGTCATCTTCGCCCGCCGCGTCGCCCGCCTGGTCAACGTCGCCGCGGTCACCGACCCCAAAGGGAACGGAGTCGTGTACTGCGTCACCGGCGAGCTGTTCTTCGCGTCCAGCAACGACGTCGTGTACCAGTTCGACTACGCGAACGATCCCGACAGCATCGTCATCGATCTCACCGACGCCCACATCTGGGACGCCTCCTCAGTCGCAGCCCTGGACGCGGTGACGACAAAGTACGAACAGCGCGGCAAGACCGTTGAGATTGTCGGCCTGAACCGGCAGAGCGCCAAGATCCACGACAAGCTCTCCGGTGAGCTCACCGGCAGCCACTGAGACCTGGCCCGAGGATCTACGGCCGCAACCCTCGAGGGGGTAGGGCCTAGGCTCGGCGGATGTGAATGCGTCTCACGAGGAGATGATCGGTCGCGCGGTGGCCTGGGGCCAGGACGCCGACGAGGTTGCGGGGCGCCCGTACCGCTTCCAAGCGTGGACGGTCGACCTGGCCGCAGTGGATCTCACCTTCGACGAAGGACCGGTCGAGCCATCGCCAACTTTGGTGAACGGGTACCGCGTCCTGGTCGACAAGACCAACATCGCCGCACACCTCGCCCGAGCCCTGGCCGACCTGGACCCAGCTGGGCACGATCCGAATGCGGTCGACGCCAGCACCTGGGTGTGGTTCCTCGGGCTGGACGGGTGGCTCGAACATGGGCGCTGCTGGCACGTCTACACCAACCTTGTGCAGGTGATCGATACCCGGCTCGTTCCACTGTTCTATGACGGGCTCGGCTACGAACTCGAGACACGGGCCTCGCCTGCCCAACTTCAGCAACTCCACGACGCCCTACCCCGTTCGATGGACCGCGCGGAGCTGAAACGGGCTCTGCAGGCGGCGGTCGTCGCCTACGAGGAGGCCGGCGCAGCGTGGGCCCGACGCACCGCCACAGACATTGTCCGCAGTCCGCTGGCTGCCTCGATCCGCCGCACCGTGCTCTCACCCACCTGAGCTCGGGAGGATCGCCTTGCCCTACACCGAAACCATCGAGTCGGCCGCTGCCGCACTACGGCGCGCGTGGGGAACCCCTGTCGACCTCAGGCTTGTCGACGTCGTTGTCGACTATTCCGGGCGCTACCCGTGGCAGGCAGGTGGCACGCTATCCGTGCGCGGGAAGGAAGGCGCGTAGTCGGGACGACACGCCTGTGGGGTCCTCGAGCCACGGGGAGTGTCCTGCCTGGGGAATGGCAGCAAGCGTGGCGCTCGGCAGCAGGTCGAGAAGTCTTCGGACGTTGGCCAGTGGACGCGGGTCCTGCTCGCCATGGATGATCAGAGTCGGAGCGGTCACCTTCGTGGCGAGTGTGATCTCGTCAGGTCGGTCGGTCCAAAGGCCTCGGTTGGCCCGCCAGTTGATTTCGAATGGGACGGCGGCAGCCTCCCTTGCCCAGGCTTCAGCCCTCGAAGGATCGGCATAGCCCGGTAGCCAGCACAGCATGCGGTACTCGACTTCCTCCTCCCAGCTCCGCTCCTCCTGCTGTTCCAGCTCATCCCGCCGCTCCTGCTGCCGGGGCGTGAGCCGCTTGGCGGACTCTGCGTAGTACGGCTCCCGCCACTCCGTCCCTGGTCCGACCCCGCTGCAGTAGATCACGGCCTGCACGTGTGCGGGGTAGGTCCATGCGTACGCGAGGGCGAGGGTCGCTCCCCACGAGTGGCCGAAGACCGTCCACCGGTCATAGCCCCAGTGTCGGCGTAGCCCATCGAGGTCGGCGAGTGCCCGGTCGACCCGGTAGTCATCAGGTCCGGTCGATCGGCCACAGCCTCGCTGGTCGTACCGATGGACGCGATGGGTCGAATCCAGCATGGTGGCAATCGAGCTGAGGTCGTCCCACAGTCCCGGCCCGCCGTGGCACAGGACGACAGGCGATCCGCTGGTGGGTCCGGAACTCATCGTCCACAGTTGGGCGCCATCGTCGAGTGTCACCGCGCGTTCCCGTGTCTCGTCCACCGGCACAGACTCCCGGGTACGCAGCCTGTCGTCAAAGGGGCTTACGGGCTCGACGAGCCTGGTCCGACCGCGCGGATCGCCTCAGGTGAAGGACAGCAGGGTGACGGAGTGGGGCGGGAAGGTGTAGGTCCCGTCGTCAAGTGTGACGTGCCCGCGGTCTCTGAGTCGGATCCGGTTCGGACTGTCGAGGGTGTTGATGGCCATGGTGTCGGATTCATCCGCTCCGAGGTCGTGGACGGTGCCGGGAGGTAGTGCCGCCTGTCCGTCGAGGATGATCCGGGTACGAATGCCGTCAGTGCGCGACCGGTTGATGACGGCGAGGCGAAGGCGGCGGTCGTCGGTGAGGGTGGCGGAGGCGTCGAGCATCGGCACCGACCCAGGCCGGGTCGCGAAGCCTCCACTGCCGTCGCGGCTGTCGCCCTGACGGACGGCACCGGTGCGCGCCGGTCCGTACACGTCCGCGTGGATGGCGATGGTGCCGGTGTGGTTCTGGTAGAGGTTCCACACGTGGTACGACGGGGACCGTACGACACCGCCCGGTCGTACGGCGAGCAGCCCGTTGGCGTTGACCAGGTTGACCGTGTTGGCCATGGTCGGCGGCACGGTGAGGCCACTCGCGCGGTGCAGAGCATGGAAGACGCCCGCATAGAACAGCGCGTCGGCGAGAGTGCGCGGACTCCACCGGTTGACGCGGAGTCGAGCGGGCCGACCGTTCACCGGCTCGGTGTCGCGGCTGACGACGGCACCGTCGGGGGAGGGTTGGGGCTCGGGCCAGTCGACGGGTTCGAGGTGGCGGATGTTCCACTCGTCGAGAGCCAGTGCGAGTGGCCGCTCCACCCCGGCCGCCGCGGCAAGGCTCGCGACGAGGTGGGCGTACTCGTGGATCTGGCGTTCGAAGTAGAGCGGCTGGGCGACCACCGCGTCGTAGTCGTCGTCACCACTGTCGGCGGTGTAGAGGTGCGTGGAGGCACCGTAGAGGTGCAGGGAGACGTAGTCGACGAGACTGCCGACCCGCTCCAGCACCGGGCGGGTCCAGCGCTCACTGGGAGTGCCGACGGCGACGAGGCGGATCGACGGGTCCACCTTGCGCATGAACTGGGCGTGGTCGCGGGCAGCGGCGGCGTACTCCTCGGGCGACCGGTGGCCCATCTGCCACTGACCGTAGACCTCATTGCCGAGTCCCCAGTAGCGCACGCCGTAGGCATCAGGATGCCCACCCGCGGCCCGGCGCCTGGTGTAGTCCGTGTCACCGGTGTGGTTGGTGTACTCCACCCACCGGACCGCCTCGTCGACGTCGCGGCAACTGTGCACGAGGTACGGCTGGGTGCCGACCTCGGCACACCAGGCCAGGAACTCGTCGGTGCCGAACCGGTTGGTCTCCTCCGAGCCCCAGGCGAGTTCGAGCCTGCGTGGGCGGTCGCCGCGCGGGCCGACGCCGTCCTCCCAGTGGTACGGCGAGGCGACGTTCCCGCCCGGCCAGCGCACCACCGGCAGCCCCAGTTGCTGGCAGGCCTCGATGACGTCGCGGCGCAGCCCCGCCCGCGGTCCGTCGCCCGCATAGGAGTGCGGAGAACCCTCGTCGAAGACGCCGCCTTCGATGTTGCCGAAGAAGCTGGACTCCAGGAAGTGGCCGTAGATGTTCTCCTCGATCCGGCCGATCTCGCGGTCGCGGTCGATCTCGATCCTCGCCTCGACGTGGTTCACTCAGAACCCTTTCCTGCGTGGTCGTCGACGTGGCTGAGCGCGGTGTCGTAGCTCTTCTCGCCCACGTCGTACATCGACGTCATCCAGTGGTAGAAGTTGTCGCCCCGCTCGCGCAGGACGCGGTAGAGCGTGCCGAGGAGCTCGCGGCGTACCTCCGCGAACGCCTGGTCGTGGTAGCGGTTGCGCAGCTCGTGCGGGTCGGCGGTGAGGTCGTACAACTCGTTGTCGTCGGCGGGACTGACCACGAGCTTGTGCGTACGGGTGCGAATCATCCGTTGCGGATAAGGGAAGTGGTGGCCATGGAACTCCGCGACCACGTGATCCGCCCGATCGGGGCGCCGCCCCTCGCGGAGGAGAGGGAGCAGGCTGGCGCCGTCGAAGTACGCGGGTGCCGGTAGTCCCGCCAGGTCGAGGAACGTCGGCGTGAGGTCGGCGAGGGTGACGAACGAGTCGTCGACGCGGCCTCCCGGCCACGCGGCGCCGGCCGCGGATGCAGCACTGCCGGGCACCCGGGCGAGTAGCGGGATGCGGTAGATGTCGTCGTACATCGCCGGGCCCTTGTCGTGCAGGCGATGCGATCCGGTGAACTCGCCGTGGTCGGCGGTGAAGAGCACGGCGGTGTCGTCGGTCAAACCCAACTCCTCCAGCGCCCGCAGGATCCGCCCGACCTGGCTGTCGATGAGGCTGACGTAGCCCCAGTACGCCGCGATCAGCTGCCGCCAGTCGTCGGGGGACAAGCTGTCGAACGTCCAGTGCGCGGAGTAGTGCCGCTGGACCTGTGGCTTCCCGTCGAACGTCTCCGCCATCGAGGCCGGCAGTTCGACCGCCGCAGGGTCGTAGCGGTGGTAGTACGACTCCGGCAGGCAGTACGGCAGGTGTGGCCCGAACCAGTGACAGGCAAGGAAGAACGGCCTGCCGTCGGTGCGGTGGTGCGCGGCGTAGCTTCGGAGCCGTTCGATCGTCCGCTCGGCGAGGAAGTACTCGAATGTCGCCTCGACCGGCTGCTCGAGCACCCCGGCGAGAAGGTTGCCGGGCTGCCCGTTGGGGAACGAGCCGCGCACCTGCGAGCGCAGCCGGAACTCCGGCAGGCCGCGGTCGGCGAGATACCGCAGGTAGTCCGGATGGCGGACCGGATTCCCCCAGCCTGGGTAGTGCTCGCCGTCGAAACCGAACTCCCGCGGCCCGTTCTCCTTACCGACATGCCACTTGCCGACATGGCCCAGCCGGTAGCCGGCGCCCGCCAGTGCCTCCGAGAACGGGGGGAACCGGCCGTCGAGCTCCTCGCGATAGCCGACGTTGCGTTCGTAGTTGGCAAGAAGCGTGTGCCGGAACGGCAGGACGCCGGTGAGCAGGGTGGCCCGCGCGGGCGTACAGATCGCGGTCGGCGTGTAGCAGTGCTCGAACCGCGTCCCGGACGCCGCGAGCCCGTCGAGCGCCGGCGTCTCGCAGACCTCGTTGCCGTAGCAGCCCAGTGTGTCGAGCCGGTGCTGGTCGGTCATGAGCAGCAGGACGTTGGATCGTGATCCTCCGGTCACACCGTCTCCCTACTCCCGGTGGAGGTCGACGGCCAGCGTGCCCCAACCGCCTCTGTCTGTGTCACGGGTCGCAGGAGCGGCCGTCGCAGGGGGATATCCGGCCAGCAGGGCTGACTTGCGCAGGACCAGGGCGATGCCGCCGCGGGCGGCCGCCTCGTCGCCCAGCTCCGCACCATGGAGCTGGAGGCCCTGGCGTACCTGACGGTGGGCATAGGCGTGGAGTGCTTCCCGCGCCGGGTCGAACAGCAGGTCGCCGGCGGCGGCGAGTTCTCCGCCCACGACGACGACCTCGGGGTTGACGACGTTGCACGCGGCTGCGATGACCCTGCCGAGGCGGGTGCCCGCCGCGGTGATGACCTCACGCGTCCGCCGGTCTCCCGAACGCAGCCGGTCGAGTACGTGGTCGAGTCGCCGTGCGTCGCACTGCTCGAGGATCGCCGCGATCGAGACGTACCGCTCGAGGCAACCGCGGCCGCCGCAGTGACAGGGAGGTCCGTCCGGATCGACGCTGACGTGACCGAACTCGCCCGCGCCGCCGGCCGCGCCCGAGTGGAGGTGGCCGCCCAGCACCAAGCCGCCGCCGACACCGTGGGACAGGCGTACGTAGAGGACGTTCGGGACGCCGGCACCACTGCCCCAGATGGACTCGGCGAGTGCGGCGAGTCGGGTGTTGTTGTCGATGAGGACGGGCACGCCGTACCTGTCGGCCAGCCCGTCCCGCACCAGCTCGACCCGACTGCGACGATGCTTCGCATCGGCTGGCTCGGACACCGGGCCGATCACCCCCGCGCCGATACCGTCGAGGGCCGCGAGCGAGATGCGCCCCTCCTCGGCGAGCTGGTCGACCAGGCCGAGCGCGATCTCGAGCCGGGTGGCCCACGGAGTCCGTTCACCGCAGCGCTCACTCGCCGCGCCGACCACCTCGTGGGCGACGTTGGCGACAGCCGCGTGGATGCGCCGGTGGCCGAGGTCGAGCCCGAGCGCCAGACCACCCGACGGGTTCAGCGTCACCAACGTGGCCGGCCGCCCCCGACCGCGGGACGGCGAAGCCACGGCCGGAAGCTCGACCACCCGGTCGGTGGCGATCAGGTGCTGGATGATCGCGTACAACGTGGCGCGGGACAGTCCGGTACGCCGTCCGAGCTCGGCCCGGCTCAGTGCGCCATGGACGCGGAGCGCGGCGAGCAGCCGCTCCTCATGACTCTCGCGGAGCAGTCGCAGCACACTCGAGGGCGGCTCTGGCATGGGTGGAGTCTGACGAGCTGGCCACTATTCTGTCAATACTCAAGAAGATTGACCGGGTACGGCGGTGGTCGCCGCGCGCCCTGGCAGTCACCGCCGCCGACGCCGGCAGCCGTGTCCATGAAACCGCTGTCGTGTGCACCATGCCTTAGGTTCGCACGACGGGCACGGAGCCCGGCATCCACCGGACCGCGTCGGTCCCGCTGCGAGACCTGTGCCCGTGAGCACGACAGGGACCGGAACCCGGCCGACTAGCCTTCGCCGCATGTCCGACTATGTGCGTGAGCTGCGGAAGCATGTGGGTAGCCGACCACTCCTCCTGGTCGCTGCGGGGGTGATCGTCAAGGATTCCGCTGGCGCCGTTCTGCTGCAGTGCAATGCCGAGACTGGCCAATGGGGTATCCCCGGAGGGGCCATGGAACTCGGGGAAACCCTGGAGGAGACGGCGAAGCGCGAGCTGTACGAAGAGACCGGTCTTGTCGCGCGTGACCTGGAACTGCTGGATCTGCACTCTGGTCCGGACTGGTTCCTGGAGTACCCCAACGGAGACCAGGCCTACGTCGTCGGCGCCACCTATCTTGCCGGAGCCGTGGAAGGCGAGCCTCGGCCGGACGGCGGCGAGTGCAGTGAAGTGCGTTACTTCTCGCCGACTGGGCTTCCTGCCGACATGAACACCTACAACCGGCGACTGCTCGATCGCTCCCTGGACAAGCTTTGACCGCCTGCCAGAGCGCCCGAGGACGGACCCCAAGGGCCCACGCCGGCGGTGCGCGCCGGTAACTCGCCACGCCGCCGTCTGTACCATGTGGTACATGCGGCAGTTGGTGACGGCGGGCGGGTTCGATCGGATCGGCAGGTGGGCGGGGTACGGCGCCGCGCTCGCCATGACGCCGTACCTGCTCATCAAGGTCTCGTGGGTGGCGCAGGCGCTCGCCGGTCGGTACGACGGCGACGCCACCGCATTCATGGCGCTCAACATCGTGACGATCGGCATGGCGGCCGTGGCGATCCTGGTCGCGCTCGCGCTGGCACGCCCGTGGGGCCAGCGGGTGCGGGCGACGCCGCTGGTCGTCGGTGGCTGGCTCGGCGGCGGGTTCCTGGTCTCGGCGCTGCCCTACCTCGCGGTGCAGGCGTTCCTCAGCGATCCGACGGAAGGAGCCGGCACCGGCTCGTCGGGCGCGTCCTGGGAGATGGCGCTGTTGCAGACCGCGTTTGTCGGGATGGGCGCCGGGCTCGCGCTCGCGCTTCCGGCGTACGTCGTTCGGCGGTGGCCGGCGGCGGCGCGGGTCGCCGCCGCCCGTGCCGCAGGCGGCCGCCTGTGGCCGGCAGCGGGCGCCGCGCTGGTCGGGGTCGTCCTGCTGCAGTGGGCGGCCGGCAGCCCGCTCGGGCTCACCGTCCCCGGCGACCGCGCCCCGCACTGGCACGTCTTCCACGCGGTGCTCGGCGGCTGGGCGCTGGTCGGCGCAGCCGGGTACCTGGCGTTGGTCCGCCACCGGATCCGTCGTGCGGCCTGGCTAGCCGTCGGTGCCGTCTGGCTCACGAGCGGGGCGCTCGTCGCGTGGCACGGCTGGAAGCTCCCGTTCATCCTGGTCGCTGGGGCTGCTGGCCGGCCCGAGGACTCGTGGTTCCCTGAGCACCTCGGGCTGCTCGTCGTCATCCACGTGGTCGCGGTCGCTGCCGGGCTCGGGATGATGAGCACCCTGCGCGGCCGGCGCGATCGTGCGACGTCGTACGTCGTCAGCCGCGAACTCGACGCGCCGGTCGAGGTCGTGTGGCAGGTGCTCAGTGACGTCGAGGCGATGCCGCGCTGGACACCATCGATGACCCGGGTCAGCATCGTCGGCGGCCGACCCCTCGGCCTCGGCAGCCGGGTGCGGATCTGGCAGCCGAAGCTGCTGCCGGCCACCTGGACGGTGCATGACTGGCGGCCGGTCGCCGGGTTCGCATGGCACAGCCGCACCCCCGGCGTGCACACCATCGCGACCCACCGGATCCTCCCGGCCGATGGCCGCCGCAGCGAGCTGACGCTCTCGATCGAGATGCGAGGCGCGTTCGCGCGACCGATGTGGCGGATGGTCGCCGGCACCGTCCGACGGTACGTCGACCTCGAGCTGGCCGGCCTGGCTGAAGCGGCCGAGCAGAGCGTTCAGTCCGCGGAGTAGAGCGCGAGGTAGCGCTCGTGCGCGGCGGTCACGCCGTCGCTGTCGCCGCTCGCGAGGAGGTCGAGCAGCAGGCCCCGGACCACAGCCACGCCGAGCCGCGCGTCGACGGCCGCGGTGGAGGGGTCGCCGGTGAGTTCGGCGAAAGCGGCGGTCAGCGGGGCCAGCCAGTCGGTGATCACCCCTTTGAGCAGTGGCCGTGCGTGCTCCTTGCCCTGCAGGGCGGCCGCGTAGAGCTCGAAGAACAACCGCTCCCCCGCCGCCTGCTCGGGGTCGGCGAGATGCTCCCACCAGGCGCGGGCGGCGGCCAGCGGGTCGTCGTACGCCTCCGACAGTGCGGCGTACCGCTCCCGCGCCGCGGCGTCCACCTGCTCCACGACAGCGATCATGAGCCCGTCCAGCGAGCCGAAGTGGTAGATGAGCATCCGGTGACTGGTGCCGATCGCCTCGGCGAGCGAGCGGAGGCTCCAGTCGGTCGAGCCGCGCTCGGTCATCACCGCCACCACTGCCGCGAGCAGGCGCTGGCGCGGGGAGGACGTCTCCGATGTGCTCACCGCTCGCAGGTTAGTCGGCCCGCCGACGCCCGTGCGTCGCCCGGGTCAGGCAGAGACGCCGGCGGCCACCGCCGGTCCGACGGCGATGCCGAGCAGGTAGCAGCTGGTGAAGAACCCGATGGCTGCATCGCGCGCAGTCTCTGGGACGAACGCCGAGGCGCGGTGGATCAGCATGCCCTGGCCCGAGACCGCGGCGAGCGAGCAGAGCCCGAGTCCGACCAGCACCACGGCCGTGGCCGGCGCAAGCGAGGCGGTGACGGCGCCGACGATTGCCGTCGCCGGCAGCAGCACCGTCAGCCAGGCGGTCGGCAACCGCGCACCGAGGGGTACGACGGCCCACGACAGCGAGCCGCCCGCCAGGTAGGGCCACAGGATGACCATGCCGGTCGCGGCGGCGGACACGCCCTGGTCGGCGAGCAGGGCGGGTGAGAGGTAGAGCAGGCCGAAGTTCGTCGAGGCCAGCGTCAGGCTGAGACCACAAAGGAGCCAGAAGCGGCCGGCCCGCAGCAGACCTGGCGGCGGGAAGCGGCGGGGCCGGGCGCCGACGTACCTGAACGCCAGCGCGGCGATCACCAGCGCTGCCGGGCCGGCGAGGACGAGGTGGACGGGCATCATCGCCACGGCCGTCACGACGCCGGCGACGAGCGCGATGCCGAGCGGATCCCAGGGTCGGACCGCTGGCCGAAAGCTCGGTCCGAGCGCCCGCAGCAGGGCAGGCATGCCGAGCAGCGCGAGCACCGGAAGCGCGAGCGTCACGCGCCACGACGTCAGGTCGGCCACCGCCTGCCCGACCAGTGGACCCGAGGAGCCGACCACCGCCAGCCCGCCGGTGATGGCACCCACCTGCACCGCCGAACGGGCGAGGCTGGTGGCGAGAACTGTGAACCCCGCGGCGCCGAGGGACTGCAGGAGCGCGGCGAGTGCCAGCACCGGCACATTCGGACCGGTCAGCGTCAGAGCCGCTCCGAGAGCGAGCAGGGACGCACAGGTCGCCACCACGCCGCGCGGTCCCAAGCGGCCGAGCGCGGCACCGGCGATCGCGGTTCCGATCGAGGTGCCGGCGCCGAACGCGGTGACGATCAGCCCCGCGTGGCCGTCGATCCGGTCCAGCACCAGCACCGGCCCCGAGACGCCGAGTGACATCGGCGCGCTGAGGGCAACCAGCACCAGGGCGGCGACCGCCGGCGGCGCACCGGCCCTGCTGGCCACCACCGCCGGCTTCATCGCTGACTCGGCGTGGAGGTGCCGCGGTGGTAGACCTTGTTGGCGATCCGCCACTCGCCGTCCTCGGCCACGAGCACGAACATGTCGGTGAAGACGTCGGGGCCGTGGTGCAGGGTCATGGCCGCGGTGGCGACGGTCCCGGTCACACGTACGACGTCGAGCCGCCGCCGACGGTCGGCCTCGTCGGCGGCGGGGGCGCCGAGGAAGAGGCCGCAGTAGTCGTCGAGCCGCCACGATGCGAAGCCGTGTTCCCGGATGCCCTCCACGTGAGCGGTCGGCCGGAAGGCTCGGCGGAAGTGGGCGGGGTCGCCGGTCGCATGGCCGCGGGCGTAGGCGACCAGCGGCTCCAGCACCGCGGCCGGCGCGGCCGCCTCCGGTGCGATCGTCAACCGGAGGTCGGCCAACGCGGCCGCGTCGGGCACTGCGCCGCTCATGCCGCCGGCCGCCGGACCAGCCGGGCGAACCGCAGCACCCGCTCGGTCAGGTGGTCCACTGCAGTCAGCTCCACCTTGCCCGGGAGCTCGCTGCCGTCGGCGCCGCTGAGATTGGCGGCGCCGTACGGGTTGCCGTCGACGAACTTGATCGGGTCGGTGTAGCCGGGCGGCACCAGGACGCCGCCCATGTGGTGTACGCAGTTGTACAGCGCGAGCAGGGTGGCCTCGGTGCCGCCGGTGCCGGCGGAGGAGAAGCCGGCGTAGACCTTGTCGGCCAGCCGACCCTCGGCCCACAGCCCGCCGAGGGTGTCGATGTACTGCTTGAGCTGGGAAGCAACGTTGCCGAACCGGACCGGCGTGCCGAACAGCACCGCGTCGGCCCACGCCGCGTCGTCGGGCGTCGCCACCTCGATGTCGGTGGTCGCCGCGGCGTGCGCGGCCCATGCCGGCACGCGGTCGATCACCTGCTGCGGGGCGAGCTCCGCGGCGCGCCGCAGCCGCACCTCGGCACCGGCGTTGGCTGCGGTCTCGGCGGCGCGCTCAGCGAGCCGGTGCACGCTGCCGGTCGAGCTGTAGTAGATCACCGCGAGTCGGGTCTGGGTCATGGATCTGCTCCTTGTGGTTTCGTGGTTGTCGTCAGCCGGCGCGCACGTAGTCGACGAGCCGGGAGTAGTTGTCGGCGCCGTGGCCGTCTCCGACGGCGCGGGCGACCCAGCGCCGGGTGACCTCGACCAGCTCGTTGTCGAGGCCGACGTCCTCGCCCTGCCGGAGCAGGTCCTCGATCGACGGCAGGTGCGTGGCGAGACCGCTGGTCGGCACGGCGTACTCGCCCTTGTCGATCTCGGCGGCAAGCACGCCGAGAAAGTCGTGCAGCTGGCGCAGCTGGACGTCGGCGCCCGCCAGGAAGGTGCCGACCTCGACACCCTCGGCGGTGAGCATTCCGGAGGCATGCACGAAGCCGTTGAGCAGGCCCCACATCACTGAGTGGATGCCCATGCCGAAGAGCGCCGCCGTGCCGGGGTCGCCGGAGACCAGCCGGCCATTGCCCGCGAGCACGTCGAGGGTGGTCCGGTGACGCTCGTAGACCTCCGCCGACCCGCCGTACACGATCACGCTGCTCGGCTCGCCGATGCCGGCCGGGATGGTCTCGATCTGGCCGTGCACGTAGCCGACGCCGTGGGCCGCCGCCCACGCGGCCGTACGCCGAGCGTCGCCGGCGGTGCCGTCGGAGAGGTTGACCACGTCGCTGTACGCAAGGGCGTCGCCGGCCCGCTCCAGCAGCCCGCGGGCCACCTCACCGCCGGTGACGTTGACGACCACCAGGGGACTCGCGCTCGCGGCGGCCACCAGGCTCGGCGCCGCCGTCGCGCCCATCTGGACCAGCCGGTCCGCCTTCTCCATAGTCCGGTTCCAGACCGTGGTCGGGTGCCCGGCGTCCACGAAGGCCAACGCCAGGGCGGCGCCCATGTCACCGAGACCGACCACGCTCACTGGCTGCTTCTGCTCGCTCATCGCACGTCCCTTCGTCGTCGGTGACGACGCTAGGGATGTGGATTACCGGCCGGCTTCAGTAACGGCTACTGGAGATCGACCGCCGCTACTGGAGATCGACCGCCGCCAGCTCGCGTCGGGAGCTGATGCCGAGCTTCGGGTAGGCCTTGTAGAGGTGGTACTCCACCGTGCGGCGGCTCAGGAACAGACGCTCCCCGATCTCGCGGCTGGCCAGCCCCTGCGCGGCGAGCCGCACCACCTGCAGCTCCTGGGCGGTGAGCCGGTCGACCCCGTCGACCGCGGTGGCGGTCGCCGGGCGGATCCGGGCGCCGGCCGCCCGCAGCTCCGCCCGGGTCAGCTCGAGCCACGGCCCGGCACCGAGCCGCGTGAACCCCTCCTCCGCTGCGCGCAGCTGGTCGCGGGCTGCGGTCGCGCCCCGGTTGCGGCGCAGCCAGCTGCCGTAGGCGAGCTCGGTGCGGGCCCGCTCGAGCGGCCGGCCGCCGAGCGCGTGCGCCGCCAGCGCCGCCTCGAACGCCTCGTCGCTCGGGTCGAGCAGTGCCCGAGAGCGTGCCGCGACCGCCCGCGCCCACGGCTGACCACCGGCCGCGGCCCACTGCTCGAACTGGGCCAGAGGGTGCTCGGCCCGTTTCGGTACGCCGAGCCGGACCGCCGCCTCCACCAGGTCACCCGTCGACGCCATCAGCACCGTGACGTGGTGACCCGGCGCGCTCCTCGCCGCCTCTAGTCGCCGCAGTGCCTGATCGACGCGTCCGTGGCCGAGGTCGCTCAGGCTGAGCGCGCAGGCGGCCGAGACCCGCCCGGTGTCGTCGAGCCGGCTGGTCAACGCGCGCAACCGCGCCTCGTCGCCCTCGACGGCGGCCGGCCACGCGAGCGCCACCTCGGCCGACGAGGCGCGAGTGGGCAGGCCGGCGTCACGGGCCAGCGTCAGCGCCTCGGTCGCGGAGACCTTCGCGTCCCGCATCCGTCCGGCCCGGAACTCCGCCGACGACCTGGCGTGGAGCAGTCGCGGCAGCCGGCCGAGGTCGCCGCGGTCGCGCGCCTGCTCGATGCCCGCGGCCGTCAGCTCGAGCACCGCGTCGTCGTCACCGAGCACGATGGCGGCGTACGCGCCGTGCAACAGCACGTCCGGATCTGCGGTCGCGCCCGACGACCGGGCGCAGGCGACCGCCGCGGTCAGGTGGCGCAGGCCGGCCTCGTAACTGCCGGCCACGAGGTCGGCGAAGCCGGAGACCTTGCAGTCCTCGTGGCCACGGGCCTGCAGCTGCTCGGCGGCGGCCGTCACCGGCGACGGGTCGGTCGCGAACCAGCCGTACGACGCCGCGGTGGCGTACAGGCCGAACGCCACGTCGTCTGCGGCGACGGCCGCTCCGTCGAGCAGCAGGCGGGCCGCGCGTCCCGGATGACCACGCTCGAACTCGGCCGTACCTAGGATCCGGAGCCGTCGGGTGACATCGTCGGTGGTGACCGGCTCGGCGCGCTCGGCGAGCGCGGTGGCCGCAGCGGCGTCGCCACCGGCGAGCGCGGCGTCGGCTGCGGCGAGCAGTCGCTCCGCGCGCAGACTGACGTCGGTCGTCAGCTCGGCGGCCCGCGCGAGCAGTCGAGACCCGGCCGCCGGGGCCCCGCAGCCGGCGAGGCGGCTGCCCGCGGCGCTGACCTCCTTCGCAATCGGTTCGTCGGGCACCAGCGTGCCGGCGGCGAGGTGCTGCGCGCGTCGTGCCGGATCGTCGGTGACACCGGCGAGTGCGCGATGCACCTCGGCGCGCTGCGCGGCGGGAGCGTCCTGGTAGATCACGGTCGTCAGCAGCGGGTGGCGGAACCGGACCTGCTCGCCGGTCGCCTGGACCAGTCCCGCCCGCTCGGCGGACGCGAGGTCGGCGAGATCGGCGCCGAGAGCCGCGGCAGCGGCCGCGACCGTCACGGTGCTCCGGCCGCCGTCGGCCGCCGCGATCAAGGCGAGCAGCCGCGCCTGTGACGGGAGTCCGACCAGCTGCTCGCGGAATCGTGCGGCGACCCGATCGGCCACGGGCAGCGGTGTGCCGTCGTGAGCAGCGGGGATTTCGTGGGCGGCGATCTCCAGGATCGCGAGGGGATTGCCCTCGGCGGCGGCGATGATCGGCGGCTGAGCGGTCTGCGGCAGACCGCGGTCGGTGAGGAGGTGGGCAGCCTGGTCCGGCGCGAGTCGGCCAAGATCCAGCGTGGTCGCAGTCGGGATCGCCGGTGCGGCGCCGCGGGTCGCGAGCACCAGCACCAGCCGCTCCCCGGCGAGCCGACGGGCCGCGAACCCGAGCGCCTGCGCACTCGCGTCGTCGAGCCAGTGGGTGTCGTCCACCAGACACAGCAGCGGCCGGTCGTCGGCTGCCTGTGCCAGGAGGTGCAGGACGGCGAGCCCGGCCGCGAACCGGTCACTGTGGTCCGCCGCGCCGTCGCCGTACGCCGCGCGGAGCACCGCTGCGTGCCGTGGTGCCAGCGTGGTCAGCTGCTCCCGCAGCAGCCACGCCAGCTGGGACAGGCCGGCGAGGCCGAGCGTGGCCTCCGCCTCGACGCCGGCGATCCGGACTACCCGGAAGTCGCGTGCCGCCTCCGTGCCGGCGAGCCAGTCGAGCAGCGCGGTCTTGCCGATGCCCACCTCACCCCGGAGCACGACGACGCCGCTGGTGCCGTCGAGGGCAGCCTCCAGCACCGACGTCAGTCGCGCCTGCTCGTCCGCCCTGCCGTGGAGCATGCCCCGACCTCCTCCCGGCCTTCGTGGAGAGAAGTCATCTCGCACCGCCGGCTATTCCTGAGCCGGAGCTTTTTGTACCGAATGGTTCACAGTGCCCTTACCCCAACCGCCCTTGAACGTGCACGGTGAGCGGATGGCTCCTGCAACGGGTCTCCACCCGGACGGCCTTTGCCGCCGACCGTCAGCCCGAGCCGGGCGGCGACCCGGGGCTTTGCATCGACCGCCTTCCGGGCGTGAGACCGACGGCGTCCGTCGGCTCCGACAGCCTCCGCAGCAGCAGCCACGCCAGTGCCGGCATCGCGACCAGGGGCACCAGGGCGGCCTGGAGCGACGTGTGGTCGGCGAGCACGCCGACCAGCGGGCTGGTCAGGCCGCCGGCACTGACGGTGAGCCCGAGCGTGATGCCGCTCGCGGTGCCGATCCTGCTCGGCAGGTAGTCCTGCGCCAGGGTCGTCTGCAGGGAGAACGGCACGTAGAGAGCGATCGCCGTGACGATGACGAACGGATAGATCGCGAGCCCCGGTACGACGACGATCCCGCTCACACCGACGACGGCGACGGCGTACGCCCACCTGGCCACATCGACGCGGTGCCAACGCTCGGCCAGTCGGCCGCCGGCCACGGTGCCGACGGCGCCTCCGACGTACAGCACGGCGAGGGCTGCGATGCCCGCCGCGGTGCCGCCGCCAGTGCGCTGCGCCACGTGCAGCGCGAGGAACGTACCGAGACCTACGAAGACGATGGACCGGCAGACCACCACCGCGGCCAGCCTCACCATCGCCGGCCAGTCGTCGATGCCGGCGACCTGCCTGCTCGTGGTCGGGCCTGGCTCCGGCGCCGCCGGGGCCGCCAGCAGGTAGAGCACGCTCCCGACCACCGCCGGGACCAGGAGGATGGGTGTGTACCGCAGGCCGCCCAGCGCTGCGACCAGACCGACCAGCAGTGGTGCCGCGGCGAAGCCGACGTTGCCGCCGAGCACGAACCATCCCATGGCCCGGTGACTGCCCCGGCTCACGAGCCGCGCGACCCGGGCGGACTCCGGGTGATACGCGGCGACCCCCACGCCCGACAGCGCCACCAGGAGCACCGTCACCAGGTAGTCACCGACCACCCCGGACAGCGCGATCCCGACTCCGGCGACCAGGGTGCTCACCGGCAGCAGCCAGCGCAGCGGGTAGCGGTCGGCCACGAAACCGAAAAGCGGCTGGGTCAGAGAGGAGAGCAACGACGTGGCCAGCACGAAGCCCGACACTGCCGCGTAGGAGTACGCCCGCTCGGCGACGAAGAGCGGCACGAGCGCCGCGAGCGCGCCCTGGTAGACGTCAACGCAGCCATGGCCGATGGTGAGGAAGAGCATGCTCCGGTCTTGACGCACGCGAGAAGTCTGCAGCCCGCGCTGCCCTGCGTACTTCCGATAAACTGTCGACTGTTGTCGATATCCCGCCATGGACGCCGGGGGTGATCGCACCGGCATGATCGACGTACGGATCCAGCCGATCGCGCCCACGAGCATCCGCTGGCTCGACCGTGGCGACAGCATCGACACCCACCGGCACAGCGACCACCAGGTGGTCTACCCCGCCAGCGGCGTGCTGACCATCACCACCGACCGGGGCTCGTGGATCGCCACGCCGACCAGCGTGATCTGGGTGCCCTCCGGGGTCGCTCACGCGCACGCCGCCCACGGCGAGCTCGAGCTCCACCTCGTCGGCGTGCCCGCGACCACCGCGACCACCGGCCTCACCGAACCGGTGCTCCGCAGCGTCACGCCGCTGCTGCGGGAGCTGATCCTCGAGTGCACCCGGGTCGCCGAGGCCGACACGCCGCGTCGCCGACGACTTGTCGCTGTGCTCGTGGACCAGGTGCGGTCCGCGCCACCCGCGCACGGCCACCTGCCAGCCCCGACGTCGCTGCTGCTGCGCGACGTGTGCGGGATCCTGGCCCGCGACCCGGCCGACAGCCGTACCCTCGCCGCCCTCGGCCGTGATGTCGGCGCCAGCGAGCGCACGCTCTCCCGCCTGTTCCACGCCGAGCTCGGCATGACCTTCCCGCAGTGGCGCACCCGGCTGCGGCTGCACCACGCCCTCGAACTGCTGGCCGAGGGCGGATCCGTGACGTCCGTTGCCCACCGCTGCGGGTGGTCGTCACCGAGTGCCTTCATCGACGTGTTTCGCCGTGCGTTCGGAACCACACCCAGCGGTTACCGACGGCCTGCGGCCCGCGCGGCGCCGCGGACCTGACGCCCGTCCCGGTCGGGGCCCTGGTGCCGCGCGCTCGGCCGGGTTGCGTCGAGGCCGGCCAGGCGCTTCTGGGCCCCCAGGGCGAGGCCTATTGCAGCCAGGTCACCTCGTCGAGGTCTGTGGTGAGTTCGACCGCGCTCCATGCCGCCATGTCGCGGCGGCCAGGGCTTGCTCGAGAGATGGTGACAGTTGTCTGCCCAAGCTGCCGCTGCAGGTGCGTCGCGTCGACCTGCTCGGGGCAGAACCTGTCCCTGATGTCGGGAGCTTGCACGCAGAAGATGACGACAGGAAGTCCGTCCCTGGATGCGCCTTCCTTGGGGAAGAAGAAGACCGACCAGGACGTGGCCGGCGCGGTGGCCTCGTCGAACGTCATCGAGTCGGCGTCATCACTGCTGTACTCGTGGTCGTAGTCACGAGCGACGTCGTACCCGAGCGGGAGGGTCACCGGCAGGACGGGCCTGATCCCATCGACCTTGCTGAGTCGTTCCCTGACGACCTCGCGATCGTGCAGGTCAGGCAAGTCTGGGGTGCTCATGTCCTTCCAGATGGTGCCGCCGATGACGACCATGGCGACGACACCGCCTACTGCCCATGGCGATACCTGTCGAGGCGGGCTCACGCCGTGATGATGACAGCTCGGCGAACGGTCGGGAAGGTCCATGGGAGTCGCGGAGGTTCGGAGGACGCGGTCAGGTGCCTAGGCGCATAGGGGGTCCACCTGCCGAATTCGAGGGCCCCGCTCCGAGGTGGCAGATGTGGCCCGCAGCGGAATGTTCCTGCTAGTGTCGACGCTATACCCCCCGGGGTACCATGAAGGAGTGGACATGAACATGGATCCGAACCAGCTCGGAGATGTCGTCGCCCGACTGAAGCGAGTACAGGGCCAGGTCGGCGGGATCATTCGCATGATCGAGGAGGGTCGTGACTGCGCAGACGTGGTAACCCAGCTCGCTGCAGCGGCCAGAGCCCTGGACCGCGCCGGCTTCAAGATCATCGCGACCGGGTTGCGGCAGTGCGTGGTCGACGGCACCCGGCACGTGGACGAGGCCGAGCTGGAGCGGTTGTTCCTGTCCCTGGCCTAGAAGTCCCGACACGAACCCGACCCTGGAGACCCGATGGATCCACGTACCGCATTTGACCGTCGCGAGGAGCTCCAGTTCCTCGACGTCCGCGAGAAAGACGAATGGGACGCCGGTCACATCGAGGGCTCTGCACACATCCCGATGGACAGTGTTCCCGACCGGCTCGACCAGATCGACCGTGGTCGCCCGGTGGTCGCGGTGTGTCGCAGCGGCCGCCGGAGCGGACTGGTCGCGGCCTACCTCTCGCGTGCCGGTTTCACCGTCCACAACATGACCGGAGGCCTGGAGCAGTGGGAGGCCGAGGGCCTCCCACTCACCGGGCGCCGGACTCAGGCCGGTTGAGGCTCTTGCCGGGCCTCTCATTTGCCTGCTCGGCCTCCCCATCGGTGTTCTGCTCGGCCTGCTCGGCGGGGGCGGGTCCATCCTGGCGGTCCCCGCGTTGGTGTACGGCGTCGGCATGCCACTTCGTACCGCCATCCCCACGTCCCTCCTCGTCGTCGGGATCTCCGCCCTGACCGGCGTCTTTCCCCGCCTACGCGCCCACCAGGTGCAGTGGCGGATCGCGGCGGTCTTCGGGACCTCCGGGGCCGGCGCCGCGTTCGCTGGCGCCGCCGTCAACCGCCTCGTCCCACCTCAGATCGTGCTGCTCGGGTTCGCCGCCCTCATGGTCGCCGCCGGACTCCGCATGCTGCGCGAGCAGCCCGAGATCGGCGGCGACTGCGCCCTCCCCGGCGGCGGCGTCAACTGGCGCAGCTGCCTGCCCAAAGCCATCGGTGCCGGCGCTGGCGTCGGCTTCCTGACCGGACTGTTCGGCGTCGGAGGCGGGTTCGTCATCGTCCCCGCACTGGTACTCCTGCTGGGCCTGCCCATGACGGTCGCGATCGGCACCTCCCTGGTCGTCATCGTCATCAACGCGGCTGCCGGCTTCCTTGCCTACACCGGACACGCCGCACTCGACTACACACTCGCCGCCGCATTCACCGGAACCGCGGTCGTCGGATCACTTACAGCGGCCCGCGTCGCCACCCGACTGCCGGCACACCAGCTACGCCGCTGGTTCGCCTATCTCGTTCTCCTTGTCGCCGCGCTGGTCGTTGGCCAACTCATCGTGACTCCACACGGCTAGACCTGAAGATGGCCACGAGATAACGGGCCACGTCGAGAATCCGAGGCCCGACCGGTATGGCGGAAACCTGCGAAGTCCAGCTGCGGACTCATCCTGACTTGGCACAACCTCGCGGATTACTCACATCGCCAGGCCCGAACCAGGCCGTCCATAGGATGGAATCTCCGGCCGGCGCAGTCGAGATGCTACGGACAGCAGGTGAAATGGAATGACCACGGATTACGGTACGCACGTGCGGGAGGAACTGCGCGAGCTCACCCGTGAGCTGCGGCGGGCCATCCCGCAGGTATATGCCGGATACAAGCAACTGCACGACGGTGCGCTTGCAGCCGGTGCATTAGACGCCAAGACCAAGGAACTGATCGCCTTGGCCATCGCGGTGAGCAAGGAATGCGACGGCTGCATTGCGGCTCATGCACACGCCGCCGTCGAGCGGGGCGCGTCAGAGCAAGAGGCCGCCGAGGCGATCGGGGTGACGATCTTGATGAACGGTGGACCAGGCACCGTCTATGGGGCACGAGCATTCTCTGCATTCCGCGAGTTCGTCGCGAAGAAGGACCAGTGAGGCCGACGCATCTCCCGCCCGATGACGCCGACACGTTTCGGCCGGCCCTTGCGCTGATTACGATCGGCCGGCCCACTGGCTTGGCTACCGACCGAATGTGGGGCCGTTCGTCTTCGATATCCGAGCGCGCGCTCGGAGCCACCCAAGCGCCCGCGACCAGGAGCCAGGTAGGCACTCGTCGCGGGAGAGCCTTGCCGGCGAGTAGGGCGACGCCGATGAGGATCAGTGCCAAGGGGGCCAGTGTCAGCATGCGTGGACGGTACAGGTGTACCGCTGCCTCGTCCGGGCCATCGGCACTTCAGACTGGAGACCGTCTGCTTTTGCGGTCTGGGCCGATCGTGACCGGCGTGACGTTCGCGCTCATGTCCCTCGTGTTGTCCACCACCGCGCGGGCGAGCCCGCGAGATCGCCGCGATCGTCGCCTTCCTCGCCAGTCCCGCAAGCAGCTACATCAACGGCGCGATCCCCTCGCCAACGGCGGCGAGCTCAGCACCCTGCCCGGCAGAACGAAGAAGGCTTGATTCTTTGCCGTCAGCCTGTCGGATCCGGCGCGGGGCATTCGTAGTAGGAATGAGACGCGGCCGGAGGAGGCCGCGGAGACAAGGAGTCGTGAGATGGCGCGGTATCTGATCTCGTTCGAAGACGGCGCGATGGACTTCCCGGACGAGGACCTGCCCGATGTGGCCAAGGCCGCACATTCCGTCCGTGAGGAGGCCAGGGACGCGGGCGTGTTCGTCTTCGCCGGCGGGCTGGACTACGACGTGAAGCCCGTCGTAGTCGCCACTGACGGGATGGTCACCGACGGCCCGTACCCGGAGAGCAAGGAACTCCTCGGCGGCATCACCATCGTCGACGTACCCTCCCGGGACGCGGCCCTGGACTGGGCCGCGAAGGTCGCGGCCGGCTGCCGCTGTGCGCAGAACGTCCGTGCGTTCTTGCCGAAGCAAGGCCGCGACGAGAAGGCGCGGTACCTGATCTCGTTCGACAACGGTGCGATGGACCACTTCACCGAGGAGGACTGGCCCGATGTGGGCGAGACCTCCCACGCGGTGATCGAGGAGGCCAAGGACGCCGGCGTGTACGTCTGCGCGGGCGGGCTGGACTACAGCCCGGAGGACGGCAGTACGCCGGCGTGGGTCGGCACGGCGGCCACCGACGGGACGGTCACCGACGGCCCGCGCCCGAAGACCAGGAAACCCCTCGGCGGCTTCACCGTCGTCAACGTGCCCACCCGGGAGGCGGCCCTGGAGTGGGCCGCGAAGATCGCGGTCGCCAGCCGCTGTGCGCAGGACGTCCGCATGTTCATGCCCGACCCGGCCGTCGACTGAGATCCCGTTGACGGCGACGCCGCTACCGTTCCCACACAGGGCGGCTGTCCCGGTGCATCGCAACGCTGCAACTGCCGCCCAAGACGGGGGTAAGGCGGGGAGATGATCTTGATGGCCTTCGGCATGGCGCCTGCGACCTGGGCTGTTGAGCCTGCGAGGGACTTGAGGCGCGCAACTCGATCGCGGCCTGCTCGTCCGCTCCCCGGAGGTCGTCGACCGGGTGCGCACGGTCGCCCGGTGTTGCAGGTCGTTGGGGGCACGCCGTGGCCCGGGGCGAGCGAGGTATTACGAGTGGGACTTCGTGCGGGGGGCACCCATCGGTTCCGGCGTACCTGACTGTGGACTGCTCCCGGTAGGGGAGGGCCTTTGATGGCTGGTGAAGCCGTTCGGGCGCACGTCAGTGCCACGTCCGGCTGTTGAACCTTGAACGCCACGAGCACGATTGTCGAGGAGACTGCGTATGTCGGCTACGAGGTCGCGCATCTCAGCGGGAAGGTCCCGCTTTCCGTCGGAGTGGCGACGGTTGCGACCGATGCGGGCAGTTGCCACTATCCAAATGGCGGCGGTCCGACAGATCTCGATTCCGGTGCGCTGCAACTCGTGCGAGTGGATTACCTGTCGTCTGGCTTGCTCGTGCAACCTTCTGGCAAATGCTCGCGGCGCAACTTCTCCATCAAGCTCGCACGGGGCCCGGGCTCACCCTCTTCCACTGGCCCAGCCTAAGAGGCGTCAGGCCACCCCGGTCCAACATCCGGCCATGACCGCCAACGTCTGATATCTGTCGACTCTTGCGGAAAGGTTATGGGGATGCCCCGACGTCATCGAGGCATGCCCGCGGGCCCGGCCCGGCTCGAACCGGCCGCCGCCCGATCCAACCGCGGGCTCGTTCCTCCGGAGCGACCGTGCCTTGGGCGAGGACTGTCCGTCGCTCGCTACAGGCGCGTCCGTGCGGCTCGCCAGAGGTTCTTCACACCCTCGTACCAACCGAAGATGTATGCACCTTGAAGTGCGGGTGGCTGGTTGCGGAGTTCGTTGGATCGGAACTCCTTGGGCATCATGCTGTCGATCCAACCCTCGAGGGCTTCGGGATCGAAGTCGGAGACCGTCATGTGTTCCAGCGCGGACCAGCGCTCGTCGAACCCTCGGAGGTCTTCCAGGGTGGCGGTCTGCTGGGTCCAGGCTTGTCCGTCGCTACGGCCTCGGCCGAACCACTTGTCCCGGTCGTTTTGCTGGTGCCGCAGTCGTTCGACGAGGTGCTCCAGCTGCGACTCGTCCACCTGCAGCGGGCGGGTTTGCTCTTCGATCATGTCAAGCTCTCTCTCCAAGGCGATGGCGCAGACACGGGAAGCGTTGATGCGGTCGCGCTGCCGGTCCAGCCGTTCGTCCAACTCGTCCGGGATGCTGATGTTTCGCCGGGCCATGACCCCTCATTCACTCGCGAGATCTCAAAGCCAGCAGTGGTGTGTATATTGCGCAACGCTTCTCTATACACACTCCGCTGTCGCGTGGCGGCACGCAGACGGGACTACATGGGTGCGGGGACCGGCGAGCCGCCGACACATCGAAGAGCTGGTCGACCAACTGCAGGCTGGCAGCCTGAAACGGGCTGACGACCGGCCTCGGCGGCCATGGAAGCCACGGAGCATCACGCGTCGGCCTCCATGGAGATGCAGACCTAGGGCGTGTCCCCTAAAGATGTGGTGTGTGGTCGGCCAGTATTGGTTTCATGATCCGTTCGGGTGTGATCGACGATGGTTTGTGGTCTGTGATCGAGCCGGTTCTTCCTTGTGGGGCTGGGCGTCAGGGGCGTCCATGGAATGACCACCGGTTGATGTTGGAGGGAATCTGCTGGCGGTTCCGGACCGGCTGTCCGTGGCGTGACCTGCCAGCGGAGTTCGGGCCGTGGCAATCGGTGTGGAAGCGGCACCGACGGTGGTCTGCCGACGGAACCTACGACCGGATCTTTGCTGCGGTCCGCCTCGCGTGCCCGGATGCGGCGGGTGCGAAGGACATGAGGCGGCTGTTGAGCGCGGACTCGACCAGCGTGCGAGCCCATCAGCACGCCGCCGGCGCCCCCGGCCTAAAAAGGGGCTGAGTCGAGTTACAAGAATCTGCCGACCGAGCCTGATGATCATGGCTTGGGGCGGTCTCGGGGCGGGTTCACCACCAAGGTCCACGCGCTGGTCGACGCCGACTGCCGACCGATCACGCTGCTGCTCAGTCCCGGCCAAGCCGGCGACAACCCGATGCTGGCGCCGCTGCTGACCAGGCACCGGCTCTATGACCGCCGACCGTTCCGGCTGCTGGCCGACAAGGCGTACTCCCATCCATCCACGCGGTCACACCTGCGGGCGTTGAAGATCCCGCACACCATCCCCGAACGGATCGACCAACTCGGCCGCCGCAAGGCCAAGGGCTCAGCAGGCGGCAGACCCGCCAGCTTCGACCACCTGATCTACAAGTGGCGCAACACCGCCGAACGAGGCTTCAACCGACTCAAGCAATGGCGCGGCATCGCCACCCGCTACGACAAGTACGCCATCACCTACCTCGGCGGACTCACCCTCGCCGCCGCCATCCTCAACTACCGCCAGGGTTTAGGAGACACGGCCTACACCGTCGCGGAGGTCAGGAAGCTGCTGCGGGCGGCCCGTCGGGATCGGCTGGAGCATGCGTGGCATCTGGCGCTGCATGGTCTTCGGCGGGGAGAGATCGCGGGTCTGCGGTGGTCGAGTGTCGATCTGACGGCGGGCACGCTCGTGGTGGAGGAGTCGCGGGTGTCGGTGGACGGGCAGGCGGTTGCCTCGTCTCCGAAGTCGAAGCGCAGCACTCGCACGCTGCCTCTGACACCCGAGTTGATCAAGGTGTTGAAGCGGGCCAAGTGGCGCCAGCGGGCCGAACAGTTGGCGGTTGGCAGGGCGTACCGCGAATCCGGCTATGTCGCGGTGAACGAGATCGGGGAGGCGCTGCATCCCCGACACGCTGTCCGATCGCTGGTCGACCGTGGTTGGCGCCGCCAAGGTTCGTAAGATCCGGCTCCACGACGCGCGGCACACCTGCGGGACGCTGATGCATCTCCAAGGCGTTCCGATCGCCGTGATCGCCGCGTGGCTGGGTCACGCCGACTCCGCCTTCACGATGCGGACCTACGTCCACTCCCAGGACGAGGCGCTGCACAACGCGGCCGTACTGCTCGAGGATGTGACAGGTCTGTGACACATTCGAGGGAGTACAACCTTCGGCGCGGCCGTCACACCCCCTGACCTGCGGAAACGTTGGAGCCAGCGAGGGGAATCGAACCCCTAACCTCCCGATTACAAGGACCGGGCGAGCTGATTTCGTGCGGGCGAATCACGCTCTCTTAGTGGATTATCTCGCGTGCACAACATGAGCTACTGGTGACGGTCATTGGGGTCACACTGGGGTCACAAGCGCGCAACCGCGGCGGACCTGACCTACGCATTGCGAGACGGGGCCTGGCCGTTCCGTGGGTGTTCGTATCCGTCCGCGTGCCACCAGCCGGGCGCTTCCGCTGTCGTACTGGTCCGGCCGGGTCCGCCCGAGTTCGTCGGCGTTGCTGCTCACCTTGCTGCTCCACGTCCCCTGCCGGTACCCGCCGGCTGAAACATCCTTTCGGGGGCATCCCTCATGTCACGAATGCGCACTGTTCGTGGGAGTGCTGGCCGGTGGCCAGGCAGTGGTGGAACATGCCGAGCATTCGGCTGAACATGTGGTGTCGGGCTGCTGCGGCATGGCGGTCGCCTCGGTCGCGTTGTCGGCGGTAGTGGGCTAGGGCGCTCGCCTGGGGAGACGGTGAGGGCGGAGCATGCCCACTGGTAGCCGAGCGAGGCGAGTCGCTTGTTCTTGACCTGCTGGTTGAACACGGCCCTGCTCTTGCCCGACGCGCGGGTGGTGACTGCCTTCAATGTTGCCGAGGCGCGCTACCGATCCTTGCACCGCCCACACTGCCTGCCACAGCGGGATTCCGGGTCGTTAACTGAAGAGACCGCGCACATCGACTGGCGCCGACTCTTCCGGACTGGGCTTGTCTGCGCCCTCCGCAGCATCGGTCTGAGGGTCGTTCTTGTCCTCAGGATCCTGCGCATCCTCAACTTCCTCAGCTTTCTGACGGAGAAACTCGCCATAGAACGAGTTCGTCACGATGTCCCTTGCGGTCATACGCTCAGAGAGCATCTCCTCAGCGATTTCTCGCACAACTGGATCGCTGGATTCCCTTGCCGGCCCGAGCAGTTCCTCCCTCACTGTGCGCGCGGTTTCCCTCAGGTCGTTCAGCTGCAGGCGTAGGGCCTCTAGATCCGGCATGAATCGTACCCCTACCAATCCTTCTCAGGGTGGTCATATGGCGCTCTGATCGCCGCCAGCTTGCATGGCGGAGCATCGCCCTGCCCTGCGCCGAAGCTCTCGACATCTTGCTTAATCGCGGTGAGGAAGAGAGCGAATTTCTCGATCACGCTCCATATCTTGCTGAGCACCGCTGGTGCTCCCCCCGCTGCCGCCCTCGCTGCGGTAGCCACACCCATGGTGATGATCGTGTCGATGCAAAGAGTCGCCGCGTCGAGCACGAGTTGCCCATATGCGAATACAAACTCAGCATAGGCTCGGTAGGACTTGAACATATAGTCGTAGTAGTCCTCCTCAACTTTGTGGGCGGCAGCGAAATCCCTGAAGTACGCCACGGCCGCGGCATGCGCTTTACCGTTCCAATAGTCCTCGAGGTGTAGATACTGCATCAACTGGTCGTGGCGCATGGCTTCGACGGCAGCGCCGACACGCCGCCACGCCTTTGTCGCTTCAATCCACGCATCCCAGTCAGCCCAGAAGAACTTAACGAGTTCCTCAACTGGATCAATGCCGCCACCTGGCCAGTCGCTTGTCGCCCACTTGCAAAACTTTCGCGCCCAAGCGGTCGGGCTGGGGAGATCCGCCCACCAACCTATCTCCTCCTGAAGTTTGTGGAGGTGAATGCCGAGGTCGTCCCCGCGATCCTTCCTTTCAAGACGAAGGACATCATATGAGATCGAAGAGACGAAGAACCGTTGATATGGCTCGTCCTCATTAGCGTGGTTTGTCGGAGGGCCCGGAAGCAAGTCTTCTGTGTCGTAGGTGCGCTCGAGAACCTCCGCCTGCTCTCTCTCCGTTTGCTTGTAGAACTTCGCGGCGCTATGGAGCCCTTTCGAGCTTCCCTCGCCTAACCTGGACATGTGGCTGAGGCGAGTTAGCGTTTGGCTTCTCGCAACGTCTTGGAGCATCCGGCTGGCATGCCACAGAGTCGGTTCATGTGTGACAAGACCGCTTTCGCTAAAGACATAGCGATTCAAATAGTCCTTGATGAAGTCAACATCTCGGTCGTACGCCTCAAGCACCTCCGCATACTCCTCCAGCGCTCTCCAGTCGTAATAGACTGTCATGGCGATCCCACCCTCATAGAACCCTGCCACTCGCGGGCCCGCATCGAAAAGCATTCCCGAGAGGTCATGACAGCGAAGCCTTGCGTGTCTGGTGCCTTTCGTTCAAGACACTTCGGCTCCAGCCGAAACGACTAGACCGGCGCCACCCAATCTTGATCGGATGACGAGCGCGGGGACCGGAGTCGACACCGGTGGGTCGTAGCCGCCGTTGGGCGATGCACACCCCAATGTTTCAGCCTCGTCAGGCGAGGCCAAAGTGACGCAGTGACATAGAGAGAGTGTGGGAAGAACAGGAACCTGACGACTGTCACTCCTCTGTCACTCGCGTCTCCGCAGGTCAAAGGAGGTTGAGTGACAGAGTGACAGCTGTGACAGTGACCGCATGTCCCTTGTCACCAGGGCCGCATGCCTAGCGCCCGACGGCTTCCGGAGCGGTTGGTGTTAGGCAGGGGGACGGTCACAACGAACCGGCCCGTACGCAGCGACTTCCACGCTCGGCGCTGCTCGACGACCTCGCCGCCGTGCTCGGTGACGAGCCCGATCGAGAACATCCAGGACGTGCTCGGGCACAGCTCGCCCACGATCACGAAGCTGATCTATGTCGAGGTCACCGAGCGAGTCCAGCGCGGTGCCGTTGACCGCCTGGACTACCTGTTCGAGGACGCTGACGGGTGACGTTGGGGTCAACTGCTGGGGTCACGGGGCGGTCCGCGATGGGCCGCCCCTTACGTTTGCCCAGGTCAGAGGTGGAGCCAGCGAGGGGACTTGAACCCCTAACCGCCCGATTACAAGTCCCTTAATGATCATGCTGGAGGGTACACACCGATGCAGGTTCCCTTATCTGTAAGGGATTCGAGTCCGTGAGCGTCCACGGCCGTACGGACGTTCGTGCAGGTCCTTGTGACAGATCTGTGACACCTACCCGCCTCCGACGCGATCCGGATGCTGTCTGGCCCACCTGCGCATTACGAGGCAGCGCGGAGGCTGTTTCGAAGTGGTTGGGACATCTTCTGCAGGCGTGGGCGGCATTGCTCGTGTGGCTCTTGAACGGGACTGTACGAGCGGGAATCGAGTCAAGAATTGAGACCACCACGTCGGTGCAGCGAGCGAACCTTGTCGACGTATGTGGTGAACTGTGTGCCTGGGTGGGCGGAAGTGGCGTTAAGGTACAGCAGGGTAAGGAGAACGGCTCCGGGCGATCGGTGGTGCGCCGTCTGACCTGCTGCTGCAGGGATCGGGCGGACGAGCGTAGGCTCGCGTGCATGACGGCAGGCCAGCCTTCCCGTCGGCGTCGCCTCACGACCGGGCTGGCGATCCTTGCCACGATGGTGGCTTACTTCCTGACGGCGTTCCCTGGTGTAGTCCAGCAGCTCGGCGCGTCGGGCCAGGCTAGGTTGGTGTGGCCGTCGAGCGGGCTGGCGCTGGCGGCAGTCCTGATTCTGGGCGTGCGGGTGTGGCCGGGCGTGGCGTTGGGCTCCTTCCTGACGGCCGTTCAGTTGGTGGGCCACGGTCCACTGGTCGCGGCGGGGTTCGCGGTCGGAACTACGGTCGGAACCTTGGTTGCCTACGTCCTCCTGCGTCGGGCTGGATTCAAGAGCGATCTGGCCCGGGTGCGAGACGCGTTGGCTCTGGTGCTGTGTGGTGCGGTGGCCGGGATGGCGGTGGGCTCGGCCATTCGCAGTGGGGTTTTGGTACTGGCCGGCGTGGAGTCGACCGGTGAGTATTGGGTCCTGGTCGCTCGGAGTTGGCTTGGGACGGGGCTCGGCGTCTTGGTCATCACCCCGTTCCTCCTTGTACTCCGCGGCGTGGCGCGGCGTCCGACTATTTCCCTTTGGCGCCTTGTCGAGGCGTTGGGCCTGGTTCTGTGCACGGTGGGCGTGACGTGGGTAGTCACCACTGGAGAGGGCAGGCAGGGCCTCTTCCTGGTCTTCCCGCTGCTGATCTGGGCGGCGTGGCGCTTCCAGCTCTACGGGGCCGCGCCCTGTGTTGTCGCCGCCTCAGTTGTCACGGTGTACGCCGCCCTGCAAGGGGCAGGTCCGTTCGACGGAGGCGACCCACAGTCCGCGCTCGTCACGGCCCAGGCGTTCGTCGCGGCGATCGCTGCGACCACGCTCTTCCTCGCTGTCGCGGTGACGGAGCGCAACGCCGCTCGCGAGGAGATCGACATGGCCTGTCACGACCTCGTGAAGGTCGTGAGCATCCTCGACGAGCGACTCCGACCGCATGACATCTTGACCCTCGACGCGGCTTACGGTCCTTCGCAAGACCTCGATCCGCGTACCGAGGTAGGCAACAGCACCACCGACATTGACACCCAGGAGACCCGCACCGAACCGATCCGGCATCAGCCGCAGGAATGAGTGGCCAGATCGGCGGAGACGGCGCGGGTCGCTCGAGGGTCGGAGGGTTTGGCCGGTGTCCTGGCTTGGTCCGGGAGGTCGGGGGCCCGTAGCCTTGCCCGGCGCGGTGGGCAGCTCGCTGCCCGACCGTTACCGCCCACCGTGGGGCCCCCGGCCTTCGGGACCCGGACCAAGCGAGGTGGCTAAAGCCTCCGACCCGCCCCGGCCACCGCCTGGTCGTCGACGAACGGTGCCGACGCTGTGAGGGTCGTCAGTCTTCTGGCGGCCCTTTCTTCGCGCCCAGCCGGGCCGGCCGACCGGGCGCCGTCAAGGCGCGGAGGGTAGGCCGGCCCCGTTGGGCGGGCGCGGCGGCCCGTTGGGGCCGCCCTTGAAGACGTAGAGAAACTCATCACAGGAGTCGATCAAGGCGGTTACGATCTTCGTGTCGGCGGGCACGGGCTCCCAAGAAGACAGTCCAGGAGCGGGGGCCTCCGGTAGTTCGAGTTCAGCTAGCGAGCTGTTGGCTGAGGGGAGTGCGCCAATGTCTGGTGGGTTCGAATTTCAGCCGGTGGCCAATGGCATGGACTTTCTTCAGAGCGCCATTAGACACCTGGAGGATGCGGAGGAACCTACCAGTCTGAAGTATGCAGTGTTGCACCTTCATGCCGCCGCGGAGGTCTTGCTCAAGGTACGCCTAATGCGGGAGCACTGGGCTCTCGTGTTCAGGGACCCGGGCTCAGCGAAGCGTGACGCTCTACGGCAGGGTGACTTCCAAAGTGTAGGGATCGATGAAACAATAGTTCGCCTTCGGGGTACGGCTTCTGTTGAGTTAGATAAGTCGGCTATTGACCATCTGAAGCGCCTCGGCAAGGAGCGAAACAAGCTTCAGCATTTCGGCTTCGAGGGCAACCAGTACGCCATAGAAAGTATTGCAGGCCAGGCGTTGGATTCGCTATTGCACTTTGTCGTTGATCATCTGGTCCCCGACGCCCCGAATGATGAGACGGAGATATTGAAGGAGGTTCGCGAGCTGATCGAAGGCGCTCTGGAGAACATCGAGTCCCTTGTCGAGGCCAGATGGGAGAGGATCACCCCTCGCCTCGAAAGTTGTGCCGATGAGGTGATCGCATGTCCACAGTGCACCAATATGGCGCTCTGGCTAAGCGACAACGACTTCACATGCTTCTTTTGCGACAAACACTGGGGCGATGTTGATCCCTACGAGGTTGCCTCCGAGTACGCGGGAAACATCCTTAACGGATCGCAACACCTCGCCGCCAAAGGCCGAGGGTACTGGCCCGTATATACATGCCCAGAATGTGATCAGGAAGCGTTCGTCAGTGGCATGGTTCTTCGGAGTGAGCGAGATACCGAAGCATATGCTTGCTTCAGTTGTAAGCTAATCACCTCTTCTGATCGGTTAAGTACGTGTAGCGATTGTGGTCGATACATGCTTGTCGCAAGCCAAGAGCAGGAGGACTACGACCCGTTCTGCAGTTCATGCTGGGAGTACCGCATTGGCAAGGATTAGCCATTGATCGCGATTCCTAGGTGGACTAGAAGCTTGCCTAGGCAAGCGATTAGTCGAAGTGATACTCTCCCGGCTTGAACTCTCTTGAATATGGTCGGCCTGAGTATTTATGCGACGGCGCGCACGGATAACCGTCTAGGTCTAGTCATCTGTGTTCGATATATGCATCTCGTCTAATGGGTGACATCGAAGGGGGTCGTCCACCCGAAGTGGCCTACCTGGAGTGTGACGAACAGTGCCCTCGACAATCACTGCGCGACCTTCGTTGTGCCATTCCCAAGCTTTCCGATATTCGGGCAAAGTTAAGCGGACCACGATCTCTCGCGGCCTTCCGTCCCGTACGGTTGAAATGCCGATCTCCCCATAAGGATCGTCGGACTTCTCATGTCTGAGCTGCACGATTGGACCGGAGAACACTTGTTTCGGATTAACCGCCTGTCGCCGGAGTTTGTCTGCGGTACTTCGGACGAGGCGCGATGCGCCGGCATCAATGGAAACTGACGGAGGTAGGGTTTGTGGCGCCCGAAAGGCGGGCGCCCAGTCGATCCTTGTCTCGAATTGCGCGACGGCAGGTTCTTCAAGTATGCCGGCCAAGGCTACGCAGAATTCGCGGCTAACTCCTCGGTAGACGAGCTCGTGGAGGTCGTTGGTCGTTGGCATGTGCGACGGCTCGACGACGAGCTCATTAACGGCGTGCATCGACTGTGCAAAGGTGCGAACGATTCGACGCTCAAATGGCTCGGGTGGCGTGCGGTGAAGGGGTACTACAACCTCATCATCGATCGACATTTGCTCGTGTTGATCGAAACCTTGTGGCTCGCTGAGTGGAACAAGTATCGGTATGACGAATGAGCCGCTTTCAGTGTGCGCCATCAGCGTTCTACGAATGACTTGATCCCCGATGCGAGAATAGCCCCTTCCTATGTGGGCTGTTTCTTCCCGGGCGGTTGTTGCGGTGGCTCGGAGCATCGTCCGAGCAGATGAGACAATGGTTTCGGCAGTATCGAGGGGGATGGTGTCTGAAATTTGATACTCATGCGCAGCCCGAAGGTACGTGATGTCGTGCAGGAGGTGCGAAACCGAGTGGGCAACCGCGGATGCAGTTTTCTGCTCAGCGGCTGCGACCCGCTCTATCACCCCGCACATCAGGTCAGGGTCGGACACATTTGGGACGCCAATGCGCGATCCGTTCTTGGTCCATAGAGCACCAGCGGGTCCGCCTGGCTGCTCAGCCCAGCCCATGAACCGCAGGTAGGCGCGCAGGTCGCTTACGTGGGTTCGCGCGAGGTCAGCCGGCATGACCTTCCTCCGGAATGGTAGGCATGAAGCACATCTCCACGTCAGTCGCCCACTGGCGGAGGGTCTCCGCAGTGAATCGCTGGTGTTTGGGCACCACGATATTTTGACCCTCCGACAAGGAGTCCACACGAACCCAGAAGGCTGCCGCTCGGTGAAGTGTGCCGTCGAGCCGGTGGTCTAGCCAGCACCGTTGGTCGTCCGGATCGACGATGAGGAGAACGAAGTACACCGGTAGCTTTGAGGAGGTCCACTTGTCGCGCCATGCAGGCTCGACGGGCCAGGTTGCCGTGTTCCCGCCGTTGATCTTGAACTGCCCTGTGCACTTGACCTGGATCCGGGCTGCGGCGGCTGCGAACTCGACTGTTCCATCGATTGCAAGGGCGTCCTCGTCGACCGACGTCTCGTTGAAGCCGATGCCCGCCTGGCTGCAGATTGACCGGAAGTAGGCAACGCCGAACCTCGCCTTGGCCGCGCGGGTGCCAAGGGTCGCTATGGTCGCCTCCATGCCCTGATCGTCGAGCATGCACATAGTCTGACAAACCACGGTCACGAACGGTCTTGATTCGGTTGCTCGACGTGTTCACATCGCGTCCGATTTCGGCAGGCCTGGGTACCTGGGAGTAACTTGCGGCTTCTGGCTCGGAAACCCCGGAACGGCAGCTCGCTTGTGCCGCGTGGCGTCAGTCCTCACCGTCGCGAGAACGTCCAGACCGTCGCGAGAACGTCCAGACCGTCGTGAGAACGTCCAGTGTGACTTTCACGCCGTTAGGAGTCGGTGCCCGTCATGGCTTCGCAGTGCCGGTGGACCACTCTCAAGAGCATCCAGGATGCGGACTGCATAGGCCTCCTCCATCTGCGCCTTGACCTGCTCGGGCGTCCACCACTCCACACGTGCGGTCTCCACGGAGGTCATCGCCTCGCCACCGGTGAGTTGGGCTCGGAAGACTAGTGCGACGATTCCACGAGGCATGTTCTTGTACACGCCGGTCAGCCGCTCGGGCTCTACTCGGTAGCCGGTCTCCTCAAGCACCTCTCGCCTGACGCCATCCTCGACGGATTCGTCGAGCTCCAGGACTCCTCCCGGCAGCTCCCAGTGACCGTTGTCCGTTCGTTTGATCACCAGCACGCGATCATGGTCGACAACGACAGCGGCAACGCTCACAGAGTGGCGTGGTGGACCGTGGCTCATGTCATCTCTCTCGTAGTACGGTGTACACGAGTCTACGAGGAGACAAGTGAGCGGCACCATCGATCCTACGAGTGACCGCGCCGTCTACCAGCAGATCGCTGATCATCTCCGTGATGGCATTCGGCAGGGTCGGTACGGTGCGGGTGACCGGCTGCCCTCCGAGTCTGAGCTCGTCAGTGCGTACACGGTGAGTCGTGTGACCGCCCGACGTGCCTTGGCGGTCCTCGCTAGCGAGGGTCTGACCTACTCCGAGCATGGTCGAGGAGTCTTTGTTCGCGGCCGCCCGCCTGTCCGGCGGCTCGCATCAGACAGGTTCGCACGCAGACATCGCCGTCAAGGGAAGAGCGCCTTCGATGTCGAGATGGAGACTGCCGGTCTAAAGCACGAGGTAGAGCCGTTGAAGCTCGGCCTCGGCCCTGCGCCTGCGGACGCTGCGGAGCGGCTCGGCCTGCACGCCGGCCAGGAGGTGTTTGTCCGACACCGTCGCTACGTCGCCGAGGGGTATCCCCTCGAGGTGGCAACGTCGTACATCCCCCTCGATGTTGCGAGCGGAACGCAGATCGAGGAGTGGAACCCCGGCCCTGGCGGCATCTATGCCCGGATCGAGGAGCAGGGACACAAGCTCCAGCGGTTCACCGAGGAGGTCTCGGTCCGCCCAGGCACCAACAGTGAGTTAAACGCACTGAGCCTGCCCACCGGGGCGTCGATCCTCCGGATCCTCCGTACAGCCCACGCGAAGGACCGAGCGGTAGAGGTCTGCGACACGATCATGAACCCGTCTGCCTTCGAGCTCTACTACGAGCTCCCGGCCCGCTAGGCCGGACACACCTCGACAAATTCATCCCAACCGCTTGAACCTAGTAGCGTACTCGTGTACACAAGTACACGTGGCCTCAAGTTGAGGCACAGTCGATCAGGACTCCTACGAAGGGGAGAGCACTCATGAATCTGCTTCTCGATGCGTCGCGGTACACGTTCACGGTGACGAAGGCTCCGGAGCCGAAGACCGACAACGAGGGTCGGCACAAGGCGGATCGGAAGACCGGAGAGTTGCTGTTCGTCACTCAGGTGATGGCGCTCAACGCTGACAGCGGGGCGGACGTTCTCATGATCACTGTGGCGGGTCAACCGCCGAAGGTGAGCGTGGGGCAGACCGTTATCCCGGTTGAGCTGGAAGCCATGCCGTGGGCGACGAACGGTCGGTCTGGTGTGGCCTTTCGTGCCAAGTCTCTCGACACCAAGGCGTCGGTAAAGGCCGCGTGAGTCATAGCACGGTGAACGGCGACACCAACGTTCTCAAGTCGAGTGCACGTGACGTGATCCAGATCTCGCCCTGAGGTGGCGAGATGCGCTTCAGGACGGCGCATGCATCAACACAAAGAGAACGACCCCCGAAAGGACGGGGGCCGCTCCACACAAGACGGGCGGAGAGCCGGGACCGGCGTAGGAAACCTTCCGGCTCTCTGCCTACCAAACACAACCCAACCCATCGGGAGGGCTCTGTCATGTCCAACTCTACCCACCACAAGGTTGATCGCGGCGTTACCCCGTTGCGAGTCAACGCGGATCTCACGTCGACGACCTACTTGTACGGCTCGGCGGTCGACCGCCCGTCCGGCCCGGTCGTGTTGCTGACCATCGGGCTCTATCACAGCGTCGATTTTTGGATCCGGGACCTGGAAACCCTCGACCGGCTCTCTGCCGCGATTGAGCAGGCCCGTACCGCCTTTCTCGACCTCGACACCGATCACATGCGGAAGGTCGGGTGAACCTGTCATGCCGCGTCGTTCTCGTTCGAGTAACCGTGCTCGTCTGGTGGAGGACGTCAAACCACGGTTCCACCAGCGGGTGGGAGTGCAGGTGGTCGTCGCCGTGTGGCGGTGGCTACCCGAAATCATCACCACGGTCCTCGTGGTGACCGCGTTCGTGTACCTGACGCGTCAGGATCTGGCGGCCTGGGCTGCCGGCTGCGTCCTGGTCGCACCAGTGGCGGTGCTGCTGTGCATCCCACCCGTCAACCGGGTGCTGATCGCCCTGTGGTGTTTGAACGTCACGAGGCACAGGCTGCGGGCGTTCATGGCTGAGAACGGGCTCCGGAACCGCTCCGGACGGCTCCCGTGGCTGATCTTCATCCGCCCCACCCGGGTCGGTGAGCGGGCCTGGATGTGGCTCGTCGCCGGCGTCACCTGCAAGGACGTCGAAGAACGCACCGAATCGTTGGCGTCGACCTGTTACGGCCGGGAAGGCCGCGTCACCGCACACCGCCGGTTCGCTCACCTGATCCGGCTCGACATCACCCGACGCGACCCCCTCGATCAGAAGACACCGGTCCGATCCGTGCTGATCGAGAAGAACGCCGAACCCGAGGTGATCCCACCGAACGGTCGGGTCGAGTCGAAAACCAGCTACACCGCCTCCGAGTGGGCGGTCGGCATCGGCCTCCCACTGTCGAACGGCAGTGACGAAAGGCCGGTCATCGGTACCAAGGCGCTGGTCGGTAAGGCCAAGTCCGCAAACACCAACCCACCCAAACAACGAACCGCTACCGACAACGGAACGGTTCTGTCTGCCTCTGGAGAGGACGTCAGTGATTATGTCTAGATTGCTCAAGGTGATCCCCGGCCGCAAGGCCGGGGACACCCCCCACACCAACCCCACCGCTGCTACTTCTGCTCGTGCGCAGGTGTCTGGGCTGTCGGGCTACGACACCGTGCACTTCGGCATCGACGAGTACGGCGACCCGTTCGGCATCGAACTCGCCACCCGAAGCCTGCTCATCGGCGGTGTCTCCCGGTCGGGCAAGTCCGGGTTCATCTCCAACGGCGTCGGCCACATGTCCCAATGCACCGACACCCGCATCATCCTCATCGACGGCAAGATCGTCGAACTCATCCTGTGGCGAGACATCGCCGACTTCTTCGTCGGACCCGAGATCGACCTCGCCATCCACGTCCTGACCCAGCTCCAGGCCGAGATGAACGGCCGCTACGACTGGCTCACCGCCCGCCGCCGCCGCAAAGTCGTCAAGGGCGACGGCATGGACCTCATCACCGTCTGGATCGACGAACTCTCGGTCTTCACCTCCGTCTACGGGTCGAAAGACCAGCAGGAACGGTTCCTCGCACTGCTGATGGACCTCGTACAACGCGGACCCGCCGCCGGCATCTTCGTCTGCGCCGCCACCCAACGCCCCAGTGCGGACATCGTTCCCACCCGGGTTCGCGACGTCTTCAACTACCGCATCGCCTTCCGCTCCACCACCGAAGCATCGAGCGACATCATCCTCGGCACCGGCTGGGCCGACAAAGGCTACGACGCCTCGAAGATCCCCACCAACCGGCCCGGCGTCGGCTACTGCCTCGCCGAAGAATCCCGGCCCTTCAAGTTCCGCTCGGTCTACCTCGAAGACCACGAAATCGACACCCTCGTCGCCCGCTCCATGTCCATCCGAGGCGGCATCACCCGAGGAGGTGCAGCCGCATGAGAGCACACGTCGACGGAATCGAGCATGCCTGGGACACCACCGGGCCCTGCCAGGTTCACGGCCGCCACTGCTCGATGGCAACCACACAGGAGCACACCCGTGTGTGCTCCTGCGCCAGCGGATGCGGATCACACCCGCTCGCCGACCCTGGCGTCTTCCCGGATTGCCACTGCTGGTGCCACCACCCCACGAACGGAGGCACAACCGCATGACCCACCACCAAGAGACCACGACTCACACGATTCGGATCGTCAAGAACACCGCCGAACTCGTCACGGCCGAGGCGGTGATCGACACCTACCCGGACTCGTTCACCAACACCGACGAAGCCGCCGACTACGCCGCGACCATCGCCGAAAGGTTTCCGTGGGGCTGGGTCTGCAGCTGCGGCCAATGGGGCACTGCCGATCGCACACCTGAGCAGGCGGCGTTCAACGCCCCCGACGAACACCGCCACTTCACCGGCCGCGACGACCAGGTGCTCTTCCTCGACCCCCACATCGGCGACCACAGCGGCGGTGAGCCGGATGAGTGACTACCGAGGACCACGCAGAAGAAGGGGCAGGCGGGCGCGGCGTGGCCGTACCTACAACCGCCGCTACCGCATCGAGTTCTACGACCCCGAAGGCACTGCCCACGGCGGGATGCCGACCTACGGGTGGCAGATGGCACCGGAAGGGCTCGCCACCAAACGCCAGCTCCTCGCCCTCGAGCTACGCCCCGGCGGACAACCCGTCGCCGCGCAAGTCATGTGGATGCGCTACGGCAAACCGGCCGTGGCCTACCTCTACCGGATCGACCAGGCCAAGCCGAAGAGGCTGCCTAGCCTTGCGCAGCTTCATGCGATCGAGAAGGCCCTGCAAGCGCGCCGCATCTGTCCGCTGTGCAAGGAGGACGCGGGCTACACCATCCCCACCTCGCTCGGCTGTTGCGTGGATTGCCACCGCGAACTCACCGAACACGACAACGCCTATGACGACTACCGCGAAGGAGAAGCAGCATGACCATCCTCGCCACCACGATCGGCCTGCCCGGTCTGATCGCCGCACTCGCTGTTCTGTCCGTCGTCGCCCTGGTCGCGGGCAAGGTCATCGACGGACGCATCGGACCCACCCTGACCGTCCTGCTGGTCGGCATCCCGGCCGCTCTCGGGGCCGGCACCATCCACGGCTGGCTTATCACGAGCGGCGCCGACATTCGGTGGCTGTTCGCCGGCGTCTTCACCCTCGCCTTCGCCGGCGTCGCCGGCTTCCTCACTGTCGCCATCTACCTGTCGATCCAGAACAACCGGCCCGACGACACCAACCCCATCGAGATCGATGGGGCGGCCGATGCACACCACCGCATCGCCGCATGAGCAGACACACGGGACCCCGACCGCCAGACCGCTACCTGGCCTGGCCGGTCGGGGCCCTCACACGGCAAACACCAACCACGAAAGAAAGGAGACGCCGGGATGGCTGTTCACGCTGAGGCGGCCTACGACGCGACCTGTGACACCTGCGATGCCACGTTCAGCGCCACCGCGGGCCTCGTCGGCACGGTCGGCGAGTTCGCCGACTACGGCTGGCTCGTCGACGACACAAACGCACTCTGCCCCGCCTGCGCACGCCGCGAGGGCGCCGCAGCATGACCGCTTCGACCTCGACCCTCACCCCCGACACCACAGTCGTGTCGGGGGCGGTGGCCGACGCCGAAACACCGATCGACCTCCAGAACCTGGCCGGGCTCGACAAGTTCACCGCGACCACAACCGCGATGGCCCGCGGCTCCCGCCCCGACTACCCCCGCTGGCTCCGCCACGTCCACGGCGCGGCCGGCTGCTCCCAGCCCGTCCGTCTCGCTGGCCAACTCCGCACCCGCACCGTCAACACCGCTACCGGTCACATCCTCAACGAGGTCGCCACCTCGACGGCTGGCATGCCGGACGGGGTGATCTACAAGGCCTGCGGGAACCGCCGCGCCTCGGTGTGTCCGTCGTGTGCGGAGATCTACCGGGCCGATGCGTACCAGCTCGTCGCCGCCGGACTCAAAGGCGGCAAAGGCGTCCCCGAAACCGTCGGCGGGCACCCGGCAGTCTTCGCGACGTTGACCGCGCCCGGTTTCGGCGTGGTGCACACCACCCGCACCAGCAAGAAGAACAAGCCCGCACCCTGCCGCGCCCGCAAGACCGCCGACCTGTGCCCCCACGGGATCGACCTGCGGTGCATGCGAGTCCACCAGGACGGAGACCACCGCCTCGGCACACCGCTGTGTGGTGACTGCTACGACTACGACCACCACGCCGTCTGGAACGTCCAAGCCTCCGAACTGTGGCGACGCACCCAGATGACCGCGACCCGGCTGCTCGACCGGTACGCCCGCGACCACGGGCACGTTCTCCGTGTCCGCAACCCCGACACAGGTCGGCTCCGGTGGGGAAAGACACCGGTGCGGATCTCATTCGGCAAATGCGCAGAGTTCCAGCGACGCGGCCTGGTCCACTTCCACATCCTCGCCCGCTTCGACGGCATCAACCCCGACGACCCCGACGACGTGATCCCGCCGCCGGCGTGGGCCAACTCCTTCCTGCTCGCCTGGATCCTCCGCAAAGGCGTCGAACACACCAGCTTCCAGACTCACGGCCTGGTCCTGGTCGACCACCACGGCCGGCAGCTCGTCAACCAACCCGGCGGCTGGCACATGGCCTGGGGAGGCCACCAAGGCATCGACATCCGACCCGTCCGCGTCCGAGGCAGCGACCCCCTCACCGAAGAACGCGTCGCCGACGAGCTCGACCCGACCGGCCGCCGCCGCATGCTCACCGGCAACGCCGTCGCCGGCTACCTGGCCAAGTACGCCACCAAAGCCACCGAGATCACCGGCCACACCTCCCGGAAGATCACGTCCTCGACGGTCGAGTTCTACGTCAACAACACCCACCCCGGCCGGCTCATCGCCTCCTGCTGGCGCCTCGGCCAACGCGGCCTCCAAACCACCACCGAGTGGGAAGACAGCGGCTACCACCGACTACGCCGCTGGGCACACATGCTCGGCTTCGGCGGCCACTTCTTCACCAAATCCCGCCGCTACTCCACCACCTTCCGCCACCTACGGAAGGCCCGCGTCGACTACCGCCGAGCCCACCACGAACGACAAGAGCACCTCGAGGAAAACGAAGAAATCGAGACCATCGCCGAACTCGTCTACGCCGGCAGCGGCTGGCACACCACAGGCGACGCACTGCTGGCGAACTCCGCCGCCGCGCTCGCCCGCGAACACCGCTACGTCGGACGCCTGGAGATGGCCACCACCGGCTGACACGTCCGTGTCGCCGTCACGAGAAGAAGAGGAGTTGGAATGGAACGGCTGTTATTGACCCCTGTCGAGGCGGGGCAGGTGCTCGGCATCTGCCGCTCACAGGTCTACGTGCTGCTGCGTACTGGTGTGCTGCGGTCCGTCAAGATTGGCGGATCTCGGCGCATACTCGCCGAGTCGCTTCGTGAGTACGTCGCAGAGTTGGCGGACGCAGCATGAAGGGCAACGGGCCTCGCCGGCGTCTTCCTCCAGGCGCCCGGTGGATCACACTCGCAAGCGGAAAACGCCGTGTCGAGCTAGTGATTGACCTGGGTACTGATCCGGCCACGGGGAAGCGCCGGCAGGTCCGTCGCCGCTACGAGACGGTCGACCTGGCCGTCGACGACTTCGCACGGATACGACGGGAGGTCCGGGAGGGTACCTATGTCGCGCCCACCAACGCGACTGTCCGGGACCTGTGTGATGCCTGGTTGCGGTCCCGGCGAGGCGTTCGGGGTAGCACTCTTGCCGGGTACCGGGACTCGTTGAAACCACTCTGCGACGTCTACGGAGAGCTGCCCTTCCAGCGACTCACGAAGCGACACATCGAGGAGCTGGTCGACCAACTGCAGGCTGGCAGCCTGAAACGGGCTGACGATCGGCCTCGGCGGCCATGGAGGCCACGGAGCATCAACCTGATGCTCTTCGTGCTCCGGAAGGTCTATGAGGATGCGATCAGGCAAGGGCTTGCACTCCGCAACGTGGCCGGGCTGGTGGATCGGCTGCCTGAAATGAAGTCGGAGATGCAGACCTACACCGTCGCGGAGGTCAGAAAGCTGCTGCGGGCGGCCCGTCGGGATCGACTAGAGCACGCCTGGCATCTCGCCCTGCATGGTCTTCGGCGGGGAGAGATCGCGGGTCTGCGGTGGTCAAGTGTCGATCTGAAGGCGGGCACGCTCGTGGTGGAGGAGTCGCGGGTGTCGGTGGACGGGCAGGCGGTTGCCTCGTCTCCGAAGTCGAAGCGCAGCACTCGCACGCTGCCTCTGACACCCGAGTTGATCAAAGTGTTGAAGCGGGCCAAGAGGCGCCAGCGGGCCGAACAGTTGGCGGTTGGTAGGGCGTACCGCGAATCCGGCTATGTCGCGGTGAACGAGATCGGGGAGGCGCTGCATCCCCGACACGTTGTCCGATCGCTGGTCGACCGTGGTTGGCGCTGCCAAGGTTCGTAAGATCCGGCTCCACGACGCGCGGCACACCTGCGGGACGCTGATGCATCTCCAAGGCGTTCCGATCGCCGTGATCGCCGCATGGCTGGGTCACGCCGACTCCGCCTTCACGATGCGGACCTACGTCCATTCCCAGGACGAGGCGCTGCAGAACGCGGCCGTAGTGCTCGGGGATGTGACAGGTCTGTGACACATTCGAGGGAGTGCGACCTTCGTCGTGCCTGTCACACCCCCGCTGACCTGCGGAAACGTTGGAGCCAGCGAGGGGACTTGAACCCCTAACCGCCCGATTACAAGTCGGGTGCGCTACCAGTTGCGCCACGCTGGCGAGATCGGCCCAAGCCTAGCCGCGTGCCTTCGAGCACCGGGCCGCCGGATGCCCTAAGCGGGCCGGCTCCAGATGCGCGCCCGCCCGCGGCCCGGCCGGCCACGTTCGGACCCATCAAGCAGCCGTCAGCGGCGAACGCAAACTGGAGCTACGGTGTCAACAGGAGCTTCAGCCTAGAGCGGGTGAGCCCATGCCAGTATGGGTCGTCTGGTCGATAGCCACCGCGGCACTCGGAACCGTGGCCGCGCTCGTCGCCACGCTCGGTTTGGGCCCAGGAATCCGTTCTGCCGCGCCCGCGATCACGTGTCTCGCGCTCGGCGGCGTGGAGCGGACAGCCATTTCGTACGACCCGAAACTCATCCGTCCTGACGGGACGACGGTCGAGGTGCTCGCCATCGACGGGGCGACCGCGTTCGTACATCCCTGGGAGGAACCATGGCCGAACTGATTGCCGGGCTGGTGCTGGCCATCGTCGCAGTCATGATCTTGGTGCGGTCGGTACGTATCGTGCCGCAGGCGCGGGCCGGCAATGTCGAGCGCCTCGGACGGTACCTTCGCACTCTCGAGCCCGGCCTGAACTTCGTGATCCCGTTCGTCGACCGCGTACGCCCCCTGATCGACCTGCGCGAGCAGGTGGTGTCGTTTCAGCCGCAGCCGGTGATCACCGAGGACAACCTGGTCGTGCACATCGACACGGTGCTCTACTTCCAGGTCACCGACCCGCGAGCGGCGGCCTACGAGATCGCCAACTACATCCAGGCCATCGAGCAGCTCACGGTCACGACGCTGCGGAATGTCATCGGCGCCATCGACCTGGAGAAGACCCTCACGTCGCGCGAACACATCAACACCACCCTGCGTGGCGTCCTCGACGAGGCCTCCGGCAAGTGGGGCATCCGGGTCAACCGCGTCGAGCTCAAGGCGATTGACCCTCCGCCGTCGATCAAGGACTCGATGGAACGGCAGATGCGCGCCGACCGCGAGAAGCGTGCCGCGATCCTCACCGCCGAGGGCGTACGCCAGGCGCGGATCCTGACCGCGGAGGGCGAGAAGCAGGGCACCATCTTGACCGCGGAGGGCGACCAGCAGGCAGCGATCCTGCGAGCGGATGGCCAGGCGAAGGCGATTGACCGGGTGTTCCAGGCGGTCCACCGCAACGACCCTGACCCGAAGCTGCTCGCCTACCAGTACCTCCAGGTGCTGCCGCAGCTCGCACAGGGCGAGGGCAACACATTCTGGGTCATTCCGAGTGAGGTCACGACCGCGCTCCAGAGCGTCACACAGGCGTTCAGCGAGGGCATGGGGAAAGGCGTCAGCGCGAGCACGGGCGACGCCGGGGACAAGGGAGAGGCCGGAGACAAGGAAAGGGCCGCCGGCCGTGCGGATGGGGAGCCGGGGACAGGCGGACAAGCAGACCGTCGCCAACTTCCACCGCCACTGTGAACTTCCGCGCCACTGTGAACTTCCGCGCCACTGTGGACTTCCGCGCCACTGTGGACTTCCGCGCCACTGCGAGCTTCCGCCGCCACGGTGACCTCCGCGGCGCCCCGTCACCATCCCGAGCGCCGGCTGAACCCCGGCCGGCCAGCCGTCAGCGAGGGCGCGCGGGGCCGGTGGAGCCGCGTACGACGAGTTCGGGACGGAAGAGGTACTCCGCCCTCGGTGCGCCGTGCCCGTTGATCTCGTCGATCAGCGCCCGCACCGCCGCGAGCCCCATCGCGTGTACGGGCTGCCGCACGCTGGTCAGCGGCGGGTCGGTGAACGCGATGAGCGGAGAGTCGTCGTACCCCACGACCGAAATGTCACCAGGCACATCGAGCCCGCGCTGCCGCGCCGCCCGGATCGCGCCGAGCGCCATCAGGTCCGAGCCGCAGACGACGCCGGTCACGCCCTCGTCGAACAGCCGAACCGCCGCGGCATGCCCACCCTCCACCGAGAACAACGACTGCTCGACGATGCCGGTCACGCCGTTGGACTGCAGCGCGGGCTCGTCGAGGCAGGCCCGGAACGCGGCCAGCTTGCGCCGGGCGGGTACGTAACGGTCCGGTCCGCTGGCGAAGCCGATCCGTCGGTGGCCGAGGCTCGCGAGGTGGTGGATGGCGAGTTCGGTGGCCACCGTGTCGTCGGTGGAGACGAACGGTGCCTCGACCGAGGAGACGTACCCGTTCACGAACACCACCGGCAGTCCGCGGCCCGTCAGCTTCTGGTAGCGGGAGGTGTCGGTGGAGACGTCGGCGTGCAGGCCGGACACGAAGATGATGCCCGAGACGCCTCGGTCGAGGAGCATTTCGACGTACTCGTCCTCGCCCACGCCCCCCGGTGTCTGCGTACATAACACTGGGGTGTAGCCGTGCTGCCCGCACGTCGTCTCGATCACCTGGGCGAACGCCGGGAAGATCGGGTTGTCGAGTTCGGGTACGACAAGACCGACCAGGCCGGCGCTGCGTTGGCGAAGCCGGGTGGGCCGCTCGTAACCGAGGACGTCGAGCGCCGTGAGCACCGCCTGGACCGTCGGCGCGCTGACGCCGGGGCGACCGTTGAGGACGCGAGACACCGTCGCCTCGCTCACCCCCGCCTGCGCGGCGATGTCGACAAGCCGGGCGCGCTTGCCCGTGCCGGTACCTGAGCCAGGCTCCCGTGCGCTGCCGGCGCTGGGGCCGGGACCGGAATGCATCTGCCAGAGTCTCCCGTCAGAACTTGCAGAAAGTCTTCGCAAGAATTCTGCCTCAGTCCTGGGGACTGGACCTCGTTCCCACGGACGGTCGCATGGTCCGACCACCTCGGCCGGACGTCCGTGTGCAAGAAATCGGCGGTTCCTCCCTGGTTCCCGGCCACCTGGTTCCCGGCCACCTGGTTCCCGGTTCCTCCCCGGTTCCCGGTTCCTCCCGGTCTGATCCGCGGACCTCGGCACCTGATCATGGTCGGCTCCTGCGAGGTTCGTCCGACTCTGCTCCGACCCGTCCCCGACCAGTTCCGGGCTGGTTGCGTACCTGATGGATGACAGCACGATGAAAGGCGTGTCACCATGAGCTGCCCGTGGCGCCCCCTCCTCGGGGTCGTCAGCCGCCCTTTGCTCGGATCGTCCGGCACGTTCCTGCCGGTGAAGGGAAAGAAACCCATGGCCACAGTGACCTACGACCAGGCGAGCAGGACCTATCCAGGCTCTGACAAGCCCGCGGTCGACAAGCTCGACCTGCAGATCGAGGACGGCGAGTTCATGGTTCTCGTCGGACCCTCCGGATGTGGTAAGTCCACCTCCCTGCGGATGCTCGCCGGTCTGGAAGAGATCAACGACGGCGCCGTACGCATCGGCGACCGCGACGTCACCCACCTTCCGCCGAAGGACCGCGACATCGCGATGGTCTTCCAGAACTACGCGCTCTACCCCCACATGAGCGTTGCCGAGAACATGGGCTTCGCGCTGAAGATGCAGGGCGTCCCGAAGGACCAGCGCCTCAAGAAGGTGCGCGAGGCGGCACAGCTGCTGGGCCTGGAGGAGTTCCTCGACCGCAAGCCGAAGGCTCTCTCCGGTGGTCAGCGGCAGCGGGTCGCGATGGGCCGCGCGATCGTCCGGGAGCCGAAGGTCTTCCTCATGGACGAGCCGCTGTCCAACCTCGACGCCAAGCTGCGTGTCTCGACGCGTACCCAGATCGCCGCCCTCCAGCGCCGGCTGGGCATCACCACGGTCTACGTCACCCACGACCAGACCGAGGCGATGACGATGGGCGACCGGGTGGCGGTCCTCAAGGACGGTCTGCTCCAGCAGAACGACACCCCGCTCAACCTCTACGACAAGCCCAACAACCTGTTCGTCGCCGGCTTCATCGGCTCCCCCGCGATGAACCTGCTCGAGGGCAAGGTGACCAACACCGGGATCGACGTGGGCGCCTACACCGTTCCGCTCGAGGCGTCCTCACGCAGCAAGCTGGGCAGCGAGACGGCGGTCACGGTCGGGATTCGCCCGGAGGCGTTCCGGATCGTCGGCGACGAGGAGAACGGCCTCACCGTCGAGGTGGCGGTCGTCGAGGAGCTCGGCGCTGACGCGTTCCTCTACGGTCTGCTCAACGGCGGTGGCGAGGAGCAGAAGGAGATCATCGCCCGGATCGACGCCCGCCGCCCGCCTGAGAAGGGCGTCAAGGTCAAGCTGGCCGCGGACCCGGAGCGGATCCACCTCTTCTCCACGGCCACGGGAGAGCGCGTCAGCTGACGACTCACCCGCGCTGCCAGGAGATGGCACGTCGTCGGGGCCCACCGTATTTCCTCCGGTGGGCCCCGACGCTTTTGAGGCCGTACGTACCCACAGCCCGGTAGCCCGCTAGCCCGCACCCCCGTGATCATGATCGTGATCATGAAACTTTTGCCTGCGCATACGCCGCAAACCTTCACGATCATGGAAGGTGGCGGCATCACCCGGAACTGGGCGGACGCCACGAGTCGCACTTCGGCGACAAGCCGGTTTACTGGTGTCATGCCTCGGTTCGTCTCAGTCCCCGCCGATCCCGGCCTTCTCGCCCTGCCGTGGCACATCCCGCTCGCCGAATGGCCTGACCAGCACCTGGTCGCCCTCCCTCGAGGCATCTCCCGCCACGTCGTCCGATTTGTCCGGCTCGGCGGCCACGTCTACGCGGTGAAGGAGGCTGAGGAACGGTACGTCGTGGGTGAGAACCGGCTACTCCGCGATCTCGAACGTCTCGACGTGCCCGCGGTGGAGCCGGTCGGTGTGGTGCTCGACCGGCTGACCGCGGACAGCGAACCGCTCCAGCCGATCCTGCTGACGCGGCACCTGTCGTTCTCCCTTCCGTACCGCGCGGTCTTCTCCCGCACGTTGCGCCCCGAGACGGTCGTACGCCTGGTCGACGCGCTCGCGGCCCTGCTGGTCCGGCTGCACCTGGCCGGCTTCTATTGGGGCGACTGCTCGCTGTCCAACACACTGTTCCGACGCGACGCCGGGGCATTCGCGGCCTATCTCGTCGACGCCGAGACCGGGGAGTTGCACGACGAGCTGTCGCCTGGCCAGCGTTCGTACGACCTCGAGCTCGCCCACACCAACATCTTCGGCGAGCTGCTCGACCTGCAGGCGGGCGGATTCCTGTCCGAGGAAATCGAGCTGCTCGAGCTCGCCGACACCGTCGTACGCCGCTACGAGCGCCTGTGGGAGGAGCTCACCGCGCCCGAGGAGTTCGACACCGGCGAGCTCTACCGGCTGGAGCACCGCATCCAGCGCCTCAACGCGCTCGGCTTCGACGTCGCCGAACTCGACATCCACACCGACTTCGACGGACGGCACATCCGGATCCAACCCAAAGTGGTCGACGCGGGCCACCACAGCCGGCGGCTGCTCCGGCTGACCGGCCTTGACGTCGAGGAGAACCAGGCGCGGCGGTTGCTCAACGACCTCGACGCGTTCCGGGCGGCGACCGACCAACAGAACGAGGACGAGGAGATCGTCGCGCACCAGTGGCTCACCGAGGTGTTCGAACCTGTCGTACGCGAAGTACCCGGCGACCTGCGCGGCCGGCTCGAACCGGCGGAGGTGTTCCACGAGGTCCTCGAACACCGCTGGTATCTCTCGGAGCGGGCCGGCAATGAGATCCCCCTGGTCAAGGCAGCCCGCGCCTATGTCAACGACGTCCTGCGCAATCGGCCGGACGAGCGAGAGGCCTTGCCGTCGGCCGCTGATCTGACCAGCCTGGCTGAACTCGAACCCTGATCGTGCACCGTCCAGCAGTACCCGGCGCGACCTGCGGCAACGTCCGGCCGTGAGCTCCGGCAGCGCCCGACAGCGACCTGCGGCAACGTCCGACAGCGACCATGATCATGAAGGAAAAGCGGCAGATACGCCGACATAACCTTCATGATCACGATCATGATCACGAGAAGGTGGTGCTTCTAGCGGAGGGTCCACCAGGTCGTCTCGCGGCGGGCACCAGCCCAGCTGAAGCTGAAGTGGATATGGTCGGTGTGCGGGTTGGAGCCGGTGTACCACAGCCAGCCGGCGTCCGGCCGGTACGCCCGCCACATCTTCCGGTTCCAGATGACGTACATGATCCCGAGCCGGCGGGCGAACGCGTGCCGGTTGCCGTGAACGTCCGGCCGCAGCAGCCAGTAGAGGAAGTCGTTGGCGTTCTTCCGGCTCGACGCGTTGAACGCGTTGAACGCGACGTCGAGCGCACGGCCCTCCTTGTGTTCGTTGATGCTGGAGCTCGAGCACGGCCGGGCGATGCTCCAGGCCCTGTTCCCGTACGTCTCGATCACGATGTTCTTCAGCGCGGCCGGACCGAGTTTGTTGGTCGGACTGCAGGTCGTACCACCCTGATAGCGGGCGTACGCATCGATCGTGGCCGGGAACGACGGCGTGGGCGGCATGCGCCGTGACCAGGTGGCCGCGGCCGCGCGGGTCGGCTCCACTGCGCGGCCGATCTCCACCGCCTGAGCCACCTCCACCGCCTGAGCCACCTCCACCGCCTGAGCCGCCTCCACCGCGTGGCTCGCCCCTGTTGCGGGGGTCCCCTTGGTCGCCGACCGTTCGAGAAGGAACCCCGGGACCCGACTGTCCGCGAACACGGCGTCCCATGGCCAAAGGACCACGCCGGCGGCGGCTATCGACAAGAGACTGCGCCTGGCCACCCGGGAGCTCTTCGTACCACCCGATCTCGCATTGTCCATAACCCACAGCTCACCGGAGGATTCGGCGCGGCGGCAGCCGGCTGAAGGCATGTTTGGGCAACCCGCATGACCTGCCGCCGCGCCGGCAGAAGCCCCGACGTGAGAGGACTATCGCTTTGTGTGGCGGGTGCGCTCCGGTGCTCAGCGGGCAAGGTCGCGGGCGATCACGACACGTTGGATCTGGTTGGTCCCTTCGAAAATCTGCAGGACCTTTGCCTCGCGCATGAACCTCTCCACCGGAAAGTCGTGCGTATATCCGTACCCGCCAAGCACCTGAACGGAGTCTGTGGTCACCTTCATGGCGGCATCGGTGGCGACCAGTTTGGCGATAGCCGCCTGCGTACTGTAGGCCAGTCCACGGTCGCGGCGCCGCGCCGCATCGAGATAGGTCGCCCGGGCACTGTGCACGGCAGCCGCCATTTCGGCCAACAGAAATCCCAAGCCCTGAAAGGAAATCACCGGCTTGCCGAACTGTTCGCGTTGCTTCGCCCACTCCACGGCGGTGTCAAGGGCGGCTTGCGCGAGCCCGACCGCGCAGGCGGCGATACCCAGCCGGCCGCTGTCCAGGGCCGCGAGTGCGATCTTCAGGCCTTCGCCTTCGGCACCGATCCGTCGCGCGGCGGGGACGCGTACCCCGTCCCAATGGACCGTGGTGGTCGGGGAGGCCGTGAGTCCCATCTTGTGTTCCGGAGCGCCGAAGGACAGCCCCTCGACGCCCGCGTCGACCACGAAGCAGCTGATTCCCTTCCTACGATCCGCCGACGTACGCGCGAACAACGTGTAGAAGTCCGCCTCACCGCCATGGGTGGTCCAGGCCTTCGTCCCGTCGACGAGGTAGTCCGACCCACCAACCGAGGAGCCGGTGGAGCCGCCGTCGCCGCTGCCGTCGCTGGAGCCGCTGGCGTCGCCATCCTCGACACGGCCATCAGGGCGCACCGCTCGGGTGGTCATGGCACTCACGTCGGAACCGGCCTGGGGTTCGGACAGACAGTAGGCGCCCAGAACTTCGCCGGACAGAAACCGGGGAAGGAGCTCGGCCCGCTGCTCCGGCGTGCCCGCCGCCAGCAGCGGGGAACACGCGAGGGAGTGCACGGACACGCCGACAGCGACACTGAGCCAGGCGTACGCCAACTCCTCCAGCACCTGCAGGTAGACCTCGTACGGCTGGGCGCCGCCGCCGTACTCCTCCGGAAACGTCAACGACAGCAGGCCGGAGCCTCCGAGCAGCCGGAACACCTCACGCGGCAACTTCGCCGCGGCTTCGGCCTCCGACACGGCCGGCGCCAGCTCCTGCGTGGCGATCTCCCGGACCAGTGCCAGCAGGTCGTTGGCCTCGCTGGTGGGGAGCAGGCGTTCGGTCCGCATCGGTCCTCCGCGACATTACCGACAGTCCGGCGTGGGGCACGTCGATCGAACGGGCGCAGGGTCAACCCGCGCCTCACCTGCGTACTCTGTCACGGACTCGCCGGTTCGGCATCGAGATCGACGCGTGCACAGGCGATGCCGCGCCGCCGCCAGGTGTAGGTGGTCACGACCCCTTCCGTGTCCGCCGCCACGGCGGGATAGGAGAACTCACCGTCAAGGGGCGGTTGCTCGTCCTCGATCACGGCGTCCCGCACCCAGCTGGTGCCGTTGTCGGTGGAGCTCGCGACCACCAGAGGCGTACGCGGACCGGACGGCACTCCGACCGGGTTGTGCACGCACACCAGCCGGCCGTCGTCGAGGCGTACGAGGTCGAGACCGCTGTTGTTGTTGGGCAGCGCCGTCGTCACCGCCGGGCTCCAGGTGTGACCACCGTTGGTCGAGTCGCTCCGGCACGCCCAGCCGCAGGTGCTTCGCAGCAGCATGTGCACCACGCCGGGCGCTGACTCCCACAGCGTCGGTTGGATGACTCCCTTGCCGGGAAAGGTCGCGTGGTCGAGCGGAACGAGCCGGCCCGGCCGCCAGCTGCGTCCTTCGTCGTACGACAGATCGACGAACGCGTCCCAGGTGTGTTCACGTTCGATGGAGGCCGGTGCCACCCATGATCCGTCGGCGAGCACGATCGGCTTGTTCTTCACCGGACCACGGCCGCCGACATCGCCAGCGACGAGATCGCGCGGCTCACTCCAGGTGTAACCGTCATCGGTCGACCGGATGACCCTCGTGTACCACGCCGGGATCCGGTGCCCCACCTTGTAGAACAAGGAGATCTCGGCGCTGCCAGGTGCCCGGAAAAGCACCGGGTTCCAGTGTGGGAGGTCAGGCTCGTCGGCCACCTTGACCGGGCGGGACCAGCCGCGCCCCGGCGCCCTGCGGGCGAGCCAGATAGCCACATCACCCGCGCCCTCTCTGCTGCCGCCGAACCACGCGGCGAGGAGTCGGCGATCGCCGAGGGGAAGGACGGTCGAGGCATGGCACTCTCGAAACCTCGGGTCGTCGACGACCACGAACTCCTTGCTGACCCGTGCCACCCGGGAGCTCCTCCGTGTCCAGTGGGCGGTCCCCGTTTGCTGCGACGATGCACGCTGAACTTACCGCGTGCGACCGGGGTTGATCACGCCTGCGTGATCAACCCCGGTCGGCCGCGCGGGAGGGACAACGGACGGTAGGGGTCGGCGAGCACCACGGGCACAGCAAACGGCAGGGTCAGCAATCAGCCGTGGTCGGCGAACCGCAGGGGACAGTGAACCGCAGGGGACAGCGAACAGCCGCGGTCAGCTGAGGCCGCGGCGCCGGGCGACCTCGTAGAGCGCGATTCCCGTGGCGACCCCGGCGTTGAGCGATTCGGCGTCCAGTCCGATCGGGATCCGCGCCAGCTGGTCGCACGTCTCGCGGACCAACCGCGACAACCCTCGCCCCTCTGAGCCCGCCACCAGGACGACCGGCTCGGCCAGCTCCTTGACCTCGGCCATCGTCACGTCTCCGTCGGCGGCCAGACCGACCACCATCAGGCCCTCCTGCTGGTACGCACGAAGAGCCCGGGTGAGGTTCACCACCCGGGCCACCGGCACGCGCAGCGCGGCACCTGCCGACGCCTTCCAGGCCGAGGCGGTCATCGCGGCGGACCGGCGTTCGGGCACCACCACACCGTGCGCACCGAAGGCCGCGGCCGAACGAACGACCGCACCGAGGTTGCGCGGGTCGGTGACACCGTCGAGCGCGACCAGCAACGGCGGCCGGCCACTGTCAAGGGCACCTTGCAGCAGGTCGTCGGCGTCCGCGTAGGAGTACGGCGGAACCTGCACGGCGACGCCCTGGTGCACCGCACCGCTGGTCAGCCGGTCGAGCTCGTTTCGGGTCACCTCGGACAGCGGCAGGCCCTTGTCCACCGCGAGGCGGAGGATCTCCCGGACCCGATCGTCGCGGTCGATGCGTTCGGCGATGTGCACGGACCTGACCGGAACGCCGGCCCGGAGCACCTCGGCGACCGGATTGCGACCGACGATCCATTCGGCCCGCTCACCCGCACCCGAACGCCGACCCGGACCCGAGTCGGGCCGTCGACCCGAGCCACGTGCACCGGCGCCCTTCCCGGCCGCCTTCGTCGCCTGGGCACGCTTGTACGCCTTGTGGTACGGACGATTTTCCGCCTTGGGTGTCGGGCCCTTGCCTTCGAGGCCGCGCTTTCGCCGACCGCCCGAGCCGGCCGTCGGGTTGCCGGAGGCGCGTTTGCGGACCGCGCCCCGGCGCCTGTCGTTACCGGGCACGGCATCCTCCGCAGGATCGCGACGGCGAGTTGTTGGAGGAATGTCGCCTTCTACTCCGGGGTCCCCGCGGAATCGTGGAGCTTGCGGAGCGATTTCGTGGGGTGGTAGGACGAACCTCCAACAAGGCGAGGTCGGGCACGTTCACTCGCTCTCCGGCGGCTGGCTCGCCACCTGCTGACTCGCCACCTGCTGACTCGCCACCCGGTGGCTGGCGACACTCCAGCGCGCACCGTGCGGAGTGTCGGTCACGTCGATCCCGGCGGCGCGCAGGCGGTCGCGGACGGCGTCGGCGGCCGCCCAGTCCTTGCGGGCCCGGGCCTGCTCACGCTCGTCCAGCAACGCCCGCACGAGCACGTCGACCGCGGACCGCAGCGACTCGTCCGCACCGCCGGTCTCCCGCCAGCGCGGGTCCATCGGGTCGAGACCCAGGACCGACAGCATGGAACGAACCTCGACCAGCCGCGCCAGCACCGCCTCCTTGTCGTCGGCGGCGAGCGCGGTGTTGCCTTCGCGGACGGCGTTGTAGACGACCGCCAAAGCCTGCGGAACGCCCAGGTCGTCGTCCATCGCCGCCGTGAACGCCCCGGGCACCGCCGGCCGGTCGTCGAGCGGAGCCGCACCCACCGACTCGCCGACGAACTCCACGGCGTGCAGGACGAAGCTCTCCAACCGCTGGTAACCCGCGGCCGCCTCCTGCAGGGCCTCCTCGGAGTACTCCACCATCGAGCGGTAGTGCGGCTGCGCGAGGTAGAACCGCAGCTCCACCGGCCGGACCCTGCGGACGACCTCGGAGACGAGGACGGAGTTGGGCAGCGACTTGCTCATCTTCTCCCCGGCCGCCGTCACCCAGGCGTTGTGCAGCCAGTAGCGGGCGAACGGGTCACCTGCCGCCTGCGACTGGGCGCGTTCGTTCTCGTGGTGGGGGAACACCAGGTCGAGACCGCCGCCGTGGATGTCGAACTCCGGTCCGAGATACTTCGTCGACATCGCCGAGCACTCGATGTGCCAGCCCGGCCGGCCCGGACCCCACGGGGTGTCCCACGACGGCTCGCCGGGCTTCGCGCCCTTCCACAGCGCGAAGTCGTGGGGGTCGCGTTTGGCCTCGACGTTCTCGGTGTCACCCGCCGGCTGGACCTCGTCGATCCGCTGACCCGACAGCGCGCCGTAGTCGGCGAACGACCGCACGTCGAACAGCACGTCACCGCCACTCGCGTAGGCGTGCCCGGCGTCGATCAGCCGCTGGATCAGCGCGATGATCTCCGGGATGTGCCCCGTCGCCCGCGGCTCCAGCGTGGCCGGGAGGCAGCCGAGCAGGTCGTACGCCTCGGAGAACGCCCGCTCGTTCCGGTAGGCGAGCTCCCACCACGGCGTCTTCTCGAGCGCCGCCTTGGCGAGGACCTTGTCCTCGATATCGGTGACGTTGCGGATATATGCGACGTCCATGCCCTGGTGCAGCAGCCAGCGACGGAGCAGATCGAAGTCGACGGCGAACCGCACGTGTCCGGCGTGGGGCGGGCTCTGTACGGTGGCGCCACAGACGTACATCGTGACCTTGCCGGGCTGTCGCGGCTCGAAGTCACGGATCGCACGCGTGCGCGTGTCGTACAGGCGCAGGTTCATGTCGCCCAGGGTACCCAGGGGGCGCCCCGTCGATCATGCTCGGCCGGCCTCAGCCGTGCGCGCGCCGAGATTCTGCATCACCTGCCGAAGCGTGTCGCTGGACTTGCCGAGCTCCTCGCCGGAGAGGGTCTCCTGGATGTCGTACGTCGACCCGTTGTGCAAGGCCAGGGCCGCTTTGAGCGGCATCATCCGGTGCATGGTCGCCGAAGCGATCTCCTCGAACGGGATCCAGAGGTTCTCCGGCCGCGCCGCCAGCTGGGCGACGGGCTGGCTTCCGATGAGCTCTGTCAACCGCTTCTTGCCTTGGTCGGTCGCCTTGGGGCAGGGGGTGAAGACCAGTCCCTCGTCGGTGATGAGGAGATCCATGCTGTCCTTGCCGACCTTGACGTTGGCCATCGCACCGACGACATTGGCGCCGCTGGCGTCGGCCCGTGCCTGCCGTGGCGCCGCCAGCGCGATGTCGATGCCGACTTTGCGCAGCCACGCCCGCACCCGGGTGGCGCCGTTCGGGCCGGACTCGAGGGTCTCCAGGACCGCTTTGATGTCGAACTCCTCGCCGTCGGCGAACAGCAACCGGGGCGAGCGGTCCCACCGATGCTCCACCCGGACCATCCCACTGCGAATCGCCGCGATGGTGAACACCGAGACCAGGCCACCCTGCGGTGCGTTGGCCTGCACCATCAGGTCGTAGAGCTCGCCGAACCTGCCCGCCTCGGCGGCCCGCAGGATCGTCTCGAACGACTCGGGCGTACGACCGGTCACCCGCGACAACGCGCGGTACATCCCGTCCGCACGCCGCTGCTCGGCGGCGAGGACGCCCTGCGCGGTGTACGACGACCAGTCGAGCAGCTGCCGGTCACCGAAGTCGAGGACCGCCTCCTCCAGCTCCACCATCAGGCGTTCGATCCCGGCGAGCATCCGCCAGGCCGGCCGCGGGTCGGTGTGTGTCCCGATCTCCGGCGCGCCCTGCAGGGCCGCGATCCGCTCCGGCGTCGACGGGTGGGTGTCCCAACGCGACGTCCGCTCGTCGAGCTCCTCACCGCGCAGCCGGGACAGCTCGCCGTGCCGGGCCTGCAGCATCCGCGGGAAACCAGCGAACACCCCACGCGGGGCGATGCCGTAGTCGAGCGCCCACGTCACGTAGTTCTTCAGGTAGAAGTTCCACGCGGCGAGCAGGACCGGCAGCTCCCGCAGCGCGGTCTGGATCGCGTGTCTGCCGGCGACCGCGGCCGCCGCCTGGTCGGCCTCCAGCTCCTGCTGCCGGCTGACGGTGTTCTCCACCAGGAAGTACAGTCGCGCGTACAGCTCGAAGACCTTACGGACGATCGTCCGGGTGATGCCCCCGTCGCGCAGCTGCTCGATCGTCCGGCCGATCGTGATCCGGCCGCGGTAGTTGATCTCGCCCAATCTGGTGTGGGCGTGGGAGTAGTGGCCCAGCTCGTGGCCGAGGATCGCGCGCATCTGGTCGGCGTTCATCGTGAGCAACAGCGGCAGCCCGATCAGCATGTAGCGCCGGCCACTGCGCAGACCGAGGAGCGACGCGTCCTCGGTGACGGCGGCGTTGACCTCGGGTACCAGCCAGATCTCGTCCGGCGGACCGGTGACGACCCTCTCGGACAGGTCCCGCACCATCGCCCACAGGTGCGGCTGGTCACGTTCGTGCAGTGGCACGCCGTGTGGCGTGAACGGGGGACGCTTCAGCGCCTTGACCAGGCCGACCACGATCGCGGCGGCGGCGGCGAGGAGTGCGAGGACGATCTGCGTACCGCCGTTCGCGTGCGTCGCGATGTAGTACGCCGCGAACGCGAAGCCCCCGATCACCGCGAACGCCAGAACGTAGAACCCCGCCAGCATCGAGACCGCGACCGCTGCGCGCCACCCGGTAGTCATCTGTCTTCTGCCTCCCTCCCGGCGGCGAGAGTAGCGGGTTCTTCACGTCGTACGCCCGAGTGTGTCCATAGTCGAGGGCGGCTGGCTACCTCCAAATCAGCCGACTGTGACCAACGTGCTGGCCGGATACATCTAGAGTCGCAACCGGCGTGAGGTCGAGATCGCGCCCGACAGCGTAGTGACGAACGCGTCCAACGAGTCAGGTACGTCGATCCGGTGCCACATCTGCGGCGGGTCGTACCACTGCAGGCCGGCGTCGGGATCGCCCGGCCGTCCCGACGCGGCGAAGATGCGCGCCCAACGGTCGAGCAGGCCGAACACCAGGGCGTACGGAAGGATCCGCGCGACCAGCTCCGCCCGCGACGTGTCCGGAAGTTCGGAGCCGGGCGCCAGTTCGAGGTAGCCGCGCAGGTCGTGCAACTGGCTCAGCAGGGCGCTGCCGCGCGCGGTTCTCGCGGGTGCCACCAGGCCGCCCCACGCGAGGATCCCGCCGGCGAGCACGACACCGAGCCCGACCAGACCCAGGCCGGCGTACCCGAGTCCGACGGTGGCCACCAGACCGACCAGGGAAAGCACCCCACCCGCCGTCGTCCAGGGCGAACGCACCGCGTCCGGGCGCTGCCGGAACCAGCCCTTCGCGTGGACATCGGCGTAGAGCTGGTCCTGCATCTGGCGCAGGCCGTCGGCGAACCGTCCCGCCAACGCCGAGACCGCGACGCTGCGCGTGCCGTTGTCCCTGCGGATGTGCCGATCGTCGCCGGGGCCGCCCAGGAGCAGGGCGAGGAGGACCCGTTCGTACGGCGCGAGATCGCCCTCGGCACTCTCCGGCGTACGGCGGATCACCCAGTCCGGCCGGCGGTACGGAGACGGGCGTGGCAGCTCCTCGATCACCACGTGACCACGGACCGCGAGGTCCAGCACGGTCGCCACGATGTCGACGACGTCGGCGCTCTCGTCGACGACCGTGCCCAGCTGGCCCGGTCGGACCCCGTCCGGGGGAACGAAGCGCACCTCGCCCGACGGATCCTCGCTGATCGGGTGGTACGCAGGACGCCGCGGCACCCGGGCGTCTCGCCCGCTGGTCCACCACAAGGCCAGCACGGCGCCCCCGGCGACGGCGAGGACGATGAGCAGCAGGCTGACCGACACCGGGGTCACGGAGAAGGCGTGCGCGAGTGGTCCGCCATCGGCGAGCGGTTGGTCGGGCCCCCTCATGCGCACACAGTAGTGTCCGCGCCCGAGCGTCCGCGCCCGGCGACCAGCGGATGCGCACCAGTGCGAGTGGACGGAAGATCAGCCCTCGTAGAACAGGGCGTCGTGTCTAGCTGGCCGCCGGCAGGACCAGGGCGGTGGCGAACGCGGCGAGACCTTCGCCGCGACCGGTGAAACCGAGCGCGTCGGTCGTCGTCGCCGAGACCGTCACCGTGGCGCCACAGGCGGCACTGAGGACCTGGCAGGCCTCCTCCCTGCGCGACCCGATCCGGGGTCGTACGCCGATGACCTGCACCGCGACATTCCCCACCCGCCACCCCGCCGCCCGCACCCGGCCGGCCATCTCGGCGAGCAGGTCGGCGCCCCGGGCATCGGCCCACGCCGGATCCGAGGTTCCGATCTGGCTGCCCAGGTCGCCCAGCCCGGAGGCGGACAGCAGCGCGTCGCAGCAGGCGTGCGCGGCCACGTCACCGTCGGAGTGACCGGCCAGGCCGAGTTCCTCGTCGGGCCACTCCAGCCCGGCCACCCACATCGGCCGGCCGGCAGCGAACGCGTGAACGTCGACGCCGATCCCCACCCTGGGCAGTCCGTCGCTCACGTCTGGATCCTTTCCACGCCTGTGCGTCAGCGGGCGCCGTCGGCTCGTCGTCGGGCCAAGAGGGCCTCCGCCAGCACCAGGTCGAGCGGCCGGGTCACCTTGAACGCCTCCTCCGAACCAGGAATCGCCGTCACCGCGATACCCAGGCGTTCGACGAGGCCGGCGTCGTCGGTGATCGCGCCGAGTTCCTCGGCGGAGGCCTCCGCGGCCCAGGTGTGCGCCTTCGCCAACGCCGCCCGGCGGAACCCCTGCGGTGTCTGGACCGCCCGCAACTGGCTGCGGTCGAGAGTGCGTACGACCGTGTCGGCGGCGACCTCCTTGACCGTGTCGGTGAGAGGGACGACCGGCACACACGCGTCGGCACGTTGCCGGACGGTGGACGCGACGGCCTCGACGAGTTCCGGCGGCGCCAGCGGGCGCGCGGCGTCGTGGACGAGCACGACGTCGACGTCGGCTGGCAACGCGGCGAGCGCGCGACCGACGGAGCCGTGTCGGGATTCGCCACCCGGCACCACCTCGACGTCGGCGCCCCACTCGAAATCGGCCAGCAGGCGTTCGACCGCGGGGACATCGGGACCAGGCGCGGCCACCACGACGAGCGAAACGCCCCGGGCCCGCGCCAACGCGCGGACGGCGTGGACGAGCAACGGTGCACCGCCCAACAGGCGAAGCGCCTTGGGACGGCCAGGACCCAGGCGTTCACCACGCCCGGCGGCAGGAACGATCGCGGCGGTTCTCATGGCATCACTGACAAGGAAGGGGTCAAGGGCGCCGACTGGCGAGGAATGGAAGGAAGGGAGCGGGCGACAGGGCGGAAGGGCAGCTCATCGGCCCCGACCTCGAAAGGCCGGGGCCGATGCGGACGAACCTTAGGAGGCGAGTACCTCGTCGAGAAGCGTCTCGGCCTTGTCCTCGTTGGTGTTCTCGGCGAGCGCGAGCTCGGAGACGAGGATCTGACGAGCCTTGGCGAGCATGCGCTTCTCACCCGCGGACAGGCCGCGGTCACGCTCCCGGCGCCAGAGGTCACGGACAACCTCGGCCACCTTGATAACGTCGCCCGAGGCGAGCTTCTCCAGGTTGGCTTTGTAGCGTCGCGACCAGTTGGTCGGCTCCTCCGTGTGCGGTGCGCGCAGGACTTCGAAGACCTTCTCGAGCCCGTCCTGACCGACCACGTCGCGAACCCCGACCAGGTCTACGTTGTCTGCAGGGACACGGACGACGAGATCGCTTTGGGCCACAATGCGGAGAACTAGATAGGTTTTGTCCTCGCCCTTGACCTTGCGGATCTCGATGTCATCGATGACGGCCGCCCCATGATGGGGGTACACCACTGTCTCGCCGACCTTGAAAGTCATATGTCAGGTACCCCTTCCTTGGTGACAAGGGTAACACGGGGCGATCGGGACGCCCTCGACGTTTCCGCAGGTCAGGGCCGGGATGTGGGCTTGACAAGAAGCCGATCATCGTGTTCACGCAGGTGAACGAGTCCGCGTGACGGCTCCGTCACGGTCTCGCGGGCCGACTTGGCCGCGACCGTGGCGGCGACTCGGCGTCGGCTTACGACCACTCCTCACAGCCGGCGAACGGCAGGTGCTTGCCCGCCACGTACCGCGGTCGCGGCTGGTACGGATTGACCCCCGGCTCACCCCGCAGGTGGAACGCGCTCGCCCACGGTGGGTCATCGGTCACGATCCTTGTCGTGGTGGGGATGTAGCGGATGGTGAGGCCGCACCGGCGATGCGGCGACGTGTTCGCGTTGCTCCCATGGACGATGTGCGGATGGTGGACCTCGACGTCACCTGGTTCGAGGATCACGTCCACGGCCGCGTCCTCGTCGATGTCGACCGCGATCTCCTTGCCCAGAACGCTTTCCACCTCGGTGTTGTCGCGCATGCCCGCCACGTCGAGCTTGTGGGTTCCCGGCACGAGGCGTACGCATCCGTTCTCCGGCGTGGACGGGTCGGCCGCGAGCCACAACGTCACCACCTGCATGGGTTCCAGCGGCCAGAAGGCACCGTCCTGGTGCCAGAGCACGGGCTGGCCGGAGTACGCCGGCTTGCAGATGTAGTGCGAGGCGAACAACGCGATGTCCGGGCCGATGAACATCTGGGCGATGTCGAGCAACCTGTCGTCTGCGATGAGGCGTACCCAGAACGGGTCGTCGCGCATGAGCACGTGGCCGAGGTTCTCGGGGCGCAACTCGGGATTGCGGGCCTGCAGCCAGTCGACGTGGGCGTGTACTTCGTTGATCAGATCCGCGTCGATGACCTTGCGGAAGATGGCGTAGCCGGTCTCGTCGTACCGCTGGATGATCTCGTGATCTTCGGTCGCCTGGAGGCTCATCGGCACATCCCTCCTCGAGTCGTGACCTTCATCGTCGGGCGACCGAAAGCCGACCGATAGCACTCATCGTGCAGAAATATGTAATCTCTTGATATGCCAGCCTCGACCGTGCTCCGCTTCGAGGCCCACGCCCTCGGCCGGCCCTACCACGCCGCACACGTCCGGCTGGGGCCGCGGGCGGCACTGACCGGCCCGCACCGGCACGCGGACTTCTACGAGCTCATGGGCGTGGTCGACGGCCGCGGCGAACAGCACCTCGAGACCGGGACACAACCGCTCGCGTCGGGTGACATCGTTCTCATCCGGCCACACGACGAGCACGCCATCGCCGGCCGGGCCTCTGGTGGGCTGGGGTTCGTCAACGTCGCCTTTCCCGCCGACGCCTGGCGGGCGTTCGTCGACCTCAGCCACGCCGATCCGTACGGCGCGTGGGACCGGCGGGCACAACCGCCCCTCGTGTCCCTGACCGGCGAGCAGGCGACGGTGATGCGTACGTCGTTCGACCGGGCGCTCGCCCGCTTCCATGACGCGCCGACGATGCGCGACCTCGTACGTTTCTGGTCCGACGTCGTCGATCTCCTCTGTGCCGGCGGCGCCATGGGAGCCGGCAGCGGCGGCGGGGTTGGTGACGGCGAGAGCGGTGACCTCGATCCCGGCACCCGACCAGGCTGGCTGGTGCGCGCCCGCGCCGCCATGCGACGGGAGTCCAACCTTCGCGGCGGCGTACCCCGGCTGCTCGAACTGGCGGGGGTGAGCCCGGCGCACCTGTCCCGCACGATGCGCGGGCACTACGACACGTCGCCGACCCGGTTCGTCTCCGACCTCCGGCTCGAACGCGCCTGCACCTGGCTCGCCACGACGGACCTCACGGTGACCGAGATCGCCCACCGGTGCGGCTTCGCCAGCCAGTCGTACTTCACCCGCCGCTTCCGACAGGCCGAGGGCCTCTCCCCCAGGGAGTTCCGGGCGCGGGCGCGGCGTGCGTTCGTTCCGTGAAAACACCGCGACTGAGCGTGGGCGCGCCGGGATCAGCTCCGGTCCACGCCGGTGTTTCCCCGATACGCTGGCGAGCGCTCCGGGTGCGAGCCGACGAGGGGGAGCGCCACCGTGCAGTCAGCAAGAAGCAGCCGTCCTGGCCCGGGCCGTAGCCTGGCCGCCGCCGCCCTGATCGCCGTGATCCTGCCCGCGCTCGCGCTCGCCGGTTGCGAAGCCAGCATCGGAGCGGAGACGCAGGACCCATACACACCGGGCCAAGGGGTGCACGCCGACACCGACGGACTCCGACTCCGGGGCGTCGTCGCCGTCTCGGCGGTCGACGGGAGCGCCACGCTCGTCGGCACGATCCTCAACCAGAGCTCCGTCGACGACGCGCTGGAGACCGTACGGTTCCGTGGCGGCCGGACCGCGCTCGGCCGGTCCCCCCTGCCGCTGCGGGGCCGGGGTATCCGCGTGCTGGGCGTCGACACCAGTCAGGGGAAGGCGACGCCCGCCACGCTGTCCGGGCGAGCCGTACGGGCCGGTGTGGTCGTGCCGCTGACGTTCGACTTCCGACGGGCGGGAACGGTGACACTCAACGTCCTCGTGGTGAGCCGTGAGGGGCCGTTCGCCACGGTGCCGGCGCCGTCGAAGCCAGCGACTCCCTAGCAAGCCAGCAGCCCTCTGGCAAGCCGTCCGACCGTGGAACGCGGCCGGATCGGCTAGACCTCGAACTTGTAGCCGAGCCCCCGCACCGTCACCAGGTGCCGGGGCGCCGACGGGTCCGGCTCGATCTTGGCCCGCAGCCGCTTCACATGGACGTCGAGCGTCTTCGTGTCGCCCACGTAGTCAGCGCCCCACACCCGGTCGATGAGCTGGCCCCGGGTCAGCACCCGTCCGGTGTTGCGAAGGAACATCTCCAGCAGCTCGAACTCCTTCAACGGCAGGCGTACGTCCCCACCGCCGACCGTGACGACGTGCCGCTCGACGTCCATGCGTACCGGCCCACCTTCGAGCACGGCCTGGATGATCTCGCCGACCTCCGTGCCGCGGCGGAGGACCGCGCGGATCCGCGCGACCAGCTCCCGCGGGCTGAACGGTTTCGTCACGTAGTCGTCGGCGCCCAGCTCGAGGCCCACCACCTTGTCGACCTCGGTGTCCTTCGCGGTCACCATGATCACCGGGACGTTGGAACGGCGCCGCAGCTCCCGACACACCTCGGTGCCCGGCACCCCCGGCAGCATCAGGTCGAGCAGCACGATGTCGGCACCACCGCGCTCGAACTCCTCGATCGCGACGATGCCGTCACCGGCGAGCGCGACCTCGAAACCTTCTTTGCGAAGCATGTACGAGAGCGCATCGCTGTAGCTCTCCTCGTCTTCGACGACGAGAACACGAGTCACCGGGTTGCCTCCTTCTGGCGTACGTCAGTTGCCTCGGACTGGGGCTTGGGTGGGGACTCGGACTGGGGCTCGGGCTGGGCGGCCTGCGCCGGCAGCAGCGTCCCGGTCATGCCAGAGTCGCCGCTCGTGGCGGTGTCGCCGCGCAGCGGCAGCCGGATCGTGAAGGTCGAGCCTTCGCCCTCGACACTCCAGACCGCGATGGCACCACCGTGGCTGGCGGCGACGTGCTTGACGATGGACAGGCCAAGCCCCGTACCACCGGTTGCCCGGCTCCGTGCCCGGTCGACCCGGTAGAAGCGTTCGAACACCCGGTCGAGCTCCTGCTGCGGGATGCCCACGCCCTGGTCGCTCACGGCGAGCTCCACGAAACCGGCCGAGCCTTCCGGATCATGGTCGTCCGGTGCGCTGTGGCGGACGTCGACGACGACCCGGGAGTGTTCCGGGCTGTAGCCGACCGCGTTCTCGACGAGGTTGCCGACCGCGATCACCAACTGCTGCATGCTGCCGGAGACGTGGAGGTCGCGAACGCCGGCATGGACAAGCTCGATGTGCTTGGCCTGGGCGTCGACCCGGCACCGGTCGAGGGCGGCGTCGACGACGTCGTCGAGCGCTATGGCCGCGGCTTCCTCCACCGGGTCGTCGGCCTGGACCCGGGACAGCTCGATGATCTGCTGGACCAGCCGGGTCAGCCGGTCGCTCTCGATCTGCATCCGACCGGCGAACCGGTGTACGGCGTCCGGGTCGTCGGCCGCGTGCTGGACGGCCTCCGCCAGCAGGGTCAGGGCGCCGATGGGGGTCTTGAGCTCGTGGCTCACGTTGGCTACGAAGTCGCGGCGGATGGAGTCGATTCGGCGTTCCTTGGTGTGGTCCTCGACCAGGATCAGGATCAGCTCGCTGCCCACCGGGGCGACCCGGGCGGAGACGGACAGGACGTTGTGGCCGAACCGGCCACGCGGAATCTCCATGTCACACTGCCGGATTTCGCCATCCCTGCGGACTTTGCGTACGAGGTCGAGCAGTTCCCCGGTCACGATCCGGGTGCCCCGGACCAGTCCGAAAGACCGCGCGGGGGCACTGGCATGGCGTACGTCGTCCTGCGGGCCGACCACGACCGCGGCCGAACGCAGAACCGCGAGGACCTTGGCCACATCGGGCGGAATGGGAGGATCAGGACGCTCGGGGGCACGGGCCTGGGCGCGTTCGGAGAATCGGAACGAGAACGCGGCCACACCACCGATGGCAAGGCCGACCAGGCCACCGAGCAGGGCGGCAAGTGTCGCGTCCACAGCTCCCGATGGTAGGCGGCCCGCGGGGAAGTGCGCCTCCCCAGCCGGGTGGGGCACCGGTCCGACGGCCAGAGTTCACCGCGTGTTCAGGCTGGTCGTTCGCTCGGTGACCCGCTATCACTTACGGTGTTCGGCATGCGCGAGGCATTCCACGAGCAACTCCAGCACCTGAACGATCGGCTCGTCCAGATGGCGGGACTGGTGGAGACGGCGGTCCGCGAGGGCACCGCCGCGCTCCTCGAGGCCGACGCCCGGAAGGCCGAGAAGGTGATCGCGGCCGACACGGAGATCGACCGGCTCCAGGCGCTCGTGGAGGAACAGACGTTCGAGCAGCTGGCGCTCCAGCAGCCGGTGGCGAGCGACCTCCGCGCCCTCGTCGCGGCGCTGCGGATGGTCGCCGACCTCGAGCGCATGGGCGACCTGGCCGAGCACGTCGCGAAGATCGCCAGGATGCGTTACCCGGAGTGCGCGATCCCGGACGAGCTCAAGGAGACCATCGCTCGGATGGGTGCTGTCGCCGAACGCATGGTGGGCAAGGTCTCCGCCACGGTGCGCGGCTCCGACGTGGCCCGCGCGGTCGACCTGGTGGGCGAAGACGACGAGATGGACCAGCTGCGGCGGGAGCTGTTCACGAAGATGCTCGACGCGTCGTGGCCGCACGGAGTGGCCGCTGCCGTCGACATCGCGCTCCTCGGGCGCTACTACGAACGGATCGCCGACCACTCGGTCTCGATGGCCCGCCGGGTGATCTACCTCGTCACCGGCGACGTGCCCGCACGAACCCCCTGAACGGCCTCGCCACCTCGTGTGAAGGCGACCCGCACTGGGCGGAATCGGCCGGGCAGGAAGGTCGCTAGCATCCTCCCGTGGACGGCGTACTGATCTTCCTCGGCATCGTGGTCATCTGCTTCCTGGTGGGGGTCTTTTCCTGGCGGAAGCGTCCGAAGGCACGTGACGTGCTGTCGGTTCCGGTCGAGCCGGCGGCCCTGGACACCGTGCTCCGGCTGCTGCTCCAGAACAAGAAGATCATGGCGATCAAGGAACTCCGAGTGGCGACCGGCCTCGGCCTCGCGGAGGCGAAGTCCCTCGCCGAGGCGATCCAGCGTGGCCACCGTCCGCCTTCCGCCGAAGGCCAGCACGTGCCGGTCGAGGCTGACCAGCCGCACCAGGGGCCGCCCGCGACGACCGGGACCCCGGACCTCGCCGAACGTGCCCGCGCCCTACGCGTCGTCGGCCGCGAGACCGAGGCCATCCGGCTGGTCTGCGACGAGACCGGGATGGGCATCCTCGACTCACAGAAGTTCGTCCGCGCCCTCTAGGACGCTTCGGGCCTCGGCCCCCATCCGCCCTCAGCACCACCGTCTGCCCTCAGCACCCCGTCCGCCTCAGCACCACCGTCGGTCCTCGGCGCCGCGTCGAGCACCAGGACCCCCGGCGAGGCTTGTCGGAGGTACCTCACCCTGAAGACGAGATACCTCCGACAAGAAGACGCCGGTCCTGGCGTCGTTACGACACGGCGGCGAGGCGGGTGGACTGGAAGTCGGCCGTGTCCTGGTCGGCGATGACCTGGCCGTCGTGCACGGTGACCACCCGGTCCACCCACCGCAGGGTCTGCGGTCGGTGGGCGATGACGATCGTCGTACGACCGGCCGCCGCGCTGCGCATCGCCTGCTCCACCCGGCGTTCGGACTTGAGGTCCAGGTGGGACGTCGCCTCGTCGAGCACCAGCACCCGCGGATCCAGCACCAGCGCGCGGGCCAGACAGAGCAGCTGCCGCTGCCCGGCCGACAGGGACTTGCCCCGCTCCTGCACCTCGTGCAGGTAACCACCGTCCAGCTGCGCGATGAACTCGTGCGCGCCGACGGCCCGGGCGGCCGCCTCCACGAGTTCGTCGGAAGCGTCCGGCGTTCCGTAGGCGATGTTGTCGCGAATGGTCCGCGAGAACAGGAACGGTTCCTGCGGTACGTAGCCGATCGACTGCCGGTAGGCCGACGGGTCGAACCGCGTCACCGGCGTACCGTCGACCTCGACCTGCCCGTCGGTCGCGTCGTAGAACCGGGTGATCACCTTGGCGATCGTCGACTTGCCGGCACCGGTCTGGCCGACGAAGGCGACCCGTTCGCCAGCACCGATCCGCAGATCCGCCGAACGCAGGGCGGGCTTGCGGGTGCCGTTGTACTGCAGGGTGACCCCCCGCAGCTCGATGTCGCCCGTGAGTTCACCGACCTCCTCCGGCTGCTCCGGCCGCGGCACGCTGACCTCCTCGGCGAGCAGGGCGGAGATCCTGGTGACCCCGGTCTTCGCCCGCTGGTACACGTCGAAGACCGTCGCCATCTGCTGGATCGGCGCGAACGCGAGCGCAAGGTACAGCAGGAACGGCAGCAACTCCGCCACCTCCAGCTCACCCGCCGAGATGAGCCGCCACCCGACGAGCAGCGTCGCCGCCACGGTGAGTCCGGCCAGCACCTCGATGAACGCGACGTACGCGGCGGTGGCGCGGTTGCTCGTCGCCCGCGCGTCGTACTGCTGGTTGGCAAGACCCCGGAAGTGCGCGAGGTTCGCCGCCTCACGCCGGAAGGCCTGTGTCACCGGCAGCACGGCGAGCGTCTCGTGCAGATAGGTGTTGAGCGCGGAGTTGAGTTCCCGTGCTCTTTCGTACGCCGGACCGACGATGCGGCGGTACTTGATCGTCGCGATGGTCGCCGGCGGGATCACCGCCAACACCACCAACGCCAGCGTCGGGTTGAGCACCAGCAACACCACGGTCATCCCGGTGAACGTCACGATCGCGACGAGCGCGTTGGTGAGTCCCGCCTGGATCAGCTCCGCGACGGCGTTGACGTCGGAGGTGAGCCGGGTCATGATCCGGCCGGCATGCGTACGGTCGTAGTAGTCCATCCCGAGCCGCTGCAGATGGGCGAAGAGCCTTATCCGCAAGGCGTACAGAATGCGTTCGGTCGTCCGTGACGTCACCAGGTGGGTTGCCCAGACGTCGCAACCGGAGATCAGCGCGACGATGCCGAACACGCCGCAGGTGAGGAACAGGAACGTCAACGACTTGTTGTCGAGCGCCTGTTCCAGGCCGTTCTGCACCAGGAGCGGACCGGCGAGGACGGCGAGCGCGTCGACGAGCAGCAGCGCGAGCCCGAACAGGATCGGCCAGCGCTGCGGACGCACCATCTGCCACAGCTTGAACCCTTCGTGGCGGGTCGACTCGTGCAGGACGTCGATGCCGGGGCGTTCGGTGGCGACCGGCAGCTGGGCGAGCGCCGCGAGGAGCTCGGGCGAGACAGGATCGCCGACCCTTGCCCGAACGGGATCGACCTGCTGCTCGGCCGGCTGCCATGCGTGCGCAGTCACGGCCGCCTCGCCGTCGGCAAGCTCGGGTTGACGCGGCTCGGTGTCCTGGTCGGCGTGGTCCGGCATCTCCGACATCAGCGCCCGGTAGAGACTCGACCGCTCCACCAACTCGTCGTGCGTACCCTCGTCGACGACCTTGCCGCCGTCGACGAGCACCACCCGGTCGGCCAGTTGGACGGTCGACTCACGGTAGGCCACGACGATGACGGTGCGACCCGCGACGATCTCCTGCATGGCATCGAGAATCCGGCGTTCGACATGCACGTCCACCGCGGACGTCGCGTCGTCGAGAACCAGCACGTCCGCGTCGGCGAGCAGCGCCCGGGCGAGCGCGATCCGCTGCCGCTGCCCACCGGACAGGCTGAGCCCCTCCTGGCCGACCTCGGTGTCGTAGCCCTCGGAGAGGCCGACGATGAAGTCGTGGATGGCCGCGATCTTCGCGACCTTCTCGACCTCCTCGTCCGTCGCATCCGATCGGCCGTACGCGATGTTGTCGCGGATCGACCCCGACAACAGCATCGCCTCGTCGAAGACCATGCTGACCCGCCGGCGCACCTCGGGAAGGCTCAGGTCGCGGACGTCGACACCGTCGAGGAGCACCCGGCCGGCGCTGGCGTCCCGCAACCTCGGTACGAGCTGCAGGGCCGTCGACTTGCCCGAGCCGGTGGGCCCGACGATCGCGACCGACTCGCCCGGGAGTACGTCGAGGCAGAGCCCGTCCAGCGCCCGCGGCCCGTCGGGATAGGTGAACGACACGTGGTCGAACGACACGAACGCCCCGCGCTGGTCGGCCGGCTCCTCCGTTCGTCGGGCGACCTGCTGGTCGGCTCCGCGCGCAGCCGCGGGCCCGTTGGCATCCGCCACGACGGTGCCGTTCCCCATGCCGCCACGGCGGGGACCGCGACCCTGGATGTCACAGTCGGACTTCCGGGTGTCCACCTCCGGCTGGACGGCGAACACCTCGGCGATCCGCTCCGTCCCCGATCGCGCGCGAGGCACCAGCGTCAGCACCATCGCCAGCATCCGCGCCGAACCGTTGAGATCGGCCAGGTACGCAAGGAACGCGAAGAACGTACCGACCGTCACGTGCCCGTGGAGGGCGAGCCATCCCCCGAGGGCGAGGACCAGGACCTGTCCGGCGAGCGGGGATGCCTGCAGCGTCGCGAGCAAGGGCGCCCGCTGACGGATCGCCCGGACCCGGGACCGGAACATCCCGGTGAGCGACTCGACGAACCGTTCGTGCTCAGCCTTCTCCTGGCCGAATCCCTTCACGACCCGGACGCCGGTAATCGCTTCTTCGGCGACGGTCGTCATGTCCGCTTCGCGCTGCTGGGCGTCCCATGATGCCGCGTACACCCGCATGTGCAGGCGGCGCGCGATGACCACAAGCGCGACGAGGACACCGCACAACACCAATGCCAGCAGGGGCGAGAGCGTCGCCATGATGAACAGCGCCAGCACCACCTGCAGCACGGTGCCGAGCACGGGCGGCAACAGACCTACCGCCTGCTGGATGAGGACGAGGTCGGAGTTGACCCGGGAGACCAGCTGGCCGCTCTGCATGCGTTCGTGCGCGGCCGCGTCGAGCCGCTGCAGGTGGGCGTAGAGGTCGTCACGGATGTCGTTCTGGACATGGATGCTCAGCCGCCCGCCGGCCTCGCGCCAGAACCCGCTGGCGGCGGCACGTAGCAGCACCATGGACACCAGTGCGGCGACCCAGGGCAGCACCGGCTTGCTGTGCTCGATGATCGCGTCGTCGACCACGATCTTCTGCAGGAGGGGGGCGGTGACGAGCGCCGCCGTCCAGAGAGTGGCGGCAATCAGGGACACCGCGACAAGTCGCCTGTGCCGGCCGAGATAGGGAGACAACCAGCGCATCCAGCCCTTGCCCGCGGTTTCCCCTCCATTGGTTGGGGATTCCGGCGTACGCACAGCCAGCTGGTGCGGGTTGCGCGGCGAGGGCAGGTTGGGTCTAGGGCGGGTTCGTGGTCGGGAACCTGAGGTGAACACGGTGTTCTTTCCCGCCGACGGCGGCGGAGATCTGGGACAGGCGATTGTCACGGCACGCGGCACCCCCGCCGTCAGCGAGTGGTCCGAAGCCGAGCGTGTGCAGGGAGATCGCCGGTCAGGTGCGGTGGATGGGCACGTTTCCACATCGACGGATCGCCGTTCCGCCAGGTGTTCTCCACCGCGTCTCCGGACGCGGCCCACCGGCCCGGCCACATGGCCAGAGGTATCTCGCCCAGGGACGAGAGAACTCGGACAACGTGGCGCCTGGCATGGTGAACCGGCCGGACCGATCAGTTCGCCGAAGCTAGGAACGATCGCCGGGTCTTCTGAGAACCGATGGAAGGACGAGTGCCGTCAGGCGGACGTGCCGCCGAGCCCCGCTCCTGACCTGACCTCGCCACACCCACTCAATGGATGCGCGCGCCAGGCACCTCCTGTCACAGGCGCGACGGGAAGAAGTACGCGGGAATGCGCGGGTAGTGATGGACTGCGGGTCGGCTGACGGGAATCCTACGAAGCGTCCGATGTGACGCTGACATGGCGCGCACGCACCTCATGCTGCTGGTGGTTTCGAACAAAGACCTAGCTGGCGGAAAGCCGAAGTGGACTGCATCGTCCGTACGCATCGAGGTTAACCGCGCCCATTGGTGATCGCGACCGGCTTTCACATGATGGACGTCGTAAACCTCGAAGGGGTTCAGGCCGCCAGACGCGACCTCGTGGCCGGCCCGGAGGCCCGTCCCTCCCCGGCCCTCATGACCGACAACGTCTCACCTCGATCACCGGTTGCGGAGACTTGCGAAGATTCTGAGATTCCTCACCGGGAAGGCGGGCCCCTGCGGTCGCCCGGCGAATGACCACGCTGCCCATGCCAGTGGTCGAACGCGAGGCATCGGCACCCGTCCCTGCTACCAGAGACCCACTCAGCGTGGTCATTTACCGCGCGGGACCGGGTCCCGGCGTCTGTCCAAGGGCGAGCGCGGCGTCGAAGAGACGACGGGGGTTACCTGCGGCCCTGGTTCTTGACCGCCTCGATCGCCGCTGCTGCGGCGGCGGGATCGAGGTACTCGCCGCCGGTCGCCAAGGGCCGCATCGACTCGTCGAGGTCGTAGACCAGCGGGATCCCGGTCGGGATGTTGAGACCGACCACGGCGTCTTCGCTCATCCCGTCGAGGTGCTTGACCAGTGCACGCAGCGAGTTGCCGTGCGCCGCCACCAGGACCACCAAGCCGGCCCGCAGATCAGGGACGATCGCGTCGTACCAGTACGGCAGCATCCGGACGACCACATCGGCCAGGCACTCCGTGCGCGGCATCAGCTCCGGCGGGAGATCGGCGTAGCGCGGATCACCCACCTGGGAGAACTCCGCGTCGTCGGGGAGCGGCGGGGGCGGCGTGTCGTAGGAACGTCGCCAGGTCATGAACTGCTCTTCGCCGAACTCCTCCAGCGTCTGCTTCTTGTCCTTGCCCTGCAGCGCGCCGTAGTGCCGCTCGTTGAGCCGCCAGCTCCGGCGGACGGGCAGCCAGTCGCGGTCGCATTCGGCCAACGCGATCTCTGCCGTCCGGATGGCCCGGCGAAGCACCGACGTGTGGACCACGTCGGGCCGGATCCCGCGCTCACGCAGCAGCTCGCCGCCGCGGCGGGCCTCCGCCTCGCCCGTTGCTGACAGGCCGATGTCGACCCAGCCGGTGAAGAGGTTCTTGGCGTTCCACTCGCTCTCGCCGTGGCGGAGCAGAATCAGACGGTACGGCGCTGCGCTCATGCCGCGACTCTACCGACGGTCGCGTGGACGCCCGACCCCCGGAAGGCTTGACTGGACCCATGACGAACTCCGCGTTCCCGGACGATCCCGAAGCGATGCTGGCCTTGGGCCGGGAGGTGCTCGGGGCGCAGCCGTTCAGCGTCCTGATGGAGGCGCGTCTGGAGGTGTTCGCGCCCGGCCGGGCCCGGCTGTCACTCCCGCTCGGTCCGCGGCTGCTGCAGCAGTTCGGCCACGCCCACGGTGGTGTGGTGAGCTACCTCGCCGACAACGCCCTGACCTTCGCGGGTGGGTCCGTGCTGGGTCCGGCCGTGACGACCGCGGAGTACAAGATCAACTACATCCGTCCGGCGCGCGGGGAACGGCTCGTCGCCGAGGCGTGGGTGGTCAACGCGGGACGCCGGCTCGCCGTGGTGGGATGTTCGCTCCATGTCGTGGACGGTTCCGGCATCCCGACCGAATGTGCCCTCGCCCAGGGCACGATCGCGACCCTCAACGACGACGACCGCTCCGCCAGTACGCAGGACTAACCATCAGGAAACAGACCCACCGGCCGTCGGGCGGCCCCGATCCAACGTACGGCCCGGGGAGTTGTCGTTCTAGGGGAGCAGGGCGACCCGCAGCCGGAGGAGGTCGAGATAGGTGTCGACGTCCTCGACCTGCTCGGGATCCGCGGGGCAGGGCGGTTGCCCGAGCGCACGGTCGACGATGGCCCGGGCCTGGGCGGGCGAGTGGTCGGTGAGGGCGAGCCCGTCCTGCGCCGCGGCCTTCGCGTGCTCGTCCCGGAGCCCGGCCACCTGGTCGGTCACCCAGCAGTCCTTGACGCCGCCACCGAGGTCGTGGTCGAGCAGGACCACCACCGCGTGCTGGTCACGGCGGTAGCTGAAGGTGAGTAGGAGCGTCTCGCGGCCGCCGTCCGCGTAGCCGAAAGACGGGCCGACCTCCGGTGCGCCGAGCAGGTCGACCCAAGGACAGTCCTCGAGGCCGGCGCCGACCAGCCGCCCGGCACCAGCGGTGGCGGCGGCTCGCACCTGTGGTGGCCCCACGACAGCGAGCACGCGCAGAATCGCCAGCGCCTCAGGACTACCCTGCCGTTCCGCCTGCGAGACCAGCTGCTCGAGCACGAGGGGAACCTCGGCCTGATCCACCGCCGCACTCCGCACGATGGCGAGGAACTCCAAGCCGCACAGCTCGGCCTCCAGTGCCGTGCTGTCCCTGCCGAGCAGTGGCCTCCACCCTTCGAGGACGGCCGCCAGAGACTGCTCGGGCGTCGGCAGCACCCCCGCGTCGCCCAACCGGTGCAGGATCTGCCCCGGATCGGTCACGCCGTCGAACGACCGCACCACCTCGGCAGGAGCCCCCGCCTCGGCGAGAAGGTGCCGCAGTCCGCCCAGAGTCCCCAGGTCGGGGGCACCGGCATCCGGGCCCAGACCACGAGGAACCGCCGGGAGGAGCCCGGGTCCGTCGCCTCGGTTGCTCTTCCACTGCGTACGCCGGGGATTTGCCACCGCGCCATCTTGCCACTCACCGCAACCGAGTTGATCATGACCCGACCGCCAAGTCCGACCGCTAACCCGACCGCCAAGTCCGACCGACAACCTTGCCGCCACCCACACGCCGCCTCTCCGCGGCCCCCGCGTACCTACGGGCTGGAGTCCTCGGGCTGCAGCCGGCGGAACGCCTCGAGGTTCGCCGTCGACTCCCCGCGTTCGGTCCGCCAGGCCCACTCCCGCCGGATCGCCGACGCGAAACCCAGCTCCAGCAGGTGGTTGAACGACGAGTCGGCGGCATCGAGTACACATCCGAGCACGCGGTCGATCTCCTCCGGCGTCACCGCTGTCAAGGCCAGCTTGCCGGTCAGGTGGATGTCGCCCAGATGGTCGACGGCGAAGGCCACGCCGTAGAGCCGCAGGTTGCGTTCGAGCAGGTAACGGTAGACCGCTTCGTGGTTCTCGTCGGGCCGGCGTACGACGAAAGCGTGCACACTCAAGGCCTGCCGTCCGACGTCGAGGACGCAGGTCGTCTGGAGCTTGCGTTCACCGGGAAGCGTCACGACGATCGCGCCCGGTGCAGGTTCCTCCCAACCGAGCTCGAGGTCGCGAAGTGCCCGTCGTACGACATCAGCCGGCCCAGCGCCACCGTCATCGGGCTCGTGGGAAGGATCGTGCTCAGACACCCCGCCACCGTAGCCGGCGCGGGATCCGGGCAGAGCGACAGCGCCACGCTCGGGGTTGTCGCTACGCCTGACCTGATGGGGCGGTCGGTCGCCTTGGCCGGGCGCCCGCTCAGCGGCCGACGAGCGAGATCGAGTCCTCCGGTGCGGCGATCGCCGCGGTGTAGACGTCGAGGGTCCGCGCGGCGGTTACCGGCCAGCCGAAGCCCTGCGCGTGCGCGACGCCTCCCTCGCCGAGGCGGGCGGTCCGTTCCTGGTCGGCAACCAACTCGCCGAGGACGCGCGCCCACTCGTCCGGATCGTGCCCGTCGACCAGCACACCAGACTCGCCGTCGCACACCGCCGTCAGCAGACCGCCCGTGGCCGCCGCGACGACCGGTGTGCCACACGCCTGGGCCTCCAGGGCAACGAGCCCGAACGACTCGTTGTACGAAGGAACGGCCACCACCGTGGCGGCCTGGTACCACCGCGCGAGCTCGCCCTGCGGCACCGGCGGGACGAACCGGACGACATCGGCGATGCCGAGCGTACGAGCCAACCGGATCAACGCGTCGGGCTTCGCCGTACCCGATCCGCTCGGCCCGCCCACCACGGCCACGACAAGGCGATCCCGGAGCTCGGGTCGGGCGTCGAGCAGCCGGGCCGCCGCACGCACGAGGACATCGGGTGCCTTCAGCGGCTGGATCCGCCCCACGAACGCCAACACCACCGCGTCGTCAGGCAGCCCGAGCTCCCGCCGGACGAGGGCACGGTCGCCGGGCCGGAACACGTCGAGGTCCACCCCCGGGTTCACCGTCACGACCGTGCGCGGGTCGGCGTCGTACAGGCCGGTCAGCGCCCGCGCCTCCTCGTCGGTGTTGGCGACCAGCCAGTCCGCCGCGTCGACGACCTGCTCCTCACCGATGATCCGCGCGCGCGGTTCGGGGGTGTCACCGTCGGCGAGCAGGGAGTTCTTGACCTTCGCCATCGTGTGCATGGAGTGCACCAGCGGCACACCCCAGCGTTCCTTGGCGAGAGCACCCACCTGGCCGGACAGCCAGTAGTGGGAGTGCACCAGGTCGTACCACCCGAAGTCGTGACCGGCCTCCGTCTGGAGGACACCGCGGGCGAAGGCGCACAACTGTGCCGGGAGCTCGTCCTTCGACAGCCCCTCGAACGGCCCGGCCACCACGTGTCTCACCCGTACGCCGTCGTCCGCCTCGACCACGGGCGGGAGGTCACTGGACGTCGCGCGGGTGAAGATCTCCACCTCGATGCCCAGGGCCGCCAGGCGACGGGCAAGCTCGACGACGTAGACGTTCATGCCACCCGCGTCGCCGGTGCCGGGCTGGTCCAGCGGAGAGGTGTGGACACTCAGCATGGCCACCCGTCGCGGCAACCGCCTGCGCTCGCCAGGCAACGAAATCCGGTGCACCCGACCAACCTCCTCATGAGCGTACGAACTCATCAGCGCCGTTCATGCGGGTCTGCGCGGCCGGACCGCCGACCAGGAGATGACAACCTCGGGCGGTCGTACGGCATTCCCGGCCGTCCGTACCGGTCAATCCGGATCGGTCAGTGGGCAACCGGTTGCCGCCCGCGGCCTCACCGCTGCTGCGGCATGCGCTGCGGAGTACGCACGGCGGACCGGCCCACGCTCGCGAGGAGGGACATGATGGCCACGCCCACGATCAGGTTGATGACACCGCTCACGAGCCGGCTCTCCAGCGACGCTGGCCGCAGGAACGGGGCCACGGCCGCCGCCACCGTCGCCAGGGCGACGATCCAGGAGAAGAACACCGTCGGCCGGGGAGTCGCCAGGAGCAGTGCGTGGAGCAGCCCGGTCGCGAGCAGTGCCGCCGCGGCTGCGGTCATGGCATAGGTGAAGGTGCTCGAATCGCCGAAATCACTCGCCGTACGGGGCGCCAGGATGGGGACGTTCAGGAAGGCGCGGACGACGAAGACCCCGACCACCACGACCAGCGCCGCCACCAATGCCGTGGCGAGTCCGCCCGCCCACAGCCGGGCGGCGTCGACCTCGGGCCGTTCGGGCTGGTCCAGGTCGATGCCGGTCTGGCGTGGCGTGACGGGACGTTGGCTGGGATCGCTCATGGTGGGACCTGCTCGGAGCTTTCATTATGCGCCCCCGTTCGAAGTGCCGCGACGCCACCGGCCTACGACGGCGGCGACCACCGAAACGATGTAGAGCTGGCCGACCAGTGCCTCCAGCACGGTCACCATCCGCGCGAGGTTCGTGCCGGGGCTGATGTCGCCGATACCGACCGTGGTGATCGTGATGACGCTGTAGTACAGGCAGTCGCCCGCGGTCGGCGGACGGTGGGCCCCCTCGAGGTACCCGGTCAGGAACGCACCGCCCAACTCGTGCGCGGACGAGAAGACCAGCGCGATCAGGAGATAGATGCACAGGACGCCCAGTACGGTCGCGAGATCCACCCGGGCGTTGGCCATGAGGGAGTGGATCACCAGGCTGCCGGCGACGGCCACGAGGATGATCGTCGTGGCCGCCGTGAGTACCGCCAGCAGTTCACCGCCGGCGAACACGCTCGCCGTCGCCGTCATCACGACCGCCGCGACGGCGATCACACCGACCGCGTCGGTACGGCCACGGCTCACGTGGCGGATCCGCAGAGCGGCGAAGAGTACGACGGCGAGGGCGACGATGCGGGCAACTGACCCGAGCAGCCTGCCGCTCGTCGCGATGATCAGGGCGTACGCGACGAGCAGGCCGATCAGAAGCCAGGAGAACGCGACCACCCGCCGGCGAAGAGCGGCCCGACCGTCGGGCCGGTCCGGCGGCGAACTGTCGCTGCCCGGGTCCATGACCTGTCACCTCTCGCGCACGCGACACCTGCACGCGATCAGCTACCCGTACGACGGACCACCCAACCCGCGGGCCCGAAGCCTGGGTCCAGCACCTGCCCGCGGCCAGGCGCGAGACGCGAAGACGTGAGACGCCGGGCACGGCGCCGCCGGGATAGAACGCCGACCGGTCGAGGACGAGCCCGTCGTCGGCACCGGACGCGAGTACCACCGCGTCCCATTCGCGCAGCGTCCCATTCGCGCAGCGTCCCGTCGGTGAGCTCGAGCCGGTGGGTGCGCCCATGCCGGTCGAATTCCGACCAGTCGGTCATCGGCGTTCGTTCAGCGTCACCACGGACCGTAGGGGCCGTCGCTCTGCCCGCCACGCCGACCGCCGGCCTCACGGACCGCCGGTCGTACGCCGACGACGTAGACCGCGGCCGCGACCGTGCCGGCGATGTTGAGCAGGCTGAGCGGGCTCCAGAACATGGGGATGAGATGGATGAGCAGAGCGAGGCCGACCAGGATCAACCAGAGCGTCTTGGTCTGCTTGTCCGCGGCCGGGAAGGCCTCCTGCGGCCGCATGACGACATCGCCGAATGCGAATGCCTTCAGCACGAGCAGAGCGATCCAGAGGGCGGCCTGGATGTAGAAGACGATGGTCATCGGTTGACTCAGCACACAGCGAGGGTAACCGCAAACGGCCCGGAAGGTGCCGTCCGGACGGCCCGATCCGTGCCGCGGGTCGACCCTTGATCGCCGAGCGGCTTGAGTCGTTCGGTTTGCGGCTGTCAGACAGCCATGACCTCAGGGCCGGGCCGGCACCGTCCTACCGACCCGTCACCCTCGGTCCGCCTCACGGCCTCGCCGCCTGCATGCCCGTGAGGTGTCGCAGCCGGGGGACGGTGTGCTGCTCAGCTGGTCGCCTTGCGGGCGGGTGCGGAGGAGTTCTTCCTCGGCGTACCCGACTTCGCGGTGGACTTCGCAGCAGTCGACTTGGCGGCGGTCGACTTCGCGGTGCTGCTCGCGGCGGTCCGCGGCTTCGCCGAACGCTTGGCCGTCGAACGCTTCCGCGTCGTGGTCGACTTCGACCGCGACGCCGACGGACGCGACGACGAACCCGTGCGGGCGATCTGGCGGCCGTTCGAGCTGCCGTTCTGCACGCTGCGGATCCGGATCACGGCACCCTTGCCGCGCTCGCTGAGCGTTTCGTAGGTGTCGCCGGCTTGGATCAGCGCCATCTGCACGGCCGACTGGGCCTTCTCGGTCAGGTCCTTCGCCTGGATGCGGAGATCATCAGAGGCGGTACGCAGGACCATGGCGAGAGCGTCAGCGCGCTCTTCGATGCGCTCCTGGACGCGGTCGGAGACGACGGCGGGGTCAGCAGTCTCCAGTGAGCCGAGCTTGTCCGTGGCGATCTTGGAGATCTCGCGGATCTTCTCCACCGCGAGGTCGCCGGCACCGGCGATCGCGTAGAGCGGGTTGGGCTCGGTCGAAGACTTGCGGGTGTTACGGGGCATGGATTAGTCCTCCTGTCGGGCGTGTCGTACGGCCCGGTTCCGGGTGGTGCTCACGCGCGTTCCGGCTCACTGATCTCTTCCTCGTCGGCCTCGCGGCGAAACGACGAATAGATGTCGAGCAGTACCCGCTTCTGGCGTACGGAGAGATAGGGGTCCGAGCGGATGGCCGTTTCGACGGCACGATCGTCTAGGCCCTCCTCCTCGGCCGGATCGAGCAGTCCTGCCCGCACGTAGAGCACCTCCGCCGAAACCCGCAGCGCCTTGGCGAGTTGCTGAAGAACTTCGGCTGAGGGCCTTCGCAACCCGCGCTCGATCTGGCTGAGATACGGGTTGGATACGCCAGCGAGATCGGCGAGCTGTCGCAGGGAGAGCTCCGCGTTGCGGCGCTGTTCCCGGAGATAGTCACCGAGCGTGCTGATGGACCGGACCTTCATGCCGCCATTGTGCTTGCAAAAGTTAGCAAGCGCAAGCCGACAGCAACTTCTGCCTCTGCACTGGAACTGCTCTTGGGTAAATGGCTCAGCTGTCCTGCTCCCGACTTCCCCGCCCAGGACCCCTGGCGAAACCGCGAGGACGTCTGACAATTAGCGGCTTCACCCGGGTCGGCGGATTCCGGATCAGGTCATCGGCGTTCAGATGCCGACACTGCGGATCTCACCTACGGCCATGCCACCTCCGCGGACCTCGGGCGCGAGCTGTTCGTCGATGACGGAACCCGAGACGCCAAGCCGGCGCAGGGCCGCCGCCATCACCACCGGACGGGCCCGCTGGCCGCCGTCGTCGATCTTCAGGGTCACCGCGCGGCCGTCGTCCAGTACGGCCGCGTAGCACCCCTCCGCCCCGCTCTTGGCGAAGAGCCCGGGAACCGCGGCGATCAGCGCCGACTCGTCTCGGGCGGTCCCGCTGGTCCACCTCGGGTGCGCGCGGACGGCGGCGACGACGCGGCCCTCCGGTGTGTCGGGCGGCGCCAGCACCATCGTGCGGAACGCCCTCGCCAGTCCGGTCAGACTCAGTGCGAAGAGCGGCGCGCCGCACCCGTCGACGCCGGTGTGCGCGACCTTCTCGGCCGCCAGGTCCTCGACCGTCTCGCGGATCATGACCTGGAGGGGATGGGCCGGATCGAGGTAGGTCTCCACCGGCCAGCCGGCGCTGACGCAGGCGGCGAGCATGCCGGCGTGCTTGCCGGAGCAGTTCATCGTGGCCCGGTCGGGTCGCTCGCCGGCGGCAATGCGGGCGTGCAGGGTGTCGGTGTCGATCGGCCAGCTGGGCGGGCACCGCAGGGCGGCCTCGGTGAGGCCCACGCCATGGAGGATCCGTCGTACACCGTCGGCGTGGAACGCCTCGCCGGAGTGGCTTGCGGTCGCCAACGCGAGCAGTTCGCCGTCGAGGTCGAGGCCGGCGCGCAGCATGGCCGTCGCCTGCATCGGCTTGTTGGCCGAGCGCGGGTAGCACGGCCCGGTCACGTCACCGACGGCGAACTCCACCGAACCGTCAGCGGCAAGGGCGACAACCGACCCGCGATGCCGGCACTCGACGAATCCTGAGCGGACAACCTCGGCGACGACGGGAGAGGCACCGGCAGCTCCGGTGTCGGCTGGCCCGGTGCCGGCTGGCCCGGTGTCGGCTGGCCCGGTGTCGGCTGGCTCGGCTGGCTCGGTCCCGTGGGGCGCACTCATCGCAGGCACGTCTGCCGAACCTACTGGCCAACCTCCGCGGACGCGAGGCCGAGCAGTTCCCGGGCTCCACCCGGCGGCATCGGCGGGCGTTGCGCAACCATCGCGAGAGTCGCGGCCCGCTCGACCAGTTCGGCGTTGTGGCGGACCGGACGCCCTTTCGCGAAGCTCAGCGTGTCCTCCATGCCGACTCGCAGGTGTCCGCCGCAGCTGAGCGCGGCCAGCGCGACCGGCAATGTCGTACGACCGATGCCGGTGGCCGACCACGAGGTCACGGTGTGAGGTAGCGCCTGGACGGCGGCTGTCAGCGTCGCCGCGTCGCCCGGCATCCCCCCTGGCACGCCCATCACGAAGTCGCAGTGCACCCTGCCGCCGAACGGCGGGCCGCACGTGTCGAGCAGCCGGTGCAGCGCCGCCACATGACCCAGGTCGAACAGTTCGAACTCGGGCACGACGCCCCGGGCCTGCGTCAGTTCGTACAACTCCACGACGAACGGCCACGGATTGGAGAACACGTCGTCGCCGAAGTTGACGGTGCCCATCGTGAGCGAGCACGAGTCGGGTTCGGCGTCGAGGACGCGCAGCCGGTCGGCGTAGGAGTCGGTGACGGCGCCGCCGGTCGAGAGCTGGATGACGAGATCGGTCTCGGCCCGGAGCGCGGCGACGCATCGGCGCAACCGGCCGAGGTCCAGCGTGGACCGGTGGTCCGCGTCGCGGACGTGGACGTGGATCATGGCGGCCCCGGCGCTTTCACAGCGCTGGGCCGTCTCGACCAGCTCGGGCAGCGTGGTCGGCAGGTCGGGGCAGGCGTCCTTGCTGGTCTCCGCACCGGTCGGCGCCACCGTGATCAACGTCTCGCGGGTAGGGCTCGGGCTTGCCATGTCCGCATCCTCCCAGTGGACATCCTCCCTGGCCGGTCGCCACCGCCGACGTGTCAGAGGTATCTCGTCACACCACCCCGAGACCGCGGGGACCCCGGGAGGGCCAGATACCTCTGACAAATGGGCCGGGCAAGAATGGGGCGCATGCGTGCGGTCGTACAGCGGGTCTCCCGCGCCAGCGTCGCGGTCGACGGCGAGATCGTCGGCGCGATCGACAAGCCGGGCCTCGTCGTCCTCGTGGGTGCGACCCACGCGGACACGGCGGCCCAGGCCGAGAAGCTGGCCGCCAAGATCTGGGGACTGCGGATCCTTGACGGGGAACAGTCCTGCGCCGACATCGGGGCGCCGCTGTTGGTGGTGAGCCAGTTCACGCTGTACGCGGACACGCGCAAGGGCCGCCGTCCGTCCTGGTCGCTCGCCGCGCCCGGCGAGGTCGCCGAGCCGTTGGTCGACCACTTCTGCACCGCCCTGCGCGAGCTGGGCGCCTCCGTCGAGACCGGTCGGTTCGGGGCTCACATGGACGTGTCGCTGGTCAACGACGGCCCCGTCACGCTGATCCTGGAGACGTGATCTCGCCCGATGGACAACACCGACGTGCCGCAGTGGGCGCCTTCGCCCGCGGAGTACGACGACCTCGCACTCGCCCTCGACGGCGTACTGCCAGACGTCTCTGTCGCCGTTCCCGACGACATCACCGTCCCGCCTTCCGGTCTGGTGGACCTCACCGATGTGGAGGGCACGCCGGTCGCGCGGCTCACGGTCGCCAGCTGCCGGGAAACGGCGGCGGGTGGCCAGGTCATCACCGGGTCCGTCGCACCGCTGGCCCCGCGCGAGGACGGCGTGTTCCGCCACCTGCACCGCACACCTGCCGACCTGCGCGACGTCCTGACGGGGAGCCAGGCCGCGGCGTTCCCGGTCGACGCGCCCCTGTCCACGGCCGACCTCGCGCGACTGGCCGAGTCCGTGACGGCGTACGACACGACCGTCCTGTTGCCGCTGGTCGGCCATGGCTCGTCCCGGTCCCTGTCCCCGCCGGCGCTGGTGCGCGCCACCACTGCCGCCGCCGGCGAACTGCCCGGCCGGACGCTGGTCGTGCCCGTCCCACTCGCCCGTCGCGACGACGCCGACGAGGACGCCCGGCGACGCCGGCTCGTGGCGGCCGCCTACGGCGAACCCGTCGACCTCGCTCTCGACTCGCCGCGGGTGCTGGCACCGGGTGAGCGTGCGTACACCCTGGACGGCTATCCCGACCGCATCGCCGCGATCATCGCCGCCGAGCACCCGCCGCTCCACGAACGCGGGCTCGTCGTGTTCTTCACCGGGCTCTCCGGCTCGGGCAAGTCGACCGTCGCCCGCCGGCTCCGCGACCTCATCCTCGAACGCGGCGACCGGACGGTCACCCTGCTCGACGGTGATGTCGTACGCCGCATGCTGTCGGCCGGGCTCGGATTCTCCCGGGCGGACCGGGAAGCCAACGTCGCCCGGATCGGGTTCGTTGCCGCGGAGGTGGCCCGCCACGGCGGGCTCGCGATCTGCGCACCCATCGCTCCGTACGCAGCGACCAGGGCGGAGGTCCGGCGGACGGTCGGCGACGCCGGCGGCGGGTTCGTGCTGGTACACGTCGCCACGCCTCTGGAGGAGTGCGAACGCCGCGACCGCAAGGGCCTCTACGCACAGGCCCGCGCGGGGCTGATCAAGGAGTTCACCGGGATCTCGGATCCGTACGAAGCCCCGACCGACGCCGACCTCGTACTCGACACGACCGGGACGGAGATCGACGCCGTCGCGACGAGCGTGCTGGACCTGCTCACCACGCGCGGCTGGTTCCGCCCGGCCGCGCCCGAGCGCTCCGCCTGAGCCGCCTTCCGTACGACGGGATTCAGCCAGGCCAAGGCGTCCAGCAAGACCAAGGCGTCCAGCCGGACGACGGAGTCAGCCGAACGACGGAATCAGGCGTCGAGGACTGACAGGTCGAGCGGGCGGAGGCGTTCGGGGTCGGCGAGTACGTCGATGGCGACGATCTTCCCGCCCGTGACCGTGAAGGCCATGACGACCTGCGGCCGTCCCTGCGGTGTGACGACGACGCCGGCGACTCCGTTGATCAGTGCCGGTCGTACGAACGGGGACAGCTGTCTGGCCAGCAGCGCCTGCTCGGTCACGGTGCGCGCGCCGTGGAGCACGCGAGTGAGGCTTGGCCGGGCGGCCCCGCCGTCGGACCGCAGGACGACATCGGGGTCGAGAACGGCGAGGAGCGCGTCGAAATCGCCGGCGCGGGAGGCGGCGAAGAACGCGTCGACGACCTCGCGCTGGCGGGCGAGGTCGGGGTCGGGAGCCGGTGCCTGCCCGTGTACCCGGCGGCGGGCCCGGCTCGCGAGCTGCCTCGCCGTGGCCGGTGTGCGTTCGATCATCGGGGCGATCTCCTCGAACGGCACGGCGAACATGTCGTGCAGGACGAACGCGAGCCGCTCGGCCGGCCTCAGCGTCTCGAGCACCACCAGCAGGGCCAGACCGACCGCATCGGCGAGCAACGCTTCGTGCTCGGGGTCGACGCCGTTCTCGTGGCTGACGATCGGGTCGGGCACGTGCACGTCCACCTCGAGGGGCTCCTCGCGCCGCTGTTCGCGGGAGCGCAACCGGTCGAGGCACACGCGCGCCACCACCGTGGTCAGCCACCCGCCGAGGTTCTCCACGCCGCTCGTGTCGGCGCGGTCGGCGCGCAGCCAGGCGTCCTGGACGGCGTCATCGGCCTCCGAGACCGAGCCGAGCATCCGGTAGGCCACCGCTCGCAGGCGGGGCCGATGCTCCTCGAACCGCCCTGTCAGCCATTCGCGCTCGTCCACCGTGTCACCCTCCCTCCTCGCGGAGTGTCACCGCGACCGAGCCACGCAATCCCGCCGAGGTGCCCGCGAGACCTTCTCCCCGGCAGAACCCGACCGCCGACCGACAACGGTCCGGAAGGTCACCAGGTGGTCCCGACGCACTCGTCGAACCAGTCGACGACGGTCGGCACGACCCGGGTGGACAGGGCAGGCTCACGTTCGCAGGTCCGGTGGTCGAGTCCGTCGAACTCGATGACGTCGACGCCGCGTTCGGTCAGGGCATCGCGGGAACCCCGGATGCCGAGGGCGGCCGGACGATCCTCCCTTCCCACATAGAGCAGTCTGGGGCACGGCATCGCGGCAAGTTCGTCGAGCCAGTCGAACCGCTTGCGCCAGTGCCAGAACGCCCGCGGTGCGACAGGCACGCGTTGTTCGCGATCCATGCGGGCCAGCCGGGCGTCCGTCGGCCCGCCGTCGACGAGCGAGAAGCCCCCGGTGACCATCGCCGCGGTGCGCGGGGTCGCCTGCGCGACCGCGGCGGCCATCGCGCCGCACTGCGAATAACCCCAGACGGCGAACCGGTCGACCTCCTCGTGGTCGAGAACCGAGAGGACATGCTCGTGGATGCCGGCACGTGGGTAGTCGCGTGGGCGGTCGCTGCGGCCGAAGCCCAGCGGACTGATCTGGACGACCATGTAGCGGTCGGACAGGAGCCGGAGTTCGACGGAGACCGTCGAGTAGCGGTCATTCTTCAGTACCACGAGAGCAGGACCGTGCCCGGCGACACGGTACGCGACGCGATGGCCGGCAAACTCGGCCTGACCGCTGCGAAGCTCCCTCTCCATGATCCGAGAGCGTAACCACGCGGTCCGCCACCGCGCGGGCGCCCGCAACGCGGCGGGCCTTGCGCTGGACGCGACCCCGACAGTGGATGAGGGCAGGCCGCGGCGTAGGTATCGCCGCGGCAAAACGCGGACCGCCTGCCACGGGGACGGCCTACGCTGGCGGCGTGAGCCAGACGACCCGTGCCCAACCCGGCGACTCGACGACCCTTGCCCAACCTGGCGCTAGCGGTGGTTTCGCCGACGATCGGCCGCTCCGCGACGCCCTCGACCGGGCACTCGACGCGATCCGGGACCGTAGCCACTTCTCGGCGTTCCCGGAGTCGCCGAGCCCGCGCGTCTACGGCGAGGAGGCCGCGCCGGCGGGGCTTGCCGCATTCGGGACCTGGCAGGGAACCGACTTCCCACTCCGGACGGCACCGGGCGCGAGCGGCGCCGTCGCGACCGAACGTTCACCGTTCGGGATCGGCCTCGACATCCGCTATCCGCGGGTCGCCACGACGGGTCTCGACGATCTCCTCGCCACCGCCCAGGCAGGCATCCCGCAATGGCGCGACGCCGGGCCCGACACGCGGGTCGATGTCGCCCTCGAGATCCTCGCCGCACTGCACAAGCGGGTATTCGAGCTGGCCAACGCGGTGATGGCGACGACCGGCCAGGCGTTCGTCATGGCGTTCCAGGCGGGTGGGACCCATGCGCTCGACCGGGCGCTGGAGGCCGTCGCCTATGCGTACGCGGAAATGACCCGGCACCCGGCGACGGCCCTGTGGGAGCGGCCGGGCAGAGGCGAGCCGGTACGCATCGAGAAGACGTTCACGGTCGTGCCCCGGGGCGTGGCCGTCGTGATCGGGTGCACGACGTTCCCGACGTGGAACTCCTACCCGGGGCTCTTCGCGTCCCTCGTCACCGGCAATCCGGTGGTGGTGAAGCCGCATCCGGGCGCCGTGCTGCCGCTGGCGATCACCGTGCAGGTCTGCCAGGAGGTCCTCGCCGCGCGCGGGTTCGATCCGGCGCTCGTGACGCTCGCCGCCGAAGCCGACGGCGACGGGATCACCCGCGACCTCGCCACCCATCCCGCGGTCCGGATCGTCGACTTCACCGGGTCGGCGGAATTCGGCGACTGGCTCGAGTCCCACGCCACCCAGGCGCAGGTCTACACCGAGAAGTCGGGCGTCAACCCGGTCGTCATCGACTCGACGCACGCGTTCCGCGGGCTGGTGGGCAATCTCGCCTTCACGCTGGCGCTGTACTCGGGCCAGATGTGTACGACATCGCAGGTCATCTTCGTACCCGCCGACGGGATCGACACCGACGAGGGGCACAAGTCGTTCCGGGAGGTGGGGGCAGGGCTTGCCGCGGCAGTCGACAAGCTGCTCTCCGACGAGGGGCGAGCGGTCGAACTCCTCGGCGCGATCGTCAACGACGCCGTCCTCAACCGGGTCGAGGGGTCGACCGCACTGGGCGGCGAGGTGGTCCTGGAGTCGCGCGCCGTGCGGCATCCGGTGCACGCCGATGCGGTCGTCCGCACGCCCGCGATCCTCGCGCTCGACGCCGACGACGTAGCTGTCTTCGGACGGGAGTGCTTCGGCCCGGTGACGTTTCTCGTGCGTACGCGGGACACCGACGAGGCGCTCGCCCTCGTCCGCCGGCTGGGCCACGAGCGGGGTGCGATGACGGCGGCGGTCTACTCGACGTCGGAGCGGGTGCTGGCGGCCGCGCGCGAGGTGGCGCTCGACGTGGGGGTGGCGCTGTCGGAGAACCTCACCGACGGGGTGTACGTCAACCAGTCGGCGGCGTTCAGCGACTTCCACGGCACGGGGGCGAATCCCGCGGCGAACGCGTCCTTCGTCGACGCCGCGTATGTCGCGGGCCGGTTCCGGATCATCCAGAGCCGCCGCCACGCGCCCGAGTGAGTACCTCAGCGACCCGCCACCACCGGCCCTCCGGGGCCCACCGGGACTCGTCCCGCCCTCTCCGGTGATCATGATCGTGATCATGAAGATTCTGTCGGTGTATGCGCCAGTTTTCCTTCATGATCACGGAACCGCGCCGCGACGTGGTGCAGCACCAGGGCGCATGGTGTGGCGAATCGGTTTCGCATTGGCCTGGCGTCCAGGCCCCGAGGGTTGCCAGGTCGCCATAAGCTGAACGCCGTACAACGGTAGATCCCGGCACAACTCGCGAGCGGAGTTCATTTATGGAAACGCGACGCCTCGGGCGACTCGGGCACCAGAGCAGCGTCCTCATCTACGGCGCGGCGGCGCTGGCCGAGGTGACCCAGGAGGTGGCCGACCAGTCGATCCAGGAGGCCCTTGACGCCGGCATCAACCATTTCGACACGGCGGCGAGCTACGGCGAGGCCGAGCTGCGCCTCGGGCCGTGGATGCCGAGGATCAGGGACCAGATCTTCCTCGCGACCAAGACGGGCGAACGCGAACGCGAGGCAGCCTGGGTGTCGATCAACAACTCCCTCGAACGCCTGCAGACCGACCGGCTCGACCTCATCCAGCTGCACGCCGTCGGCGACCTCGACGAACTCGACAAGGCCACCGGCAGTGGTGGCGCCCTCGAAGCGGCGATCCGGGCGCGGGACGAGGGCATGGTGAGCGCCATCGGCATCACCGGCCACGGCCATGACGCACCGGCGACGCATCGCGAGGCGCTGAAGCGGTTCCCGTTCGAAACGGTGCTGACGCCGCTCAACTACGCACTCGGCCGCGACGACGACTACCGCGCGGCATGGGACGAGCTGGCCGCCGAGACGCAGCGGGTCGACGCCGGCCTGATGATCATCAAGACCATCTCGCGTCGCAACTGGACCGAGGAGGACCACCGGTACACCACGTGGTACGAACCGTTCGACGAGCAGGAGAAGGTCAGCGCGGCGCTCGCGTGGGTGCTCAAGCATCCGCAGGTGACCGGGATCGCCACGGCCGGCGAGGTGAGCCTGCTCCGGCTGCTGGTCGAGGCCGAGCGTGACCGTGGCAACTGGACCGATGCGCGGATCGCGGAAGTGCTGGACGGCGTCGTGGCGTACGCCTCCCCGTTCGTCGCGATGCCGATCTGAAGCACCCGCTCGACTGGGCGCTCGACTGGGCGCTCGACTGGGGAGACGGTGGCGGTCCACCGTCTCCCGGCCGGGGCTGGGCCAAGAGGTCAGGGGCAGGTGCCGGCACCATCGAGGGCGGCCTTCGACACCACGTCCTGCAGCAGGGACCTGGTTTCCTCGATCTTGGTGTCGGTCGCGTTACCGGCTGGGGCGTAGCCCACCTCGACCACCTGGATGCCCACCTCCGCGAACGCCTTGGCAAGGCGCCACTCGTTCCCCTTCTTCACCGCCAGCCGGCCCATGACGACGCCATCGCCGCTGACCTGGACCGCGACCTGGGCCCCGTCCTCGCCTCGTACCGTGGCTTCGAGGTCCTTCTGGGCGGCGTTGCCGTCACCCTCGGTGAAACTGCCGGAGATCCGTACGACACCGCCGCCGGTCTCCTTGGCCGGCAGGGAGTACGCCCAGGTGTTCTCCGCCTGCTCCTGCAGCTCCCAGGTGTCAGGAACGTCCACGTCGACGAATACGCAGCTCACGTGGAGACCCTCGAACGTCGGCGTCGGCGACGGTGTCTCACTCGGCGTGGGCGATTCCGGTTCCGGGCCCGGTGTCGCCGCCTCGTCCTTCGGCGGGAGCTCCTCCAGGGTCGCGGGGTAGAACGACTTATCGCTGCACCCCACCGCCAGGAGGGCGGCGACGGCGAGCGCGAGGATCCCGAGCCCACGCGTACGACCGGCCTGCGGCATGGAAGCCCACCCTTCCCTCGTGTGCGCGGACGCTCCTGTGGCCACGGGCACTGTATTAGGCCGTTCTCCCTCGCCGCGCATCCGGGCGCGGGTGCGTACGCCTGCGCGTGCGCGACAATCGCCGCGGGCATCGCACTACGCGCCACGCCCGACCAGCGCACCCAACCCAACGCAGCCGATCCAGCGCACCCAACCCAGCGCAGCTGATTGGCGCGGCGGACTCAGCGCCTCTGTCCCACCAGTGCGCTCAGATCGTCGAGAACGGCTTCGAACAGCGGCTCAGCGTCGGTCATGGCATGCGCGAGGTGCCCGAACACCTCCATCGACACCAGCCCGTAGATCCGGGTCCAGTAGTCCAGCAGGACCGCGGTCGCGCCGAGCGGGGGTTCTTCGATCGTGTGACCGGCCGCGACCGCCCGCGCCATGATCTGGGAGCGGTAGGGGCCGAGGGCTGCGCGCAGGCGTTCGGGGAGCGCGTCGTCGCCGCGTCCGACGTCGAACGGCCGGGCGGCCCACAGCAGGAGGAGTGCTTCTTCGATGACCCAGGCGAGTTCGAGTTGGGCCGCGACCGCTTCGTCTCCGGCGGCGCTGGGGGTCGCGCTCGGATCGCTGTACCGGGTGGCCCGGTGGGAGAACGTCGCGCTGCACTCGGCCCGATGCGCAAGTGACCAGCGCCGGAACTCCCGGCAGACGCCCAGGGCGCGCGCGAGTGGATCGGTGCCCAGCGAGTCCCGGCGGGCGATGAGAGCGGCCGCCAGCTCCCTGATGACGGACGCGCAGGCGAGGTCGAGGAGCCCGGTCCTGCCGTTGACGTAGCGGTAGAGGGCCGGGGCGGTCACGCCGAGCCGGTCGGCAACGGCGGCCATCGTCACCGCGGGCGGCCCGTCGGTGACGACGAGCTCGCGGGTGGCGGTGCCAATGTCGGCGAGCAACTCCTGGCGACGCTGGTCCCGACGGCTGGGTCGCCGCGACCCTGATGCCGCGTCATCGACGTCCGGCCCTGTCGTACCCGCCTCGCCCGGGTTGCCACCGGTCGGGGTGGGTCTGCCCATACGACCCGCCTTTCGTTCGTTAGGTTACGATCCATAAAACAGTTTCGAGTCGTAACGTTTGCCGTCGGAGTGCTCCATGCTCGCACAGTGGGCGTCCTTCGTGGCGCGGCGTCGCTGGTGGGTCCTTGCCGTCGCGGCCGTACTCGCCATCCTCGCCGGCACCGCGTCCACCACCCTGACCGATCGCATGGACCAGGGTGGATACGACGTGCCGGGCAGCGAGTCCGAGCGCGCCGCCACCGCCGCGGGGCGGGCCCTCGACAACCAGGCCGACGCACTCGCGGTCTACACCGTGCCGGCTGGGCGATCCGTCCAGGATCCAACCGTGCAGAACGCCGTCAGGCAGGCGGTCGGGCGGCTCCCGGACGCTCAGGTCGCGGGCGCGACCGGGTGGTGGCAGCAGCCGGCACTGGTCTCAGCCGACAACCGGACCGGCGCCGTCGCCATCCAACTGCGCGCCGAGGGCCAGAACGGACAGCTCGCCGCCTGGCCCGACGTCGAAGACGCCCTGCTGGGTACGGGCGACACGGTCGGCGGCCGGACGACCTACGGCGTGGACGGACTCACCCTCCGGTTCAGCGGTTGGACGCCGATGGGCGACGCCGTCAACGCCCAGACCGAAGAAGACCTCGCCCGCGCCGAGTTGATCTCGTTCCCCGTCCTGCTGATCGTGCTGGTCCTCGTCTTCGGTGGGCTGATCGCCGCCGGACTCCCGCTAGTCGTCGGCGCCGTCGGGATCACGGGCGCACTCGGCGTCCTCTGGGTGCTGACCACGCTCACCGACGTCTCCGTCTTCGCGATGAACGTCGTGACGCTGCTCGGACTCGGCCTCGCGGTCGACTACGGGCTCTTCGTCGTGAGCAGGTTCCGGGAGGAGCTCCGCGCGGGCGACGCCGGGGACGGTACGACGGGAACCCGCGCCGATGCTGCGATGGTCCAGCGCGCCGTGACCGTGGCACTGAGTACGGCCGGGCGTACCGTCCTCGTCTCGGGGCTCACCGTGGCGGCGGCGCTGTCCGGGCTCCTGGTGTTCCCGCAGGGAATGCTCCGCTCGATCGGTTTCGGCGGCATCGCGGCCGTCGTCGTGGCGGCACTCTCGGCGCTGACGGTCCTGCCGGCGCTCCTCTCGGTGCTGGGGCATCGGATCGACCGGTTGCGGGTGCCGATCGGCCGGGGCCGGCGCCCGGGCGTGACCGCTGCCGATCCGGAACTCAACGACCCGAGCGGACACCGGCGGGGACACGACCGGCGGGGATGGGCGCGGGTCGGGCGCGTGGTGATGCGCCGCCCCGCCCTCGTCACCGTCGTGGTTGTCGCCGGGCTGCTGGTCGTGGGGAGTCCGTTCCTGCGGGCGGAGTTCTCCGAGGTGGACGCCTCCGTCCTGCCGAAGGACAACGCCGTACGGATGGCGACCGAGCACGTCCGTGCCACCCTTCCCGGCGCCTCGACCGAGGCCGCCCAGGTCGTTCTCGTCGGCTCGGACGGCCGGGCACCCGAGCAGCGCGCCGTCCAGGCGTACGCCGAGCAGGCGAGCCGGATCGACGGCATCACCGGTGTGGCACCGGCCGGATCCTCCGGTGACACCGTCGTCCTGACCGCCCAGGTCCACGACGACCCACAGAGCCAGGCAGCGCAGGACGCCGTCACGCATCTGCGCGACATCGCCGCGCCGGCCGGGACGCGGGAGGTGCTGGTCGGCGGTCCGACCGCAGCGCTGATCGACTCGCTCGACGCGATCGGCGACCGGATGCCGTGGATGCTCGCGGTTCTCGCCGGGGCGGTCCTGCTCCTGCTGACCGTGGCGTTCGGCTCCCTCGTCGTACCCGTCAAGGCGGTGGTGCTCTCCGCCCTCTCCCTCACGGCGTCGTTCGGCGCCATCGTGTGGGTGTTCCAGGATGGGTACCTGGTCGGTCTGCTCGGCACCGAGGCCGGACCGTTGGAAGCCTCGATCCCCGTCCTCATGCTGGCGGTGCTCTTCGGCCTCTCGACCGACTACGAGCTGTTCCTGCTGTCCCGGATCGCCGAGGCCTACCGATCCGGGCGTACGCCCAGGGACGCGGTGGTCGACGGGTTGGCGCGGACCGGCGGGCTGATCACCGCAGCGGCCCTGCTGCTCGGGATCGTCGTCGGGGCGTTCGCGCTGAGCGGGTTGAAGTTCATGAAGCTGCTGGGCGTCGGCATGCTGATCGCGATCGCGGTGGACGCGACGATCGTGCGCGGCCTGCTGGTGCCCGCGGTGCTGGCGCTGCTCGGCACCGTTGCGTGGTGGGCGCCGCGTCCGCTCCGCCGGCTCGCCGGGGTTATGCGCCTGGAACCTACGGAACGCGAACTGGACGCCGGCGTACCGCTTGCCGCAGCAGCACCGACTGCCGTGTCCCGGTCGGACGACCGCGAGATCGGGACCTAGCGGGTCGGATACCAGCAGCGCCTACGGAGGAGCCGGCCGGTGGCCCCAGTCCATGATCAAGAGGCATGAACCGGGCGTGTACGGGCCGAATCTGCCCCGATTCCGCCTCTTGATCATGGTCCGCTGCTCGGGACGACCATGCGACGGCCCGACAAGACCGCCCGCCGAAGGTGGCCAGCGACGCCATCTTTACAACGTTGTGCAAGACGAATAGAACTCACCCTGGACAGCACGGTCATGATCGTCGCACCACGGACACCCGGAGGGCAGCGCCATGGACGGATGCCGGCGGATTCGAAGTACGGCGGTGATCGGCGCCCTCGCGGCATGCCTCGCCACGGCCGCCTTCACCGGGCCCCCACTCGCTGCCGTGCCCCAGGGCACCACCGCAGCCACCCATGCCGTGTCGCAGGGCACCACCGCGCCCACCGATGCCGAGGCGCCCGCAGCGGTGGCCACAGAATCCGGGCACCATTCCGCCGGCTCGTCGTACACGAACTTCGTCACCCGCGGCTACTCCATCGACTTCCCCGACCCTGCCGTGATGCGCGGCAAGGACGGTAAGTGGTACGCCTACTCGACCGGTGGGCCGTACGACGAGGCCAACGAGCGCGGCTCGGCGTACAAGATCGCCTCCTCCACCGACCTCGTGCACTGGGAGGACGAGGGCTCGGTCTTCGACGCGACGCACCGTCCGAGTTGGGCGGCGCCGACCACCGGCTTCTGGGCGCCGGACATCCGCTATCTCAACGGCCAGTACCTGCTCTACTTCACGGTCCCCGACACCACCACGACCACGCAGGGCTTCGACCCGGCGATCGGAGTCGCGACCGCCGACACCCCCGCCGGTCCATGGACGCCGTCGGACGAGCCGCTGATCCCGGCCGAGCCGCGCGGCAACGGTTTCGACACGGTGATCGACCCGGCGATGTTCACCGACGCCGACGGCACCCACTACCTCTACTGGGGCGGCTACGGCACCGGGATCTGGATGGTGAAGCTGTCCCCCGACGGGCTCCGGGCGGTGTCCGAGCCGAAGCACATCGCGGCGTCTCGCTACGAAGGCCCGAACGTCGTCAAGCACGGCGACTACTACTACCTCTTCGCGTCGTCGGCGAACTGCTGCGCCGGACCGACCACCGGCTACTCGGTCTTCGTCGGACGCGCGACCAGCCCGGACGGTCCGTTCGTCGACAAGCTCGGCAAGCCGCTGCTCGCCAGCCGCGCCGGCGGCACACCCGTCCTCGCGCCGAACGGCAACACGTGGATCGGCACCGGCCACCATTCGGCCGCGCTCGACGTCAGTGGCGAGATGTACATGGCCTACCACGCGATCGATCGCAACGACCCGTGGCTCGACGTCTCACCGGGCTTCACGATGCGACCGATGAACATCGACCGGCTGGACTGGGTCGACGGCTGGCCGATCGTGCGAGCGGGACGCGGCGCGTCGGACACGGCGCAACCCGCACCGGTCGTACGCGGCGAGGTGGACGACCGGTTCGAGGACCCGGACGGGACGGCTGACCACTTCCGTACCCTCCACGGCTCGCTCACGGTCGCCGGTCCGGACGACAGGTCGGACTCCGGCCGATTCGCCGAACTCGCAGGCGACGCCGCGGTCGCCGTGACCAAGCCGCTGGCGCGGACGGACGTCCGCATCGAGTCGGACGTCCGCACGGCAGAGTCCGGCATCGGCAGCGCCGGGGTGTTGGCACGGGCCGACGGCGACGGCATCGGCGTCCGCGCCATCCTCGACGCCGGCGCGAACGAACTCCGGCTCGAGGCCGGCCAGGGCCCGGACGCACGCGCCAAGGCCGTCGCGCTCCCCGCCGACTTCGATCTGACCGCATGGCACGTGCTCGCCCTGGAGGCGCGCGGGACCCGGGTCACCGCGGACATCACCGATGCGCGACTGGGCGACCCGTGGGCGACGGTCTCCCTCGACGTTCCGCGCGGGCTCGACCGGAGCGGCCGGGCCGGGCTGGTCGGCGCCAACGGCGGCGAGGCCGACAACTTCTCCGCCACCGGCCTCTTCACCCCCGTCACCAAGGCTGTGCCGGATCCGGAGCCGGGCAAGGTCGCCGCTGCGTACTCCGACAACTTCACCGACGGCCTCGGCACCGGCTGGTCGTGGCTGCGGGAGGACCCGAAGGCCCAGGTCACCGACGGCGCCCTGGTGTGGCCCACGCAGACGTCCGACCTCGTGGGCAACGGCACGCCCGGCCTCCTGCTGCGCGAGTCGATGCCGGACGGCGACTACATGGTCGAGACGAAGCTCGACCTCGACCTCGGCGAGGACACGGTTCGCAACTTCCAGCAGGCGGGCCTGATCGCCTACGTCGGTGACGACGACTTCCTCCGCTTCGACGTGGTCGCGGTCGGGCCGACGCGGATCGCGGAGTTCGGGAAGGAGACGGTGTTCCAGGGCCGCCGGTCGTGGGGGGGTGGGCTCGCCGGAGCGCCGGGCGAGACGACCTGGCTGCGCCTGCTGCACACCCTCGACCCGGACACGCGCGAGCACCGATTCCGCGCCGGGTCCAGCACCGACGGTGTGCACTGGACCTGGGGCCTCACGTGGACCCTGCCGGCGGACACGACACCGAAGATCGGACTCGTGTCGCAGGGCTCCCAACCCGCGACGACCGAGGAGTTCGGGCCGGCGACAGCGGTGTTCGACTACTTCCGCGTGTCCCGCCCCTGACCGGGCCGACCTGGGTCTGCGCCGGTGTCCTCATGGCCGGCCGCCGGTCCGTGCGGACACCGGCGCAGACGAGGAAGGTCGTACGGGCGCATGACCCACACGAGTTACCACGGTGCCTGAGCCGTCCGCGCAGGACCTGGTCGTCCGCCGGCGGACGGATCGTTAGCCGGCACGTAAACTTCACCACATGAGTGTGACCCGCTTCGGCCTGCAGATCCCCCTGTTCACCTATCCAGACGTCCCACCCGACCAACTCTTCGAGCGGGTCGCCTCCATCGCCACCACCGCGGAGGACTCCGGCTTCGACTCGGTGTGGGTGATGGACCACTTCTACCAGCTACCCGGACTCGGGAAGCCCGACGATCCGATGCTCGAGGCGTACACCCTGCTCGGCGCTCTGGCGGCCCGCACCCGTACCGCGAAGCTGGGCACCATGGTCACCGGCGTGACCTATCGCAACCCGGCGCTGCTCGCCAAGATCGTCACGACCCTTGACGTGATCTCGGCCGGCCGGGCAATCCTTGGCCTCGGCGCTGCGTGGAATGACGTCGAGCACCGGGCGTACGGCTTCGAGTTTCCGCCGACGGGCGAGCGGATGGACCGGCTGGAGGAAGCACTGCAGATCTGCCGGGCGATGTTCACCGAGCACAGCCCGAGCTTCTCCGGCAAGCACTACGAGATCGTCGAGGCGTTCAACGTTCCGCGTCCCCTCACCCCCGGCGGTCCGCCCATCATGATCGGTGGCGGCGGCGAGAAGCGGACGCTTCGACTGGTGGCCAAGTACGGTGACGCCTCCAACATCTTCGGCGGCCTGCCCACGGTCAGGCACAAGCTGGACGTCCTGGCCCGGCACTGCGAGGCGTTGGGGCGGGATCCGGCGGAGATCACGAAGACCAAGCTCGCCACGCTGGTCATCGCCGCCACTGTCGAAGAGGCCGAACGCAAGGCGTCGGCCGTCCGTGCCCAGGTGGGTGACGACTGGTTCGAGAACACGGTGATCGCGGGTGCGCCCGACCAGGTGGTCGAGCAGGTGCAGGTCCACTTCGACGCCGGCCTCGACGGCCTGCTGGTCAACCTCCCCGACGCCCAGGACCTCGACACCGTACGCCTCGCCGGCGAAACCCTGTCGCGGTTGTCCTGAGCGCGCAGCCAGGCCGCGCAACTGCCGACTCCGGACGGCCCTCTGGCGTTGCCCTCTGGGCATCGCCAGAGGGCAACGCTTCCGCTCGCAACGCCGACCCACGCCCGCACAGCTCCCGGGCAAAGGTCAGAAGGCCGACTCGGACAAGGCCATCAGGTCGTTGTCGGTGCCTTCGGCGATCGCCCGCTCCGCCGAGAGCTTCGGGAGGACCTGGGCGCAGAACCACTTCGCCGCGGCGAGCTTGCCCTCGTAGAACGCCTCATCGCCCGCACCAGGATCCGCCAACCGTTCCATCGCGACCTCGGCCTTGCGGAGCAGCAGCCACGCGCACACCACGTCGCCGACCGCGAGCAGCAGCCGGCTGGTGTTCTGGCCGACCTTGTAGAGACTCGCGGGATCGGAGTCCTGCGCTTCCGGCCGTGACGCCAGCAGGAAACCGACCATCGCGCCGACGATGCCCTGTACGTCGTCCAGAGCCTTCGCGAGCAGGCCCTTCTCGACCGCGAGCCGGCCGCCACTCCCCGACGTTGCGGACGCCTGGATCTCCCCGGCCAACCGCCCGAACGCCTGACCCTGGTCCCGCACGATCTTGCGGAAGAAGAGGTCGAGGCCCTGGATCGCCGTCGTCCCTTCGTACAGCGTGTCGATCTTCGCGTCGCGGACGTACTGCTCGATCGGGTAGTCCTGGAGGAACCCCGACCCGCCGAGGGTCTGCAGCGACTCCGTGCCGAGCAGGACCCAGGCCCGCTCGGAACCGTAGCCCTTCACGATCGGCAGCAGCAGGTCGTTGAGGCTCGCCGCCGCCTCGTCGGGAGACCCGGCGTGCTCGCCGAGCGCGACGTCGTCCTGCACTGACGCCGTGTAGAGGACGAGTGCGCGCAGACCCTCGGCGTAGGCCTTCTGGGTGAGCAGCGACCGTCGTACGTCGGGATGATGGGTGATCGGCACCCGCGGCGCGGTCTTGTCGGTCGCCCGGGTGAGGTCGGCGCCCTGGACGCGTTCCTTGGCGTAGTCCAGCGCATTGAGGTAGCCGCTGGACAGCGTGGCGATCGCCTTCGTGCCGACGAGCATCCGGGCGTACTCGATGATCTGGAACATCTGCCGGATGCCGTCGTGCACCTCGCCGAGCAGGTGGCCGACCGCCGGCTGAGCAGGGTCCTCGCCGAACGTCAGCTCACACGTCGTCGACACCTTCAGACCCATCTTGTGCTCGACGTTCGTGGCATAGACGCCGTTGCGTTCGCCCATCTCGCCGGTTTCCAGGTCGACGTGGAACTTCGGGACGATGAAGAGGGACAGGCCCTTCGTGCCCGGACCACCCGCGCCCTCCACACCGACCGGCCGGGCGAGGACGAGGTGGACGATGTTCTCGGCGAGGTCGTGTTCGCCGCCGGTGATGAACCGCTTGACGCCCTCGATGTGCCACGTCCCATCCTCCTGGGGGTACGCCTTGGCACGGGCGGCGCCGACGTCGGATCCGGCGTCGGGTTCGGTGAGCACCATGGTCGCGGCCCACCGGCGGTCGATCATGTGCTGGGCGAACCTCTTCTGGCTCGGCGTCCCGTTGCGCCAGATCGCGGTCGCGAACCGCGGCCCACTTGCGTACATGAAAAGCGCCGGATTGGCGCCGAGGACCAGCTCCGACGCCGCCCACCGCAGCGACGGTGGGCAGGGCTGGCCACCGAGGGCAGGCTCCAGGTCGAGCCGCCACCACTCCGCGTCGGTCCACGCCTGGAAGCTCTTCTTGAACGTCTCGGTGTGCCGGACGCTCCGGGTGGCGGTGTCGTAGACGGGCGGCGTGCGGTCGCTTTCGGCGTACGACGCGGCGACCTCTTCGCGCGCCAGCCGGTCCAGCTCGACCAGGATGGTGTGGGCGGTGTCGCGGTCGATGTCGGCGTACGGCCCGGTCTCGAGGACCGCTTCTCGGCCGAGGACGTCGAACAGCGTGAACTCGATGTCGCGGAGGTTGCTCTTGTAGTGGCTCATCGGCCCGTCGCTCCCCTTGGTCACCGGCTGCAACTGCGGTGGCATCCACCCAATGCTACCTGCGAGTAACTTCCTTGACCTATGGTGCGCTTTCCTTCCGTACGACACAAGTCGGTCGCCGCTGTGAACCGCATCACGGCTCGGGCTAGGAGGCGCTTGGATCGCGCGGGTGGTGGGCTCAGGCTGGTTCGTCGTCGCTGTCGTCGAGGAGCCGACCACCGACCAGCGCCCGGACCGCTTCGCCCACCATCTCGGCGTCGACATCGCCGAAGAGGACGTGCTGCAGCATGAAGCCGGGGAAGATGCCGGCGATCACCGGGCCGACCTTCTCGGCAGGGACGTCCTGGCTGATCTCGCCGCGCCCCTGGTAGATCCGTACCATCCGGACGACCAGCCCTCGGATGACGACGACCAGGTCGCGGAGCCGCTGGGCGAGTTCGGGTGACCGCACCGCCTCGCCCCACACCTGGATGGCGAGACGGGCCAGCCCGTACTCCTCGTCCATCCGCTGGATCGTCCGCCCGATCCGGGTGAACGCCTGGTCGATCGGCGGTGGCGGGTCGGACTCGACCAGGGTCTCGAACGCCTCGCGCAGCCTGGCGATGGCGTCGGCCACGATCGCCGCGGTGAGCTCGTCCTTGCTGGGGAAGTAGCGGTAGACGGCGCCAGCGGACAGGCCCGCTTCGCGCAGGATGTCCTGCATCGACGTGGCATGGAACCCGTTGCGCAGAAAGCACCTCCGGGCGGCGTCGACGATCTGCAGGCGGCGGGCTTCGAGGTGCTCCTGGGAGACGCGTGGCATACCCAGAACATAAAACGAACGTTCCTTCTTGACAAATGACCTCGGCCGACCTCAGCCTGATGACCGTAAAGAGAACAATCATTCGTTCTCTTTGGTCCGGTCACAGGAGGGACACCGTCATGGCCACCAGCTCGACCGCAGAACTCGCGGCCGCGAAGCCGCCACACTCCGGCGGCAAGCTCCACAGCGCCGCGAAACTGCTCGGCGTCGCACTGCTCGTCCCCCTTGCGGTCGCCGGGATGCTCAGCCTGTTCGCCTGGCCGTCGGCCAACCTCGAACCTCGCGACCTTCCCCTCGGAGTCGCCGGCCCGGCCCAGGCCACAGACGCACTCAGCACGAAGCTGGAGCAGGCGAGCGATGGTGGATTCGAGATCCATCGGTACGCAGACGAGGCGGCCGCGCGGTCGGCGATCGAGGACCGCGAGGTCTACGGCGCCATCGTCACCGCACCGGACGGGATCACCCTGCTCACGGCGTCGGCAGCCAGCCCGCTGGTCGCACAACTGCTCACCCAGGCCGTCACGACACCCGACGGCCCGCTGGCCGGCGCCGGCGCCGGCGCCCAGACTGGTGCCGACACCCAGACCGGTGCCGACACCCAGGCCGGAGGGAACGCGCCGGCGCCACCCAAGGTCGTCGACGTCGTTCCCACCACCCGTGACGATCCGCGCGGCACCGTGCTGAGCGTTGCCGTCCTGCCGCTCGTGTTCGCCGGTCTTGCCACGGGCATCGCGACGTTCGTGGCATCGCGCCCTGGCTTGGCGCAGGCGACCGGGCTGCTCGTCACGTCGGCACTCGCCGGCGTCGCAGCCGTGTGGGTCGCGCAGGAATGGCTCGGCGCACTCGGCGGCGACTGGTGGGTCAACGCGGGAGCCATAGGCCTGACCGTGCTGGCGATCTCGGCCACGGTGGCCGGGCTCGGAGCGGCGATCGGGCCCGCCGGACTCGGACTCGCGGCCGTCCTGATGATGTTCGTCGGCAACCCGTTTTCCGGGGTGGCGAGCGCGCCGGAGCTGCTGCCGTCCTGGGTCGGCGTCACCGGGCAGTTCCTCCCACCTGGCGCGGGCGGATCGCTGCTGCGGAGCACCGCGTTCTTCGACTCCGCAGCCGTCACTCAGCCCGGATTCGTCCTCGTCGGCTGGGTTGTCCTGGGCCTCGCCTGTGGCCTCATCGGCGTACGACGGCACCGCATCGCGCGCACCACCACCTGACTGGCTCTCGGGCGGCGACCTGACTGGCTCTCGGGCGGCGACGCCGCCCGGGAGCCCCCTGGTGTTAACGCTGTGTTTCCGTCCCGACACTCCCAGGGGTTCCGGGATCTCCTACCAAACCGGAATACTCGGGCGCGTGAGAACTCCTGAGGCCGCACCACCGAGGATGTTCGGGTCCGTCGTCCCCTCCGACCTGCTGCCCTGGGGGTGGGCCGAAGAGCGGCTCACCACCGCACTCAACTACTGGGTCGCCACCGCTTCTGCCACTGGACGCCCGCACGTCCGACCCGTGTGGGGTGTCTGGCTCGACGATAGCTTCGTGTTCGCGTCCGGGTCACCGGTCGCGGCGGCGAACCTCGCCGGCAACACCGAGGCCACCGTCCATCTCGAGAGCAGCCAGGACGTCGTCATCGTCGAAGGCGCCGGCGAGCGGGTCGTGGACAGCGATGAGCTCCAGCGGTACGTCGACGCAAACAACCACAAATACGACTACAACGCCTTTGTCGCGGGCGAAAGTGTGGCCGCACCCGGAATCGCGCCAGGTCCGGCGTACCGCGTCCGGCCCCGAGTCGTTTACGGATGGGAGGCCGAACTCCACAACCCCACCCGGTGGAGTTGGTCGACCTAGATCGCGGCAGGGCCGTGCCCGGGGCGGCCGTGCGCGGTCCCAGTGGTGCACAGCGACTTCGCAGAACGGACGTAACGAAGGAGTCGTCGCGTACGAAGGGTCGTACGAAGCGCTCCTCCCGGGGGATTGCGGGCAGTCCGGTCGATACGCTGGTGTCGGTCGTAGGACGTCGAGAACCCCGACAGGAACGGCTCACCTCATGCGGCAGATGCGCGACATCGGCGTCTTCACCGGAAGTGCCCACCCTGAGCTGGCTCGCGAGATCTGCACGGACCTGGGTGTCGATCTCTCGCCCATGCAGATCCAGCGTTTCAGCAACGACTGTCTGCAGGTGCAGCTGCAGGCCAACTGCCGGCAGCGCGACATCTATCTCGTCCAGCCGATCGTCCCGCCCGTGCAGGAGCACCTGATGGAGCTGCTCCTCATGCTCGACGCGGCCCGCGGTGCCTCGGCGGCGAACATCACCGCGGTCATCCCGCACTATGCCTATGCCCGGTCGGACAAGAAGGACATGCCGCGGATCTCGATCGGTGGGCGGCTCGTCGCCGACCTGTTGGCCACCGCCGGCGCCAACCGCGTGCTCACCATGGCCCTCCACGCACCTCAGGTGCACGGGTTCTTCAGCATCCCGGTCGACCACCTCACCGCCGTCGCCGAGCTCGCGAAGCACTTCGCCGGCCGCGACCTGAGTGACACCGTGGTGGTGTCGCCGGACCTGGGCAACGCCAAGCCCGCCACCCAGTTCGCGCGGATCCTCAACCTCCCGGTCGCGGCCGGCAGCAAGCAACGCCTCGCCGATGACGAGGTACGCATCGACGCGATCGTGGGCGACGTCGACGACAAGAACGTCATCGTGCTCGACGACGAGATCGCCAACGCTGGCTCGATCCTCAAGCTCCTGGAACGCCTGCGCGAACGCCGGGTCCGCCGGATCTCCCTGGCGTGCACGCACGGACTCTTCACCGGCAAGGCCATCCAACGCCTGGCCAGCCAGGATGACATCGACGAGATCGTCATCACCAACACGGTTCCACTCAGTCCCGACAAGGTGCTGCCCACCATGCGGGTCCGTTCGGTCGCGACGCTGTTCGCCGAGGCGATCCGGCGGATCCATCTCGGCGAGTCCGTGAGCAGCCTCTTCGACGGTCCATCGGTGAGGGGGTAGCGCCATGCCCGGATGGGTCTTCCTCGGCGGCGGCGGGGGTGCCCGCGACTCGTATCCACTCGACCGGCAGTTCGCGAGGGCGATCGGCGGCGGTCCGGTGTCGTACTGGCCGGTGGCGCTCGACCCGTCCACCCACGACTACACCGACTGCCTGGAGTGGGTACGCAGCGTCTACGAACCGCTGGGGGTCGGTGACATCTCCCTGTGGACCGGCGACCGGCCGGTCTTCCCTGCCGACTACCGCGCGATCTACATCGGTGGTGGCAACACCTATCGCCTGCTGTCGATCATCCGCCGGTGGAAGCTGCTCGAGCAGCTCCGGGAGTTCGTGTTGGGCGGCGGGATGGTGTTCGGCGGCAGCGCTGGCGCTGCCCTGCTCGGCTCCGACATCACCACGATCGCGCACATCGACCGCAACGAGGTCGGGCTCACCGACACGCACGGTGCCGACCTGACCGCCGGCTACGGCGTCTTCGTCCACCATCGCGATGCCGACCTGCCGCGCGAGATCGTGTGGGCGGCGACCCACGGACGGTCCGCGATCGCCCTCACCGAACGTTCGAACGCCGTCGTGGCCGGCGCCACCGTCACGGCCATCGGGCCCGATCCGCTCCTGGTGGTGGACAAGGACGGCTACCGCAAGCTCGCACCCGGTGCGACGTCGTACGACGGCATGTCCGTGCCGTGAGTGCCCGCCGCTAGCCGAGGCCATGCGGGACCGACCAGTCCCGACAACCGACTGGTCGGGAAGGTGGCCTGGGTCGCGTCGGTTGGCGGGTTGGCGACCTCTGTGGGACGTTTGGCCCAGGCTCGCGGGACACCTTCGGGCGGATGCCAACCTTTCGTCATGCCCAATGCCGGGTACCTCGGTGGTGTGCGGGCACCGCTCGTGGACGTGATGACGCTCGGTGCCCGCTCAGCATCACGCGGGGAGTGACCGTTACCATTTCTTGACCAACAACGTCCGGATCTCTGCAGATTGGTGTCGATTCCGTGATCCCGGCTGACATGCGTACCCAGCTGAAGACACGCCTGGCCGACCACCCGACCCTCCTGAAGTCGGCACGACGAGCGCGGCGAGCCCTCCGGGGTCCTGCCCGCCGGCGCCAGGTACGACGGTCGAGGGCAGCCGACGCCAGACTGGTCCCGTCGCCGGTCTTCGTGATCTGCGGGGTCCGTTCCGGCTCGACCCTGTTGCGGGTGTTGCTCAACAGCCACCCGGCCATCTGTGCGCCACACGAGCTGCATCTGCGCTTCACCCGCGTGAGTTTCGACAAGCCGTACGCCGAGGTCGCGATGAAGGAGCTCCACCTCGATCGCGACGAGTTGGAGCACCTGCTGTGGGACCGCGTACTGCACCGCCAACTCGTCCGTAGCGGCAAGCGGATCCTGGTCGACAAGACGCCCGCCAACGCGACCCACCACGAACGGCTGCTCGCCTGCTGGCCGAAGGCCCGCTTCATCTTCCTGCTCCGCCATCCCGCGTCCGTGGTCGCATCCTTGATGGAGTCCAGGCCCGACCGGGAGCTCGCACCCACGATCCGCGAGGCCCTCACGTACCTGAACGGTGTCGAGGAGGCGCGGCAGGCTCATCCCGGCCTGGTCGTGCGCTACGAGGACCTCACCGCCGATCCGGCCACGGTGACGAAGCAGATCTGCGCCTACCTCGGAGTCCGCTGGGATTCCCACATGCTGGAGTACGGACGCAGCGAGCACGGCAAGTTCAGGGCCGGGATCGGTGACTGGAGCATCAAGATTCGTACCGGGTCGATCCAGCCCGGCCGTCCACTCCCCGAGGCGGACGAGGTGCACGAGGACCTGCGTCCGTTGGCCAAGGCGTGGGGCTACCTGCCCTGACCTGGCGCGCACGATCCGTCTCGCCCATCGACATGACGGCCGACGCGTGTCACCCTCCCTGCCATGGGGATCCTGCTGATTTTTGCTGGCATTGCCGTCTTGCTTGTCGTGCTGGGACTCGTCCAGCGGCGCCACAAGGAAAGACTCCCGTGGAGCGACCGTGCTGAACGACGGGACTTCAAAAACCGGCTCCCGAAGGGCGCCGAGCAAACCCTGCCTCCGAGTTCCATGGACTTCCCCGGCTGACAACGGCGTTCTATCTGCGCCGTCAGCCGAGAGTACGCGGGGACGAAATCGGGTTGGCAAGTGCATGCTTCGCCAAGCTGCCGTGCATGTTTCTGAGTGACGTGCTTCTCCGGCCAGGTCTGACGGGCTTACCTGCGATGGATGACTCTTCCCCTGTCACCCAGGACATGATTGCCGAGGGTCTACGGCAGCTGGGCCTCAGCAAGGCGTCCCGCGTACTGGTCCACGCGTCCTTGCGTTCGTTCGGGCGCGTCGACGGCGGCGCCGAGGCCGTTTGTCGCGCACTCGTCGATGTGTGCGGCACGGTCATGGTCTCGGCGGGCGCCTGGGACCTGACCGGTCTGCCCGCACCGCCGGGGCTTACCCGCCCGCACAACGCCTGCCATCAGGCCCAGACGTGGCAGGAGTTCGACGACGCGCTGGCGAAGGCGACCGTATATTCCAAGGATCTCCCGGTGGATTCCTGGCTCGGCACGATTGCCGAGACAATGCGGCAGAACTTCCCCCACGAACGCGGCGACCATCCGCTGTTCACCTACCTCGCGGTCGGCCCGGATGCGCGCCCCCTGGTCGACGCTGGACGCCTCGACTGGCCGCTCGGTCCGATAGAGGAACTGGGAGAGCTCGGCGGCGACGTCCTACTCCTCGGCGTCGGCCACACCTCCAGCACCACCATCCATCTGGCAGAACAGCGGTTGGGGCGTTCGCGGTTCTACCGGTACGCCAAGAAGGCGCCCGGTGTCTGGATGGAGCTGCCGAACATCCCTGGTGAAAGTCATCGCTTCGACGAGATCGAAGGCCTCCTTGCTCCGGTGACCACGGAGGTGAGCATCGGCCGCTGCCGCGCGCGACGGCTGTCCGTGTCGGATGTGCTGTCCACGACCGAGCGTCTCATCGCGGCGGATCCGCGTGCCCTGCTGTGCGAGGACCCCGAGTGTCGGTGTGGCGCCGCGTATCAACAGCGGCTCGCAATCCTGCGCGGAGGTGGCAGGCCTCTATGATGCGGAAGGTCCGCGCCTCTCCGCAGCACCATCGTCGTTCCGAGTGAGGTCTGCCCGTGAACCTGTCGCCCCCTGGAGCGAATTCTGCCTACGTCGACGTCATCAAAGGGCTCCGCATGTCCTACGATGGCGGTGCGGAGTCGCGTGACAGCGGCACCAAGAGTGGGTGGAAGGTGGCCGAACGCGCCAGCTTCCTCGGCCGACTTCGCGAGCAGAACTGCCGACGGCTCCTGGAGATCGGCGCTGGTACCGGTCAGGACAGCCTGTTCTTCGCAGAGAACGGGCTCGATGTCGTGGCGACCGACCTCTCGCCCGCGATGGTGGCGCGGTGCGTGGCGAAGGGCATCGACGCCCGCGTACGAGACTTTCTCGGGCTCGGTGAGGAGTTTCCGCCGGAGTCGTTCGACGCCATCTATGCGTTGAACTGTCTGCTGCACGTTCCGCGCGCTGACCTGTCGGCCGTGTTGGCTGTCATCCGATCCGTGCTCCGGCCGGGCGGCCTCTTCTTTCTCGGAGTCTATGGCGGCCAGTCCGAGGAAGGCCTCGCGCGCAGCGATCATCATGACCCACCGCGATTCTTCTGCTTCCGTACCGACGAGGAGCTTCAGCGGGAGGCCGCTCGTGAATTCGAGATCGTCGACTTCCACGCGGTGGCAATTCCTGACGGCCGGTTCCAGTCACTGACGCTTCGCCGGCCCGAATAGGGGATGGACGGGGTCCCATCAGGTTTCGTGAGTCCGTTGCCGTTCATTCGCGGCGGTCGCCGCGTCATGCGTCCGACGGGCCGGAGACCTGTCGCCGACGCCGTAGTCCGGGCACACTCATGGGGTGCGGATCCATCTCGACACCGATCTCGGCGGCGACCCGGACGACATCTGCGCGCTTGGGCTGCTTCTCGGGTGGCCCGACGTGGAGATCGTCGGTATCACGACCACGATCGATCCTGGGGGTCGCCGGGCTGGATATGCGGCGTACTGCCTCGATCTTGTCGGCCGCCGCGACATTCCCCTCGCCGCCGGCGCCGAACTGTCACTGACGACGCTACGGAGCGCCGACCCGATCGTGGACGACGAGAGGTACTGGCCACGTACAGCTGTGCCACTGCCCGCTCGGCCAGGCGAGGCGCTGGACCTGCTCCAGCAGAGTGTGGAGTTGGGCGCGACGATCGTCGGCATCGGGCCCTGCACGAATCTGGCGATGCTGGAGGTGAGTCGGCCGGGTCTTCTCGGCCGCGCGCCCGTGGTGGTCATGGGTGGCTGGGTTCATCCGCCCGACGACGGTCTTCCCGCGTGGGGACCGGACATGGACTGGAACGTTCAATGGGATGCGCGTGCCGCCGACATCGTCGCGCAGACGGCAGATCTCACCCTTGCGACGTTGCCGGGCACCATGAAGGGTCATCTGCGCACTGCCGATCTGCCCCGACTCCGCGCTGCCGGACCGTTCGGGGAACTCCTGGCACAGCAGGCCGAGGTCTATGGACGCGACAACGGATTGCGGGAACTCGGTCGCGCCCACTCCGGTCTTCCGGACGATCTCCTCAACTTCCACTGGGATCCCCTCACCTGTGCGGTGGCAGTGGGGTGGGAAGGAGTCGAGGTGACCGAGCATCGCCTGCAACCCGTCCTTGACAACCATGTGTTGCGATTCCACCCCACATCGGACGGGCGGGCCATCAAGGTACTCGACGACGTCGACGGTGACGCTTTCACTGACATCTGGCTCGCGGCTGTCGAGTCGATCAACCGACCGTCGACGTGAGTACTTGGCCGAACCGCCTTGCTGGACAGAGGTTTCGGGACTGGCTGGTTCGAGCCGAGGAGGACGGGCGTGCATGGCACCGGCTCCTCCACCCACGACGTCACCATTCGTGCAGACATCGTGATCAAGCGCTTCCGGTCGTGGAGTCGCGGCGAGCATCGGCGCGAATGGGCGGGCCTGACGTTGCTCGCCGCTCACCTGCCTGGGCTCGCGCCACGACCGATCAGGGCGGACCTGACCGGCGTTCCTCCCACCGTCGTGATGTCCCGACTTGCCGCAGAGCCCTTGCGTTCCTCGCCTCTCACGTCGGCACAGATCGACGCGCTTGCGGCTGCGGTCGGCCGACTTCACCGGGCGATTCCGGCGTACGAGCTGGCGAAACTGCCGCGACGGATCGGACATCCCGCCGCGCTTGTTGGGCAGGTAGCGCACTCGATCGCCTCCCCACCTCAGCTGGGGACCGACCCGTTGGTTCGCCAGGCGTACGACATGGGATCGGCGTGGATTCAACAACTGTCTGCCGATGTGGTGGAAGCCGATCCGCCGCCGGTCTTCGGCCTCGCGGACGGCAATCTCGCCAATTACCTCTGGGACGGTACGCAGGTCATGATGGTCGACTTCGAGGACTCCGGCCGAAGCGACCGGGCCTATGAGATCGCCGAACTGGTCGAGCACCTGTCCGCCTGGATCGGCGGTGCGATGGACGTGCCGGCACTGCTGACGGCATTCGATCTCACACCCGTCGAGCTGGCCAGACTGGGCGAGCTGCGTCGACTGTGCGCGTTCGTCTGGCTCCTCATGCTTCTGCCAGGGGGACCTGCCCATGCCCGTAATCCGATCGGCACGACGCGGCGGCAAGCCGAACGCCTACTCACCCTGCTCTCGTAACCACGGTTTGGCGACGTGCGCGCCGAACGAAACCGACGTAGCAGACCGCTACGTCACGCGGAACGCGAGGATGGCCGGTGCGCTTCGGTTGCTCGCTGCGATGACGGCATTCGGCTCCACTCGGCCACGTACACATCGGTTCGCACCTCAGCGATACTACAGTCCGTGGACTTCTTCGACGGATCAGGTCTTGGCCTCACCAGAGGTGTCGTCAGTGTGGTGCCAAGTAGTCCGCGATGGGCCGAGGTGTACAAGAAGGTTGCCGCGTACCTCCAAGCGGCCTTGGCCGAGGCGGACGTGGACATGGACGTGGACATCGAACACGTCGGCTCGACCTCGGTGCCAGGACTGGCGGCGAAACCCATCCTTGACATCGCGGTCGGCCTCCCGCGAAGCATCGACCCGACCGCACTCTCCGCCGCGTTGGAGAGGTTGGGCTTTCTCTACCGTGGTAGCGGTGACGCGGATGTCGTCGACCTGATGTTCGGGTGGGAGGACCAGCCGCGCCACCGGCTGGTGAACCTTCACGTTGTCACCGTCGACGGTCCGGTCTGGCGAGACTATGTGCGTTTTCGGGAAGGCCTCAGAGCCAACCCCGAAGCCAGAGATGCGTACGCCCGGCTGAAACAGGAGCTCGCCGTGAAGTATCCCGGTGACCGCCGGGCCTACATCGCTGGGAAGGACCGGTTCGTCGCGGAGATCCTGTCCAGGCGATCCGACACGTGAATTCGTACGGCCACGACGGACTCGACGCGCCCTGGATGGTTATGCCTGGATGAAGTACTGCTCCGCATGGGTCTGTCCGGGCGTCTGGATGGTGTAGGTGTCGATCATCTCGGCGGGCACATTGTGGAAGGTGCTCTTGACGATGCCGTATCCACTGGCTTCGAGTCCCACACCGATGACCTGGAACGCCTCCTTGGCGATCGCCAGGATCTCCTTGATCAGCGCGACCTGCTGGTCCTGGTCGGTCGTGGCGAGAATCTGGTCGTAGAGCTCCATCTGGCGTTTGTTCGGTTCCGGTGGCTCCTCGCCCAACTCCCCGCCGGTCGCATACCACTCTGCCCACCGGATGGCATAGCGCGATCCCGTGTTCTGCGGAAAGAAGTAGAACGGTTCGAGGATGGTGGCACGCGCGTTGAACGCCCCTTGGTCGCCCTGCCAGATCACGGCATCGTGTTCGTTGGCCTCCACCCGCTCGGTCCACAGTGCGCGGTTGCGCGACTGGGCTGTGACGGTGATGCCGACAGCCTTCCAGTACGTCGCGAGCAGCTGCGCCGTGTCGGCCCACTCGGGGCGGAGCTCGCCACTGAACTCGAGGGAGAAGGTGATCGGCTTACCGTCCGGGCCGAGTCGTCGACCGTTGGCGTCGCGGTCGGCATAGCCGGCCTCGTCGAGGTGCTGCTCGGCCAGGTCGACGTCGTAGTCGATGTACTGCTTGGCCATCTCCTCGTCGAAGAGCTCCGACTCCGGGCGCGGAGCGGTCTGCCACGGCTCTCCCTGCTTCTGGAACGCCGTATCGATGATCTCCTGCCGGTTGATCGCGTGTGAGAGACCGATCCGGAACGCCTTGTTCTGAAAGATCTTCCGCAACATCGGGTTCTTGTGCGTCAGGTTGAGCTGGATCAGCGTATGGTTCATCGATCCCGAACGCAGGTCGAAGAAGTCGTAGTCACCTCTCGCGCGCCCACGGGCAAGCACCGGCTTGTTCGTCAGGGTGTTGAAGTGCCGGCAATGCATGTCGAAGTCGCCGGCCACGGCTTTGGTGACCATGACCTGCACGTCGCTGATCACTTCGAAGACGACCCGGTCGATGTACGGAAGCTGCCGTCCGTCCGTGTCGACCTTCCAGTAGTACGGATTGCGCTCCGCGACAGCACGCGTGCCACCGTCGGCGGGGCGGCTGAACTTCCATGCCGAAAGGACCGGAAGGTCGACGTTGAGGAGCGGGTCCACCTTCGCGGTGTACAACGCCATCCAGTCCTCGAGACCGTCGGCCTCTGCCATCGCGGCCGCTTCGGGATGGTGATCGACGTGGAACTGCTTCACATAGTGCTGTGGATGCGCGATGAGGTAGCGGCCCAGAGCGGTGCACTGCCGCTGCAGGAAGAGTCCGTCTGGTTCTGCGAGGGTGATGCGTACGGTAAGGTCGTCGATCTTCTCGGCCTGCGCGGGCCAGGGTGCCACGGGCCACAGGTCGGTGTTGTTGAGGACGTCGTTCTGAGCGAAGACGATGTCGTCGGCCGTGAACGGCTCGCCGTTGGACCACTTGATCCCGGCGCGGAGTACGAAGGTGTATTCGGTGCCCTCGGCGTTGGCCTCGAAACGCTCAGCCAGGTTGGGAAGCATCTGCTTCCACTCGGCGTCCCAACGCAGGAGGTAGTCGTAACAGAGGATGCGGTTGGCCCACGACGAGTCGGCACTGCCCTGCAGCACCGTGTGCCACTCTCCGCCGTACTGTCCGGTCCGGTCGACGGGCTGAACGACGACGGGCTTCTCCGGCAGGCGTTTCTTCACGGCCGGAAGTGTGCCGTCCTTGACTTTCTTGGCCAGGTCTGGCGCTTCCATGCCCCGGGCGCCACGGCCTGCGCCGGACCGGTCGCTGCCCGGGTCGGTAGAGAGCAGGTCACACCCAGGCACGCCAACGGCGACGAGCGCCAGCGCCCCTCCCGCCTTGAGCAGGTCCTTGCGGGATACGCCGCGGCCTTTCTCATGCAGGGATGCCATCGCTTCGTCTCCTGACGGATTGCCGGAGGGGTTGCAGCAACCCTGCCGCTGACCGGTTTTAGGGTCAAGACCGAATATCACCACTCGCGGCCGAGAGTGGCCAGATCGAGGTACGACCGCCGAACGAGCGATGGGCGTAAGCGGCAGGTGGCCAGCTCTACCCCATGACGTTGACACCGCTACGTCGGCTCCCTAATTTGAGGCGGCTCACTGTTCGGATGTGCCGACGCCCGGATGGCGTGAGAGGTGGGGAGAACATGAGACTCGCTCTTGTTGCCGGTTGCCTTGCCGCAGCGTGCGTCGTCACTGGAGGCGTCGCGACAGCCGAGGTGCCAGCTAGGACGGCCGGTGGAGCCGGGATGACGGCCGGCGAGTCGACCGATGACGTCGACCGGGGTGGCCTTGCCAGCCGTACGGCAGAGTCGCCGAAACTGCTGACCGGCGAGGTGTCGCTCTATCCACGGGCGATTCGGCTCCAGCACAATGGCACAGCCAACGACCGCATCATGGCGAGTGTGGTGACGTTCACCGGACGCGGCGGCGAAGGTGCGATCCTGGAGAGCGTCGACGACGGCCGCAGCTTCCAGCAGGTCGGTGCGATTCCGGCGTCGGAGCAGGCCGGCACTCCGGGGCTTTGCTGCGCGAGCATCTTCGAACTCCCGCGACGGATCGGGGACCTGCCCGCCGGCACGCTGCTGTGGGCGGGCAGCGTGGGGGCCGATGCCGGCCCAGACCGACGGATGACGCAGCGGGTCTGGCGTAGCAGCGATCTCGGTCGGACCTGGACCTACCTGTCGAACTGTGCCGAATCCCCAAGCCCGCGTGGGATGTGGGAGCCGGAGTTCTCCGTCGATGCGGCCGGACGACTGGTCTGTCACTTCGCCGACGAGTCCGAAGGGGTCGAGGGCAGCCAGCAGCTGGCGAGAACTGTCTCCACCGACGGGGTGAACTGGGAACCCAAGCAGGTCACCGTGCAGAGCCGACCGGGGGCCTTCCGCCCTGGCATGCCCGTCGTCCGTCGGCTTCCCGACGGCACCTACCTCATGGTGTACGAAATCTGCGGTGTGCCGGGGCAGTACGACTGCGCGGTCTACTCCCGCACATCACCGGACGGTTCCGACTGGGGGGATCCCACTGACGCCGGAACGATGATCCTGGCCGCATCGGGCCGGTACTTCACGCACACACCCACGATCGCCGTGATTCCAAGGCCGCACGGCAGTGCACGCATCGTCCTGGTCGGCCAGCTCCTGCAGAACGCCGACGGCACGACGGCCGCTGGAAACGGTGCCACCCTCATGGTGAGCGAAGACGACGACAGGGGGCCATGGCGCGAGATCCCCGCACCCGTGGCGGTTCCTGAGGCGTACAACAACTACTGCCCGAACTACAGCTCGACGCTCGTCCCGTCGTTGGACGGCCGGCGAGTGCTCGAGATCGCCACCGACTACGCCGACGACGGAGTGTGCAAGGCGTACTTCGCGACTGGCCGCCTCGCCGCCGGCGGATAGCTCTCGGTTTGTCGGCGAGTCGACGGCGTGGTGGCGCGTAGGACCCGGGGCCCTGCCGGGGGAGTCGCTCGGCCTGGGCGGCGGCGAGGGCGGCGGCCTGAACCACCACCGAGGGAGACCTATGACGCTCGATCGCGCGCACCTGGCCGAGGTGTTGAGCGAAAGCTATTCCTACTACGAGGGCCCGCCTCCGGTGTGCCGGATCGATGCACGCCTCAATCCCCTCGCGGGCGACCTCATCGGCTCACAACTGCGACCGGACATGCGTGTCCTCGACATCGGATGCGGCGACGGCACCACGCTGGTCCGGCACAGCAACCGATTCCGCGAGGGTGTCGGCATCGACAATGATCGTTCGCACCTCGACCTGGCGAGCAAGGCGAAGGACTCCGCCGGCGTGACGAACGTCGAACTCCTGCATCTCGAGCTCGACGACCTCCCGAAACACCCGTGGCCGGAGCCCTTCGACCTGGTTTTCTCTGAACGTGGTCCGATCGGGTACCAGACCCGTGGCGTGCAGGCGGCACTTCGCGTGCTGCGTCCCGGTGGACTGATCTTCTCCGAGGTCATCGGCGACCTACATCACCAGGAGGTCCGCGAGGTCTTCGGCGACGCGGCACCCCTCAACCAGACCATCAGGACACTTGACCAGGTGAAGGTCGCGATGGAACGCAGTGGGGTCGGGATTCGCGTGGCCGCCGACATCGTGTCGAAGCGCTACTACCCCGATGTGTACGAATGGCTCAAGTTCCAGTGCGGCATCTGGGCCTGGACGGGCCAGCCACTGCCGTTGCCCGACGATCCGCGCCTCGAACTCTTCACCCGCCGCCACAGCGATGCGGCCGGTGGAATCGAGGTGACCCACCACGTGGTGTGGGTGGGCGGCGTCAAGCTCGAAGACCCGCCACGCTATGCCGAACACGAGCACTTTGCGTAGCGCATCCACCGAGCGCCTGACGCCTGGTGAGCACGGCGACCCATGCTGATCTCGGCGACGCGGCAGGTCCATTCGTTCAATGCGGCTGGGGCCGCCCTTCGCATGCAGCACTCGACCCGCCCTTCGCATGCAGCACTCGACCCGCTAGGACGTGGTCGTCGAGGCAGTGCTCTCCGGCTGCGGCGTACGACTGGATTCCGGCTCCGCGCAGGCGTCGCCAGATGTGGTGGTGAAACGTCGCAGCGCCCGGTTGGTCGCCGCTACCCCGGCGATCCCTACGACGCAAAGGATCCCGCCGGAGATGGCCGCGAAGCTGGCGCTGGTCACGCCCGCCACCAGACCGCCACGGAAGTTGCCGAGATCGGGTCCTGAGACACCGACGATGTGTTCGAGGGCGCTGACCCGGCCGCGATGGGAGTCGGGCGTCGCCAGCTGCACGATGGTTCCACGCGAGATGACCGAGAGCGTGTCCGCGGCACCCGCGACGGCAAGGCAGCCGAGGGCCAACCACAGGTGCTGCGCCAGGCCGAACCCCGTCAGCCCCACGCCCCACATCCCGGCGGTCACGAGCATGACCACGCCCGGACGCCCCGGACGGGTGAGGGTGCCGGACAGCATTCCCGCGGTGATCCCGCCCACGGCGATCGCGGAGAAGAACAGGCCGAGCGTTTCGGGGCGCCCACCGAACCGCTCGTCGTTGATCGCCGGAAACAACGCGATCGGCATGGCGAGCACCGTCGCGAACATGTCCGTCGCGAAGGCGCCGGACAGAGCGGGCCGGCGCACGACGAATCGCCAGCCCTCCCAGATCGCCGCGAGTCCCGGCCGGTTCGCCTCGCCGGTGGGGCGCATCGACGGCAGACCGAACACGCCGTAGGCCGCGGCTACGAACGTCACCGCGTCCAGCAGATAGCAGATCTTCACCCCCCAGGCTGCCGTGACCATTCCGGCCACCGCAGGTCCAACGAGCATGGCCAGTTGGAAGCTGAGGTGATTCAGGGCGATGCCGGCGGCAACCTGGTCGGCCGGTAGGAGACGCGGTACGAAGGTCCGCGCCGCGGGTGCTCCGAGAGCCGAGCAGGTCGACTGGATCGCGACGATCGCCAGCAGAGTCCCGAAGGACCCCAGCTCCGCCACCGCCTGCGCGACCAGGACCACGGCAGCGAGCAGCTGTCCGACCATGGTGAGGAGAACCAACCGGCGGCGGTCTACCGCGTCGGCCAACACACCGCCCACCAGCCCGCACACCACCATCGGCACCGCGCGCGCCAGGCCCAGGACGCCTACCGCTGCAGGGCTGTCGGTCAGCTCCCATGCTTGGTACAGCACGGCAACCAGCGTCAGCTGCCCGCCCAACCCGGACAGGCTGCCGCCCATCCAGAGTCGCCGGAAAGCAGCGCTCGTACGCAGCGGACGGACGTCGACCAGCCCGTGGACGATGCTCACGGGCGCGACTCCTCGTCGTGGTCGTCGGCCAGGTGTCGCGCGATCCGGTCGCGGAACGACGTCCGCTCCAGCGCCGCCTCGAGATCCCGCACTACCTGGCTCAATGCGTACGGGATCTCGTCCTCCAGATCCGCGACCGCCCGCTCGGTGGCACGCCACTCCGCCTCGAGGAACGGCAGCACCTTCCGGGCGCGCGCTGTCAGCACGACCTCGCGGGTGCGCGCGTCGGCTCCCGGTTTGGTACGCACCAGACCCTCGCGGCGCAGGCTGCTCACGGTCTGACTCATCGCCGAGTGGGTGACCTGCAGCTCCGAGGCGAGTTCCCGGATCGTCATCGGGCCACGGTGGCGGAGCCGGATCAGCGGCATGGTGTAGCGCGGCCGGATCCCCGACACTCCACGCTCCGCGTAGAGGCGCGCGATCTCGTCGTCCATCGCCGACAGCAGGACACGCAACGGCCGCCACCGACTGTCCTCGGTCGGGTCCGGTCCAGGCGCAGTGGACTCGGGTCCACGCGCGGTGGAGCGGTGCGGATCGCGGTCGGGAGGACGTTCGCGAGATGGCGCCATGACGGGCATCATAACAGCACTTATGTAAGTGCTGTTATGATGCCTCGCGTGGTCTCCCAGGGCGTTTGACGAATCCTTCGGCTGCCCGGTAGTTTATCGATTCACATGAGGTTGATCGATTCACCAACATCGGGAGGTGACCTGTGAGCCGGACGACGCTGCTGAGTCTCGCCCAGGCTCTGGGTGTCTCCCGGACGACGGTCTCGAACGCGTACTCGCGTCCGGAGAAGCTGTCGGCGGAGCTGCGGGAGCGGATCTTCGCGACGGCGCGCGAACTCGGTTACGAAGGTCCGAGCCCACTGGCGGCGTCATTGCGCAAAGGCCGGACCGACTCGATCGGCGTGTTGTTCACCGACGACCTGGGCTATGCGTTCAGCGACCCGGTGTCGACGCTGTTCCTCGCTGGAGTCGCCGGGCAGCTGCAGGAAGCGGGCCATGCGTTGACCGTGCTGTCGGCTCCACGGTCCGGCGGCAGCGGGCCGATGTCGCGGGCGATGGTCGACGGGCTGATCGTCTACTCCGTCGATGAGGACTCCCCCGGCCTGGCGGTCGCCCGCAAGCGTGCCATCCCGTCGGTTCTGGTCGACCAGGCGCCCGAGACCGGAACGGCCTGCGTCAACGTCGACGATCGCGTTGGCGCCGAGGCCGCCGTCGCCCACCTGGCAGCGCAGGGCCACGCCGCGATCGCGGGGGTCGCGGTCGCTGCCGGCGACTCCGGAGCAGCTGCCGAGCAGTGTGTGCTGGTCGGCAACAACGCCACGAGTCGTAGTTACGTCGTCCGTGAACGCATGGTCGGATGGCGCCACGGATGCGAGGATGCCGGCGTCCCGCCGCCAGTCATGGTGTCCTGCCCGGCCAACGACGCTGAGCATGGCCGGCATGCCGCTCGCCTGCTCCTCGAGGCCGTCCCCCGACCGACGGCCCTGGTCTGTCTGAGCGACGAGCTGGCCCTCGGCGTGATGGCGGAGCTGGCTGCGCAGGACTTGCGCGTACCGGCCGACGTGTCGGTGGTGGGCTTCGACGACTCGCCTGCCGCCGCAATGGCCCAGCCACCGCTGACCACCGTGCGACAGCCCGCACGCGACAAGGGTGCGCTCGCCGCCCAGCTGCTGCTGGACCGGCTCCGCACCGGCGAGGCCGGCTCCAGTCAGCTCCTCGCCACCGAGCTCGTGGTTCGGTCAAGCACTGCGGCACCGGCTGCCGATGCCGCGACACGGCCAGCCGACCCGTCCAGATCTCGGAAGGGACGCCGCCATGCTGGCCGTTCAGATCGCTGACCATGGCGGGCCGGACGTCCTGACACCGACCGAGATCGAATCCCCGCACCCGGAGGGTGATCGGGTCCTTGTCCGTAACCACTGGATCGGCATCAACTACGTTGACCTGCAGCACCGTGCCGGTACGCCGTACCCCGTAACGCTTCCGTTCGTGCCCGGGACCAACGTCGCGGGGAAGACGGTCGCGGTGCATGCGGCAGCCGGATCGACGAGGAACGCTGGTCATGTACGGGGCCATCACCGGGACGCCCCCACCGTTCCACCTCGATCGGCTCTCCGGGATCACCGCGCCCCACCGTACCGCCGGGTCCCTCTCCCTGCGCTGGGCGTCGGCCAGCCACTACCTCAGCGATGCGACCGCCCATGCTCGCGCAACACATGCCGTGCTGACCGCAGTGCGCAAGGGCAATCTCACCCCGCGCATCGTGGACCGGCTTCCGCTCAGCGAGGCGGCGACCGCGCATCGACGGCTCGCCGACCGCTCCGTCACCGGCAAGATCCTGCTCGCCGCCACACACAGCCCCTGACCGTGGCCAAGCCCACGCGACAACGGCCACGAACCCACTACCTATCCGGACGACCAAGTGGAGGATCACCCGTGCAGTACCGACCCCTCGGCAGAACCGGCGTCTCCGTCACCTCGTTCAGCCTGGGCACGATGCTGTTCGGCGGCGCGGTCGACGAAGCCGACGCCGCCCGCCAGCTCGACCTTGCTCTCGACGCCGGTATCAACAGTCTCGACACCGCCAACGTCTACGGCCGCGGAGCCAGCGAGGAACTGCTCGGCCGACTGCTCCAGAAGGCAGGACGCCGTGACCGGATCGTCCTGGCGAGCAAGTTCCACTGCGCGATGGACGACGACGATCCCAATGCCGCCGGAAGTTCCCGCCGACACATCGTCGACCAGTGCGAGGCCTCGCTGCGCCGGCTCGGCATCGACCACCTCGACATCTACTACGTCCATCGCCCAACGACCCGGGTCCCGATCGACGAGACGCTCCGAGCACTCGACGATCTGGTGCGTTCCGGCAAGATCCGCTACATCGGCACCAGCAGCTTCGCCGCCTGGCAGCTGCTCGAGTCGCTCTGGGCAGCCAAGGAGCACCACCTCAACCGTCCGGTCGTCGAGCAGACGCCGTACTCCCTGCTCGACCGCCGGGTCGAACGGGAACTGTTGCCAATGGCCAGCAGCTACGGCATCGGCATCACCGTCTGGTCCCCACTCGCCGGCGGTCTGCTGACCGGCAAATACGGGCACGGCGCCTCACCTTCCGGCGTCCGGCTCACGCGCGGCAGCAAGGGCGACTGGGACGTCAAGCATTTCGGCGATCGAGTCGACCCGGTGGTGGACGCGATCGTCGAGATCGCCGCTGACAAAGGGTGTACGCCCGCACAACTCAGCCTCGCCTGGCTCCTCGCGCAGCCGGCCGTCAGCAGCGTCGTCCTCGGTGCCCGAACCGCGGACCAGCTCGCCGAACAGCTGGCCGCCATCGACGTCACGCTCGACGACGAAGACCTCGCCCGGATCGACGCGATCACACCACCCGGCCGAGCGGTCGTCCCGTACTACCTCGACGACGCCTACGCCGACTTCCGTCCACACCTACACCACTGGTAGCAAGCAACCACGACGCCCGGCACAACGGCCATGCTGACGTACTTCGAGAGCGCATCGACGGCGCCATCGGCGTCTAGCGCTCCAGGATCCTCAGTTGAGGACCCGCATGCGTGGACCGCCCGGCGTCCTCTACCTCGGCTGGCGCCCCGGAAAGCGCCGCGTGCTGCTTGTCGCCGGCGCCGCCATGCACTTCGCGATGCGCGTGTGGACCTACCTGGCGTTCGTTCCCGCCCGGCTCGGATGGGCCGAAAACGAGCACACCACCCAATCACTCACCACCGCCGAACGGCAGCAGACCGCGTCCGACCTCATGCTCAACGACCCCCGATGGATTCCCATCCTGGCGATGTTCGCGCTCTTCCTGTTCGCCGCCCACCTCCCAGCCAGATCCCGACGCGATACCTGGATGACGACGGGGCCGAAAAGTCGTCAAGGACCCAGGCGTCTTCCTCGTCAGGGCTCTGACCGCCTGACGGCTGCGCTACAGCACGAGCGGGGGTGCCGGGAAGCCGCGCACCGTCGTCGCACCGTCCACGACGATCTCCGCTCCACTGACATATGACGCCTGGTCGGACAACAGGAACGCCACCACGGCTGCCACCTCGCCGGGATCAGCCACCCGACCCATCGGCGAGACCTCGCCCTCGCGCCGCAACGCCTCGACACGGTCCTCGCCCGGCACGAACGTCGACTCCAACATGGGCGTACGCATCGAACCTGGAAGGACCGCATGGCAACGGATCCCGTACGCCGCATAGTCGACCGCCACGCTGCGCGACATGGCGACGATGGCGGCCTTGGCCGCACCATAGGCGAAATACCGCGGCCAGAGCGCGAACGCCTGGATCGAGGAGACGTTGACGATCGACCCGCGCCGGTGCGGAAGCATCCTGCGTACAAGGCACTCCATTCCATCCGCGCGAGATGCCCCACCGAAGACAGCTAGGGCCGCGAGGTGGTCCGCGGCAGTTCCTGTTTGCTGGGCATTTATCTCCAGTGTCACCTCGTCTCTTGATCCGCAACGCGTGGTCGTAGCGTTCTCACCACGTCCGAATTGGCGATCGGTGTAGCTGCGGAGGCGACGGTGAACGCAGGAGACGACGAGGTAGTCGCCGCCGCCCGTGCGGGCGACGAGTCGGCCTTCGCCGCACTCACCGAACGGCACCGGGATGAGCTGCGGGTGCACTGTTACCGGATGCTGGGATCGTTCGACGACGCCGAAGACCTTGTGCAGGAGACCTTCCTTCGCGCCTGGAAGAACCTCGCGAGCTTTCAGGGCCGCTCGACGATCCGTGCCTGGTTGTACCGGATTGCGACAAATGCCTGCCTCGACGTCCTCGAGGACGGCTCCCGCCGCGTGCTTCCTCATCACCTGACAGGGCCAACGGATCCGAGCGTCGGGCTCCCGCCGCGTACCGACATCGCCTGGCTGCAGCCCTTCCCCGATCGCCTGATCGGCACGGAGGGGAGGTGGGAGCCGGCTGCCCCGAGCGAGGCGGAACCCGACGCCGTGGTGGTCGCCAGGGAGACGATCGAGCTGGCGTTCCTTGCAGCGATCCAACACCTGCCGCCTCGACAGCGGGCGGTGCTGATCCTCCGCGACGTACTCGGCTGGCCAGCCAAGCAGACCGCCGCGCTGCTGGAGGGCAGCGTGGCATCGGTGAACAGCGCCCTGCAGCGGGCGCGGTCAACGCTTCGCGATCACCTGCCAGAGCGCCGCCTGGAGTGGGCACCCTCAGCCAAGCCCACCGAGCAGGAGCGGTCGGTGCTGCGGAGGTACATGGACGCGGTCGAGCGTGCCGATCTCGCCGCAGTCGCCGAACTGCTCGCCGAGGACGTACGTACGACGATGCCGCCCTATCCGATGTGGTTCCAGGGTCGCGGAGCGGTCGTCGCGGCACTCACGGCGAGCTGGGACGCAGGCGCTCCGGGCTACGTGGGACGGTTCCAGATGGTGCCGACCCAGGCGAACCGGCAGCCGGCCGCCGCGGTCTACGTCCAGCGCCCCGGCGACCATGAGTATGCCGCCTTCGGGATCGCCGTCCTACAGATCGAGAACGACCACATCGTCGAGATCACCGCCTTCCACGACCTCGACCTGTTCGCGGCGTTCGACCTGCCGACCGCGTTGCCTGCGGCGGACCGATGAGTTTTCCGGCGATCCACCGTCTCAAGGAAGGTCAGTCAGATGTGATGTCGACGGAGGTAGGCCATGGCGAAGCTGCTGTATTCGGTCACGATGTCGTTGGACGGGTTCATCGCCGGTCCGGGTGGCGACATGTCCTGGTTGACCGAGCACCTCGGACCCAACCCGATCGTCGGTGAGCTCCTCCAGAAGATCGGCGCGCTCCTTGTCGGCAACCGCACCTTCCGCGGTGACGATCCGCACAAGGGCGACGCGGACAAGGAAGGCAAGTTCGCCGGCGGTGGGTGGAGCGGACCGCAGTTCGTGCTGACCCACAACCCGCCGGACACACCGGTGCCCGACGTCACCTTCGTCGGTGACCTCGACACCGCCGTCAAGGCCGCCAAGGCCGCCGCGGGTGAGAAGTACGTCAACGTTCTCGGCGCCGACGTCGCCCGGCAGTGCCTCGAGGCGGGAGTGCTCGACGAGATCCTCGTGCTCATCGCTCCGGTCCTGCTCGGTGATGGCGTCCGGCTCTTCGACCACCCCGGCGGAACCAACGTCACACTCGAACGCCTCAGTCTGACGCACGCGCCTCAGGCCACCAACCTCTGGCTGCGCGTCGTCGGAATGTGAGTTGACACGCGACGTCGCGACCGGTTCGGATAGGCGTCGGCCCAACCCCAGTTCAAGAAGGTCCCCATGTGCGCAGGCAAGATGCATGCCGACGAGATCGACATCGACGCCGACCTCGTCCGCGGGTTGCTCGCCGCACAGTTTCCGCAGTGGGCGGACCTTCCGATCCGGCACGTCCCCTCGAGTGGAACCGTCAACGCGTTGTACCGGCTAGGCCCCGACATGGCGGTACGGCTCCCGCGGATGGCAGGCTTCTTCGAAGATGTGGAGAAGGAGCACCACTGGCTGCCCCAGCTGGCTCCGCTCCTTCCCCTCGACATTCCCGTCCCGCTCGGGAGGGGAAAGCCGGTGGAGGAATACCCCTGTCAGTGGTCGGTCTACCGCTGGCTCGAAGGAGAGAATCCCACGCCCGAGAGGCTCTCCGAGCCTGCATTGCTCGCAAAGGACCTGGCGCAGTTCGTCTCCGCCGTACGCCGGATCGATCTTCCGGGCGGGCCGCCTGCCTACCGAGGTGGGCCGCTCTCCGCACTCGATGCGCAAACCCGTATCGCGATTGGCGAGCTGGGCACATTGGTCGACACCGTGGCCGTGACCGCGGCTTGGGAGGCATCCCTGCGCGCACCCGCGTGGACCGGTCCACCCGTCTGGGTCCACGCCGACCTGATGCCCGGGAATCTCCTGACCGTCGACGGCCAGCTCAGTGCCGTCATCGATTTCGGGACCGTCGGCGTCGGCGATCCCGCCTGCGACCTGATCGTCGCGTGGAACCTTCTGCCGGCCGGCGTACGAAACGACTTCCGTACCGTCCTGCAGGTCGACGACGCCAGCTGGATCCGGGGGCGCGGTCGCGCGCTGTCCATCGCACTCATCGCACTGCCGTACTACCAGGACACCAACCCGATGATGGCCGACAACGCGCGCCACGTGATCCGTGAAGTCCTTGCCGACCACAGGTCGTGACACAGTGCTGCCGGACCAGGTCGCCGGGCGATCCGAGGCCCCGCGCGTTCACCTCCTGTGCGGCCTGGTGGGGGCGGGCAAGACGACCCACGCTCGCCACCTCGCCGCAGAGCTCCCGGCTGTGCGGTTCAGCCTCGACGAGTGGATGCTGCGGCTGTACGAGCTGCCGTACGACGATCCGCAGTACGCCGTGCGAGTCGAGGGATGCACAGCACTCATCTGGGAGACCGCCATGCAGGTCCTGGCGCTCGGCCATGACGTCGTTCTCGATGGGAACCAGTGGAGCAGGAAACACCGCCAGACGTGGCGTCAGCGAGTCGAGGCCGCCGGCTATCGCCCGATCCTCCACCACATCGACGTGTCGGTGGAGACTGCCGTCGAGCAGGTGGCACGTAGGACGGCGACAGGCGTTCCGGGCAGCCACCCGATCGATGAGGCCGGAGTCCGGCACCACCGGACGATCTTCGAGCCGCCGGACGAGAACGAAGGCATCGAGATCGTGACCGTCCGCCGTTGAACTCCGCAGCGGATGGAGGAATCCAGCCGGCAGCACCCGCACCAAGACAGCCCAGAATTGCGCGCTTCTCACGAACCACGCGGCGACGCTAGACTCACCGGCGACGAGTCGGTGTACGTGCCGCCGGTGCGTTGTTTGGCCAATAGCGTCTGCACAGGGTGACGGGTGGGACACATCCTAGGAGGACTGTGTTCCGCCCCTACGCACTCGTCGTTCGCGCTCCCGGAGCGCCATTACCCTTGCTCGCAAGCTTTCTCGGCTCTCTCCCCATCAGTATGCTCACGCTCGGCGTGCTGTTGCTCGTCCACACCACCACCAGTTCCTTCGGCTCGGCCGGACTGGCCAGCGGCGCGCTGAGTGCCGGCAACGCGTGCGGCCTGCTGATCCAGGGGCGCCTGATCGATCGGTACGGCCAGACACGCGTGCTGGTCGGCACGGGTCTCGGTTGCACTACGTTGTTGATCCTTCTGATCCTTGCGGCGACTCGGCATGCGCCCGAAGCACTTGTCGTCGCGCTCGCCGGGGCCGGGGGCGCCTGCATACCGGCGACCATCAGCAGTATGCGGGTGCTGTGGCCGACACTGGTGCGGCGCACCGACGAACTCGAGACCGCGTACGCCCTTCTGGCGATGCAGTTCCATATCGCCATGATCACCGGACCGCTCGTGGTCTCGGGCCTACTCCTCCTCGCCGGCCCGTCTGTTGCGGTGCTGGCCGCCGCTGGGCTGGCAGGCAGCTCGGCGCTCGTCTTCGCGTCCACACGAGCCTCACGTCGATGGAGATCTTCCGGCGTACGCAGCCAACCCCGGCAGACGGCACTCGCCACCCCGGGGACCCGGACACTGCTCGTCGCCGGTCTCCTGGGAGGAACGGCGTTCGGCCTCATCAGCGTGGCGATCCCAGCTACCGCCGTCGATCACGGCGCTCCCGCCGTGGCGGGCGTTCTGTTCGCCTGCGTGTCGGCAGGCGAACTCGCCGGTGGAACGCTGTACGGCGGTCGGTCGTGGAGAATCCCACGGTCCAGGAGGCTTCTGCTCGCGCAGGCGGCGGGCGCGGGTGGCATCGTCGTTGTCACGATCGTTTCCGCTGCCCAGTCTGTGGCGCTGATGGCCGTACTGGTGATCTTCGGCGCACTCTACGCGCCGGCTGGCATCGCCGCGTCCAGCCTGCTCGACGATGTCGCCGCCGAAGGCGCGCTGACGCAGGCCTACACCTCGATGGTCGCGGCCGGCCTGGTGGGAGCATCCCTCGGTAGTGGGTTCGGAGGACTGCTGGAGAACGCCACGGCATCCTGGATGCTGTTCGCCGCGGCCGCATGCGCGATGGCCGCGGCGGCGTTGTGGACCGTCGTACGCCGACACAGCCTGACTCGCGCGGCACCGGCGGGCCACGCCGCGTGCGACTCACACGCCGCCGCCGCCGAGGCGGCGCCGTGATCATGCCACCGTAACGCCCTTGCCCACGGCCGAAATCCGGGTGGGCGGTGCGCAGCCCTCGTGTCACGGTGGTGGACATGAAGGTGGAGTTCCATCGCGATGGGGACACTCAGTACTCCGTCCATGTCCATCGACGTGACGGTGTGGTCGTGTCGCTGCCCGGCGCCGGTGGGAGATGGCAGGTGCCGCATGACCTGGCACACTTCGCGACCGAACGAGCGTTGGAGATGGCCGGCGGCGTGTTCGGCAGCATGGCCGCTGGGGCGATGTTCGAGCGGATGACCGTCGTGTCCGGTCGGCAGCGCCGTGACCCGAAACAGCGTTCGCAGCAGGTTCTTCGTACGAACACCAGGAGTCGGTCCATCACCGTGGCCGAAACGATGACGTCGCTGGTCCACGACGCAGTGCACCATGGCAGGTCGAGTGGTCTGATCAAGCGGGCGCACGGACTGTGGGGGACGGTTCGCGAAGACGCGTTTCCTTATACGGTGCAGCACTTCCAGACTGCGATCCGGGATCTTCGGGCGCTGAGCGAGGAGTGGGCAACGACATCTGCCGGGAGTTGTCTGGCCGTAGAGTGGCCGGACAGGCTCACCACACAGCTCCCGGAAACGTCACACGCCGGCCGTCGTTGACCGGTCAGTTGGTTGTGTTCGCTCGCAGAGGGCTTCGCCAGAGGCCCTTGTCCACCACGGTTTCGCGGCTGCGTATCGTTCGCTCATGACGCCACACGAGATGATCGGTTCGGCAATCGAAGTCGCTGAGGAAGGGCTACTCTGCGGCGAACTACCGATCGGGGCAGTGGTGGTCATGGGCGAGGACATCGTTGGCAGAGCCTTCACCCAGGAGAAGGCGCAAAAGCGGCGCCTGGTCCACGCGGACCTACTGGCCATGGCCCAGGCCGACGAATCGCTGGGGTGGCGCCCGCGACCTCACCCACTGCGGCTCGCGGTCAACCTCGAGCCATGCCTCATGTGCCTCGGTGCCGCGATGACCCTCGGAGTTGCGGAAGTTTACTTCGGCCTGGAGTCGCCGGCAGACGGCGCGGCGAGCGTCGCGGCGGGATGGACCCCTGTCAGTGCGGACATCCCGTCGTATGCGGCGCCTCTGATGGTGGGTGGCGTCCGACGATCCGATGTCCGAAACCAGTTCAGCCGATATTGCGAGACTGCTCCAGATTCCGGACTGCGTCGGTGGGCGCGGACTCTCGCGCAGCTGCCTGCCGTAGCGCCTTCGTAGGCGGAGGAGAGCGACTTCCATGCAGATCCACGACCAGGCGGCTCGACTTCGCCGTGAAGCCGATGCCGTGCTCGAGGAGCAAGGACTTCTGGCGATAGCTCGCCCGCTTGGCGAGACCTTTGTCGGCGGAAGTTACTTCTACGATCTCATGACGTGGCGCGATCTTGACCTCTACATCAACGCGCCGGACGTGAGCATCGAAGACTACTTTGCCTTCGGCGCGAAGGTCACGGTGCGTTTCCATGCGTGGAAGGCGTTCTTCACCGACAGTCGCACGGAAGGACGCGGTCTCTACTGGGGTGTCCGACTCGGTGACACGAGGAGCGGCGCCTGGAAGTTCGACATCTGGGCCGTGGACGCCACCCAGTTCGAGGAGGCCAGTGCCGGGGCTCGCGCGCTTGTCCGGCGACTCACGCCTGAGACCCGCGACGCGATCCTGCACATCAAGGATGCGTACTGGAGTGATCCTCGTTATCGGGACACGATCACGAGCGCCAGCATCTACGCCGCCGTTCTCGACGACGGCGTCAGGACCATCGCCGAGTTCGAGGAGTACGTCTCCTGCCCAGGCAGCGGGCCGCAGTCATGAGCGAAGATGCCTAGGTCAGGACCTGGCGCAGGGCGGCGGCGAAGGCGTCCGGCTCGCCCTTCATGCCGTATTCGCCGCCAAGGAATCCCCCATGGTCGCCGGGGAAGGTGACGGGTTTCGTACCTAGCCGTTCGGCCATTGCCACAGCGGCCCGGTGAGCCATTTCCCCAGTGGATTCGGCGCCGGCGGCGATGACGACGCGAGTCGATGCCGCACGAACGGCTTCGAGGTCATGCTGATAGTGCGTACACGAAATGATGTTCTGCCCGACCAGCACATCGTCCCGGGAACCGTCGTCCTCGGTCGGCAACCCGAAGTTGGCAGGATCCGGGGCGGGCTGGTCGGCGAAATCGGGCGGAATCGGTCCCTTGTGGGCGACGAGCATGATGAACTTCGCCATCGCCGGTCCGAGGCCCCTGCGCTGATAGGTCTCGTGGATGTCCACGGACGCGGCAAGCGCCTGCTCGCGGTCGGGCAGCACCTGAGCGGCCGGCGGCTCGTGCGCGACGAGCGTCCTGACCTGCTCCGGATGGCGGGCCACCAGGGCCAGCGCGTTGACGGCGCCACCACTGCTGGCGAAGATGTCCACCGGTCCGGCGTCCAGCGCCGAGATCAGTCGGTGCAGATCGTCCGCGTGCTCATCAGGCGTGGACTCGGTGGCGTCGTCCGTACGCTCGCTGCGCTCCACACCGCGCGGGTCGTAGGTCACGACCGTACGGTCGGCGAAATGTCCGGAAAGGGTAAGGAACCCGCTGGCACCCATCGGCGACCCGATCAACAGCAGGACCGGCGCCGAACTGGAATCGTTGCTCCGGACGTCGCAATGCAGCACCGCGCCGGGCACTTCCAGGGTGTGAGTCTTGGGCTGAGTCATGACGCCTCTTTTCGCGAGTTCTTGATTCTTGCCCTACTGACTCGCCGCCACGGCAAAACTCATCGGCGGCGTCTTCCCAGGGATGGGTGCTGCCGAGCGGGGCTGGGAGAATTGGTGTCATGCCCAAGCTGCGTGAGCTGCCGAGCACACGACTGGTCCTGATCCGAAATGCCATCCAGCGCTCTCACGACCCGGGGCGTCTGCTCGATCATGACGATCTGGGGTTGTCTGAGGAGGGGCGTGACAAGGCGGAGCGGCTAAGGGACCGCCTCGCCGCTACCGGCGAGCTGGCCGATGTGACGCGGTTGCTTTCCAGCAACGCCCGCAGGGCGATCGAAACCGCGCAGGTCATCTCACCAGCCCTCGGCGATCTGGAACCGGAACCGGACTGCGGGTTCTGCGAACCACACTCCGGTGAGTGTGACGGCATGGTGGTCGAGGAGTGGCTCGCCACGCTCGCCCAGGAGCGGCTGGCCAACTGGTCTCCGTACGCACCGAAGTCGCCGGGCGGCGAGTCCTATCGGGAGGGTATCGAGCGGGCTGCCAGAGCATTCATCGAAGCCGTCCTGGCCAACGAGGGCGGCACCGTCGTGATCGTCACTCAGACCGTCCCGCTGCGGGCGAGTTTGTGGGCGTTCCTCAGCCTCCCGTTCCACGCGTCGTACCTCTACCCGGAGATCACGGACACGGGGATCACCGAATGGATCGCTGACGGCTGGCTACCTGACATTGGCCAGATGAAGGCCCGGCTCGTTCGATACAACGACCACGCCCACCTCCTCCCGAACGCTTGGGGGTTGCCCTAGGCCACTAGCCACAGGGGCAAGCCGCAGGCCCACAACAAAAGTCGGTGGCTGCGCCCGCAACGCCGGTGTCAGACTTCGCCGATGCAGGATCGCGAACTAGTCCCGCTCCTTGCGGAGCCGTGGCCCGTGCTCGATCACCGCGTCGCACGAGCACATCTCGAGCGCCTGGGTTGGGCGATGTGCGGTCGTGGCGACTGGGCCTACGCTCATCGGTCGCCGAGTGGTCGACTCGTGGCCCGGGTCAGCCCGTTCGAGCCGGCGTACAAATATTTCGTCGAGCTCTGCGAGCGGTGCGCAGGCAACAGGTACATTCCGCGGATAGAGCTGGCGACCCCACTCGACGGTGGCGGACATCTGGCCGTGCTTGAATACCTGACGACCCCGGACAGCAGTGTGGTGCGGACATTTCTGCGGCAGTGGGATCATCCAGCAGAAGCCGACGCCGATCTGCGTGATCTCCGGCACGAGGTCGAGGCCATGCATTCCTGGGGCCGTCAGAATGTGCGGTGGTGGGGGCCGCGGGTCGACATCGGCGACCGTCACGTTCTGCTCTCGGCCGACGGGAACCCCAAGCTCATCGACCTGTTCTTTGTGGAGGGCGAAGACCTGCTCGATGAGCTGATCAACGATCCGCATGCGTTCGCGCGTCACATGCCCCTTGATCAATGCCGGTACATCCTCGACATCCCTGACCTCCAGGATGACGGCCACGCCACCGACTACCTTCATCGCATAGGAACAGCCATGAAGGACGCCACAACCGGATCCTGAAGGCACCCGTGTTGTTTCGATCGACGGCACGAGCCAAACCGCCTGGCTGGCGCGCTTCGCGATAGTGGGCTACAGCGCTTGATGACCTGGCGGTGTGGCGTCCTGGTCGAGGGCTACCGGCCTGGCCTGCAGAGCGGGGTGGCGCAGGAACTTGTCCACCAGCTCGGCCGGTCCGCCGATGCAGGTCCAGTCGTCATCCCACAGCGTCGAAACGAGCCACGAGTGGTCAGTCGGGAACATCAAGTTGGGCAGCGCACCCTTCCAGAACGACAGGTCTCCGCTCTGGCGCCAGGTGGCGGCCTGCTCCGGCCCCGCCTCAACCAACACATACGGCCACCCCGCATACAAGCTCACCGTGGGCGCGTCGGGAAAGACGATGTCATCGGCGCCGGTGTCGAGATACCCCAGCCACCACGACTGGCCCGCCGACTGCTCACTCAGCAGCGCGAGCATGGTCCGGTCGTGTGCGTCCTGGCCCTCGCCTCCGTAGGGAAGCATGATCGTCGCGTACGCCTCGAAAACCGGTGGGATGGCGGCGGTGATGGTCCGGCCCATGGACGTGCCCTCGTCGATCCACGCGACGTCATCGCTCGTCCCGATGCGCCACGGCCTGGCGTCCCTGACCCTCGTGACCATTTCGCCAGGCTAGATGCTGTGACTTATCGGCTCCAGCTGAATTCCTGAGAAGAGGAACCCTGAAAACGTCGTACGTGTGGAGCTTCCGCGCGCCGGGTTGGGCTTCGCCGCAACTCCGTACCGTTGTCCGCCGTCAGTAGGATCGGCCCACCACGGCGATCAGGTCCGGTTCGTCCTCGGAGTCGGGAACGCCACCGTCGGGCCGTATCAGGCACCGCACGGTCACCGCGCTCTCCGACAGCCGTGCCTCACCCTCTTCGCCAAGGGTCGCCCACGGGATGCGCGCCCAGCCCTCGTCGTCGACGGCCACCGCCACCGCCTCGTCCACCGACGCCACGTCGACGGTCCGCGCGTCGCGGAGTTGCGTCGCCTCCGCGAGAAGGGCAACCTGGTCGATCTCGAGCGCCTCTGTCACATCGGACAGCACGGTCTCCATCGGTACGGTCGCCTTGGTTCCGGGGATTCGGCGTACGACCGTCACCGCGCCGGCGGCCAGGTCCCGCGGGCCGATCTCGATGCGGACCGGTACGCCCTTCAGTTCCCAGTCCACGGCCCGCCGCCCAAAGGCGACATCCACTCGGTCATCCAACTCGGCGCGTACACCTGCGGTCACCAGGTCGCCGACCAGCTTGGCGGCCACTTCCCCCACACCTTCGCCGGACTTGACGACGGTGACCACGACCTGGGTCGCGGCAAGCCGCGGCGGGATGCGCAGGCCGGCGTCGTCGCCATGGGTCATGATCAGCCCGCCGACCATGCGGGTCGAGGATCCCCAGGAGGTCGTCCAGGCGTACGGCCGTTCACCGGCGGCGTCGAGGAATCGGATGTCGAAGGCGCGGGCGAAGTTCTGGCCGAGTTCGTGGCTGGTTCCCATCTGGAGGGCCTTGCCGTCGCGCATCATGGCCTCGCAGGTGAGTGTGGTGATCGCTCCGGCGAACCGCTCGCGGCGGGTTTTCACACCGGCCACCACGGGGATCGCGAGCACCGTCGCCATGAGGTCGGCGTACGCCTCGTGCAGGATGCGGCGGGCGTAGGCGGCCGCGTCCTCCCGGGTCGCGTGCGCCGTATGGCCTTCCTGCCAGAGGAATTCGCTGGTCCGCAGGAAGACCCGCGGCCGGAGCTCCCACCGGACGACGTTCGCCCACTGGTTCAGCAGCAGCGGCAGGTCGCGGTAGCTCTGGATCCACTTCGCCATGAACTCGCCGATGACCGTCTCGCTGGTCGGCCGTACGACGACCGGTTCCTCCAGCTCCTTCCCACCCGCGTGGGTGACGACCGCGAGTTCGGGGCTGAATCCCTCGACGTGCTCGGCCTCGCGCTTGAGGTAGCTCTCGGGGATGAACAGCGGAAAGTAGGCATTGCGAGCACCCGCGGCCTTGATGCGCTGGTCCATCTCGGCCTGCATGCGTTCCCAGATTGCATAGCCGTACGGCCGGATGACCATGGTGCCGCGAACCGGACCGTTCTCGGCGAGCTCGGCCTTCCCGAGAACGTCCTGGTACCAGCGCGGGAAGTCCGTCGCCTGCGGAGTGAGTACACCTGCCTTCGCCATGCCTTGCATCCTAGGACGGGGCCAGGGGGAGGTCGGGGCGCACCACCCGTCCGAGGTCAGGGTGCCAGCAGGTGCCGAAACTGCGCGTCGTACTGGTCGACCGGCGGGTCATCGACGGCGGCAACGAAGAAACCGAGAAAGGTGCTGTCGGCGCCAGCATCGGTCAACAGATCGCGCCACGACCACAGGTTCGGGTGCGGCATGTGCGTGGCAGCCTCGGCCGGAGCCAGACGCTCGACCACCTTGGCGAACTGCGCGTGGTCCAGCCGATAGACCCCCGTCCTAGCAACGTAGCCGCACACCGAGGCCAGCACGGCCGCCGGGAGCGGTCGTACCGCCCCGGGCGCGTTCACATGGCCGAACGTCAGAACGGACGCGTCCTCGCGCGCCACGCCGTAGGCCACGGGCATGACGAACCCGGGTATCTGTGCGGCAAAGCGCTCTTGCGCTGCGAGGAGGTCACTGTCGGTCACCCACGCCTCAGACATTCGCAGATCCTCCCATCACTGGGCGATCGTAGCCGGGACGCAGTGGTGCGGTGTGTCCCGCGCAGCCCAGGTCAAGTCCATTGGTGTGGTGTATCGGTCGTGTCGCGTGATCCGTTGGTTGGTTAGGCGCTGAGCGCCGGGATGGTGTTGTCGTTCACCTCCTCGGTGGTCGGGTTGGGGGCGCGTCGGGCTTTGG